>JBBQDG010000025.1:0-34933 GCA_038319435.1 Sphingomonadales bacterium | reverse complement strand
GCTATCATCGGTCATGGCGGGCGTGGCTCTTTCTGTCCGGGATAGAGGGATGATTTAAGCACCCTTTCTCTAACCCAAATCAGTTAGTTACGCTACGTCCGCCAACCCCAATCCAGGCTCCCGGTGAATAAGACGGGCTAGCGTGATTCACCTCGCTAAGTGGGTCCATTTCAAAGGACGGAAAAGCTGATTTTTTCGCCTAGCGCCAAACGTAACCCCGTGGCCTTCTTTTTGGTTGTCGTTGGATTGGTCATTCCAATCTTTGTGCTCAGCCGCTTCGTGGGCGTGCTGGGGTCGCTGAAGATTCCCGTGACCGACCTGATGCTCGCGTTCACGCCACTGACCGCTGCCGCAATCTTGGTTTTTAGAAATCAAGGGGGCAGCGGCCTGTGGTCGTTCCTCAGGGACTCTCTAGACGCTCGGAGCCTCTGGCGGAGCAATTGGATTTATGTTGCCCTTTTCCTCGCTCCGCTCATTTACGGACTGACTTATATTTGCCTGCAGATAGTGGGGTATCCGGGCTCGCCGACAGGGAATTTCCTGGGACTTCCTGCGCTGGCTTCGATCATGTTTGTCTTGGCAATAGGCGAGGAAGCGGGATGGACCGGCTATCTCCTTGACCCTCTGCAATTACGTTTTGGCACGCTAGGGGCCAGCCTGATCATCGCCGTTCCATGGTGGCTTCTCCATATTCCTTCGATCCTGCAGATCGGAGGGACGATGAGCGACATTGCCTGGTGATTCCCTGGAGCGATCGCCCTGCGGGTGTTGATGACCTGGCTTTTCAATAACTCCGGCCGTTCCGTGTTTGCAGTGATCCTGTTTCACACAATGTTGAACGTTGGACGATCCTTCACTTATCCGACGATCGGCTCGCACTATGATCCGGTTTATCAAGCCACCGGCAACATCATCGCTTTTATGTTCGCAGCCATCATCTTGCTGGTGTGGGGAGTGAGGGGCCTCACCACAATATCACCGAGTTCCAAGAAATCATGACGGCCGACAGCACCACGGTCAGCGTCGGGGGGCGAAACTACCGTGCTCTGACGAATTGAAGCACACCGAGGCCGACAAGCAAGAGGCCGGTGAGTGGCAGAAGGCCGATGCGCTGCGAACCGCTTGCTAGGGTCGCAAACTGCACGAGCAGCGGGCCAAGCCACATTGTCGCGGTACCGGCGATGACGAAAAGCCCAAAGAATATGCCGATGCGGTCGGGTGGAGCGACGCGGGTGAGCATCGTCCGGCTCGACGAGTAAGCCGCCGTCACGGTCACTGCGCCGAGGATGCTGGCGAGAATTAATCCCAGTTCGGGCGCGGTCGTGAACATCGGGCCATTCCACAGCGGCGCGTGGGTGGCAGAGTTGTAATGCAGATAGAAGAATGATGAGCGGGTATTGCCGAGCAGAAGGAGCTGCGACGCAATCACCCCAATGAGCTCGACTGTCAGCGCCTTCTTTGGTCCCAACTGCCCGTCGAGCCAGCCGGCAAGCAGTCCGCCTACAACCGAGAAGCTGCTCAGGATCAGGCCGTATGCAAGCAGTTGCAGCGTCCCCCAGCCCATCGCGCCTGCAGCGTAGATACCGATGAAAATCAGGATTCCGGTGAGCCCGTCGGTGAACAGCATCCGCGCGCCAAGGTAGGTCAGCGCATCGCGGTGACCCCGCGCCTGCACAAACAAATTCTTCAAGTCGCGAACGGCGAGGCGAAGGGCGCTGGTCAACCTGGCACCGGTCGCTGGAACGTCAGGCGCAAAGCGAAGCAGGGGAACGGTTAGCAAGGCGAGGAGAACGGCGACGATTGGCGCGACAATGCGGTCGGGCTGGTGCGTGCCGGGATCGAGCCCGAACAGCGGCTGGTCGGGCACGAAACTCCATCCGACCTTACCCGGAAGCGCGAACGCCCAAAGACTGAACGCGAGCAACGCCACCGAGACGAAATTACCCAGCGCCAGGGCCAGGCCGGATGCGGCTCCCGCCCGCTGCATTCCTGAGGCGGGAAGAAGCAGGGCGTTGTGAAGGGTCTCAGTGTAAGCGAACAGCGCGCTCAACAGCGCGAGAATCACGATGACGGTGGTGACACTCAGCCCGCCCCCACCCGGCTTGGCGAACCACAATAAAGCAAACAGAGGCACCATGAGCGCGACGATGCCCGCCAACCATGGTTTACGCGGACCGAGACGGTCGACCGTTGCGCCGAGCAAAGGTGCGGTCATCATGACCAGCCAGCCGGCGTATTTCGCCCCCGACGCAACCAATGCCTGACCTTGCACTGGATCGCCGATCACTGTCGTCACCAGATAAGGGACGAACACGTAAATAGTGATTAGAATGACGTAGGGATCGCGACCGCCTTGAAATAAAGCCCAGCTCCAGATCGCCCGAGTCGACGCCTGCGAACCCAGGTCTGTCACCGGCAATTTAGGACTTCGATCGAGTTTGTCAGCCATGGCTCTAACCGCCGGCCAGTATCGCTTGGACCAGTCCCGCCGCCTTTGCGTACGGAGAATAGAAGGCCGAAATCATGTCGCCTTCGCCGCGGATAACGACTCCGCGCTGGTTGGAGAATTCGCGGAAACCTTCAACGCCGTGATGGCGGCCCATTCCGCTCATGCCGCTGCCGCCGAAGCCGAGCGAAGGGAGTGCGCCCTGCATCGCGCAGGTGTTGATGCAGGCACCGCCCGAGTGAGTCTGGTCAATAATTTGCCGTGTGAGCTTGGCGTCGTCACCGAATACATAGAGGCCGAGCGGCCGCTCGCCGCCATTGATCCCGTCGACTGCAGCCTCGAGATCATCATATGGGACGACCGGTAGGATCGGACCAAAAATCTCTTCCTGCATCACGCGAAGATCCGGGGCAGGATCGACGACCAGTGCCATCGGCATCCGGCGCGATGCGGCATCGGGCGTTTCGTCCGCCTCAAGCGTGACGATCCGCACCTGCCGCCCGCGCGCTTCCTCAAGCATATCGGTCAATCGAGCGAGGTGCCGGGGCGAGATGATCCCGGTACATTCGTCGCTGCGCGCATAGTCGGGCGCGGCCGTCGCCATGAACGCTTTGGCGTGCTCCACGAAGGCATCGACTTCAGCGCGCGGGACTAGTGCGTAATCGACCGAGATGCACATCTGGCCGTTTTTGATGATCTTGGTGCCGATGACGGATTCGACGTTGGCCGCAGTGACCGATCCGGGCGTCATGATAGCAGGGCACTTACCGCCGAGCTCAAGCGTAACCGGGGTGAGATTAGCCGCCGCGGCCTGCATTACCTGGCGGCCGACGTTGGGGCTTCCAGTGTAAAGAAGGTGATCCCACGGCGTGGCGGAAAAGGCCTGGGCGAGGTTAAGCCCGCCTACCGCCACATGAACGAGATCGGGATCGAATGCACTTGCGACCATTTCCCGCAACAGCTCGCCGCACGCTGGCGTATATTCGGACGGCTTGATGATAACGCGATTGCCCGCAGCGAGCATTTCGGTCAGCGGACCGATCGATAGGTCGAACGGAAAGTTCCACGGCACCATGTTCCCGGTGACGCCCTTTGGCTGATATTGGACGAAGGCCTGGGCAGTTCCGTGGAGCGCCGCATCCGTCTCGCGTGCCGAGGGCTTCATCCATTGCTCGAGATGCTCGAGCACATATTGGGCACGGCCGACAACGCCGAGTACTTCGATGAGGTCTGATGCGGGGCGAGGATGAGCGCCAAAATCACTAACGAGCGCGTCACCGATACGCTCGCGGTTGGCCATCATCATGCCGATCAATGCTGTCAGTCGTTCGCGTCGCTGCTCAATGGCTGGATTGCGGTTGGCGGCAAAGGCCTTCTTCTGCACCTCGAAAGCGGATGCCAAGTCGGCGATGGCAGTGTCGTCGTCCTCAGCACGGAGGGCCGGGTTGGAAATACTTTCAAGGATCGACATCAATTATCCCTCTTGCGCCATCATGGCCACCAGCGCGGTACGTTCTTCCCTTACGATTTCCGGCTCGTTCACGACTTGCAGGTGGAAGGTCCGCAGTTCTTCCGGAATATACCAGTGAAGCTTGTCCTGATGGTAGGCGTCTAAAACGGTCTGCGCGACGTCGTCAGGATCAACTAGCCGCCACATGCCTTCGGCCGGCGCCAGCGAACGCATCTGGTCGCTCAACATCGGCGTATTGATCAGACCAGGAAGCAGGTCGGCAGCGCGCACGCCAAAGCGCTTCAGTTCGATCGAAAGTGCCTCGGTCAATCCCCGAACCGCGTGCTTAGTGGCCGAGTAGATACTAATCCCGGCCGTGCCGAAGATCGCCGATGAGGATGACATGTTTAACAGCAGCGATCCGGGCGTTGCACGCAATAGCGGAATAGCAAGGCGCGAACCGATGATCACGCCATAGAGGTTGATGTCGATGATGCGCTTGAGTTCTTCCCAGGGCTGCTCGTCAAGCAACCCGCCGGCGGCGATGCCGGCATTGTTGAACATGAGATCGAGCGTTCCGCCGGTGGCTTGTGTGAAGGTTGTAAAGGCGGCCTCGAACGCTTTCGGATCAGTGACATCGAGCGTCGCGATAATGCTGGCCTCGGCGTCAATCTGAGTGGCAAGCGCGTCGAGCGCAGCGCGGTTTACGTCATACGCTCCGACGAACCAGCCGCGTTTCGCAAACAGCAGCGCCGTCGCAAGCCCCATGCCCGAAGCAGCGCCGGTGATGAAAATTGATTTGCGTCGGGCCTCGGTCATGCATCTTCCTTTACAGCCCGGGCGTGGTCGCCGTCGAGTTCGAGCCCGTCCATCTCATCTTTCGCTCGCCATTGACGGAGGACGTCAACGAACGCGACTGGGCCCGGGGCGAACGGGAGGTTGCGACTTGCCGCAGCCGACGGCATGCCCTCGTTATTGTAAAAGCCCGGCGTGCATTGCTCGAGGAATTTGCGGCGCCCTTCACTGAGATCAAGGATCGCCTGGACCCATTGCTGCTCGGCTTCGAGCGTCGCTTCGACGGTTTTGATACCTCGCTTTTCGCTCTCGCCGACGATGTAGGCCAAGTGCTTGGACTGCTCGTCGATCATGTGCGGAAAGTTGACTGACATCCCCGATTGCGACTGGCTGAGGACGAAGCAATTGGGAAAGCCACGGCTGTGCATACCGTGGAGGGATACCATTCCGTCGGTCCATTTATCATGAAGCGTTTGGCCGCCAACACCAACCACTTCAAACCCCGAGCGTTTGGAATAATCAGTCGACGTCTCGAAACCTGTCGCAAATATCAGACAGTCGACATCATACGACTTGCCGCCCGCGACGACAGCGTTTGAGGTGATAGCCTCGACGCCTTTCCCCGCCGTGTCGACGAGCGTGACGTTGGGCCGGTTGAACGTAAGCAAATAGTCGTCATGGAAACACGGCCGCTTGCAATGAAGGCTATACCACGGCTTTAACGCATCGGCTGTCGCTGGATTTTCGACCATGTCGTCGATCCGCTGCCGCACGCGAGCCATCGCTTCCAGATCGGCTTCGTCAAAGATTTCCTCGGGCGGCTTTGTTGGGTCCACAGCAAATTTCTCGCGGGCCGCTTTGGCCAGGATTGTCCACCCGTCGTCGACCAGATCGGGGACATGAAGGTCGCCGGTGAACTGGCAGGTAAAGCTCTCAATCCGTTGCTGCTGCCAACCGGGCTCGAGGCTGGCAAACCAGTCGGGATCGGTCGGGGAATTGTTGCGTAGATCGATTGCCGACGGCGTCCTTTGAAAGACGAATAAGTGTCCCGCGTCTCGGCCAAGCGGCGGGATGCACTGGACTGCAGTTGCACCCGTGCCGATGATGCCCACTTTCTTGCCCCTGAGCTTGTCCATCGGCTCAGTCGCGCTGCCGCCGGTGTAAGAATAGTCCCACCGGCTGGTGTGAAAACTATGACCGCTGAATGACTCGATCCCAGAGATAGCAGGAAGTTTTGGCCGGTTAAGCGGGCCTGTCGTCAAGACAACGAATTGCGCGCGGATATCGTCACCTCGGTCGGTTTCGACCTGCCAACGAGCCACGTCGCCGCGCCACGTCAGGCGGGTCACTTGGGTTGAGAAAATGGCGTCGTTGTAAATGTTGAAATGGTACGCAATGCGGCGGCAATGTTCACGGATTTCGGCCGCCTTGGAATAACGCTCGAGCGGCATGTAGCCGGTTTCTTCGAGCAGTGGCATGTAGATATAGGATTCGACGTCGCACGCTGCGCCCGGATAACGGTTCCAGTACCACGCGCCGCCGACATCGCCTCCGGCCTCAACAATCCGCACTTTCTTGACCCCTGCTTGGCGCAGCCGCGCTGCGGTCAACAGGCCGCCGAACCCGCCGCCGACCACCAGCACGTCGACCTGATCACTGATCGGGTCACGCGGAATTGGCACGGTATAGGGATCGGCGGCGAGGTCGGGCGAGACCTCGGCGATGTCGCGATAGCGCCGGTCACCCGCCGCCTCGCGCCGCTCCCGCTCGCGCGCATAGCGATCGCGCAGTTCCTCGAAATTCAGTCCTGACGGGTCGACGTCGGCCATGGGTCACATCCAGTTCGGGGGTGCGGCCGCCCCACGCGGAGCAGCCGTACTGAGGTCAAAAGCGCTTCGACAGCGTCACGCCGTAAGTGCGCGGCTCGTTGGGGAAGCCGGTAAAGCTTCCGTCCTGAGCGACGGTCGGAAAGCTAGCGATAATCGTGTTGTATTTGGTCAGGTTGCGCGCCCAGAACAGGAGTTGCGCGCCAATCCGCTCGCTGGCGATGCCGAGGCTCGCGTTGACATTGCGATTCCCATAAGTCGCCAAGTTCGCCGGGGTCGTCTCGGTCAGCTCGACCTTGCTCGAATAATCATATTCGCCGCGCACGAAGCTGCTCAGGCCATTGCCGAACTCGTGCGATATCGTCGCCGAGGTCGACGCAGACCACTTGGGAATGCCGGCCGGGCGTTGCCCTGACAAGTCGCGGAACGTCGGGATCGCCTGGGTCACCGGATCTCGCGGACACCGCGCCGTGTCGAAGGCCTGGCACGGAGCGTGAATGAAGCTGTTATACTTCGCGTCCAGGTAGGTGACTCCGCCGGTTAATGACAACCATGGCAGCGGCCGGGCTGCGGCGTCGACCTCGAACCCCTTGACCGACTCCTTGCCGGCGTTGACCAGGCTGTAGCCCGTGCCATTATAAAGGTTCGACTGGAAACCCTTGATACTCTGTTTGAACACCGCGAGATTGAGGAAGCCGCCGCGGAAGCGAGCCTTGAGCCCGGCTTCGTAAAGCGTCACATTCTCGGGGTCGGCGGTACGGCCAACGCCGTTGGTCGGCGCACGCGCGTCGGTCGACAAATTATACGCACCCGCCTTCCACCCAGTCGAGTAGCTAACGTAGGTGTTAACCCGGCCAAAGTCGTAGGCGGCACGCGCGAGATAGGTCAGCTTGTGACCCTTAAGAATGCCGGTCTCGTTAGCATTGGGATAGTTGACCGGGCCGTGGGTCGGGGCGTCGCGGTAGAAGAATTGCACCGGAGTGAGCCCAGCGAATGTATTGCCTTGCACAGGAAATCCGAGCGAGCCAAGAATAGCAAGCTCCGGCACATTCTGGAGGTTCAGCCTCGAAAAGGGGTCGAACAGGGTAATGTTCGACGTCGATTTCTTGCGGTCGCTTAGATAGGCGAGCCCGCCGGTCAGCGTCAGCGCGTCGGTGACCTTATAGTCAGCCTGACCGAACAGCGAATAACTGTCCTGCTTCAGGGTAAACGGCGCGATGATCGCGATGCCGGGCTGGAAATAGGTTCCGCCAGGGACGATCGACGGGGTAACAAAGTGCTGCAAGAATTCCAGGGTCGTCACGGCCCCACCGGTTGCTCGATCGATGAAGGTGCGCGTGTCGCGGCCGAAAAAGATCGTGCTCGACGTGTTGAGGTTCTCATGATCATAAAAGCCACCGACTAGCCAGTTGAAGCGACCCTTGCCGTTAGAGGCGAGGCGGATTTCCTGGGTGAAGGTCTTGGTCCGCGTGTAGTCGGAGCGGCTCGCGATGTCGGCGCCGGTGAAGTCGACGTCGGCGGCGGAGCGGACTGACTGGTCACGATAGGCAGTGATCGAAGTTAGCTTGGCGCCACCAAAGTCATAAGCGATCTCCCCCGAGACCCCCTTGCCGATGACGGTGTTGGTCGGGTCGATATCATAGGCCGTTCGGCGATCGAATTTTGTCGCCGGATCGCTGACCAGCGCGCCGAGACCGAAAGGTCGCGGTGCGGCGATTAGACCTGTCGCGCCGCCATTGAACAACTGCACCGTGCCGCAGCACAGCTCGTTAATCTTATTATAATCGGCGATGATGCGCACCGAAAGCTGTGGGGTTGGAGTGAACAGCAGGTCACCGCGAACTGAATAGCGATTGCGGTCGTTCAGCCGCTTACCGGTTACGATGTTGCGGATCGTGCCGTCGCGTCCGTTGACACTGCCCGACAGTCGCACAGCTACATTGCTGGCGAGAGGGCCTGTAACAGTTGCCTTGGACGTGACCAAGCCATAGTTGCCCAGGGTTAACTCGGCGCTTCCGCCCGGATTAAACGATGGCCGTCGGGTGACGATGTTGATCGCGCCGGCGGAAACGTTCTTGCCGAATAGCGTCGATTGCGGGCCGCGAAGAAC
The DNA here is from genome assembly GCA_038319435.1 of Sphingomonadales bacterium. Lineage (GTDB taxonomy): Bacteria > Pseudomonadota > Alphaproteobacteria > Sphingomonadales > Sphingomonadaceae > Sphingomicrobium. The sequence goes on along the minus strand of JBBQDG010000025.1, from coordinate 26,306 downwards.
CTCGATCCGCTCGACCTCGGGCAGATCGTTAAGGGAGGCGGCACTACGCGACCGGTAGACGCCATCGATGAACACGCCGACCGAGCCTTCAATGCCCACATTGCCACTGCCGTTCCCAAAGCCGCGAATGTAGAAGTTGGTCTGAGCGACTTCGTTGGCCTGCACGACTTTTAGCGACGGCACGACCGACGCAAGGTCAATCAGATCGCGGATCTGGGCGCGCTCGATCGTCTGCTGGCTGGTGACCGCGACCGAGACAGGGACATCCTGAAGCGTCTGCTCGCGCTTGGTCGCGGTGACGATGATGTCGTCGGACGAGGTCTCGGCTGGCGCGGCAACGGGAGCCACCGGAGCTGGACTGCCCTGGGCCAAGGCCGGCTGAGCGCCACTGAGCGCGAGCAACGACGCCCCTGCAAGATGACGGATGTCCATGATTATATCCCCTCTCCAATCGCAATCCCGTGTGTCCGGGTTTCGCGGAAGAATATTCTATCTCATATTAGAAAACCTAATACAACCTAGAAAATTGTTGTGACTAGGCTTGCGGCGACGGGTTGATCGGCTAGGACAGGGGGATGGCCGCTACCGTCACTCCGATCACAAAACCCGCGCCGCCAATGACGGCGACGAGCAAGTCGGACCGCAAGCGCGAGGCGATCATCCACGCCGCGATCGAGGTCATCAACGTGAAAAGCTATGCGCTGGCGACGATGAGCGAGATCGCCGCCAACCTCGACCTGCGCGACGCGACGCTCTATTATTATTTCCAGAGCAAGCAGGCATTGGCCTACGCTTGCCAGATCTACTCGCTCGAGATTTTCGACCGCCTGCTCCACGAAGCCGATGCCAACGGCGAGAGCGGCTTTGCCAAGCTCAAGCTGTTCATCGAGGGCATGCTCCACGACGCCGAGCATCACGGACCGCAGCTTTACTTCGGTGACTATTCGTTCCTCGCCGACGCCCAGCGCGCGCATGTCGGCGAGTGGATCGCTCGCCTCACCAAGATGCTCGAACGCTTCCTCGAAGAGGGTATCGCCGATCGATCGGTCGTTCCATGCGAACCTGGGGTCGTCGTACAGCTCCTGCTCGGCATGCTAATCTGGCTCGCGAAGTGGGTTCCATCGATCGAGGGGATGACTTTCGATCGACTGATGGATTCAATTTGCGTCGCGAGCCTTAACAGTTTGGCGCGAACGGGAAGCTAGATCCCCTAGGTCACGAGTCTAAAGTGCGCGGGCTGCGGATGGGTCGCGGCATTCAGTCGCTCAGCCAAGCGCGAGTTGGAGCCGCTCGGGAGCGGTTAATCCCGATCCAAACCTGCCTTATTTTTTATCGCTGCAGCACTCAATCTCACTGCTCTTCGCAACGCCCGGTAAAATCCGTTGCGGCGCGGATACGAATGATCCGGGTGCGGCGGTCATAATCGATCCTGGGCTTGTTCAACCCGTTCAGCCGATACTGGCCGGTGATCCAGTCTGCCGTTACCATCAGGCCGTCGATGCGCCACCAGCCGTCGATGCCACCCGAATGAATTGGGGAAATCAGCTGGCCCATGGGGTGGACACGACCGATTCCCCCCGAAATTTCAACTTCCAGATCGGAGGAGAAAGCGTCTCGACCGAGCGTCGTTCCGTAGCGATACTCGAATTGGCGCGTTTTGGAATTGTACGCATAGCCGGAATTGCTTTGCGCCGCCGGACCGCTTCCGGCGCCGATGCAGACCAATGTGATATTAGCGCCCCGAGCACCATAGTCCGGGAACGTTGGGCTGGTGTCCGGCGCGGATGCGTTGCAATTGGTGGCAGGGACGCTGCCGATGGCGGCATACCGACCATCGGCGGTCGCAACGGAAATGCATTGGTGCTGCCGGTCGCTCCACCAGAAGGACCATTTGGTGTCGCGGACGGTGTTAGTGACAATGAAGCGATAGCCTCGCGCCTCTAGCTGGGTTTCACCGCCTGCTGCCCTGGCACCGACAAGATCGCTGACATCGGACGAGGTTTGCGCACGAACTTGGGTTTGCGCGGCGCATGCCACCACCAGAATTATTACTGCCGGTAGAACGCGCATCGATCGGCTCCTGACACATGGCACTCGCCTCAGCGCGCGAGCAAAAATCCCACGGCGATCAACATCGTCGTACCCGCAGCGAGGACGAGAATCACATCACCCAAGGTTCGCATATAGCCCTGTTGGAAGCGGGCAGCGAACCAATGCATCTCCACGACCAAATAATAGAGGATGCTCGCTACCAGGAGGATATCGCCGATCGACCGAGCGACGCGATCGTTGACGAGCGCGAGACTGCCCCCAAGGCCCACCCCTAATGCAAACACCGCCGTGGGATAGCATTGCGCGTAAAATGGCATCCGCAACGATTTGCGATCGATCGCCAGTCCACTTTTGCGAACGAAGCGGGTCGCCGCGAACAGCGCAAAAGAGGCGAACACCACCAGACGCAAGGCCAGAGCGCTGGTATTGTCATTGATCAGGCCGGCCAATCCATGGCGATCGCTGACGATCGTATCAACCTGCCCGAGCGCGATGGAAAAGCCGTGGGAAACAAACAGTGCGAGTGTCAGAAACAGCGGCGGGCTCAAGGCTGCGGAATATTGCTCGTCATCGGGCAACGCGATCTGGTTATCGGCATAACCCATCATCGCAACCGGGCGGATTATCGAACGCCACAGCGTAAGTGGGAAAAAAAGCAGCCAGCTCATCACCTCGTACAGAAGCTCGTCGAGCGAATTGATCCACTTCATCAGGTCCATGAAGCCCTCATCGCCCCCAAGCTATGTGATGCACAACCCTTGAGAGACAATTTATAATTGTACGACGGATTTTGCGAGGGTTTTAGCCATTTCTTGTTCCCGAAGACCCCTCCGGCAGGGGGGTCACCAGTCGCGCGGCAATATCGCTTTTGGGAACCGCGCCCACGCCCCGTCATAGTCGGGCTGCGCGCTCGCCAGCGCCGGTGCAGTGGGCACGAACGGCAGCGCGCTTTCGATCATGAACGCCATCGTCCCGTCGATCTTGTGCGGCTTCAGTTCGGCCGCGCTTGCCCCACGCCAGCTGTCGAGGTCGGGGCCATGCGCGCTCATCCGGTTGTGGAGCGACAGCCCGCCCGGCTCGAACCCCTCGGCTTTTGCGTCATAAGCGCCTTGGATCAGCCCCATTGCCTCGGACATCAGGTTGCGATGGAACCACGGCGGGCGGAAGGTGTCCTCGGCGACCATCCAGCGCGGCGGGAAGATCACGAAATCGCAATTCGCGCGGCCCGGCGTATCGCTGGGCGAGGTCAGGACAGTGAAGATCGACGGATCGGGATGATCGAAGCTGACCGTTCCCAACGTGTTGAACCGCGCGAGGTCATAGCGGCATGGCGCAAGATTGCCGTGCCACGCGACGACATCGAGCCGGCTGTGGTCGAGCTGAGTTGACCACAGGCGCCCGTCGAACTTCTGCACCAGCTCGAACGGCTCGTCACGATCTTCGAACCATGCCACCGACGACTCGAAATCGCGCGGATTGGCGAGCCCGTTCGATCCGATCGGGCCCAGTTCGGGCAAGCGGAACAGCGCGCCGTAATTCTCCGCCACATAGCCCGAGGCCGCCCCATCGGGCAGCATCAAGCGAAAACGCACGCCGCGCGGGATCATCGCGATATGGCCCGGCCCAACCTCGATCCGCCCGAGCTCGGTGAGCAGTTCGATCCTCCCTGCCTGCGGGATGATCAGCAACTCGCCATCGGCGTTGAGCAACACCCGCCGCTCCATGTCGCGGTCGGCGGCGTAGAGATGCACCGCGCATCCCTCGAGCCGCTCGGCCGAGCCATTGGCGAGCATTGGGGTCAGCCCGTCGACAAAATCCGCACCTGCCGTCGCCGCAGGCCGTGACCAGCGCAGCCGGTTGGGCGCGAGCGGCCCATTGCCCGCCGTGTCATCAAACGCGCTGGCATATGGCAAAAAAGCCGCATGGCTTGCACTCGGCCGCAGCCGATACAGCCAGCTGCGCCGATTTTCATGGCGCGGGGCGGTGAACGCAGTTCCCGATAATTGCTCGGCATACAGACCGAATGCCGGCTTTTGCGGCGAATTGCGCCCGACCGGAAGCGCCCCCGGGGCCGCCTCGGTCGCGAAATGATTGCCGAAACCGGTCTGGTAGTCGCTCATTCGTCCGCCTTATCCGGGATCACCCCGCGCCGCATCTGGTCAAGCTCGAGGCTTTCGAATAGCGCCTTGAAATTGCCCTCGCCAAAGCCATCATTGCCTTTTCGCTGGATGATCTCGAAGAAGATCGGCCCGACCATATTCTCGGTGAAGATCTGCAGCAACAGGCCGCCCCCGGTTTCGGGCGCGCCGTCGATCAGGATGCGCCGCTTGCGCATTTCCTCGACGTCATGACCGTGTCCCGGAAGCCGCTGGTCGATCAGGTCGAAATAGGCCTCGTTGGTGTCCTGAAACCGCACCCCATTCGCGCGCAAGACATCAACGGTCTTGAAGATATCGTCGGTCGCGAGCGCAAGGTGCTGGATGCCCTCACCGTTGTAATCGCGCAGGAATTCCTCGATCTGGCTATGTTCATCCTGGCTCTCGTTCAAGGGAATGCGGATCTTGTCGTCGGGCGCGGTCATCGCTTTGGAGAACAGGCCGGTCGACTGTCCCTCGATATCGAAATAGCGGATCTGGCGAAAGTTGAAGATGCGCTCGTAGAAATCCGCCCAATGCGCCATCCGTCCGCGGTTCACATTGTGCGTCAGATGATCGAGCGTGTGCAGCCCGACCGAGTGATCCTGTGTCCCGGCCCCTTCGACCGGTTCGAAATCAATGTCCCAAATGCTCGCTCCGCCGCGTTCGTCGACAAGATATAAATTCGATCCGCCGATACCCTCGATTCCCGGCAGGTTAAGCTCGCCTGGCCCGGCATGGCTGGTCACCGCTCGCGCACCTCTGTCGACAGCAAGCTTGAGCGCCTTTGCCCCATCTGCGACTCGAAACGCCATCGCGTTCGCGCTTGGTCCATGCTCGGCACGGAACAAGCCCACCTGCCCCGCAGGCTCCATGTTGAGGAGGAAGTTGATGTCGCCCTGCGCATAGCGGCGGACGTTCTTCGATCGGTGCGTGCCGACGTGGGTGAACCCCATCGTCAGGAACAGGGTCGCCAGCGCATCGGGATCGGGGCCAGTAAATTCGACGAACGCGAACCCGTCGAGGCCCATGGGATTGTCGTTCATGCCAGCGACTCCGCGATGTTTGTTTCAAGTGAAACTACCGCACATCACGGGCCGCGACAAGTCGTCAGACATCGATCCCTTCGGCGATCGCCTCGAGTTTGCGCACGCGCTCCTTGAGGTCGGCGATCGCAATTCGGCCGCCCGCCGGCGCAACCGCCGCGCTGCCATTCTCCCGATCAATCTCGAGCCGCTTCAGCTCAAGCCATCCGCGCCATCCCTTGAGCAGCGCGACCGAGGCCACCAGCAGTGTGGCAAGGACGCTGGCTCCGATCACCGCAATCGATACCGGATCGCTCATCACCGTTCCTCCCGCAACGCTTCGATCTCGCGCGCCAGCTGGTCGTTGGGCTTGGCGAGATGATCGTCGATCGCCATCAGCCGACGGTCGGTCGCATCAAGGTCGTTGCGCATCGCATGGACCGAAGGCCGCACCTTGCCGACGTCCGCCATCCGGTCGAAATCACTGCGCCGGTCGAGACTGACGCGCGTCGCATTGCGCTTCTGGAAGTGCAACCAGATCCCCGCGCCGACATAGGCGATCAACGCGAACTTGATGCTGACGATCAGCGCGAATGCGGCAAAGCCGATGCGAATGATCGTTGGATCGACATTGAACACGTCACCCAGCGTCGAGCACACCCCGGCCAGCTTTTTGTCGCGGCGGTTCATCGAATATCGTGCCATTTCCCGTTTCCCTTTTCTACTGCTCAGTGACGCGCCGCGCGCGCGGCCTTCATTTCCTCGAGCGCGGCATCGATCGCGTCGCTGCTGCGCAAGTCGGCAATTTCTTGTTCCAGGCTCTTTGGTCCGGTCATCCCCAGCGCGTCGGCCATTCCCTCGGCGAGGTCGGCCCTCCGTTCCAGCTGCTCGAATCGGGCAAACGCGTCCTCGGCGCGGCTGCCGTGAAGCGTCTCGCTGACCCGGGCGCGCGACACCGCACTTTCGATCCGGGCCGCGATCGACGCCTGCCGTGCCCGCGCCTCACGCAGCTTCGCCTGAAGCCTAGCAATATCCTGTTCATAGCCCTTGAGCACCGCGTTCAGCCCGTCGATTTCGGCGCGCAGTCCGTCGGCCATCTCGGCCGCTTCCTGCCGCTCGCCGAGCGCGGCGCGCGCCAAGTCCTCGCGGCCTTTAGCCAGCGCCAGCTCGGCCTTCTCGCTCCACCCTTCAGCGATCTTGTCGAGACGGGTGAGGGCGCGGCCCATTTCCTTCATGTCGGCAATCGTCCTGGCAGCGGTGGCGCGCACCTCGACCAGCGTCTCTTCCATCTCGATGATGATCACGCGGATCATCCGCGCGGGGTCCTCGGCGCGATCGAGCAGCTCGGTCATGTTGGCGGCGATGATGTCGCGTGCCCGGCTGAACACCGGCCCCGACAGCAGCCCGACAAGCGGTGCGAAGCGGAGCGTTTCCGCCTGTTCCGCCCGGGGCATGCGCGGTGTGCGCGTTGGCACGACCGCTTCGATCGGTTCGAGGTCGAAATCAGGCATAGGTTGCGGCCGCAAATGGAGCGGCAGAAGCGGCACCCGGGGCCACCGCGGCGCCGACGGCGATCGAACTCATCAGCAGGGCAACGGCGAACACCGCGATCTGGCGCTGAATATTTCCACGAGCGAACATCTTGAAACTCCCTTTTGCCGGATCGCGTCGCTGCGGCCCGATGCAAGGAGTACTACAAGAGCTATGCCAATTGCGGTTTTGCGCCAAAAAACCAAACGCCAGACGAGTTTTACGATCCGATTGGCGGAATTTCCCACCAGCTATTGGGACGCGCCGCCAACTTTCATCGGCGCTGGCGGCTCAGGCGTCGGTCTCCGCGTCCAGGTCTGGCCCCACCTCGCGCAAAAACGGCGCGACCACGCCCTTGAGCTTGAGCGTCATCGGGTTGCCGTGGCGATCGCGGCTGCGCCCGGCGGCGACCTTGATCCACCCTTCCGAGATGCAATATTCCTCGACGTTGGTCTTTTCGACCCCGTTGAAGTTGATCCGCACTCCCTTCTGCAACAGGTCACTGTCGAAGTGCGGGCTGCGGGGATCGAGCGAGAGCCGGTCGGGCATTGGGTTGGTTTCTGACATGGCCGCGCCCTAGCCTCGCCGTAGCGAGCCGGTCAATTGCCGCACTTGCCAGATCGCGGCATTATGTTGCAGCCGTAACTTTAGGTTGGCACCCCCTTCAACAGCCGGAGCGAACCGACTAGGGCAACGTCAGTCGGCGAAGCGCGGCGGGAAGGATGAGGATGGTTGAGGAAAGTGCGCGGGCCAATCGGCCGACGCTGACGCTGCATGTGCCCGAGCCCAACTACCGGCCCGGCGATGCGCCCGATTTTTCGAGCATCGTTGTGCCCTCGGCGGGTGATGCGCCGCGTCCCGACGTCGCCGCCCCGTCCGCCGAGACCCACCCGCTGACCACCCACCTCGTCCGCGTCCTCGACGATGACGGTCGCGCGGTCGGCCCGTGGGATCCGCGCCTGGCCTCCGACACGTTGCGCCAGATGCTGCGCCACATGAAGACCGTGCGCGTGTTCGACGACCGCATGTATCGCGCCCAGCGACAGGGCAAGACCAGCTTCTACATGAAGTGCACCGGCGAAGAGGCGATCGCCGTCGCCGCCACCCACGCCCTCGACCGCGACGACATGCACTTCCCGACCTATCGCCAGTCGGGCATCCTCGTCGCGCGCGGTTATCCGCTCGAGACGATGATCTGCCAGATCTACTCCAACGCCGCCGACCCGCTCCACGGCCGCCAGCTGCCGATCATGTATTCCGACAAGGCCCACGGCTTCTTCTCGATTTCGGGCAACCTCGGCACCCAATATCCGCAGGCTGTCGGCTGGGCGATGGCGTCGGCGATCAAAGGCGACAGCCGCATCGCGATGGGCTGGATCGGCGAGGGCGCGACCGCCGAGGGCGACTTCCACTCCGCGCTGACCTTTGCCTCGGTCTACCAGGCCCCCGTCGTCCTCGCGGTGGTCAACAACCAGTGGGCGATCTCGAGCTTCTCGGGCATCGCCGGTGCCGAGCAGGCGACCTTTGCCGCGCGCGCCGTCGGCTATGGCATTGCCGGCATGCGGGTCGACGGCAATGACGCGCTCGCCGTCTATGCGGCGACCCGATGGGCCGCCGACCGCGCCCGCATGAACAAGGGCCCGACGCTGATCGAGTATTTCACCTATCGCGTGGAAGGTCATTCGACCTCCGACGACCCGACCGGCTACCGCCCCGCCGGAGAGGCCGGGGCATGGCCACTCGGCGACCCGATCGCCCGCCTCAAAGGCCATCTCGTCGGCTTGAACGAATGGGACGAAGACCGCGACGCCGCCCTCGACAAGGAGATCGACGCGCAGGTCCGCGCCGCACAGAAAGCCGCCGAGACCAACGGCGTCCTCCCCCAGCAGGGCTTCGACCGCATCGGCTCAATGTTCGAGGACGTCTTCGCCGACACTCCCTGGCACCTCAAGGAACAGCGCGAACAGGCCCTCGCCGAAGCACGCGAATTCCTCGGACACGAACCTTCATGAGCGACGCCCCCACCACTCAGCGCAACATGATCCAGGCGATCAACGACGCCCACCGCGTGATGATGGCGCGCGACCCCGACATCGTCGTGTTCGGCGAGGATGCGGGCTATTTCGGCGGCGTCTTCCGTGTCACCGATGGGCTTCAGAAGCAGTTTGGCAAGACCCGCTGTTTCGACACGCCAATCTCTGAAGGCGGGATCATCGGTACCGCGATCGGCATGGCTGCTTATGGCCTCAAACCGGTCGTCGAGATCCAGTTCGCCGACTATATCTACCCCGGCTACGACCAGATCGTCAGCGAGCTTGCCCGCATGCGCTACCGCACCGCCGGCGAATGGACGATGCCGGTCGTCATCCGCTCGCCCTATGGCGGCGGCATCTTCGGAGGCCAGACCCACAGCCAGAGCCCCGAAGCGCTGTTCACCCACATTGCCGGCATGAAGACCGTCATCCCCTCGACCCCCTACGACGCCAAGGGCCTCCTCATCGCCGCGATCGAGGATCCCGATCCGGTCGTCTTCTTCGAACCCAAGCGGATCTACAACGGCCCGTTCGATGGTCACCACGACCGCCCCGTCACGCCATGGGCGAAGCACCCCGCGAGCGAGGTTCCCGACGGCCATTATGTGGTCCCGCTCGGCAAGGCGATCATCGTGCGTGCCGGCGAAGCGGTCACCATCCTCGCTTATGGCACGATGGTCCACGTCGCGCTCGCCGCCGCCGAGGAGAATGGCATCGATGCCGAGGTCATTGACCTGCGCACGCTCGTCCCGCTCGACCTCGACACCATCGCCGCCTCGGTCGAAAAGACCGGCCGCTGCCTCATCACGCAGGAAGCAACCCGCACCTCGGGCTTCGGCGCCGAACTCTCGGCCCTCGTCCAGGAACGCTGCTTCTATTGCCTCGAAGCCCCGATCGTCCGCGTCGCCGGCTGGGACACGCCCTATCCGCATGCCTATGAATGGGTCTATTTCCCGGGGCCGCTGCGCATGAAGAACGCCCTCAAGAAAGTGTTGGAGTCGTAATGGCCCGCTTCATCTTCAAGCTCCCCGACATTGGCGAAGGCATCGCCGAAGCCGAGATCGTCGCGTGGCACGTCAAGCTCGGCGACCGCGTCGAGGAAGACCAGCAACTCGCCGACATGATGACCGACAAGGCGACGGTCGAGATGGAAAGCCCCGTCGCGGGCACCGTCGTCGCGCTGGCCGGAGAAGTCGGTGACCAGGTCGCGATCGGCGCCTCGCTGGTCGAGATCGAGGTCGATGGGGAGACGGCCACCGCGCCCGACAAAGTTGCGCTCGCGGACGGCGTCGTGACTCCAACACCAGCGATGGAAGAAGCCAATCCGACCCTCGACGACACTGCTCCCATCCCTGTTCCGCAGGGAGGGGCTGGGGGTGGGTCCTTGGCCGCGACCATGCCACCCGCTTCGCCGAAGAACCCACCCCTACCCTTGGCAGGGAAGGGAACAGAAAAGACCCTCGCCTCCCCGGCCGTCCGCCAGCGCGCGCGCGACCTCGGCATCGACTTGGGCGCGGTCAAAACTACCGCCGACCGCATCCGCCACGCCGACCTCGACGCCTACCTGCTCTACAACGGCGGCACGGTCTCAGGCTCAGCCCCCAAGCGCCCCGACGAGACCACCAAAGTCGTCGGCCTCCGCCGCAAGATCGCCGAGAATATGGCCGAATCGAAACGCCGCATCCCCCACTTCACGCTGGTCGAAGAGTTTGATGTGACCGACCTCGAAGCCACCCGCGCGATGATGAACCGCGACCGCGGCGACCAACCGAAACTGACCCTCCTCCCGTTCCTCATCACCGCGATGGGCAAGGCGATCGCCGACTGGCCGATGCTCAACGCGACCTTCGATGACGACGCCATGATGCTCACCCGCCACGGCGCGATGCATCTCGGCATGGCGACCCAGACTTCCGGCGGGCTGATGGTTCCCGTCATCCGCGATGCACAGACAAAATCGGTTTGGCAGTTGGCCACCGCGATCGGGCACCTCGCCGACGCCGCCCGTTCCGGCAAGGCAACCCGCGACGAGCTCAGCGGCTCGACCTTCACTCTGTCGAGCCTCGGCCCGATGGGCGGGATCACCTCGACCCCGGTCATCAACCGCCCCGAAGTCGCGATCATCGCGGTCAACAAGGTGCAATTGCTTCCCGTGATCGTCGATGGCGAGATTGAGGCGCGCAAGCGGATGAATCTCTCGCTCAGCTGCGACCACCGCGTCGTCGACGGTTGGGACGCGGCGAGTTTCCTGCAGGCAATGAAGAAGCTGATCGAAAACCCGATCCGGCTGCTGAGCGCCTGACCCATCCCTGCAAGGGAGGGGCGACTCGGCGAAGCCGAGCGGGGGTGAGTTGCGAGCTAAGCGAGCCGGTCGGCCTGGGCGATCACTCGCCTTCGGCCTCCGCGTCGATCTTCGCGATCAACGCGCGCGACGCCCGCGCATAGCGCCTGGCGAGCCCGGCGTGGCTGTCATGGACCCTGGGATCATTGGCGCGGATGGCTGCGACGACCTCCTTGTCCGCCCGGCGCAGCAGATATTCGACCTCATCAAAGTCCTCGCGGGGGGCGGGCGGTGCGGGCTCTGGCGGCCTCCGGCTGGTCATCTGGGTCTCCGCTTGATCAGGGCGGCAGTCTCGCCGCCGCCGCCTGAATCCCCCATGAAGCGGGGCACCGCCAGTCGAATGAGGTGCCCCGCCCCGTTCAGGCGGCGAGCCGCTCGACCTCGTCGAGTGCCCCGTTCACCGCCGCTGCTCGCTGCTCGGGTCCGACCGCGATCCCGTCCGCCGCGACGAACTCGGGCGCGATGCCGATGAAGTTGAAGACCCCGCGCAGATAGGTCTCGACATGCTCGAGCGCCGATGCCGGCGACCCAGCGCCATAGAAACCGCCGCGCGCCAACGCGATGATCACCCGCTTGCCCCCGGCCAGTCCCTCGGGGCCATTTTCGGTATAGCGGAAGGTCGTTCCCGCCACCATGATCCGGTCGATCCATGCTTTGAGCTGAGTTGGCACGGTGAAATTATACATCGGCGCGCCGATCACGATCGTGTCCGCCGCAAGGAATTCCTCAAGCGTCGATGAATCGGCGAATTCGGCGAGCGTCAGGTGCGGCAACGGCTGCGCAACCAGGTCGCGCTCGATCACCGTCGCGGCGGGCTGCTCGGTGATCAGTCTGTCGACGATCGACTGCGATACAATGCGGCTGACGCTGTTCTCGCCGGTAATGCTGGTCAACAGGTGAAGGATGGTCATGCTTTGGTCCTCGGTATTGATTTGTGGCTGAGGCACGCTAAATAACCACCCATGGATACGCATCAAGAACGCAAAAATTTGTTCCTTGAGCACAGCGATGTGCCTGCTTCCGCCACTCCCGCCGCCGAGTTGGCCACAGCCGAGTCGGTCACCCTCCACACCGCCGGCTGCCGCAACGTCGCCCCGGTCCTCAACCGCGTCGGCGACAAGTGGAGCATGCTGATTGTCATGACCCTCGCCGATGGCCCGCGTCGTTTCAACCAGCTCAAGCGTCAAATCGACGGCATCTCGCAGCGCATGTTGACCCTCTCGCTGCGTGGGCTCGAGCGCGACGGCCTCGTCACCCGCACCGTCACCCCCTCGATCCCGCCGCGCGTCGACTATGCCCTGACCGAACTCGGTGTCTCGCTGCGCGAACCCGTGCGCGGACTTGGCGAATGGGCGATGGCCCACATCGCCTGCATCCGCGCCGCGCAGGAGCGCTTCGACGCCGCCCACGACCCCGCCTGATAACGACCCCGATGCCGCCGCCGCGACGGAAATATTGCATCCGTTACGGATCTAAAATCTCCTCTTAACCACGCCGCGCTATAGGCATGTTCACGACGAGGAGGAGCGAGCGTGTACAGTGAGGGTCAGGCGCGGGTCGATCGCATGCAGGCGGAAATTCGCGCCGCGCAAAACGAACGCACCAACCCGTCGCCATTCGCCGCGCCCGCCGCCCCGCCGGCCCCGCGCCCCTCGATCCGCCGCGATCCGCCCCCGCTCGACCCGGCGCTGGTCCCAACCGGCGACCCGCTCAAATTGCGCCTCGCCGAAGAGCTCGAATATACCCGCCGCCTGATCGAGGCGCTCGGCGACACCTTGTGCAGCGACCCCCTGCTCGTCACCCGCCACGCGGTCGCTCTCCAGTCGGTTGACGTGCTGGGACAAATGCTCGGCCACCTCGCCGCAGTCACTCGCTCGTCGGCACCCGAGCGCGCCGTCGAGCGCATCGGGATGAGCGACCTGCGCGGCCGCCTGACTCGCCGCTCGGTCGCTTGACGGTCATCCCCGACAAGGGCTGACAGCGTCGCCTGGCGCGCCTAGGACCTCTCCGAACGGATTAGTTTCAGGAGGCGATTCATGGCGACGACGGCACGCGGCTGGGGCACCAAGGCGGCGGACGCACCGCTCGAACCGATGAACGTCGAGCGGCGCGACCTGCGCGCCAACGACGTCGCCATCGCCATCACCCACTCGGGCATCTGCCACTCCGACCTCCACACCTGCCGCAACGACTGGCACAACAGCCGCTATCCCGCCGTGCCGGGTCATGAGATTGTCGGCACCGTTACCGCCGTCGGCCCCGACGTCACCAAGCATCAGGTCGGCGACACCGTCGCGGTCGGCTGCATGGTCGACAGCTGCATGGAGTGCGACCAGTGCAAGGAAGGCTGGGAAGTCTTCTGCGAGCGCGGAACCGTCGGCACCTACAATGGCATCGACAAGCATGACGGCACCGTCACTATGGGCGGCTACACCGATCATGTCGTCGTCCGCGATCACTTCGTCTGCAAGGTGCCCGCCAGCATGGACGTCACCCGCGTCGCGCCGCTGCTGTGCGCCGGGATCACGACCTATTCACCACTTCGCCAATATGGCGTCGGCGAAGGCACCAAGGTCGCCGTCGTCGGCCTGGGCGGGCTCGGCCACATGGGGGTCAAGCTCGCCGCCGCGATGGGCGCGCATGTCACCATGATCACGACCACCGCGAGCAAGGGCAAGGACGCGCGCGAACTTGGCGCGCACGACGTCATCATCTCGACCGATTCGGAGCAAATGAAGGCGGCCTTCAAGCGCTTCGACTTCATCCTCAACACCATCCCGGTGAAGCACGACATTGCGCCTTACCTTCAGCTGCTTGGTCGCAGCGGCCGGATGGTGCTGGTCGGAATGATCGACATGATGCCCGAATTCCATAGCTTCAACCTCCTCTCGATGAACCGCGCGGTCGGCGGATCGGCCATTGGCGGCATCCCCGAAACCCAGGAAATGCTCGAATTCTGCGCCGAAAAAGGCATTTACCCCGAGTGCGAGACGATCCGCATGGACCAGGTCAACGACGCCTATGAACGATTGCTCCGCAACGATGTCCGCTACCGCTTCGTTATCGACATGGCGACGATGGGCGATACGCCCTGACAGGAGTTCGCGTGCCATGAGTGCAGCCATCGTCCCCGTTCCGTCCGGTTTCGACGCCCGCGTCGGTCCGGCCGAACTCGCGGCGCTTCATGCCGCCTTTGCCGCCGATCCGGACGCCTTCTGGCTGGCGATGGCCAAGCGGCTCGATTGGGTGCGCGCACCAACCAGGGCCGGCGACTGGTCGTTCGCCGCCGACAATTTCCACATCAAATGGTATGAGGACGGCCAGCTCAATCTGTCGGCCAATTGCCTCGACCGCCACCTCGCCGAGCGCGGTGACCGCACCGCCCTGATCTTCGAAGCCGACGAGCCCGGCGAGGGCCGGCCGCTCACCTATCGCGAACTCTATGAAGAGACGTGCCGCTTCGCCAACGCGTTGAAATCACGCGGTGTCAAGCGCGGCGACCGCGTCATGATCTACCTGCCGATGATCCCCGAAGCGGCCGCAGCAATGCTCGCCTGCGCGCGGATCGGTGCGGTCCATTGCGTCGTGTTCGGCGGCTTCTCCCCCGAAAGCCTCGCCGACCGCATCCGCGATTGCGGCGCAGTCGCAGTCATTACCGCCGACGAAGGGCGTCGCGGCGGCAAGCCGATCCCGCTGAAAGCCAATGTCGACAAGGCGCTCGCGGTGAGCCCGGTTGACACCGTCATCGTCATCGCCCGCACCGGCATCGCCGTGCCGATGACCGCAGGCCGCGACCTCGCCTGGGCCGCTCTGCGCGACACCGTCCCCGCCGATTGCCCGCCCGAGCCGATGAACGCCGAGGATCCGCTGTTCATCCTCTACACCTCGGGCTCGACCGGCAAGCCCAAGGGCGTGGTCCACACAACCGGCGGCTACGCAACCTGGGCGGCGGCAACTTTCGACTGGATCTTTGGCGCCCGCGACGATGACATCTTCTGGTGCACCGCCGATGTCGGCTGGATCACCGGGCACAGCTACACCGTCTACGGCCCGCTGATGAACGGCGCGACCAGCGTGATGTTCGATGGCGTCCCCAATTATCCCGACCACGGCCGGCTGTGGGAAACGATCGACCGTCTCGGCGTGACCATCCTCTACACCGCCCCGACCGCGATCCGCTCGCTGATGCGCGAGGGCGACGACTGGGTGACGAAATACAGCCGCGCCTCGCTCCGTCTCCTCGGCACCGTCGGCGAGCCGATCAACCCCGAAGCGTGGGACTGGTACTGGCGCGTCGTCGGCGACAAGCGCTGCCCGGTCACCGACACCTGGTGGCAGACCGAGACCGGCGGGATCCTCATCGCCAACTTCCCCGGCGCGATGGACATGAAGCCCGGCAGCGCCACCCGCCCCCTCCCCGGCATCGAACCCCTGCTGGTGGATGCCGAGCACCGCGAACTCGTCGGCGCGACCAGCGGCAATCTGTGCCTGCGCTCCTCCTGGCCCGGCCAGATGCGCGGCGTGTGGGGCGACGACGAGCGCTTCTTCCAGACCTATTTTACTGCCTACCCCGGGCTCTACTTCACCGGCGACGGCTGCCGCCGCGACGACGACGGCTATTACTGGATCACCGGCCGGGTCGATGACGTCATCAACGTTTCGGGCCACCGCATCGGCACCGCCGAGGTCGAAAGCGCATTGGTCGCCCACGAAAATGTCGCCGAGGCAGCGGTCGTCGCCGTTCCCCACGATATCAAGGGCCAGGCGATCCACGCCTACGTCACCTTGAACGCCGGCATCGAACCCCACCCCGACCTCCACAAAGAGCTCAACGCCGGGGTCCGCAAGCACATCGGCGCCCTCGCCACACCCGAGCGCATCCAGTTCACCCCCGCCCTTCCCAAGACCCGCTCGGGCAAGATCATGCGCCGCATCCTGCGCAAGATCGCCGAGGGCCAGAGCGAAGGTTTCGGCGACACCTCGACACTGGCCGACCCGTCGGTGGTCGACGCGCTGGTCAAGGGACGCGACGCCTAGGCGACGATCCCCAGCTGCGTGGCAACCAGCGCCCGCAGATCAACCTCGGCCCCAAGCCTGGCCGCGAGCAATGCATTCCGCTGATCTTGCGCTGCACGAACAGGATCGCGGCGGGTGGGATGTGCCACGCCGCCGAATCGCTCGCCACGGCCGTCCCCGGTTCGCGCAGCAGTTCGACAAAACCCCGGTCGCCGAAATCGAATAATCCCGGCTGGTTGAGCTTTGCCATAACCACGTCGATCATCGCGTCGATCCGCGCGCCATGCCGGGCAACCGCCCCCTCGCCAAGGAACCCCGCCGCCAGCGCCGCACCGCGCACCTCCGCCCGATCCCCCGCGAGCGCCGCACCGATCAACCGCAGATAATCCGCGCTCGTCTCGGCAAGCACCGGCCGCGCCGCGCCAAAATCGAGCAGCACCAACCGCCCGCTCTCCGCCTGATACCGATAATTGGCAAAATTGGGGTCGGTCTGCATCACCCCGAACTCGAAAAGCTCGCGCAGCACCAGCGACAACAGCGCAGTCATCACCCGATTGCGCTCGCCTTGGTCAGCATCGACCAGACTCTCGATCGGCACCCCGGCAAGAAAGTCCATCGCCAGCACCTGCCCCGTCGAGAACTCGACATCGAGCCGCGGCACGACATAATCCGCCTCACCCGCCAGCAGCGCGCCGTAACGCGTCATCTGCTCGCCCTCGCGGTGGTAATCCGCTTCATCGGCAAGCTGTTTCTTCGCTTCCTCGAGCAGCGGTCCGATATTTAGCGCCTTGGGCAGCAACCCCGAAACGCGCAACAACGTCGCGACATTGTCGATGTCGGCGTCGATACTGCCCCGCACCCCCGGATATTGCACCTTGATCGCCAGATCGCGACCGTCCTTCGTCATCGCGCGATGGACCTGCCCGATCGACGCCGCCGCCATCGGGGTTGGCTCGAACCGCTTGAACCGCCGCCGCCAATCCGCACCCCACTCGCGTGCGAGCACCTGCTGCAGCTGTTGTGGCGGCATGTGATTGGCCCGGTCGCGAAGGCCCGCCATCAACTGGCTGAGCTCGGGCGGAAGCATGTCGCCAGCGTCCATCGAAATCATCTGGCCAAGCTTCATCGCCGCCCCCCGCAGGTGCGACAGCCGGTCCGCCAGCCGCGCGAAATTGCCCGGAGTCATCAGCATGTCGCGCATCTTTGGCCGCTCGCCATCGGCCAGCCGTCGCGCGCCTTCCGCGATCATTCCGCCTGCGACCCCGCCCGCCAGCCGTCCAAACTGGCCAAGCCGCGACAGCCGCCCGCTCGGCACCGCGCGTTCGGGTGGGGGCGGCAGCGGCCGTCTGGGCGGACTCATCGGCGGCGGTATCGGGATCGCGACATGCCCCGGATATGGGAAGCGGGATTGCGTTTGACAGGGGGCACGATAAGCCGGACACTTAGTTGCAAGCCCGGCGTTCAGTCCCCATGCGAATCTTAGCCCTCATCCTCCCGCTGGCCATCACCGCCTGTTCCGCGAGCGCGCCCGATAGCGGACCGATCGCGACGACCCCGCTCGACCCGATCGCCTATTTTACCGGTCGCGCCGAAGGCCGTGCCACGCTTCACAAATTGGTCGGCGAACCCGAGGCCATCCTCGTCCACTCGTCGGGCCGGTCCGACGGTAAAGGTGGCGTATTCCTCGACCAGCGCATCGACGAGCAGGGCAAGCCATCGCGCGTGCGCAGCTGGCACCTCATGCCCGCCGACCCCGGACACTTCACCGGAACGCTGACCGACGCCAGCGGCCCGGTCGTTGCCAGCGTCGCCGGACCCCGGCTCGATATCGCCTTCCCGATGAAGGGCGGGCTGAAGGCGCGCCAGGTCCTGATCCTGCGCGCCGACCGGCGCACGCTCGACAACCGGCTTACCGTCACCAAGTTCGGCGTTCCGCTGGCCCATCTCGACGAGGTGATCACCAAGGGCTAGCGCTCGCCAGAACGCGCGCTATCGTGCCTGCCTCGACGGGAGAGCATTGAATGGCGGGCGAGGCACGCAAGGGTACGGGACTGGCGCGGGTGATTGCCGCCTCGTCGACCGGAACCGCGTTCGAATGGTATGATTTCTTCATTTTCGGCAGCCTCGCGCTGATCATCTCGAAGACGTTTTTCGCCTCGCTTCCCCCGACCGCCTCGCTGATCGCCGCACTCGGGCTGTTCGCCGCCGGCTTCGCCTTCCGCCCCCTCGGCGCGATCCTGTTCGGCAGCCTCGGCGACCGCATGGGTCGCAAGGGCGCCTTCCTCATCACCATCTCCCTGATGGGCGGCGCGACCTTTCTCATCGGGTGCCTGCCGACCTACGCGCAGGCCGGCTGGCTCGCCCCCGCGCTCCTCATCTTTCTGCGCATCTGCCAGGGCACCGCACTCGGCGGCGAATATGGCGGCGCCGCGATCTATGTCGCCGAACACGCACCCGCCCATGGCCGCGGCTATGCGACCAGCTGGATCCAGTCGTCCGCTGCATTCGGATTGCTCGCCGCGCTCGCGGTGATTCTCGCTACGCGGACCCTGCTCGGCGAGGATGCGTTCGCCGCTTGGGGCTGGCGCATCCCGTTCCTCGCCTCCGCGCTGCTCCTCGCCATCTCGCTGTGGCTGCGAACCAAGCTTGCAGAAAGCCCCGCGTTCGTCACGCTTCAGGAAGAAGGCAACGTCTCCAAGGCCCCGCTGCGCGAGGCCTTCGCCGACCCCGCCAGCCTGCGCCAGGTCGCAATCGCCTTCTTCGCGATCATGTCCGCCCAGGGCGCGGTGTGGTATTCGACCTTCTTCTACATGCAGGTCTTCCTCGAGAAGATGCTCGGCCTCCCCGGCGCACAAGTGAACCTCGTCATCATGGTGATGACCCTGGTTTCCGCCCCGCTCTACGTCCTGTTCGGCTGGCTGTCTGATCATTGGGGCCGCAAGCCCGTCATGCTCGCAGGCATGATCGTTGCGCTCATCGCCTATTTCCCCGGCTATCACGCGATCGCCCGCGCCACGAACCCCGCGCTGATCGCCGCGCAGGCGAGCACCCCGGTCACCGTCGTCACCGATCCCGCGACCTGCTCGGTCCAGTTCGATCCCGCCGGTACGCGCCATTTCACGACTGCCTGCGACATCGCGAAAAGTCTTCTCGCCGGATCGGGCATCTCGACCCGCGAGACCCGTTCCGCCGATGGTACGACCGCGATCGCCGTCGGCCACACTTTGCTCCCCGTCCCCGACGGCAGCCGCCTCGACGCAAAGGGTTTGAAAGCCCTCAAGACCGCCACCGGCGACCGGCTCAAGGCCGTGCTCACCGCCGCCGGCTATCCCGCCAAGGCGGAGCTTGCCCACGTCGACTGGTTGACCCTCATCGTCTGGCTACTGGTCTTCACCGCCGCCGCCTGCGCGCTCTATGGACCGATGGCCGCCGCGCTGGTCGAGATGTTTCCGACCCGGGTTCGCTACACCGCGATGAGCCTGCCCTATCATGTCGGCACAGGCTGGGTCGGCGGCTTCCTCCCCGTCACCAGCTTCGCCCTCGTCGCGATCACCGGCAATCTCTACGCCGGGCTGTGGTACGCCTTCGCCTTTACCGCCATTTCCGTCGTCACCTCGCTGCTGTTCCTCAAGGAAACCAGCGGCCAACCGCTCACCTAAGGAGCCGTCCATGCGCCTCGCCTACCTCTCCGCCCTGCTCCTCTCGACCGCCGCCACCGCGCAAACCCCACCCGTCGCCGCCCAGCGCCCGCACGACATCCGCGCCCCGTTCGGCGCGGTCCGCAACGACGAATATTACTGGTTGCGCGACGACACCCGCAAGAACCCCGAGATGCTCGACTATCTCAAGGCCGAGAACTCCTACACCGACGCGATGATGGCGCCGCTCAAGCCCCTAGAGGCGAAGCTGTTCGGCGAGATCACCGGCCGCATCAAACAGGACGACAGCTCGGTCCCCTACCGCGATGGCGGTTATTATTATTACACCCGCTTCACCCCCGGCGCCGACTATCCGATCCTCGCGCGCAAGAAAGGCGCGCTGACCGCGAAGGAGGAAATCCTCCTCGACGAACCGACGATGGCCAAAGGCAGCGGCTACTTCGCCGTATCCGGGTTCGAGCCGAGCCATGATGGCCGCTACGTCGCCTATGCCGAGGACAAGATCGGTCGCCGCCAATATGTCCTCCATGTCCTCGACACCGCCACCGGCAAGACGCTTGCCGACGCCGTCCCCGATATCGATCCAGGCCTCGCCTGGGGCTCAGACGACACCATCCTCTACGTCGAGAAGGACCCGGTGACCCTGCTGTCCAAGCGGATCAAACTGCACAAGCTCGGCACTCCCGCCAGCGCCGACCGTCTGCTCTACGAAGAGAAGGACGATACATTCTACATCGGCGTGCAAGCGACCGCATCGGGCCGCTTCGTCTGCATCGGCGAAGAAGCGACGACCATGACCGAGCAGCGCTGCGCCCCCTACGGCCGCCCCGAAGCGATGACCCTGATCGCCCCGCGCACCAAGGATGTCCTCTACAACGCCGACAACGCCGCCGGCCGCTGGATCGTCCGCACCAACGCCAACGCCAAGAACTACCAGTTGATGAGCTTCCCCGACGCCGCGCTCGGCAAGCCGTCGGCGAACTGGACCATGCTGTCCAAGCCAGGCGACTTCATCGACGACTTCGCCGCCTTCGACAATTTCACCGCGATTGCCGAGCGCCATGACGGCAACAAGCGCCTGCGCCTGCTCAGTCGCACCGGCAAGTCGACCCTCGTCGACGCCACCGAGCCCGCCTACCAGATGAGCCTGACCGGCAATCACGAAGCGGCAACCCCGTGGGTCCGCTACGCCTACGACAGCCTCGCCACCCCCACGACCACGCTCGAATGGAACGCGCTCACTGGCAAGAGCCGCACCCTCAAGGTCCAGCCAGTTCCCGGCTACGACGCCAAAAACTACGTCACCGAACGCGTCTGGACCACGGCCCGCGACGGCGCCCGCGTGCCGGTCAGCCTGGTCTACAAAAAAGGCCTCAAGCGCGACGGTACCGCGCCGCTATTCCAATATGCCTACGGCAGCTACGGCGCCTCGACCGACCCCGCCTATTCGCTCGTCACCACCAGCCTGCTGGACCGGGGCGTGGTCTATGCCATCGCCCACATCCGCGGGGGCCAGGAAATGGGCCGCGACTGGTTCGACCAGGGTCACCTCACCAAAAAACAGAATAGCTTCAACGATTTCGTCGACGTCACCCGCGATCTGGTTGCCAAGGGCTATGCCGCGAAGGGCCGCGTGGCCGCGCGCGGCGGCAGCGCGGGGGGCCTGCTGATGGGCGGCATCGCCAACCAGGCGCCGACCGATTATGCGGTGATCGTCGCACAAGTCCCGTTCGTCGATGTGCTGACGACCATGCTCGACGCCTCGATCCCGCTCACCACCAACGAATATGACCAGTGGGGCAACCCCGCCAACGAGGCCGACTACAAGGTCATGGCCGCCTACAGCCCCTACGACAATGTGCGCGCTCAGGCCTATCCAGCGCTGTTCGTCTCGACTGGCCTGTGGGACAGCCAGGTCCAATATTATGAGCCGACCAAGTGGGTCGCGCGTCTTCGTGCGCGCAAGACCGACGCTAACCCGCTGCTGTTCCGCATCAACATGGAAGCTGGCCATGGCGGCAAGTCGGGCCGCTTCCGCAGCTATCAGGACCAGGCCGAAATGTTCGCCTTCGTGCTCGATCGGCTCGGCATCAAGCAGTGAACGCCGTTAGCGCGGATCCGAATCGACCCGCGACCGCTTGACCAGCATCGCCGCGTGCAACCGCTCGATTGCCGCGCTCCCGGTGCGTTCGAACAGCGCCGGGAACAGCGCGTGGGCAAGGCAGGCGCAACCGGCGACGATCATCGTCACCCCGAACCCGCCGGCCACGACGAGATGCTCGCCATAGCTTTCGCCGACGCTGTGAGGATGCTCGTTGAACAGCCGTCCGATCATTTCCCCGCCTCTAGCCATCATGAGACAAGCAGGATAACGCATCTTTGAACAAATCCGTGACTTAGTTTGCGTTAGTTAACGATGTTCTGGGAAACGAGATGATCGAAATCATACGATGATAGAGAATTTCATTCTCGACACGATCGACCGGCGCATCCTCGCGCTGCTCCAGGAAGACGCGACCCTCGCCATCGCCGAGATCAGCGAGAAAGTTGGCCTTTCCGCCACCCCCTGCTGGAAACGGATCAAACGGCTCGAGCGCGAAGGCATCATCAAACGCCGCGTCGCGATCCTCGACCGCGACAAGCTCGGGCTCGGCGTCACGGTCATCGTCGCCGTCCGCACCGCCAGCCACAGCGACGAATGGTTGTTGTCCTTCTCCAACGGCGTCTCGCGCATCCCCGAAGTCGTCGAATTCTACCGCATGAGCGGCGAGATCGACTACCTCCACAAAATCGTCGCGCGCGACATCGCCGACTACGACCGCATCTACCGCAAGCTGACCAAGGTTGCCGACCTCCACGACGTGACCTCATCGTTCGCCATGCAGGAGATCAAGTCGACGACCAGCCTGCCGCTGTTCGACTAGGAACGGAACGACCAAACGTCCGCCTGCTCGACGCTGCTCCCGTCACGCGCACCAATGAATGTCGATTGGCTGCTCGCACTCAGCAAGCACCCGTCCGATCGGCAGCTTTGACGAATGCCCGTCCTTGATCGCAGCCTCGAGCAGGTCGCGCTTCTTCTGACCCTTGATCGTGATCAGGATCGTCCTCGCCTGCAGGATCGCCGCCCGGGTCAGCGTGACGCGCGCGACGGGCGCCTCTGTCGGCAGCGGGTCGGGCATCACCCCGACCATCCGCCGCGTCTTGGGCGCATCGAGCGCAGTCTCGAGATCGGGTCCCGCGAAAATCGACGCGGTGTGTCCGTCCTCGCCCATCCCGAGCCACACCAGATCGGGCGGCCATGGCAGATCCTGCAACCGCGCATCGGCCGAATTGCCCGCCAGCTGGTAATCGTCGATCGGCGCGGTGATCGGAAACACGCGCGCGCCGGTCGGCAGGAAGGTCTTGGCAATCCCGCGCACATTCGACAATTCATTGTCCATCGCGACCAGCCGGTCGTCGCCGGGGAAGATGGTGACCTTCTTCCAGTTCAACTTGGCCTTCGCCAGTTCGGCGAAGATCGGCTGCGGTGTCGATCCGCCGGGAAAGGCGAGCAGCGCCGCGCCGCGTGCATCCAATGCGCTTTCGATGATGAACCCGATGTCGCCCGCGACCGCGGCGGCCATCTCCTCGGGCGAATCATAGTCCCAGAACTCAGCTTCGATCATCGCGCTACTCCTTGGCGTCGGACGCGCTATAGCGAGTGGCTTGCCAAGGGCAACGCGGGTCGGCGGAGAGAGTGGTGAAGCGCAAGAAATACGACAAGAAGCTCGCCGGACTGGACATCGAGCTGGTCCAGATGGCGCATTGGGCCAAGGTCACCGGCCAGCGCATCCTGATCCTGATCGAAGGCCGCGACACCGCCGGCAAGGGCGGGGTGATCGACGCGATCAAACAGCATATCAACCCGCGCGACTGCCATATCGTCGCCTTCGGCAAGCCACCGCGACTGCTCGGGACGCAAGCCTACCTCAAGCGCTACGCCACCCGCCTCCCCGCCCCCGGCGAGATCATGCTGTTCGACCGCAGCTGGTATAATCGCGCCGGGGTCGAGCGGGTCATGGGCTTCTGCAGCGAGAAGCAGGCGAACGACTTTTTCGCCGCCGTTCCCGAATTCGAGAAGGGTCTGATCGACGACGGCATCCTGCTCTTCAAATATTATCTGTGTTGCGACCAGAAGGAGCAGGAAGCACGCTTCGCCGAGCGCCTCGCCGATCCGCTCAAGCAGTGGAAGCTCTCCCCGATCGATCTCGCCGCGCGTCAGCATTACGACGATTACACGGTGGCGCGCGAGGCGATGCTGAATGCGACCCACACCGCGTGGGCGCCATGGACGCTGGTTGACTTCAACGACCAGAAGCGCGGCCGCCTGACCCTCATCCGCAACCTCCTCGACCGCATGCCCGACATGCGCATCGACCTCGAGTTGCCAGTCTTCCCCGAGCTGAAATATCCGCCATCAAAAGAGCGCTACGCCACGATCGAGCCGATCGCAGAGTGGCCGGCGCCGAAAGACTGACTCAACCGCGCGTCGCGCGAGGCGTAACCAGATCTCGCTCTTGACTTTAGAACTATTCGGATATAACTCTCGCCTGCCGAACTGGGGGGCCAATGGTTCGAACCATCGAGTTTATCGGGAGCAGCTTGCGAGATTTGAAGAGGATGCCGGAGCAAGTTCGCGACGAGTTCGGGCATGGCTTGTACCTTGCCCAAACCGGTGACCGGCATTTGAGTGCGAAGCCCTATGACGACAGCATCGAACTGATCGAGCGATTTGACGGCGACACATACCGCTGCGTCTATAACATCAGGATCGACGACGATGTTTACGTCCTGCATGCATTTCAGAAGAAGTCGACGAGCGGGATCGCCGTGCCAAGGCACGATCGGGGAACGATTGAGGCACGGTTGAAGGCGGCGAAGCAACTCGCGGCCGACAAACGCAAGGCAGGAAAGGTTCAATGAGATGACCGTCGATCATGTGACATCCAGCGGGAATGTCTTCGCCGACCTTGGCCTGCCGAATCCGGAACTACGTCTCGTCAAGGCACGGCTCGCCGCCGCACTGCAGCGGAGCATGGCCGAGCTCGGGCTAAACCAGACCGCGGCAGCGGTGCGCGTCGGCATCCCCCAGCCCAAGCTTTCACGGATCCTGCGCGGGCGGTTCGATGGGATCAGCGAGACCTATATCACCGAGGCGCTTCGCCGGCTGGGCCATGATGTCGAAATCAGCGTGCGTCGGCGACACGACGGGATCGGATCGATTTCGGTGCGGGCCGCGTGAAGTGGTCGGGTTTAGACGCCGATCTGGTAAGTCGCCCCCTGTCCGTCCGACTTCCTCGCGAACGCCCGCACTCGCTTGCAAGTAAAAATAACGATAACGAGACATTTGCTGACAATTGCGCGTGCGTTAGGCTGGCGCCAAACTGGTAACGGCTGTTGGGAATGGCATGACCCGCAAGCTCATTAATCGAAGGTCAGGGCGGAAGTACCGCCACTTTTGCAGTGAATGTGGTTCTCTCGTCACGACGACCGACTTCCCTGTGTTTCCATCCAACCAAGCCTTCTGCTCAAAAAAATGTCAGAGAGAATTTTACAGTCTCAAGAGATTTGGTCTGGCGCTCGCGTATGTGCTCGGCATTCCATTCATTGCCCTGTCCCCGTGGTACGCCTTTTTCTTTGTAGATGAGTCGTTCGGTTTCACTGGTGCAGGGTCAGTTGCCGCGATCGCAGCGCTTTTCTTAACTGGTTTCGCGCTTAAAGTTGCCATGTCGAAGTGGTTCGAATAGCTACAGCTAATCACCGACTAGCGCGCGCTGCCGAAAAGCCTGTCCTACAGCCGCTGCGATGTGCTTTGGTCATTCGATGACCTTGATTGCCATAGCCTCATGCTCGGTTTGCGAGATTGACCAAGGTCACACCCATGTTCACACGCTTGCGCCCCGCCTTGCCCCTTTCAAGAGGGAAAGGTCACCAAGGTCAAACCTCTGCAAAACCGCCCCACACTGTCAACCGTGTCCAAAACTCGTTGCTACGCGTCCCGCGACTCGGCTCCCTTGATCAATTTGTCCGATGCGCTATAGGCCACCCCGCACCGGGCCAGTTCTCAAGAACGAACCCGGCGCATCCGTCCGAGACAGTCGCTGGGGGTTTCCTCCTTAATCTGCGACCGAGGCGGGGACAGGAATTCGGGCAGCACTGCTGCCGTGCGTTGCCGTTGAGGCAGCGCCATTGATCCAGCCCCCTACGGACTTCGTTCCTCGCTCCGCACCTGCGGCGCGGGGGTTTGTGAAGCTCGGTCCGCGCGACTTGCGCTGGCCGAACATAGGAGTTGGCATGGATCGTTCGCAAAAGGCCGATCTGGTTGCCGAGCTGAAGAGCGTCTTCTCCGAGACCAGCGTGGTGGTCATCACCCGCAATCTCGGCCTGACGGTGGCCCAGTCCACCGACTTGCGCCTGAAGATGCGCGACGCCGGCGCCCAGTTCAAAGTCGCGAAGAACAAGCTGGCCGTCAT
>JBBQDG010000024.1:0-38636 GCA_038319435.1 Sphingomonadales bacterium | reverse complement strand
CCGTCATGAACGCGCTCGCGATGCAGAACGCGCTCGAACAACTCGGCGTCGAAACGCGCGTCCAGTCGGCGATCAAGATGGACCAGGTGTGCGAGCCCGTCATCCGCCGCCGCGCCGAGCGCCATCTCGCCAAGGGGCGCGTGGTAATCTTCGCTGCTGGCGTCGGCAGTCCGTATTTCACCACCGACACCGGCGCTGCCCTGCGCGCCGCCGAGATGAAATGCGATGCCTTGTTCAAGGGCACCAGTGTCGATGGGGTCTATGACGCCGATCCCAAGAAGGTGAAAACCGCCACCCGTTACGACCATCTCGGTTTCCACCAGGTGCTGGCGAATGACCTCAAGGTGATGGACGCCGCGGCGGTCGCACTGTGCCGCGACAATGATATTCCGATCGTCGTGTTCAATATCCGCCAGCCGGGCAATCTCGCCGAGGTGCTTGCCGGGGGTGGGACCGCGACGATCGTCACCAACGAACAGGAGTAGACGATGCCCGCTTACGACAAGTCCGATATTGCCCGCCGCATGCATGGCGCGCTTGAGAACCTGAGGGGCGATCTTGCCGGGCTTCGCACTGGTCGCGCCTCCACCGGGCTGCTCGATCCGATCCAGGTCGAGGTCTATGGCGCCAATATGCCCTTGAACCAGTGCGCCACCGTATCGGTCCCCGAGCCGCGAATGATCTCGGTCCAGGTGTGGGACCGCTCGAACGTCACTCCGGTAGAAAAAGCCATCCGCAACGCAGGACTTGGCATTAATCCAATCGTTGATGGCCAGGTCATCCGCCTGCCGATCCCCGATTTGACCGAGGAAAGGCGCAAGGAACTCGCCAAGCTCGCCGGCCAATATGCCGAGAAAGCGCGTATCGCCGCACGCAACGTTCGCCGCGACGGCATGGACGCGCTCAAGGCCGACGAAAAGAAGAACGAGATCAGCGAGGACGAGCGCAAGCGTCACGAGACCGAGGTCCAGAAGATGACCGACGAAACGATCAAGGATATCGACGCCACCGCCTACAACAAGGAACAGGAAATTCTCGGCAAATGAAGCATGTGCGCCCAGTTGCTTCGAAAGAGAGCGAGGGCGCTGCGGCGACTGGCGAGGCGCGGGTGCCGCGCCATGTCGCGATCATCATGGACGGCAACGGGCGCTGGGCGGCGAAGCGCGGGCTACCTCGGGTGGCGGGCCACCGCGCCGGTGCCGAAGCGGTTCGCACGACAGTGCGCGCCGCAGCCGAGGCAGGTGTCGAGGTACTGACCCTCTATGCCTTTTCATCAGAAAACTGGCGTCGCTCGGCGGAGGAAGTATCCGACCTTACCGGGCTGATGCGCTTCTACCTCGATCGCGAGCTGGCCAGTCTTGAGAAGGAGGGCGTTCGGCTCGAGCTGATCGGCGAGCCCGAAGGCTTCGGTCCCGACCTCGCCGCCCGCCTTCAGGCTGCCGTCGAACGTACCCGGGGCAACGGCAAGATCACGCTCGTCATGGCGCTCAACTATGGTTCTCGCGGCGAACTCGCCGCCGCCGCCCGCCGTCTTGCCGAGCGCGCGGTTGCAGGCGAGATCGCCACCGCCAGCATCGACGAAACCGCTATCGGCGCCGAGCTCCAGACCGCCCACTGGCCCGAACTGGACCTGCTCATCCGCACCTCGGGCGAGGTGCGCCTGTCGAATTTCCTGC
The DNA here is from genome assembly GCA_038319435.1 of Sphingomonadales bacterium. GTDB lineage: Bacteria > Pseudomonadota > Alphaproteobacteria > Sphingomonadales > Sphingomonadaceae > Sphingomicrobium. The sequence continues at coordinate 36,960 of JBBQDG010000024.1, read as the reverse complement.
TGTGGCAAGCGGCTTATGCAGAGCTGATATTCCTCGACACGTTATGGCCCGATTTCGATGCCGCCGTTTTCGGTGACGCGCTTGCCCAATATGGCCAGCGCCAGCGCCGCTTCGGTGGACGCTGACCGCAACGATGAGCGAACTCGCCAAACGCGCAATTGCCGGCATGGCCATGATTGTCATTGCGCTCGGCGCAGCGGTGGTCGGAGGATACCCGTTCGCGATCCTCGTCGCCGCAGCCGGTGGAATGATGTATTTCGAATGGAGCCGGATCGTGCGCGGCTGGGGTCTGCACTGGATGGTCGCCGGCTTTTTCTATGCGCTGCTCCCATCGCTTGCGTTGCTGTGGATCCGCGAGCGCGGGGCGCACAAGCTCGAAACGCTGGTGTGGGTGTTCATCGTCACCTGGTCGACCGACATCGGTGCCTATTTCGCCGGTCGCGCAATCGGCGGGCCAAAGCTCGCGCCTACGGTTAGCCCGAACAAGACGTGGGCGGGGCTGATCGGCGGGATGATCGCCGCCGCGCTGTTAGGCGGAGCTTGGGTGCTCTTTTTCGATCTTGATCGCCTTTTGATCATGCTCGCCCCGCTGTTCGCGCTTGGAGCACAAATCGGCGATTTGTTCGAAAGTGGCCTGAAACGCCGCGGCGGGGTCAAGGACAGCGGAACATGGCTTCCGGGCCATGGCGGCGCGCTCGATCGACTCGACGGTTTGGTGGTCGTCGCGATCCTTACTGCGTGCTATGAGCTTGCGATCATTCAATGAAACGCACACTTTCAATCCTTGGCGCGACCGGATCGATCGGCAGCTCAACCCTCGATCTCGTCGAGCGCCATCCCGATCGGTTCGAAGTCGTCGCGCTGACTGCATCAAGGCGCGTCGCCGAGTTGGCCGAAGCGGCGCGGCGCACCGGCGCGCAGCTTGCCGTCATAGATGACGCAGCGCTGCTGCCCGAACTCGAACATCGGCTAGCCGGGACCGGCTGTCGCGCCGCAACTGGGCGCGATGCTCTGCTCCAAGCTGCCACGTCGGCCGACCTTATCATGGCCGCAATCGTCGGCTGCGCCGGGCTCGAGCCCGTCATGGCGGCGGTCGAAGCCGGCAAGACGGTTGCTTTGGCCAACAAGGAAGCGTTGGTCACTGCCGGCGCGCTGATGATTGACTCGGCGGCCCGTAACGGCGCCACCATCCTGCCCGTCGACAGCGAGCATAATGCAATTTTCCAATGCCTTGGCGATAGTAGCTCGAAAGAGATCGCAAGACTTATCCTGACCGCGAGCGGTGGACCGTTTCGCACCCGCAGCCTCGCCGAGATGCGGGCGATGACCCCCGACCAGGCGGTCGCCCACCCCAACTGGACAATGGGTGCAAAAATCTCGGTCGATTCGGCGACGATGATGAACAAGGGGCTCGAGTTGATCGAGGCACATCATTTATTCGCTTTGCCGTCGGACCGCATCGACATCCTGGTCCACCCGCAGTCGGTGATCCACTCGATGGTCGAATATATCGACGGGTCGGTGCTCGCCCAGCTCGGCAGCCCAGACATGCGCATCCCGATCGCCCACGCCCTCGCCTGGCCCGTGCGGATCGAAAGCGGCGCTGCGAAACTCGACTTGACCCGGATCGCCACGCTGACCTTCGAGGCCCCCGATCCCGATCGATTCCCAGCGCTCCGCCTCGCCCGTGCCGCGCTCGAAGCCGGGGGCGCTGCGCCAACTGTGCTCAACGCCGCCAACGAGATTGCGGTCGCGGCCTTCCTCGACCGCCGTATCGGTTTCGGAGACATCGCGTCTCTCGTCGAGCGAACACTGGAACGAACCGACGCGCGCGCGCCTCGCTCCATCGCCGAGGTTATCGACATCGACGAGCGCGCGCGCCACACTGCGCGTCAGTTGATGACCGCACTCGCCGCCTAGATGCTCGCCCAGCCGCCAGTCTGGTTCATCGCCCTCGCATTCCTGTGCGCGATCGGGCCGCTCGTGTTCCTGCACGAGCTCGGCCACTATCTCGTCGGACGCTGGTTTGGCGTAGGAGCGGACTCATTCTCGATCGGCTTCGGTCCCGAGCTCGTTGGCTGGACCGACAAGCGCGGCACGCGGTGGAAGATCGGCCTCCTCCCGCTCGGCGGCTACGTCCGTTTCACCGGCGATGCCGATGCCGCCAGCCGGCCCGGCACCGCACCGCTCACCGCTGAAGAACAGGACAAGAGCTTCCATCTCAAGTCGTGGTGGCAGCGCTTCCTAATTGTCCTCGCCGGCCCTGCGACCAATTTCATCGTAGCAATCCTGATCTTCGCCGGATTCTTCCTGACACTCGGCATGCCGCACAGCCCGCCCGTCGTCGGCGGGGTGCTCCCCAACTCGACCGCGCTCGCCATCGGCCTGCGACCGGGCGATCGCATCGATGCGATCGGCGGCACCACCATCGATACATTCGAGGACATAAAGCGCGCCGTCGCACTTCGCCCCGGCGAAACGCTCGACATCCGGTTCATTCGAAATGGTACAGAGCAGGTCCGCCCAGCGAAAATCGCCGCCTTCGACCTTCACGACCAGTTCGGACAGTCAGCGCGCATCGGCATGCTCGGGATCGTGCCGACCGCTCAGGAGTGGGTCCGCCCGCCGTTGCTCTGGGTCATCCCGCAAGCGACTCGATTCACCTTTGCGATCACCCGCTCGATGATCGACGGCCTCGGCCAGATCATCGGCGGCGAGCGCTCAGTCAAAGAATTGGGCGGCACGCTAAAAATGGCGCAGATGGCCGGACAGCAGGCCAGTCTCGGCCCGTTCCAGTTCATAGAACTGGTCGCGCTGTTCTCAATTAATCTGGGATTCATCAACTTGTTGCCAGTGCCGATGCTCGATGGTGGACACTTGTTCTTCTATCTGGTCGAAGCGGTCCGGCGAAAGCCGGTCGGCGACCGGGCACAGGAGTGGGCGTTTCGTGGCGGGCTCGCGCTCATTCTGGCGCTGCTCCTGTTCACGACCGCCAACGACCTCGGCTCGTTCGGAGTCTGGGCACGGCTCGGCCGGTTGATCGGCTGACAAGCTTGATCGGCGGCGGGGGTTAGGGCAGGGCCGCAATGGGCGTCCGGTATGACGCCCGATTTGCTATTTGAAGGGCGGGCACGCGTGAACGCAGCGACCAGTACTCATTTCAGGCGCGTCGGCGCGATGCTCCTAATCGGCACCGTTCTCGGCTCCGGCGCTTCGCCGCTGATGGCGAAGACCGCCGCGACCGCACAAAATACCCCGGCGCCAGCAGCTGCGACGGCGCCTGCCGCACCGGCAGCTTCGGTCAACACCGTTGCGCCCCCGAGCTCGGGAACGATCGTGTCGATCGCCGTCCGCGGCGCCGAGCGGCTCGAGGCTGACACGATCCGCGCCTACGCCAATCTTGCGCCCGGTCAGACCTACACCACTGAAACGCTCGATACTGCGCTCAAGGACCTATACGCGACGGAGCTGTTCGCCGATGTCGTCATCGGCGGCGCGGATACCGGCAACCTCGTCATCACCGTGCGCGAGAATCCGGTCATCAATCGCATCGTGCTGGAGGGCAACAAGCGGCTGAAGGCGGACAAGATCACTCCCGAGATCAAACTTGCTCCGCGCCAGATTTTCACTCGCTCAAAAGTCCGCGCCGACGTTGATCGGATCATCGAGCTGTACAAGCGCCAGGGCCGCTTTGCCGCGTCGGTCGAACCCAAGATCGTCCAGCTCGACCAGAACCGCGTTGATCTGGTGTTCGAGATCCACGAGGGCGACAAGTCCAAGGTCCGCGCGATCAACATCATCGGCGCCGAGCATTTCGGCGTCGGCCAGCTCAAGAAGCAGATGTACACCAAACAGGCGGGCGGACCGCTCGGCTTCCTCAAGTCCAACGACAGCTATGACCCCGACCGGCTGGCGGCCGACCAGCAAAAGCTGCGCGCCTTCTACCTGACGCAGGGCTATGCCGATTTCCGCGTCGTCAGCGCACTCGCCGAGCTTACGCCTGACCGAAAAGATTTCGTGATCACCTATGTGGTCGAGGAAGGCCCGCGCTACAAATTTGGCAAGATCACTGCCGAGAGCGACCTGCGCGACCTCAACGCCGCCAAGCTCAACAGCATGGTCAAGCTCAAGGAAGGCACCTGGTTCAACTCCAAGGCAGTCGAAGACACGGTCACCGTGCTCAACGAGCAGGCGGGCAACCTTGGCTATGCCTTTGCCGACATCTCGCCCAACTACGATCGCGACACCGAGCATCATCTGATGAACATCGCGTTCCACGCCAACGAGGCGTCCCGCGTGTATGTCGAGCACATCAATATCCAGGGCAACACCGCGACCCGCGACAAGGTCATCCGCCGGGAATTCCGGGTCAACGAGGGCGATGCATTCAACGCGCTCAAGATCAAACGCTCGCAGGACCGGATCCAGAGCCTTGGCTTCTTCCAGGAGAAGCTGGAAATCAAGCAGACCCCAGGAAGCGCCCCGGACCGCGTCGATCTCGGCGTCGATGTCGAAGAAAAATCAACTGGCCAGTTGCAGCTGTCGGCGGGATATTCAAGCCTTGAGAAGTTCATCATCTCGGCATCTATCGAGCAGAATAATTTCCGCGGGATGGCGCAGACACTGTCCGCCGGGATCAACTATTCTCGCTACTCCAAGTCGATCCAGCTGGGCTTCACCGAGCCTTATTTCCTCGACAAGCAGATCCTGCTCGGCGGCGACATTTTCCGACGTGATTACAACAGCTTCAACTATATTGGCACGACCCGCAACACGACCTACTCGCAGCTCTCGAACGGCGGCGACGTCAAGTTGGGCTTCCCGATCACCGAATTCGCCAGCTTCGGCACGCGCTATTCGCTGATCCAGGACAAGGTGAGCCTCGACAGGAACACCTTCTACACCGACCCCGATGGCGCGGGACCGCTTGGCGCAGCCTGCGACCCGCTTAAGGCCGGCCGCTACCTGTGCGACGAAATTGGCAAGCGGATCACTTCGTCAGTCGGCTATTCTCTCGGTTACGATAACACCGACGGTATTCGTCCGACGCGTGGCCAGCGCCTCTCGTTCAGCCAGGATTTCGCCGGGCTTGGCGGTGACGTCAAATATATCCGCAGCCAGGCTAATGCGACCAAATATTTCGGCCTGTCGAAGGGCTTCGTCTTCTCGATCCACGGCGAAGGCGGGTATATACAGCCGCTGTCGAGTGCGCCGCGAGCCGGGGTCGATGCCGTCCGCCTGACCGATCGTTTCTTCGGCGCACAGTTGCGTGGCTTCGACATCCGCGGCATCGGTCCTCGCATCACGCGCCAGCAATATGACCTGGCTGGGGCGCTGGTCCCGGTAACAAAGAACAGCAATTTCAGCGATTCGCTTGGCGGTCGAGCCTATTACATGGGCCGGCTCGAACTGGAGATCCCGCTCGGGTCCGGCGCGCGAAGTCTTGGCCTGCGCCCGTCAGCGTTCGTCGACGCGGGATCGGTCTTCTCTCTGACCAAGCCGTCATTGACCAACATCGGCATCATCTGCACCCCGACCGCGACCAATACGACCGGGGTGCCGCTGTTCCAAAACCCGGGAACCTTGTGCCCGGGGGAAACCACCACGACCCCCAGTGCCAACTATTCGCGTAGCCCGGGCTATCAGGAATTCTTCCTCGGCAATTCGCCCAAGCCGCGCCTGTCGATCGGCATCGGCGTCAACTGGACTTCGCCCTTCGGCCCCTTGCGCATCGATCTCGCCAAGGCGCTGCTCAAGCAGAAGGGCGACGAAACCAAGCTCTTTTCATTCAACGTAGGAACCCAATTCTGATGACCAAGCTCGTACTTCTCGCGTCGTTCGCCGCCGCCACGCTCGCCCTCCCGGCCGCCGCTTCGGCCGCACCCGCCAACATCGTCGTCGTCGACAACGAGCGCGTCTATGCCGAATGCACCGCGTGCAAGGCGGCACAGGTCACGCTCCAGGCGCAAGCCAATGCGATGCAGGCGCGTCAGGCCGCATTGTCCGCGCCGCTCAAGGTCGAAGCCCAGTCGCTGCAGACCGCAGCCGACGCGCTGGCTGGCAAGGCTCCCGATGCCGCGCTCCAGGCGCGCGCGACCGCCTTCCAGACCAAGCAGAACAGCGCCAACCAGGAACTGCAGCGTCTTCAGCAGAGCCTCCAGTCGACCCAGGCCAACGTCCTGCGCCAGATCAACGCCCGGCTCGGGCCGGCGATCAACCAGGTGATGGTCGCCAAGGGCGCCAATCTCGCGCTCGACGTCAATTCGACGCTCGCGCATGGCGCTGCGCTCGACGTGACCAGCGACGTGCTGGTCGCGCTCAACGCGAGCTTGCCCTCGGTCAGCGTGACTCCGGCGGCTGCCGCGGCCACCACCGGCCGCTAAGCCGCTCATGAGCGAGGAAGGGCGGCCAGCGCTCGGCCCGATGGACGTGCGCAAGGTGATGGCGGCACTTCCGCATCGCTATCCCATGCTGCTCGTCGATCGGGTCGAACTCCTCGAGCCCGACGTCCGCATCGTTGCTACCAAGGCGGTGACGATCAATGAGACTTTCTTCGCGGGCCATTTCCCCGGGCGGCCGATCATGCCCGGGGTACTGATCGTCGAGGCGCTGGCGCAGGCCGCCGGTGTCCTCGCGGTCGAAAGCCTCGGACTCGCCGGATCGGGCAAGCTGGTCTATTTCATGGCCATCGACGGGGCGAAGTTCCGCACTCCGGTTGAGCCCGGCGTGTTGCTGACGCTAGAAGTTGAGTTCGTCCAAAAGCGCTCGAGCGTATGCAAGTTTACGGGCCGAGCCAAGATCGGCAACAAACTTGCCGCCGAAGCCAATTTTACCGCAATGATTGCCGATCCGCCCGCTAACTCGAGCTAAGCGCGCGCGATCCGCCAACCGCTATCGGTCGGTTCGACTCCGAATAGAGACCCAAACTGCGGCCGCATCCGATCAGGCGGTCCGTCTCCTGCCATTTGGCCGTTGCGAAGCAATATCAGCCGATCGAACGCATCGATCTGCGCAAGGTCGTGGAGCGCAATCATCACGGTCGCGCCCGCTTGCGCCGATAACCGCAGCTGCTCGAGCGTGCGCAGCGTCCAATAGGGATCGAGGTTGGCCAAGGGTTCGTCGAGCAACAGCAGCCGCGGCTCGGCGATCATCGCTCGTGCCAGTAGCGCTCGGGACCGCTCGCCGGTCGAGAGAGATCCAATCTCCCGATCGCGCAATGCACCCAATTCGAACATATCGATCCTTTGCTCGACTCGTCCGTGGTCGCGCCCCGCCAGCCCCAGGGCGATGATATCGCAAACCCTGATTGGCCACGCCACGTCGCGCGTCGCCGGCAGGAGGGAAAGCAGTGACCGCCGCCGCGCTTCGGGCGCGCGGTCAATATCCTCGCCATCGATCAGAACCGTACCGCCAGACCCCGGCACCCGCGCCAGTGCGCGCAGCAGGCTGGTCTTGCCGGACCCGTTTGCACCGACCAGCGCGATCATCTCGCTACTCAAGCAAGTGAGATCGAGCGGGGCGAGGCGCGGAACGAGCGACACGCCGGCTGCCTCGAGTAATTGGCTCACAAGCCCAATCCTCTCCGTCGATGAGTAATCAACCACAGGAATAATGGTGTGCCGACGAGGGCGGTGATTACGCCGATCGGAATCGGCCGATCGATCGCCCGTGTGGCGAGGTCGGCGAGGAGAAGCAGCAACGCGCCTATCAATGCGGCGGGCACCATTGCCTGTCCCGGGTGACCCTTTGTCAGCCGCCGGCCGAAATAAGGGGCGATCAGTCCGACGAAGCCCACTGCGCCGCACACCGAAACGCACGCGCCGACCGCGATCGCGCTAAGACCGACGACTATCCGGCCGATTCTCTCGGGCGAATGTCCGAGCGATGCCGCGACATCTTCGCCAAGCGCGAGCAGATCGAGAACGCGGGACTGGCGTGCCAGCAGCAGGCCGGCCACGAGCGCGGGGATCAACGCAGCGCTCGCTTGGCCCAGGCTGCGATCGGTGAAGCTGCCCATCAACCAGTCGAAGGCGTCATAAAAGGCAAATGGGGAGGGCGCGAGGGCGAGTACCAGGCTCGTCGCTGCGCCGCACGCTAGCGACACCCCGATTCCGCCGAGCAGCAGATTGCTCGTCTCGGCGCGCCACCCGGCGATCGCCAGCAATACAGCCAGCGCGGCAAGGGCGCCCGTCGCTCCGCACGCCGCCAGCGCGAGCGGTTCAGTCAAACCAAGCCAATAGCCGCCGACGACTGCCCCCAAGGCTGCGCCGCTGCTGCTTCCGGTGACGTCGGGCGAGGCGAGTGGATTGGCGAACAGCGCCTGGAGAGCCGCGCCGGTCAGCCCAAGCGTCGCGCCATAGCCAATGACGAGCAAGGTTCGCGGCAGGCGAAGTTCGATCAGCAACAAGGTTTGAAGCTGTGGGTCCAGCGCGCGCAAGCTTGTCGGCGTCAAAAGATGAATCAGCGCCAGTATTGCGACCATAAGAACGAGAACGAGCCTCATCGGATGACCCGGTGAAGCCGCTCGACCTCGCCCATCATCAGTGGCCCGGCGCAGGTCCAGGGGCGGCCGTCGGTGGTCACTCGGCGGGACGGGGTGCGGGCCACTATCGGGTGGGTTAACCAGCGCTGGCCTTGCGATATCTGACTCGAGCGATAATTGCTTATCAACAATAGCTTGGGAGGATTTATTGCGAGCACTTCCAAGCTTGTTTTGCCGCCTGAAAGGGGGCGTTGGACGAGGCCTGCGGTACGCATCCATTGAGCCCCGAGGGAGCCCGTCGACTGGCTGATCCCGCCGTGGCCCAGATAGATTGAATCGACGCCAATTCGTGGCGAATTTGCGCGCAATCGGGCGAGTTCGGCGATCAGTGCATCGGCCCGGTGGGGATCGCCGAGCGCACCAGCCACGGTGCGAAGGTTCACTGCGACGCCGTCGAGCGAGCCGGGCTGGGGCAGGGCGACGACGCGCATTCCAAGCGCACGTGCGATTGCCCCGCTCGACCGGCCACCACTACCGCCCAAAATCAGTACGACATCGGGGTGGAGGCCAATGACGTCCTCGATCCGACCGCGATTGCCGGGCACGCGCCGCGCCTGAGGGGCGAGCGAGGTTTCGGCCGGATCCTGGGCGAGGCGCGAAACGCTCGCCACCTCGCCCGGCCGTGCCAGCAGCAGCAGATATTCATCGCTGCACAGGTTGAGCGAGGCGATCCGGAGGCTAGCCGCCAAGAGCGACGCGAAGACCGCCATTGATGCTCCTTCCCGACGGCCGATAGCCGACGACATCGGCATAGCGGCGGTCGAACGCATTGGCGACGCGCCCGAACAATTCGATCCGGTGCGATATCCGCCAGCCGAGCCGCGCCGAGGCGAGTGCGTAGCCTCTAAGCCGGACTGTCGCGGCCGGGAACTGGTCGAAGTCGACGTCGCTTCGCGCGCCGACCAGGGCAAGCGAGGCGCCATAGGTCAGGCGGCCCGCTTCGCCATCGGCGCTCACTGCGCCCGACCATTTGGGGCGCCGCACTTCCTTGACCTGCAGCGCGGCGACATTCGGCTGGGTCGCGTCGAGATAGGCTCCCTGCGCCCGCAAGCGAAGGCGAGAGGAGGCCGACCAGCCTCCCTCGATCTCGACGCCTTGGCGCCGGCTGCTCCTGGTCGCATTCGATGTCCCCGACAGGAAGGTCGCCGGATCGAACGTATCGACGATTTCGCTGTGCAGGCGCTGGCGGTAACCGGTCAGCGCCGCGTTCCATGCGCCACCGCGCCATCGCAGTGACGCTTCGAACCCTCGCGAACGTTCGGGCACAAGGTTCCGATTGCCAACGAAACTTCCCGGGAAGAAACCGTAGAGGTCGAAGAAGGTCGGCTGCGCGATCCCCTCGCCATAGCTTGCTGCCGCTTCGACCCCGCCGCCGAACCGCGCCAACAGCGACGCGCGCAAGGTGGTGGCGTCGCGGAACCGATTGAAAGCATCGCGCCGCACCGCGAGATCGCCGGTCAACACGCGCCAATCGCCCTTCCATTCGACCGTGATGGAGCGATGGCGGCGCGTCTGGTCTTGATTGGTTGCTCCGCCATAGGCAACATCGCGCGAATGGAAGCGCTCGTCTTCCTGCTCGACCGCGCCGATGAGATGCTGGTCGATCCCGAGTGCGACGAAATGCGCGCGAAGCTCGCCGCTTGCGGTCGCTCGCCGCGCAGTGGTGCGATTGGTCTCGACCCGATCGAGCCGGTTGATGTTCGACGATCCGAGCAGGCTCAGCGACACGGTGCCCGACAGCACGTCGTCGGCGTGCCCCCCCGACACCCACCCGCGCACCGCCCCGAGCCGATTGCGGCTGCTATCGAGCGTATCGGCGTGAGCGAAGGTTACCGGTGAGAAACCGTCATATTCGCTGATCCCGGCCAATGCGAAGCCCGACGCGCCGAGTTCGATTCCGGGCACTGCCGCCCACGATAGCCGCCCGCGAAGACTCTCATTCTCATAGCCATCCTTGTCACCATTCCCGTCGAAGGCGTCGGTGCCGCGCGATTTCTGTGCTGCGATCCCCAGTGCCGCCCTGACGCCGCCTCCAGCAAAAATGGCCGACGCCGAACCGCGCGCGGTACCGAACGATCCGCCCTCGGCCATCACGCTGCCGCCGGTGCGCTCCGCCGGATCGCCGTCAAACGCGACCACGCCGCCGATCGCTTCCGATCCCCACAGTGCCGACTGCGGCCCGCGCACCAGTTCGATGCGCGAGGCGATGTCGGCGTTGAGCAGCTCGAACCGCGGCGTATTGCCCGCCGCCGGGTCGTTGGCGCGGATGCCGTCGATGAACAGCAGCGTGTGATTGGCTTCGGCGCCGCGAATGCGCACCTCGGTGAGCGATCCCGCCGGTCCGCTGACGGAAACCGAGGTCGAGGGGAGCAGCCGCAGATAGTCGCTGACGAGTGGCAATCCCGACCGCTCAATCTCAAGCTTGTTGACAAGCGAGACGCTCGCGGTCGTGCGCGCTGCCGTCTCGGGCAGGCGCGACGCAGTGACGATAATCGGAGCGGTCGCCGGAGCGATGAGGGCAGGGGGTGTATCGATCATGGGCTTCCTTTCGTGACCAGTCGTCACGAAAGGGACGCGCACCAATGCCCGGCCCTCCGCCCGCGGCTGGACCCGGCCGGGGGAAGCGAACGACGGACCCGGGCCAGTATCTGACTTCGCGCCGCCGAAACGGCGCTTACAGTTGCGGGCACAGTGCCGGATGTTCGCCGGCTTCCTCTTCGCCGATGGCTTTCGCACACCGGAACCCAAGTCCTGGAGCGGCCTGTGCTGCGGTGCAGCAGGCTTGTCAATCGCGGCGCCCTCGGCTAGGCGCGCCAGCTTGAACCGGCTGGTCGGAAACCAGCCACATCACTAGGAATTTGCGATGAAGAGCGACACCCACCCCGATTATCACATGATCACGGTCAAGCTGACCGACGGATCGAGCTATCAGACCCGCTCGACCTGGGGCAAAGAGGGTGACACGCTCACGCTCGACATCGATCCCAGCGCCCACCCGGCGTGGACCGGCGGCAATTCGCGGTTGATGGACACTGGCGGCCAGGTCGCGCGCTTCAACAAGCGCTTCGGCGGGCTCACCCTCGGGAAAAAGTGACCGGGTCGCAGGCTTCGCGCCTGCGGACCGAGGCCAGCCCAATCATCTCGGCTCCGCGACTGGAGACCGAGCGGCTGGTGTTGCGTGCGTTCACGCGCGACGACCTCGATGCGCACGCCGCAAAACTTGCCGACCGCGAAGTGGTGCGCCATCTCGGCGGCCATGCCTTTAATCGCGAGGATAGCTGGCGGCGGCTGACGATGGCTGCGGGCCAGTGGCCGCTCCTCGGCATGGGCTACTGGGCGGTCGAGCTGAAGTCGACCGGCCGCATGATCGGCGAAGTCGGTTTTGCAGATTTCGAGCGCGGCATGACCCCCGACATCAGCGGCGTGCCCGAAATGGGCTGGGTGTTCGAAAGCTTGGTCCACGGCCAGGGGATTGCCGGAGAAGCGTGCCGGGCGGCGCTGGAGTGGATCGACGCCACCTACGCCCCGCCCGAAATTCCGGCGATTATCGCAATCGAGAATGCCAAATCGATGCGATTGGCTGAACGGCTCGGCTTCGTGCGCGAGCCCGACGCCCTATACCGCGACGAACATATCGCACTGTTCCGCCGAACCCGCCCCTAAAACGCGGCGATTCCGGTGATCGCGCGGCCCATGATCAGCGCGTGGACGTCGTGCGTACCTTCATAGGTGTTGACCGTTTCGAGGTTCGCAGCGTGGCGGATCACTTGATATTCGGCGCTGATGCCGTTGCCGCCATGCATGTCGCGAGCGATGCGTGCGATATCGAGCGCTTTGCCGCAATTGTTGCGCTTGATCAGGCTGATCGTCTCGGGAACGAGTGTACCCTCTTCGAGCCGTCGGCCCACTCTGAGTGCCGCCTGGAGCCCAAGCGTGATCTCGGTAATCATGTTGGCGAGCTTGAGCTGAACGAGCTGGGTCGCGGCGAGCGGGCGGCCGAATTGCCTGCGGTCGAGCGTATATTGCCGCGCAGCGCTATAGCATGCCTCGGCGGCACCCATCACGCCCCAGCCAATACCGTAGCGCGCGCGATTGAGGCAGCCGAACGGGCCTTTGAGGCCCTCGACGTTGGGCAGCAGCGCATCCTCGCCGACCTCGACCTCGTCCATCACGATTTCGCCGGTGATTGACGCGCGCAGGCTTAGTTTCTGCTCGATCTTGGGCGCGGTCAGCCCCTTCATGCCCTTTTCGAGCACGAAGCCGCGGATCGCGCCGCCATGAGCCTCGCTCTTCGCCCACACCACGAAGACATCTGCGATGGGTGAGTTGGTGATCCACATCTTGGCGCCCGAAATGCGGTAGCCGTCGGCGGTCTTTGTGGCGGTCGTGCGCATCCCGCCGGGGTCAGATCCGGCGTCCGGCTCGGTCAACCCGAAACAGCCGACCAAATCGCCTTTAGCCAATCCAGGCAGATACTTCAGTCGCTGTTCTTCAGACCCGTAGGCAAGAATTGGGTACATCACGAGGCTCGACTGGACTGACATCGCCGAGCGATAGCCACTATCGACCCGCTCGACCGCGCGCGCGATCAGGCCATAGCTGACATAGCCCAATCCGGCCCCGCCATATTCTTCTGGAACGGTCGCGCCGATAAGCCCGAGCGAGCCCATCTCGCGCAGGATCTCACGGTCGAAGCGCTCGTCGAGATAGGCCTTCGTCACGCGCGGCTGGAGGCTCTCCTGCGCATATCCTTCGGCGGTATCGCGGACCAGTCGCTCCTCGTCGGTCAACTGGCTTTCCAGATCAAACGGATCGGCCCAGTCGAACGGCTGGAGTTTGGGCTCGCCCACGAATTTTCTCCATCAAGAAGTGGTTGCCGCGCCTTTAGCCGGGGCGAAGGCGATGCGCCACCCCGGAGCGCGTGGCGGATGGGGTGGGATTCGAACCCACGGTGAGCTTCCACCCACGCCGGTTTTCAAGACCGGTGCCTTAAACCGCTCGGCCACCCATCCGCGCGTTCGCGGCCGGATCGGGCTAGCCTCAAGCAGGCAGGCAGTGCAAGTCGCGCGATGAACCGGCATGGTCCCTGCGCGTTGGCCGGGCTAGCGTGAGTTGCGAAGGGCTAGCGGGTTTTGATTGATCGAATGACAAGATTGCTGACCACCGTGGCGCTGTTCATCGCCGCTGGGTTTGCTCCTGCAGGCGCCCAGATGCGCGACCCGCTGGCACCGCTGCCCGATGCGCCGCATACTCCGTCCGCGCCGACATTGGTTCCGGTTACCACCACCTCCGCCCCGTCGCCCGCCGGCCAGTTCGCCTTTGCCGGCTACAAGCAGCATCTCATCACTCGCGCGCGGCTGGCCGGGATCAGCGAGACGACCATCAGTTCGACCATTCCCTGGCTCTCGCTCAATCCCCGCGTAATCCTGCTCGACCGTGCCCAGCCTGGCAATATTGGCAACCCCAACTCGACCCCGCCATTCGCCCCCTATCGCCGCGAGCATGTCAGCGCCTCGCTCGTTTCGCGCGGTCGCTCGGTCTACGCCGCCAATTATTCGCGGCTGGCCGGGATCCAGGCGCGCACCGGGGTCGATCCCGCCATTCCCATTTCAATCTTCGGCCACGAAACTAGTTTCGGCGTGGTCACCGGCAATTTCGATCTGCTCGATGCACTCGCCACGCTCGCCTATGAGGGGCGCCGCCGTGAGCTGTTCGAGACCGAGTTGGTTGCCGCGCTCCGCTTGCTCGACCGAGGCACATCGCGCGCACGATTGAGAGGGAGCTGGGCCGGCGCCACGGGATACCCGCAATTCATGCCTTCGGCGATCCTCCGCTTGGCGATTGACGGTGACGGCGACGGCCGCGCCGACATCTGGTCGAGCCAGGCCGACGCCTTTGCCTCGATCGGCAATTTCCTCAAGGACGCCGGGTGGAAGGCCAATGTGCCGTGGGGAATCGCGGTCCGCACCCCCGCCGGCCTCGACCGCGCCGCGCTGCGCAACCCCGTCGTCGCCCCACGCTGCGCGAGGGTCTTCGCGCGCCACAGCAAGTGGCTGACCATGCGCGAATGGCGCGCACTCGGGATTGCCCCGCTGCGCCGCTCGCTGCCCGACGACGAGCCCGCCTCGCTGCTCGAACCCGACGGCCCCGGCGCCACCGCCTATCTGCTTACCGCCAATTACCGCGCGATCCTCGCCTATAATTGCTCGAACTTCTACGCGCTTAGCGTCGGTATCCTCGCGGACGAGATTGCCCAGCGTTAAGGCTCGCGTGACGCCGCGCACCCGGATAGAGAAGCTTCTTTCAGTCTCCCGGGAGTCGCCCCTTTGACCCGTGCCGTCCTGCTTTCCTCAGCTGCCGCCCTGACCCTGGCGAGCGCCGCTCCCGCCGCCGCGCCACCCTATGAGACCCCCGCGCCGGTCGCCTATCTCATCGATCTGTCTTCGGGGGCCGAGCTTTACGTCAAGGACGCCGATCGCCGCATGCCGCCGGCGTCAATGGCCAAGATGATGGAGACCGAGCTTGCCTTTGAGCTGATCGACAAGGGCCAGCTCCCGTTATCGAAAATGTGCACCGTCCAGCCCGCGACCTGGGCGAAATGGCACGGCCCCGCTGCCGGCTCGACGATGTTCCTGTCTCCGGGCGAGCAGGTCAGCGTCGAGAATCTGCTCCACGGAATTGTTACCCTGTCGGGCAACGACGCCGCGGTGGTCCTCGCCGAATGCGTTGCGGGAACGCCCGAGGCCTATGTCGCGCAGGAAAATGTCCTCGCCAAGAAGCTCGGCCTGACCAACAGCTATTTCGGAACCCCAAATGGCTGGCCCGACAATGACGTCACGATGGTCACCGCGCGCGACCTCGCCAAATTGGCCCGCGCCAGCATCGAGCGCCACCCCGCACTCTACAAAAAATTCTATGCCCAAACCTCGTTCACCTGGGGCAAGACGCTCGGCTCGGGCGCCGACATCAAGCAGGACAATCGCAACCCGCTGCTCGGTCGCGTTACCGGTGCCGATGGCCTCAAGACCGGCCATACCGACGAGGCGGGCTATGGATTCACCGGCTCGGCCGAGCAGAACGGCCGCCGCCTGATCGTCGTCATGGCGGGGATGGCCAGCTTCAACCAGCGTATCGCGGAAGGGGTGCGGCTGATGAACTGGGGATTTGCCGCCTGGACGACCAAGCCGCTGTACAAGGCGGGGACCAGCGTCGGCTCGGCCAAGGTCCAGCTCGGCTCGGCGAGCGAAGTCGGGCTCGTCGCGCCGCGCGATCTCGCGCTGACCCTTCCCGCCGGGCTCGGCAGCCAGGTCAAGTCGACGCGCATCCGCTATTTGGGCCCGCTCAAGGCACCGATCGCCAAGGGGGACCATGTCGCCGACCTCGTCGTCACCACCGACAATGGCCCACAGGTCATGCCGCTGGTCGCCGCCGAGGCGGTCAGCGAAGCCGGCTTCTTCGGCCGCGCATGGATCGGCCTCAAGCAGATGCTGGGGATGGCGTGACGAGTCTTCGCGGCCGTTTCATCAGCCTGGAAGGCGGGGAGGGGGTCGGCAAGACCACCCAGCTCGCCGCGCTCGCGCTGGCTCTGCGCGACCGCGGGATCGATCTTGTCACGACCCGCGAGCCCGGGGGCAGCGAGGGTGCGGAGGCAATCCGTACGCTGCTGCTGAGTGGGGAAGAGGGTCGCTGGAGCCCCCGCGCCGAAGCGTTGCTGTTCGCCGCCGCGCGCGCTGACCACGTCGAAAAGACCATTCGCCCCGCGCTCGAAGCGGGCAAGTGGGTCCTTGCCGACCGCTTCCTCGATAGCAGCCTCGCCTATCAGGGCGGCGGTGCGGGGCTCGGCGACGATGCCGTGCGGGCGCTCCATCGGTTCGGTAGCGAGGATTTCCTCCCCGACCGAACTCTCGTCTTGCTGCTGCGGGACCGCGAGGGCGTCGGCCGCGCTGACGAGCGCGACGGCGGCACGAGCGACCGCATCGGCCGTCGCGGCCCTGCTTTCCATCTCGATGTCGACCGCGCCTTCCGTCATCTTGGGTCCATCGAACCCGAGCGGGTACGTTTGGTCGATGCTTCAGGCGACCGCGACGCTGTCACCGCCCGCCTGCTCGAACAGCTCTCCGACCTGTTATGACGCGCCGCCGATGATCCTGGGTCAGGACCGCGCCGTCAGCCGGTTCGCCGACGCGCTGCGCTCGGGCGCACTTCATCACGCCTGGTTGCTCGCCGGGCCGCGCGGGGTTGGCAAGGCGAGCTTTGCGCGCGAAGCGACCCGCCGCCTCCTTGCGGAAGCCGCTGGCCCGCCGATCACGCTCCTCGGAATCGAGACTCCCGATGAGCATCCCATTGCCCACTTTCTCGCGGCGAGAAGTCACCCCGATTATCGCGAACTGGTCCGGCTCGAGCGCAAGGAAGGGGGCCTCGCGCGCAACATCTCGATCGACCAGATCCGCAGTCTTGGCGAGCTCTTCAATTCGACTCCTTTCCTGTCGCCGTGGCGCGCGGTCGTCATCGACTCCGCCGACGACCTCGAGGCGGCGGCGGCCAACGCGCTGCTCAAGATGCTCGAGGAACCGCCCGCCAACTGCCTTTTCATGCTCGTCGCGCATTCCCCGGGCCGTTTGCTTCCAACGATCCGCTCGCGATGTCGGAGGCTTGATTTCCAGTCGCTTGACGATGACGCCATGACGTCAATCTTGAAGCGCACTACGCCCGGGCAAAGCGAAGCCGACACTGCTCGCCTGGTCTCACTCGCCGGCGGATCGGCCGGCCGCGCGCTCGACTTCGCCGCGCTCGACCTTGCCCCGCTCGAGGAAGCCGCCACCGCCATCCTGCGTGAAGGCGACCCCAGCAACGCCCGCCGCTCCAAACTCGCCCAGGGCATGTCGGGCAAGGCTGGGGCGGAGCGGTATTCCGCCTTCCTCGCGCTCGTCCCCAGCCTCATTGCGCGCGAGGCGCGTCAACTCGATGGCGTCCACCGCGAACGCGCGCTCGATGCCTATGCCCAAGCGCGCGAGACTGCGGCGATCGCCCGCCGCCTCGGACTCGACCCCGCCGCGACTATTTTTCAACTCGGCGGCGTCCTTGCCGCAGTCGCCCCGCTTCCTTGAAGCGCCGGTGAGGCGCGGCTAGGGCAGGGCGATGTCCGAACCCTATTACATCACCACCGCAATCAGCTATCCCAACGGCGCGCCGCACATCGGCCACGCCTATGAAGCGATCGCCGCGGATGCCATCGCCCGTTTCCAGAAGGCCCAGGGCCGCGACGTCCGATTCCAGACGGGGACCGACGAGCATGGCCTCAAAATGGCTCAAGCAGCGCGCGCTGAGGGCATCGCGCCCGCTGATTATGCGGATTTAATGTCATCTAAGTTCAAGATGATGTGCGACGAACTTGATGTCGATTATGATCGCTTCATCCGCACATCCGAACCCGATCATCATCGCGCCAGCCAGGCAATCTGGCAAGCGATGGAGGCCAATGGCGACCTCTATCTTGGTCGCTATGAAGGCTGGTATTCGGTCCGCGACGAGGCATTCTACGATGAAAGCGAGCTAACCGAAGGGGAGGGGGGCAGGCTCTCACCCCAAGGCACCCCGGTGGAATGGACCGTCGAGGAAAGCTGGTTCTTCAAGCTTTCCAATTACCAGCAGCCTCTGCTCGACCACTACGCCGCGCACCCCGAGTTCATCCAGCCCGACAGCCGCCGCAATGAAGTCCTGCGCTTCGTCGAGAGCGGGCTCAACGACCTGTCGATCTCACGCACCAGCTTCGACTGGGGGATCAAGGTTCCAGGCGACGACCGCCACGTCATGTATGTCTGGCTCGACGCGCTGACCAACTACCTTACCGGGCTTGGTTACCCTGACGGCGGCGAACTGTTCGACCGCTATTGGCCAGCCAACGTCCACCTCATCGGCAAGGACGTCGTCCGCTTCCACGCAGTTTATTGGCCGGCTTTCCTGATGTCGGCGAAGATTGCCCTTCCCAAGCAGATTTATGGCCACGGTTTCCTGCTCAGCCGGGGCGAGAAAATGTCGAAGAGCGTCGGCAATGTCGTCGACCCGCTCGACCTCGCCGCGCGCTACGGGGTCGATGCGCTGCGCTATTTCCTCCTGCGTGAAGTCACCTTCGGGCAGGACGGTAGTTACAGTCACGAAGCGATTGTGAGCCGCGTCAACGCCGAGCTTGCCAACAGCTTCGGCAACCTCGCCCAACGCAGCTTGTCGATGATTTTCAAGAATTTGGGTGGAGTACTTCCTGCCGTCGGTGAAGCCCAGGAGGACCGTGCACTACTCGAAACTGTCCGCAGTGCCTGCCGCGAATCGCTTCCCGCCGAGTTCGAGCGCTTCGCCTTTGCCGCGGGGCTCGAGGCGTGGATGGCAGCGGTTTACGCCTGCAACGCCTATGTCGACGCGACCGCGCCGTGGAGCCTCAAGAAGACCGATCCCGATCGCATGGCAGCCGTCCTCGGCACGCTGACCGTCGCTGTGCGGGAGTTGGCCGAGGCGGTCGCCCCGATCATTCCGTCCTCGGCGGCAAAGCTTATCGCACTGATCGATAGCGGGGCGGGGGGACGGCCAATCGCCCAGCCGACCCCGGTCTTTCCCCGCCTCGAACTTGAAGAAGCAGTGCCAGCATGACGTTGATCGACAGCCATTGCCACTTGAATTACCCCGGTCTGGTCGAGCGCCAGCCCGAAATTCTTGTCGCCGCGAGGGCTCGTGGGGTGACCGGTTTTCTCAATATATCGACCAAGCAAACCGAATGGCCGGCGATTATCGCTACTGCCGATCGCGAGCCCGACGTGTGGGCAACCGTCGGAGTGCACCCGCACGAGGCGGATGCCCACCCTGACCTGGGTTGTGCCGCCTTGGTCGAAGCGTCGGCCCATCCGAAGGTCATCGCCATCGGCGAATGCGGCCTCGACTATTTCTACGACAAGTCCGACCGCGCCGCCCAGCGCGAGCGCTTTGCTGCACATATCGACGCGGCGCGCGAAACCGGCCTGCCGCTCGTCGTCCACACCCGCAACGCCGAAGACGACACCGCCGACATGCTAACCGAGGCGGTGGGGAAGGGGGGCGTGTCCGGTGTCCTCCACTGCTTCACCAGCAGCGCCGAGCTTGCCCGCAAAGCCCTCGACATCGGCTTCTTCATCTCGATGTCGGGGATCGTCACGTTCAAAAATGCCAAGGACCTGCAGGAGACGGCGAAATTCGTCCCCGCCGACCGGCTGTTGGTCGAAACCGATGCTCCTTTCCTTGCTCCTGTTCCCAATCGCGGCAAGACCTGCGAGCCTGCCTTCGTCGCCGATACCGCTGCGTTCGTGGCCAATCTGCGCGGCGAGCCGATCGAGCAACTGGCCGCAAGCACCAGTGCCAACTTCTTCAAACTGTTCGCGAAAGCTGCCGCGTGAAGTTTCGCGTGCTGGGTTGCGGCACGTCTTCCGGCGTGCCGCGCATCGGCAATGACTGGGGCACATGCGATCCCGCCGACCCGCGCAACCGCCGCACGCGCTCGTCGCTGCTGTTCGAAAGTGCCGGGCAGCGCCTGCTGGTCGACTGCGGTCCTGATCTTCGCGAGCAACTTCTCGCCGCCGACGTCGCCGAGATCGACCGGGTCATCGTCACCCATGACCATGCCGATCATCTCCACGGCATCGACGACCTCCGCCAGGTTGCGCACGCAAGGGGCGATGCCGTTCCACTGGCTGCGCGCCCGGACACGATTGCACGAATCGTTAGCCGCTTCGGCTACGCGTTTCACGGAAGCACACTCTATCCCGCGGTACTCGTCGCCGAGCCGATTGCAGGCGGGCAGGAGGCGTTCGGTGCTGCCCGGCTGCGCTTTGTCGATCAACCGCACGGGGGGATCACGTCACTCGGCATCCGCTTCGACGAGCGCGCTCGCTCGGCTGCTTATTCGATCGATTTCCATGACATGACCGATGCCATGCGCGCTCTGTATCAAGGGCTCGACCTGTGGATCTGCGACTGCCTCCGCCGCCGCCCGCATCCGACTCACGCCCACCTCGACGCGGTCCTCGGCTGGGCGCGCGACCTTGGCGCCGGACAATTGCTGCTCACCCATCTTGATAATTCGATGGATAGTGCCGAGCTTGCTGCTGTGCTTCCCGATTGGGCCGCGCCCGCGTTCGACGGGCTGGAGGTGGTGCTGACGTGACCAATGACGTGATGTTGGGCGGGCTCTATCTGTTGATGGCGATGATGCTTGTACTCGGCGCGCTAATGTCGCGTCGCGAGCGTTTCGCCAAGCTCGTCCAGTTCGCGCTCATGTGGGTTCTGATCTTCGGTGCGGGCTTCATCCTGTTCACTTTTCGCGACAATTTTGGCTACGTCGCGCAGCGGTTGAAGTCCGAAGCACTCGGTACTCCGGTCGTCCAGGGCCAGATTGTCCGGATTCCGATGGCGATTGATGGCCATTTCTGGGTCGATGCCACAATCAACGGCGTGCCCGCAAAATTCCTTGTCGACAGTGGCGCTACCGTGACGACTGTCGGCTCGAAGCTCGCCACCCAGGCCGGGCTCCAGGCGACCGGGCTCCACGACCAACTCGTTCGCACCGGCAATGGCATCGTCAAGGTCTCGAGCGGGCGCGCCGACGTCCTTGAAGTCGGATCGATCGAACGTCGCGACCAGCGCGTTTACGTCGCCGATGACGACGATCTCAACGTTGTCGGAATGAGCTTCCTGTCGAGCCTCAGTCGGTGGAGTGTCGAGGGGCGATGGCTGATCCTCGAGAGCTGAGACACATTTCCACCTGGCTGGACTTTACATAATGCATATTATCATACTTTTTAATTGCCAATCTGCAAGAGCCCCCCGGCGATGAGCCTCGAGCGTCTCGTCTCGATCATGGAGCGGCTGCGCGACCCGGTCAGCGGGTGCGAATGGGACAACGTGCAAACCTTCCGCTCGATCGCGCCTTTCACGATCGAGGAAGCCTATGAAGTCGCCGACGCGATCGAGCGCGACAATATGGACGAGTTGGCTGACGAGCTCGGCGATCTTCAGCTCCAGGTTGTATTCCACGCCCAGATGGCGCGCGAAGCCGGTCATTTCGCGCTGGAAGACGTCCTTACCCGAATTTGCGACAAGCTTGAGCGCCGCCATCCGCACATTTTCGGTGACGCGGGCACTGGTGGCCATCATCTGTGGGAGCAGATCAAAGCTGAGGAACGCGCTGCCAAACCCGACCAAAGCGCGCTCGCCGGAGTTGCCTTGGCCCTGCCCGCCCTCGAGCGCGCCGCCAAGCTACAAAAGCGAGCCGCGCGCACCGGCTTCGACTGGCCCGACACCAGCGGCCCACTCGTCAAGATTGACGAGGAACTGGCCGAGCTCGCCGAAGCCGCGCAGGAAGACCGCGCCGAAGAACTGGGTGACTTGCTGTTCGCTGTGGTCAACCTCGCACGCCATCTCAAGATCGACCCGGAAGACGCTCTCCGGCAGGCCAATCGCAAGTTCGAGCGCCGGTTCCGTGCGATCGAGACTACGCCTGGCTTTAGCACGCTCTCGCTCGATCAGATGGAAGCGCTTTGGCAAGCTGCGAAGGTCGCTCAGAGCGCCTGAAAGCGAGACCAATTGTCGGCTGACAATTTCACCGCCAAGTGCATCGTCTCGCCCTCGATCCGCTGATCGAGGACATCGCCGCGCGCATGGAGCCACGCCAGACGTGATCCATCCGACGCGGCCAGCTTAAGCCGGTGCACGACCGACCCATTTTGCAGCCTGCTGGCGATCGCCTCGCGAAGCTGCTCGACCCCCTCCCCGCTCAATGCCGACAGCGTCACGACGTCCTCTCGTCGTAGAGCCTTGTTGAGCAGCGCCGCGCGGTCATCGCCTTTGAGCAAGTCGAGCTTGTTCCACGCCTCGAGCCGTGGCGGCGACCCCGGTTCGTCCAAACCGAGTGAGGAGAGTACCGTCGTAACGTCAACGGCTTGAGCATCGCTATCAGGATGGGCGATATCACGTATATGGACGATGAGATCAGCCGACGCGACCTCCTCGAGTGTCGCCCGGAATGCCGCGACAAGCTGCGTCGGCAGCTCCGACACGAACCCGACCGTGTCCGACAGAATTGCTTTATCGAACCCCGGAATGCGCATCTCGCGCATCGTTGGATCGAGCGTCGCGAACAGCAAATCCTCGGCGAACACCGTTGCCGCGGTCATACGGTTAAACAGCGTCGACTTGCCGGCATTGGTATAGCCGACCAGTGCCACCACCGGCCATGGCGCGCGCTGGCGACGATCACGGTGAAGCCCGCGCGTGCGTTTGACCTGGTCGAGCTCCTTGCGAATTCGCGCCATCCGGTCGCGAATCATCCGGCGATCGGCCTCGATCTGGGTTTCGCCGGGGCCGCCGAGGAAGCCGAAGCCGCCGCGCTGGCGCTCGAGATGGGTCCAGCTGCGCACCAGCCGCCCGGCCTGGTAATCAAGATGTGCCAGCTCGACTTGCAACCGTCCCTCGGCGGTCGCGGCGCGCTCGCCGAAAATCTCGAGGATCAGGCCGGTGCGGTCGATCACCTTGGCCTTGGTCATTTCCTCGATGGTCTTTTGCTGGACCGGGCTCAGCGCCGCATCGATGACCAGCAAATGCGCGTCGGCTTCCTTGGCCATATCGCGGATTTCCTCGACCTGCCCCTTGCCGAACAAGCTTGCGGGGCGTGCGGCGCGGATGCGGAAACCCTTGCGGCCGACGACATCGATGCCGATTGCCGCGGCTAGCCCGGCGGCTTCGTCGAGCCGCGCTTCGGACGAGCGCATTGCCTTGGTGTCGGTGCGGTCAGGCAGCACGACCAGCGCGCGTTCGCCGCGCGAAACTCCGTCATCGTCGCCGCGGTCGAAGACGCTCAGCTGCCGTCCCCTGCTCCGTCCGGAGCCGGTTCCTCTACTGGATCCTCGCCCGACAGATAAAGCGGATGCTCGGGCTGGAGCGTCGACATGGCGTGTTTGTAGACCAGCTGCACTTGCCCGCCGCGCTCGAGGAGCAGCGAGAATTGATCATGGCCGGCGATTGCGCCTTGAAGCATGACGCCATTGACGAGGAAAATCGTCATCGCTTCATGCTCCTTTTCCGCCGCGGCAAGGAAAATGTCCTGGAGCGACGTCGCCTTGCGCGCCTGCGCTTCGCGGGTGCCGCGGTCGAGCCCGGCGAGCAGGTCGACCGGCACATTGCTTGGCATGATCGTCGAGATGCTGTGCTTGTAGACCAGCTGGCTCTCGCCATCACGGCGAAGCAGGACCGAGAATGCATCGAACCATGTAACGATGCCCTGGAGCTTGACCCCCTTCATCAGGAAAATGGTCACCGGTGACTTCGCACGACGCACGCCGTTGAGAAAATGATCCTGCAGGGAGAAGGACTTGTCGGCCATTATTCGTCGTCTTCCTTCTTTTCGCCAAGCCCGAGGGCTTTCAATTTGCGGTGGAGCGCCGATCGCTCCATGCCGATGAACGAGGCGGTTCGCGAGATGTTGCCCGAAAAGCGCCTTATCTGGATTTTGAGATATTCGCGCTCGAAACTCTCGCGAGCTTCGCGCAGCGGCGAGCCCATGATCGTCATCGAAGCATTCGAGACGCCGACCGTGCCTTGCGAGTCGACGATTTCCGCCGGGAGCAGGTCGACATCGATGCTGGCGGCGCGATCCCCGGGGGCCATGATTAGTGTGCGCTCGATAATGTTGCGCAGTTGGCGGACATTGCCAGGCCACTCGTGCGACTGAAGCGCCGCCGCAGCCTCGGGTGACAGCGTTGGCGGGGGAATTCGACGCTCGGCGGCGAAGCGGGCCAAGAAGTGGTCGACGAGTTCCGGAATATCCTCGCGGCGCTCCTTGAGAGGCGGCATTCGCACCGGCACGACGTTGAGGCGGTAAAAGAGATCTTCGCGGAACCGCCCCGCGGCGATCTCGTCGGCGAGGTTGCGCGAGGTCGCCGAAAGGAAGCGGACATCAACCTTGACCGGGCGCTGGCCACCAATGCGCGCGTAGCTCTGATCGGTTAGCACGCGCAGAATTTTGCCTTGAGTGGTGAGCGGCATATCGGCTATTTCGTCGAGGAACAACGTTCCGCCATGGGCTTGTTCAAGCAGTCCGGGCCGCGCTTCGCCGTCGCGCTCGGTGCCGAACAGTTCCTCCTCGACGCGATCGGGACTCATCATCGCCGCCGACAGGACGATGAATGGCGCGTTGGCTCGCGGGCTCCAGTTGTGGATCGTCCGCGCAGCAACTTCCTTGCCGACGCCTGCGGGACCAGTGATCATCACGCGGCTGCCGGTTGGCGCGACCCGTTTCAGCGTCGCGCGGACCGAATTGATCGCGACCGACGAGCCGTTGAGCGTGTCGTCATTGCCGAACCGCTCGCGCAGGGTCGCGTTCTCGCGGCGGAGCCGCTCAGTCTCCGTCGCACGCCCAACCAGATGGAGCAGACGCGATGCTTCGAACGGCTTTTCGATGAAATCGACTGCGCCCTCGCGCACCGCGGCGACAGCGGTGTCGAGATTGCCGTGGCCCGAGATCATGATGACCGGCAGCGTCGGGTCGCGGCGCTTGACCTGCTCGAGAATTTGCAACCCATCGAGCTTCGATCCCTGGAGCCAGACGTCAAGCAACACCAGCGACGGACGCCGTTCCTCGATCGCGTCGAGCGCGGCGCTTGAATCGGCGGCGGTTCGCACAGTGTATCCTTCGTCCTCGAGCACGCCAGCGACGAGCTCGCGGATGTCGGCTTCGTCGTCGACGACGAGCACTTCAAGCGCCATTCTGATGTTCCTTATCTTCGTTCGGGTGGGGGTCGAGGGGGCCCTCCCCGGCTCTGTCGGCGAGGGCGGCGAGGCGGGTCGAATCGAACGCCATCCGGACCCGTGTTCCGCCACCAACTCGATCTAAGAATGAAATTGTTCCAATATGTTCTTCGACGATCTTCTTGACGATCGCGAGACCCAGGCCGGTGCCCCTCACCCGGGTGGTCATATAGGGTTCGGTAAGCCGCTCGCGGTCTTCCGGTAATCCCACTCCCGTATCACTGATCTCCACGACGAGCTCTTCTGGCGCCTGCGCGATGGTCAGTGCGACGCGGTCTCCGTCAGGACTTTCCTCGCCCCGCGCGCGCCGCGCCTCGATCGCCTCAACACTGTTCTTGACGATGTTGGTGAAGGCCTGGCTAAGCTGGCGGCGATCGCACACGAGACGGATATCGGCCAGTTCCGGGTCGATTGTGAACCGCACGTCGGGGTGCGCGACCTCGTGCAAGAACAGAGCATTGCGGGCGATATCGTGGATATTTTCTTCACAAAAAATCGGCTTGGGCATGCGCGCGAAGTTCGAGAACTCATCGACCATTCGCCGCAGGTCGCCAACCTGGCGGACGATCGTTCCGGTCAGCCGATCAAAGGTTTCACGATCGGTCGTCACCTGACTGCCGTAACGACGCTGAAGCCGCTCGGCGGCGAGTGAGATCGGGGTCAACGGGTTCTTGATCTCGTGGGCGATGCGCTGCGCAATGTCGGACCAGGCGGCGCTGCGCTGATCGGACAACTGCTCGGTAATGTCGTCGAACGTCAGCACCGTGCTTTGGCCGTAACGCACGCGCTTGACGGCAAGGGTCCGCTGGCCGCTGCCCGCCGCGACGAGGACATTGGCATCGCGCGTCTCTCCAGACATGAACTCGGCAAGCTCGGGCGAAATTTTGGCCAATGACTTCCCGTCGAGCGCGTCATCGCCCGAGCGAAGGAGGGCGGCCGCCGAGCGGTTGGTGAGCAGGATCGAGCCAGCTTCGTCAACTGCCAGCACACCGGCGGTAACGCTCGACAGTACCGCCTCGATGAATGCGCGTCTTGTGTCGAGTTGGCTGTTGGCGGTGATCAATGCGTTAGTCTGAGTATCCAGCCGCCCGGCCATGCGGTTGAAGGCAGCAGCGAGCGTGGTGATTTCGTCGGCAGACGCATTGACCGGTACGCGCACAGAATAATCGCCTTGCTCGATCCGACCGGCAGCGTCGACCAAACCGCTGACTGGTTGAACAAGACGATCGGCGAGCTTCAGCGCCGCGAGGATCGCGAGCCCGACGATGAGCAAGGCGCCGAGGTACAGAGCCACGTTGAAACGAAGCTGGTTGCCGCGCGACTTTTCGAGCAATGCGCGATAGTCCCGCAGGACGGCGTTCGATTGGGCAAGCTGGGCGCGAAGTTCGGGATCGAAAACACGCGCGGCATAGATGTAGGTCGAGGGACCGACCTTAAGCGGCGTGAGCGCCCCCACTCTCCCGTCCGAACTCACCTCGACCACCGACTGCTTCGCCAGCGCGGAAATCTTGCCCGGGGTAATCAGCTTTTCGAGATCGCGGTCATACGGATTGACAAGCGCTTGGGTGCGGATGTGTCCGTCAGGGCCAACGGTGAAAATAATCGATTCGGACAAGTTGCGCTGGAGCACCTGCGTCTTGCCGTAATAGCCGGGGAAGCGCGGATCGTCGATCGAGACCTGCTTTAAGACTCTGGCTACGTCGACGGCCATCGTTTCGGTCTCGAGCGCGACGCGATTAACCTCGCGATTATAGGTCGATTGAGCGAGAGACACGGTGTTTTCGAGCATCGTGCGCGCGCGGTTCGAAAACCAGAACTCAAGCCCGCTCTGCAACAGTACCGAGGCGAAGATAGCGACCACCACGGTCGGCACGGCGGCGACGAGCGAGAACAGCGCGACCAGCCGGGTGTGGAGTTGCCCCGTCCCGACTCCGCGCCGTTCCGCATCGCGCCGCGCCATATCGCGCGCGACGAGGACCATCAGCACGATCGCCGGCACCAGGTTGGCGATAAGCAGCAGCGCCATGAGCGGCGGGGAAATCAGCGTTCCGGGTTCGGATCCGCTCGGCAGAACGGCCAGCGTTGCAAAAAGGGTAACGAAGATTGCTAAAACCGAACCGAGTTTCGCCAGGCGATAGAAGCGCCCGCTCTCGCGCTCACGCGCCAGCCAGCGCGTCAGCATCACGTCAGAATCAGTGGTCCGAGCATCCATTCGACGAGACCTCTAGCATGGTCGCGTTGCATGAAAAACACAGTGTGCGGAATTTATCTTTTTCGTCGCGCGGACTAAGCCGCCACTCGTTCCAGCCATGGCGCATAGAAATCGCGCAGCATCACCTTGACTGTCGCCGCGTCGTCGATCGTATTGACCTTGTTGCGGAATTCAGCCGATCCGGTCAGCCCTTTGGTGTACCAGCCAAGATGCTTGCGCGCGATCTTGACCCCTGCTTCGCTGCCATAAAGCGACAGCATGGCGTCATATTGCTCGAGCATTACCGCTAATTGCTCATCAAGTCCGGGCGTGGGTCGCGTCCCTTCGGATGCGAGCGCGCTCATCATCTGGCCGAGCAGCCACGGCTTCCCGTAAGCGCCGCGCCCGATCATCACGCCATCAGCGCCAGATTGCGCCAACGCGGTGCGCGCATCATCGATCGAGCAGATGTCGCCATTGACGATAACCGGTAGGCTGGTTGCCGCCTTGACCTTGGCGACAAACGACCAGTCGGCCGAGCCCTTGTACATCTGGCAGCGGGTGCGGCCGTGGACGGTGATCATCTGGATGCCGAGATCCTCGGCGATGCGGGCAAGTTCGGGCGCGTTGAGACTGTGGTGATCCCAGCCCATGCGCATTTTCAATGTGACTGGGACAGCGACCGCCTTGACCGTGGCGTCGATAATCGCTGCGGCGAGCGGCAGATCGCGCATCAGCGCCGAACCGGCGTCGCCGTTGACGACCTTTTTCACCGGACAACCCATGTTGATGTCGATGATCGCCGCGCCGCGCTGCTCGTTGAGCTTGGCGGCCTCGGCCATTTCGAACGGCGAGCAACCGGCGAGTTGGAGCGACAGAGGTTCTTCCGACGGATCCCACTCGGTCTTCTGCAGCGATTGGCGGGTCTCGCGGATCATCGCCGCCGAGGCGACCATCTCGCTGACGGTGAGCCCCGCACCATAGCGCTTGACGACCTTGCGAAAAGGCAAGTCGGTGACCCCCGTCATCGGCGCGAGAATGACCGGCACGTCGAGCGTCAGCGGGCCGATCGAGATTGGTTTGAGCTGCATGGGGCGGCTGCGCCTTTACAGGAGGGGGGCGTGACGGGCAAGGCGCGGGCCAATGGACAAGGTCACCGCCCTCATCGTCGCCGCCGGATCAGGGGTCCGAATGGGTGACGCCATGCCCAAGCAGTTTCGCACGATCGGCAACAAGTCGGTGTTGGCCCACGCGGTCGACTCAATGGCGTCACACCCGCGGATTGACCAAGTCCGCGTGGTGATCGGCGCGGGACAGGAAGCGTTCGCTCGGGAAGTGTTGGGAAAACGCAATGTCGGCGCCTTGATCGTCGGCGGGCGCGAGCGAGCGGAAAGCGTCGCCAACGGCCTGGCTTCGATCGATGGCGAGATCGTGCTGGTGCACGATGCGGCGCGGCCGTTCTGCCCGGCGGAGGTCATCGACCGGCTGCTTGCCGCTCTGGAGAATAAGAATCACGGTGCGGTGCCGGTGCTGCCGGTGAGCGATACGCTGGCGACGGGAGATATGATGCTCGGCGCGACGGTCGATCGCAAAGGCCTGCTCAGGGTTCAGACCCCGCAGGCCTTTTACCGCGAAGATTTGATTTATGCGCTGGACGAAGCGGGCAAGCGGCTTGCCACTGACGAGAGCCAGGTGCTGGTCGCGGCGGGGCTCAAGGTAGCGACAGTCGAAGGAGACGTGATGCTCGACAAGTTGACGACCCCCGCCGATTTCGCGGCAGCGGAACGACGGCTCGCGACAAACCTCATATCGCGCTCGGGTCAAGGCTTCGATGTGCATGCTTTCGACGGGCCGGGTCCCGTGATGATGGGCGGGATCGCGATTGAGCACGACCGCGGACTTGACGGGCACAGCGATGCCGACGTCGTGCTCCACGCCATCACCGACGCGCTGCTCGGGGCAGCCGCGCTGGGCGACATCGGCGAGCATTTTCCGCCATCTGACCCGCGGTGGAAAGGCGCCACCTCGGACCGCTTCGCCCGGTACGCCGCGACGCTGATCGCCGAGCGTGGCGGGACGATCGACCACGTCGACTGCACGATCATTTGCGAAGCACCCAAGATCGGCCCGCACCGCGCCGCGATCCGCGCAAGTGTGGCGGCAATCCTCGGGCTTGCCGAGGACGCCGTGAGCATCAAGGCGACGACAACCGAGAAGCTGGGTTTCGCGGGACGCGGCGAAGGGATTGCTGCGCAGGCAATCGCCACCGTGCGCCTGCCGCTGGCACCTGCTAGTAGACGCTCGTGAATAGACTTCTCCCCGCCCCGCTCGTCGAACTTGCCCAACGCGTGATCGACGGCAATCGCGCGGCAGGGCGCAGGGTAGCGGTGGCCGAAAGCTGCACAGGCGGCTTGGTTTGCGCGGCGTTGACCGAAATTCCCGGCTCGTCGGACGTTTTCGAGGCGGGCTGGGTGACCTATTCGAATGCCGCCAAGCACGGCGAACTCGGCGTCTCGCACGAGGTGATCGAGACGTTCGGCGCGGTCAGTATCGCTGCCGCCTGGGCAATGGCACGCGGCGCGCTGGCGGCGAGCGACGCGGATGTCGCCGTATCGATCACTGGCGTCGCCGGGCCGGGGGGAGGAACCCCGGGCAAACCGATCGGAACGGTGGTATTCGCTCGTGCCGAACGCGGTTGCGAGAGCGACGACATTATCACCGACAGCCGATTTTTTGAAAATGAGGACCGCAGCGGGGTGCGGTTTCAGGCAGCGCTTTGCGCGCTCGAGTTGCTGCTGCCGTAGAGTTCATATGCCCGTGCTTCGAACGCCCCGGTCATCCGCCGCAGCGCGCGGTCGAACATCTGGCCAGCGATCGCTTCGAAAATGCGCGACTTAAACGCGAAATCGACCGAGAAATGAAGGTCGGTCCCACCGTCGGCGGCGGATTCGAAACGCCATTCATTTTTCAGATATCTAAGCGGTCCTTCGACATAGTTGACGACGATTCGGCCCGGCGCTTGCTTGGTCACGCGGCTGGTGAAGCGCTCCTTGAAGGCATTGAAACCGACGACGAGGTCGGCAACCGTCTCACTCTCGCTCGATGAACGAACCCGGACGGCGACGACCCATGGCAGGAATTCGGCGTAGCGCTTGACGTCGGCGACCAGCAAGAAGAGCTGCTCGGGGGTAAAGGGCAAATGCTTCGTCTCGCTATGGCGAGGCATCAGCCGGTGGCCCCTGCCCGCGCCAGTTTTGCCGAGCGCGCTACTTGCATCTTTCGAAAATCATCGCCGGCGTGATAGCTCGAGCGAGTCAGCGGAGACGCCGCAACGAGCAGAAAGCCCTTCGCACGCGCAATCGAACCATAGGCCTTGAACGCGTCGGGGGTGACGAACTCCTCGACCGTCGCGTGGCGCGGGGTCGGCTGCAGATACTGGCCCATGGTCAGAAAATCGATCCCGGCAGAGCGCATGTCGTCCATCACCTGGTGAACCTCGAGCCGCTGTTCGCCCAGCCCCACCATCACGCCAGACTTGGTGAAGATCGACGGGTCGAGGCGCTTGACCGTCTCGAGCAGGCGCAAAGAGGCATAATAGCGCGCGCCTGGGCGGATCGTCGGATAGAGCCTCGGGACGGTCTCAAGGTTGTGATTGTAGACATCGGGGCGCGCCGCGACGATCG
The DNA here is from genome assembly GCA_038319435.1 of Sphingomonadales bacterium. Lineage (GTDB taxonomy): Bacteria > Pseudomonadota > Alphaproteobacteria > Sphingomonadales > Sphingomonadaceae > Sphingomicrobium. Next base: position 5,723 of record JBBQDG010000024.1, on the reverse strand, counting down.
CTTCGACCGCGCGCTCATGCTTGTTGCGGAAGTCGGGAGTGAGAATCTCGATTGTCGTGTTGGGCGTCGTCCGGCGAAGCGCCTCGATCACCTTGACGAACTGGCTCGCGCCGCCGTCGGGCAAGTCGTCTCGGTCGACCGAAGTAACGACGATATGTTCGAGCCCAAGCGCGGCTGCGGCGTCGGCGGTATGTTGCGGCTCGAGCGGATCGACGGCGCGCGGCATGCCAGTCTTGACGTTGCAAAAGGCGCAGGCGCGAGTGCAGGTGTCGCCGAGGATCATCACCGTCGCGTGCTTCTTGGTCCAGCACTCGCCAATGTTGGGGCAGGCCGCTTCCTCGCACACCGTGTTAAGCTTGAGCTCGCGCATCAGCTTGCGAGTCTGGGCATAGCCTTCGCTGGTCGGCGCCTTGACGCGGATCCAGTCGGGCTTGCGCACACGCGCCGGGGGCTGGCTGGGCGGCACGGGGAGCGATGCGTTCATGGAGGCGCAGATAGCGCTGCGAGGGCGCGCTTGCCACCCCTGCCCGCCGTGATTAGGCGCTGCCGCAGGATTTGGGGAGCAATTGCATGGACCAACTCGAACATTTGCTCGACGGCTACCGCCGATTTCGTGGCGAACGCTATGCCGGCGAGCGCGCCAAATGGCGTGAATTGGCCGAGGGCCAATCCCCCGCTGCCGTCATCATTGCCTGCTGCGACAGCCGTGCCGAACCGGCGACGATCTTCGATACCGATCCGGGCGAGATCTTCGTCGTCCGCAACGTCGCCAACCTCGTGCCCCCCTATGAGCGAGGCGGTGGACGCCACGGCGTGTCGGCAGCGCTCGAGTTCGCCGTGACCCAGCTCGAGATCCCCGAGATCGTGGTAATGGGCCATGAGCGCTGCGGCGGGATCGAGGCCTCGCTGACCGGCCGTTTCTCGTCCGCGGCGCAAGGCGAAGGTGGCTTCATCGACCAGTGGATGAGCGTCCTCGAGGAGCCGCGCAACTTGATCGTCGCCGAACATGGCATGGGCCCCGACGCGGCGGCGTTGCTCGAGCAGGAAGGTATCCGCCAGAGCCTGCGCAACTTGCGAACCTTCCCGTTTGTCGCTGAACGAGAAGCAGCCGGGAAGCTTTCGCTCCACGGCTGCCATTTCTCGATCTTCAAGGGGCAGTTATTCCTGCTCGACGAGGCGGCGGATCAATTCCACCCCGCCTGAACTCAACGCCCCTGCTGACTAGCAGCGAGTGTTATAGTCATAGATCGGGTTGCCGTTACGGTCGACATAATAGCAATAGCCGCGGGTGTCTCGATACCACTGGTGGCCCTTAGACACCGCGCCGATAACGCCGCCGAGCGCCGCGCCGGCTAGCGCGCCGGTACCGACGCTGACGCCCGGCACAACCGCTCCGATGACGCCGCCAGCGACACCGCCGATGACCGCGCCGGTGACCGCACGACCCGCAGTGGTCTGCTGGCCGTTGTTGTAGCCACCATTATTGTAGCCGCTGTTGCCGTAGCCGCCGTTATTATAGCCATATTGATCATAAGGGTTGGTCGCACAGGCCGACAGCGACAGGCTGCTAACGAGCGCCGCTCCCAATATAAGTTTATTCATGTCCGTTCCTCTCGATTCAAAGACGCACCGGCCTCTAAAGCGTGCGAAGTGGTGGTTTCGTTCCGCATGCGATGCGCTATGAGCGTTGAAACGGAGCCGCCTTCCGATGACCGACGCCCGCCAATCCCACGACGCCATGCTCAATATCGCCTTGCTGATCGACGCCGACAACGCCTCGCCCGACCATCTCGACGAGGTGCTGCTGGTGCTCGGCGAACTGGGCACGATCAACATTCGCCGCGCCTATGGCAATTGGTCGAAGCCCAGCCTCAAGACGTGGGGCACCCTTACCGGGCTCCACTCGATTGTGCCGATGCAGCAGTTTGATATCGTCAAGGGCAAGTCGGCGACCGACATGCGGATGGTGATCGACGCGATGGATTTGCTCTATCGCGGTCATGTCGATGGCTTCGGGATCATGTCGAGTGACAGCGACTTTTTGCCCCTCGCACAGCGGATTCGCGAGGACGGCCTGCCCTGCTATGGCTTCGGGACGACCAAGACCCCGGTCAGCTTCCAGCAGGCGTGCACACGCTTTTTCGATGTTGCCGCGCTGGCGGCGCAGGAAGACGTGGCGATGGAGGCCCCAGCCCCGCATGAGGGCCAGCGCACGATCGACGCCGAACTGCTCAAGATCCTCGGCTCGGCTTACAAGACATCGAAGCGTGACGAAGAGGGGTTCGCGTCACTGTCGGAAGTCGGCCAGCGGGCGACCGCTGTATCAAGCTTTGCAGTGCGGAACTACGGCTACTCGCGGCTGTCCGACCTCATCAAGGCGGTCCCCAACTTCGAGGTCAAGACAGGCGCGGATGGCCGACTTGCCGTGAAGAGACTACGCTAACAGGAACGCGCCGCCGCATGGTACAAGGACGGTCAGGAAGATGCCGACCTTCTCCTGCTACGCTTTGACACCAAGAGTGCCACGACCTGGGAAGCTGACCAGGGCTCAACCCTGAAAGCCGCAGCGCTCAAGGCGCTGTTCAACGTCGATCCGGGCAAGGAGCATTCGAAGGACCACAAGGCCGACGTGCCGCTTTAATCGGCAATTCTACCCTCGTCGAATGGCCGCTCGCCGCGGGTCGTGCCGGGCCACCAATCGCGAGGGGTCGTCGTCCTCGCATTGCCTCGGAGCATCTCACGGCAAAGTCCGAGCGACGCGAAAACCCACTCCGCCACTTCTATACAGGGCCAATCCCGGCCCCTGACCGGGCGGCGGAGCAAAACTGCGCGATGCAGATCTGATCCAGCGGCGCTGGTCCCCCCAATCGCCGCCACGAACCACTCGAAACGCGCAGGTCGAAACTCCGTCCAGTTCACGCAAGTCGCCACTCGCCTTGATTGGGTGGGCCTCGCGAAATGCCGATCCGTCCGTTGGAAGTCCTGCATAATTTGGGGAAAAACAGTCTTCGACCCATTGGAGCACATTTCCGCTCATGTCGTAGAGGCCGAAGCCATTCGGCGGAAAGGCATTTCCCGGCGATGTCTTGATCCAGCGGTCGCGGCCTTCTGCGACGCCCCCGCAGCATGTCTCGGTGCCATGATTGGCATGATCATGGCTGCTACCCGACGCCCAGAAATAGGCGCTGGTCGTTCCGGCGCGCGCCGCATACTCCCACTCCGATTCGGACAGCAGGCGATAATGCTTACCGGTCATTCGGCTCAACCAGCGGGTGTAATCCTGGGCGTCGTGCCACGTGACGCACACAACCGGATCACGCGACGTTTGAAAAAAGCCGAGGTCGTTCCAGGCGGATGCGGCCTCTCCGGCGGGACCTGCTTTGCCCGTCCACTGGCAACCCTTGACCGTTTGCCGGCGGGTCATTTGTACGAAGGTGGCCCATTCGGCGCGCGTGACGTCGAACCGGCCTGCCGCGAAACGACCAATACTTACGCGGCGGGTCGGTCCTTCTAATGCGTCGTGGAGCGGATCGGCGACCTCGGTACCCAAGACGAAGCTACCCGCCGGTATGACGACCATTTCGGGGCAATGGGCACAATCCCGAACGGTTGCTGCTTTCGAGGGAAGCATCCGGTGCGCTGAGGCAGGCGACTGAGAGCTGCCGAGCCCAACCAACAAAAGTGTTGCAGCTAGGCCCAGTGCAATCCGATCAATCAACTGCCCCTCCCCCATCCTTCGCGAAATACGCCCTACCGCGTCAGCTTCTTGTAGCTCATCCGGTGCGGGCGATCTGCCTCGGGACCCATGCGGCGGCGCTTGTCTTCCTCATAGGCTTCGAAATTGCCTTCGAACCATTCGACGTGGCTGTCGCCCTCGAACGCGAGGATATGGGTGGCGAGGCGATCGAGGAAGAAGCGGTCATGGCTGATGACCACCGCGCAACCGGGGAAATTCTCCAGCGCTTCCTCGAGCGCGCGCAGCGTCTCGACGTCGAGGTCGTTGGTCGGCTCATCGAGCAGGAGGACGTTGCCACCCTCCTTGAGCATCTTGGCCAGATGGACGCGATTGCGCTCGCCGCCCGATAGCTGACCGACCTTCTTCTGCTGGTCGACACCCTTGAAGTTGAACGCCCCGACATAGGCGCGGGTCTGGAGCTCCTGCTTGCCGATCGTCATCAACTCGGCTCCCCCTGAGATTTCCTCCCAGACATTCTTGTTGGGGTCGAGGTCATCGCGGCTCTGGTCGACGAAGCCGAGGCGCACCGTCTCACCGATCTTGACCTCGCCGTCGTCGGCCGTCTCCTGGCCGGTGATGAGCTTGAACAGCGTCGACTTGCCCGCGCCGTTCGGGCCGATCACGCCGACGATCCCGCCTGGCGGAAGGTTGAACGAGAGGTCGTCGAACAACAATTTGTCGCCATAGGCCTTGGTCAGATTGACCGCCTCGATGACATTGCCGCCGAGCCGTGTCGGCGTCTGGATGACGATCTGGGCCTTACCGATAATGCGCTTTTCGGATGCTTCGACTAGCGCGTCGAACGCCTTGATGCGCGCCTTGGACTTGGTCTGGCGGGCCTTGGGGCTCTGGCGGATCCACTCGAGTTCCTGGGTAATCGCCTTCTGGCGCCCCTCGTCCTCGCGGCTTTCCTGGCTCAGGCGCTTGGCCTTTTTGTCGAGGTAGGTCGAGTAATTGCCCTCGTAAACGAAGTATTTTCCGCGATCGAGTTCGAGGATCCAGTTGACGACATTGTCGAGGAAATAGCGGTCGTGGGTGACCAGGATGACGTTACCGGGATAGTCGACGAGATGCTTTTCGAGCCACTGGACGCTTTCGGCATCGAGATGGTTGGTCGGTTCGTCGAGCAGCAGGATGCCGGGTTTCTGGAGCAACAGCTTGGTCAGCGCGACGCGGCGTTTCTCGCCCCCCGAGAGGTTGGTGACCGAGGCATCGCCCGGCGGACAGCGTAACGCGTCCATCGCGATCTCGAGCTGATTGTCGAGGCTCCAGCCATCGACCGCGTCGATCTTCTCCTGCAGCTCACCCATCTCGGCCATCAGCGCATCGAAGTCAGCATCGGCGGGAGGATCGCCCATCAACATACTGATTTCGTTGAAGCGGTCCATCATAGTCGCGACGTCCTTCACCCCTTCGCGGACATTCTCCATGACGGTCTTGGTCGGGTCGAGCTGGGGCTCCTGCTCGAGATAGCCAACGGTGATATGCTCGCCGGCCCACGCTTCGCCGACGAACTCGGTGTCCCTACCGGCCATGATCTTCATCAGGGTCGACTTGCCAGTGCCGTTGGGGCCGACGATGCCGATCTTGGCGTCGGGGTAGAATTGCAGGCTGATGTTGCTCAGCACCGGCTTGGGCGCGCCGGGGAAGGTCTTCGAGAGACCCTTCATCACATAGCTATATTGGGCGGCCATCGGGTCGCTTGTCCTTTGATCTGGGCGGGGTTCGCAGGCGCATTTAGGGGTTCGCGTGCCACGGGTCCAGTGCGCGTGGGCGCGACGCTACCGTCCGACCATCTCCGCCGCACCGGCGAAGCGATAGTCGGCGAACTGCTCGCGCAAGGTCTTCTTGCTGAGCTTGCCGGTAGCGGTGTGGGGGAGCGAGTCGACGAATTCGATCGCGTCGGGCAGCCACCAGCGCGCGACCTGCGTGACTAGGTGAGCGCGGATCTCGTCGGCGGTCACCGCGCTGCCCTCCGCCCGCACCA
>JBBQDG010000023.1:0-40123 GCA_038319435.1 Sphingomonadales bacterium | reverse complement strand
GGTGCGGCTCGGCGAACTGATGCGCGAAGCGGGTCTGCCCGAGGGCATTCTGCAGGTCGTCCATGGCGACAAGGAAATGGTCGACGCGATCCTCGACCATCCCGATATCGGCGGGATCAGCTTCGTCGGATCGTCCGACATCGCGCATTACGTCTACAAGCGCGGCGTCGCGGCGGGCAAGCGCGTCCAGGCGATGGGCGGCGCGAAGAACCACGGCATCGTCATGCCCGACGCCGACATGGACCAGGTCGTCAATGACTTGAGCGGCGCCGCCTTCGGCTCGGCGGGCGAACGCTGCATGGCACTGCCCGTCGTCGTTCCCGTCGGCGAAGATACCGCCGAGCGGCTGCGCGAAAAGCTGCTCCCCGCGATCGCCGCGCTGCGCGTCGGGGTGTCAAGCGACGACGACGCGCATTACGGCCCGGTGGTCAACGCGGCGCATCGCACGCGCGTCGAAAACTGGATCCAGACCGGCGTCGACGAAGGCGCCGAACTCGTCGTCGACGGTCGCGGGTTCGAACTGCAGGGCCATGAAAAGGGATTTTTCATCGGTCCCAGCCTGTTCGACCATGTCACCACCGAGATGCAAAGCTATCAGGAAGAGATTTTCGGTCCCGTGCTGCAGATCGTCCGGGCCAAGGATTTCGACGAGGCGGTGCGCCTGCCGAGCGAGCATCAATACGGCAACGGCGTCGCGATCTTCACGCGCAACGGCCACGCCGCGCGCGAGTTCGCCAGCCGCGTCAACGTCGGCATGGTCGGCATCAACGTGCCAATCCCCGTGCCTGTTGCCTATCACAGCTTTGGCGGATGAAGCGGTCAGCCTTTGGCGATACCAACCAGCACGGCATGGAAGGCGTCAAGTTCTGGACCAAGGTCAAGACGATCACGCAGCGCTGGCCCGACGGCAGCGCCGACCTGCCGCGCGGCAGCGAGGACGGTGGCCCCGCGCGCGCCGAGGCGGGTATCGAGAAGCGCGGCAATGACGCGTTCGACATCCCGACGATGGGCTGATGGGGACGATCGCGTCACCGATGCGACGAAAGGAATGATAGCGATGCGTCTACTTGTCCCGTGTCTGAGCCTTGCGCTCCTGGCCGCGTGCAACTCGTCAAAGCCGCCCGCCGACGAGCCGGTCAACGACCTGTCGGGCGATATCGACGAGAACGGTGTACCGGTGGAGATCGATGCAGTGATTGCGCCCGATCCTGAAAAGGATGCGGCGCGCACCGCCCAAGCGGCGACCGACGCGGCAATGGCGCAACCGATGGGCAAGGCGTTTCCCAAGGGGTTCCAGGGCCGCTGGGGTCTCGTCGCGAACGATTGCACATCGACGCGCGGCGACGCCAAGGGGCTGATGACCGTCAGCGGCGATCAACTGCGGTTCTACGAATCGGTCGGCACGGTAAAGGTCCTGACGATCAAGTCGCCCGAAAGCGTCACCGCCGACCTCGCGTTCGAAGGCGAGGGTCAGACGTGGAAGCGGACGATCGACTTCGCACTGGCCGACGGGGGCAAGACGATGGTCCGCAGCGAAACCGATCCGGTGCAAAAGCTGCGCTACTCGCGCTGCAGCTAAGACAATTACGACAACTCGACGGGGAGAGGGGAATGATCATGTTCGATAAACGCAATGGTACGACCGGTGCGCTGGCATTGGTCGCCGCGCTGGCGATCGGCGGCTGCGATAGCGGCACCGCGCCGGTCGAACCGGCCGCGCCCGCCAACGAAGCCGTCGTGTTCCAGCAAGGCAATGATTTCCCCGCCGGGTTCGATGGACGCTGGGGCGTGCTCGACAGCGACTGCACCTCGCCGGTGCGCGGCGCGTCCGAAATGTACGTCGAAATCGCCGGCGACACGCTCAAATTCCACGACCGCGTCGGAACGGTCAGCGAAATGACCGCCAAGTCGGCTGAAAAAGTCACCACCAAGATCGACTTCACCGGCCGCGGCGAAACCTGGTACCGCCGCACCAACTGGTTCCTCGAGGACGACGGCAAGTCATTGGTTCGCGCCGATACCAACCCGGTCGTGACGATGACCTATAGCCGTTGCGATTAAGCGAGACCTGACCGAATGACCGACCAATTTGCCCTTACCGACGACCAGCTTGCGATCCAGGATATGGCGCGGCGCTTTACCGCCGACGAGATTACGCCGCACGCCGCCAGCTGGGACGAAGAGCATATTTTTCCGCGCGAGACGATCAAAAAGGCTGCCGAGCAGGGCTTCGCGGCGATCTATGTCAGCGAGGCATCGGGCGGGATCGGCCTTGGCCGGCTCGAGGCGGCGTTGATCATGGAGGCGATGGCCTATGGCTGTCCCTCGACCAGCGCGTTCATCTCGATCCACAACATGGCCGCATGGATGGTCGACCGCTTCGGCGCGGACGAGGTCAAGGCGAAATACCTCCCGTCGATGGTGACGATGGAGCGGCTGGCAAGCTATTGCCTGACCGAACCCGGCTCGGGCTCCGACGCCGCCGCGCTCAAGACCAAGGCGGTCCGCGACGGCGACGACTATATCGTCTCGGGGTCGAAAGCCTTCATCTCGGGCGGCGGCGAGAACGAGCTCTACCTCACCATGGTCCGCACCGGCCCAAATACTCCAGAGGGTGATGGCCCCAAGGGCATTTCGTGCCTCGTCATCGAAAAGGACATGCCCGGCGTCTCGTTCGGCGCACCCGAGAAGAAGCTCGGCTGGCACTCCCAACCCACCGCCCAGGTCAATTTCGACGAGGTCCGCGTGCCGGTCGCCAACCGTGTCGGCGGCGAGGGCGAGGGGTTCCGCATCGCGATGATGGGGCTCGACGGCGGGCGGCTCAACATTGGCGCCTGCTCATTGGGCGGCGCGCAGCGCTGCCTGGACGAGGCGGTCGCCTACACCAAGGAGCGCAAGCAATTCGGCCACGCCATTTCGGATTTCCAGGCAACCCAGTTCACCCTCGCCGACATGGCGACCGACCTCGAGGCCGCGCGCGCCCTGCTCTACATGGCGGCGGTCAAGGTCAGCGAGAACGCCCCCGACAAGACAAAGTTCGCGGCCATGGCCAAGCGCCTCGCGACCGACAATGGCTCGTCGATCGTCGACCGCGCGCTGCAGCTTCACGGCGGCTATGGCTATCTCCAAGATTATCCCATCGAGCGTTTCTGGCGCGACCTGCGCGTCCACTCGATCCTTGAAGGCACCAATCAGGTGATGCGCATGATCGTCAGTCGTGACATACTGAGGCAGGGATGACGTCCCCGCTGCCCGAAAACGAAATTCAGGCGCGGATCCAAGGCGCAGTCGGCCGGATCACGCTCAACCGCCCCAAGGCGATCCACGCGCTGACCCAGGCGATGTGCGAAGCAATGAGCGCCGCGCTGCTCGATTGGCGCGATGACCCCGGAGTCGAAGCGGTGATCATCGACCACGCCCCCGGCACGCGCGGCTTTTGCGCCGGAGGCGACGTGGTCATGCTGGCGAAATCGGGCGCGGCGGGCGGCACGGCTGCCGACGCCTTCTTCCACGCCGAATATCGCCTCAACCATTTGCTCTTCACCTACCCCAAGCCGACGCTCGCGATCATGGACGGCATCACGATGGGCGGCGGGGTCGGCATCGCTTTGCCCTGCACCCACCGCGTCGCCACCGGCAACACCAGGTTCGCCATGCCCGAGACCGGGATCGGCCTGTTCCCCGACGTCGGCGGCGGCTGGTATCTGCCGCGCCTGCCCGGGCGCGTCGGCGAATTCATGGCGCTGACCGGCGCCCGCCTCGACGGCGCCGAGTGCCACTATCTCGGGCTGGCAACGCATTATATTCGTTCGGACGACCTGCCCGATTTGGTCGAGCGCATCGTCGCCGGCCCCGCTCGCCTTACTGGCGCGCTCGGTTCGGCAGCGGCAACTCCGCCCGAGGCGCGCATTGCCGACAACGAGACCGCCATTCAGAAACATTTCGCGTCGGACGACCTCGAGGAAATCCTCGCGGCGCTTGACGCCGACGGCGGCGACTGGGCGACAACCGAGGCCGGCACGATCCGAACGAAAAGTCCGCTGTCGTGCAAAGTCTCGCTCCGCCTACTCGCGGAAGGTAAGCGTCGCACCGATTTCGCCGACGAAATGGCCGCCGAATATGCGCTGGCGAGCCACGTCGCGCGAACCCACGACTTCCACGAAGGTGTTCGCGCGGTGCTCATCGACAAGACCGGCGCTCCCCACTGGCAGCCCGCCACGCCCGAAACGGTCACCGACGCCATGCTCGACGCGCTGTTCGAGCCCGCCGCGACCGACTGGGCACCCTTCGCCGAAACAAAGGTGCCCGCATGAGCTTCGAAACCATCCTCGTCGAACTGCGCGGAGCGGTCACGCTCGTCACCCTTAATCGCCCGCAGGCGCTCAACGCGCTCAACTCGGGCGTGCTGCGCGACCTCATCGCCGCCTTCGCCGCCTACGACGCCGACGAAAGCCAGCGCTGCCTCGTCCTGACCGGCTCCGAAAAAGCGTTCGCCGCCGGCGCCGACATCAAGGAGATGCAGACGCAGGGGTTCGCCGACATGTACGGCTCGAACTTCTTCGCGGGTTGGGAACAGGTCACGCGCACGCGTAAGCCATGGCTTGCGGCCGTGTCGGGCTTCGCGCTCGGCGGCGGCTGCGAAGTGGCGATGATGGCCGACTTCATCATTGCCGCCGACAGCGCGAAATTCGGCCAGCCCGAGATCAAGCTCGGTGTCACCCCCGGCATGGGCGGCTCGCAACGCCTCACGCTCGCGATCGGCAAGGCCAAGGCGATGGAGATGTGCCTCACCGGCCGGATGATGGGCGCCGACGAAGCCGAGCGCGCCGGGCTCGTCGCCAAGGTCGTCCCCGCCGCCGAGCTCATCGACGAAGCGATGAAGACCGCGCAGGCGATCGCCGCCATGGCCCCCCTCGCCGCAATCGCCACCAAGGAAATGGTCAACGCCGCCTTCGAGATGAGCCTTGCGCAAGGCATCAACTTCGAGCGCCGCCTGTTCCACGGCCTGTTCGGCACCGAGGATCAGCAGGAAGGCATGTCCGCCTTCGTCGACAAACGCCCCGGCAACTGGACCGGCCGCTAAATCCTCCCCCTGCGGGGGAGGTGGCAGCCGCAGGCTGACGGAGGGGCAGTCCCCACACGCGCCATCTCACTACGCACAAAAAAGGCCCCGAGGGATCGCTCCCCCGGGGCCATTTTTTCGTCCGTGGACTCGAGGGCCGCCGAGGCGACCCCCGCTCCCCTTACTGACCCGAACCCGGACCGAAGGTGATTTCCACGCGGCGGTTCTGCGGCTCGCGCACACCGTCGGCGGTCTCGACCAGCGGCCGGCTCTCGCCGAACGCCTGGGTCGTGATCGCACCGTCGGCGACACCCTTGCCCGCGAGATATGCCTTCACGGCATCCGCGCGGCGCTGCGACAGCGCAACGTTGTAGGCGTCCGAACCCGACTTGTCGGCGTGTCCGGCCAGCATGACCGAAGCCTTGCCGGTCTGCTGATAGGCAGCCGCGGCATTGTCGAGGATCGCAGCCGCTTCCGGCGTGATATCCGACTTGTCCCAATCGAAGAACACGATGAACGGACCGACCGGAACCGGAGCCGGAGCCGGGCATGCTGCAGTCGCCGGGATCACCGAACCATCCGGGCACGTCTGCGTGGCAGGCGGCGGCGGCGGCGGGGGAGGCGGCGGGGGCGGCGGCGGAGGCGGCGGCGGCGCGAAGTTGAAGATCAGGCTCGCCAGCAGCGAGTGCGACCGGAAGCGACCACGATAGTCACCGCCAACGGCATCGTTGAAGTTGATCTTGCGAACGTTGAAGAAGCGATACTTGATCCCGAGGTCGATGTTCGGGCTGAGCGATTTGCGCACGCCGGCAATCGCCTGCCACGCAAATCGGCTGTCACGGTCGTCAAGGTTCGGCGTAGCCGCACCAAGCGCCGGGACCGAAATGTTATATTTGACGCGCGCGATACCGACGCCGCCGCCGACATAGCCGTTCCAGCCATTGTCGTCACCGAAGTCGAGCAGCAGGTTGGCCATCGACGTGATCGCCGAGACATGGCCGTCGCCGTTGAACACGTTCTGAACCCGGCTAGTGATTGCCGGATTGACCGTGACGTCGCCGATGCCGGCGCGCTTGTAGCCGATTTCGGCTTCTGCACGGACCGGACCAAAGTCGTAGCCACCGATCACGTCGGCATCGATGCCGGTCTTGTGATCGACGATGATGCCGTTGTTGAACGTCGGCGTGGTTTGGCCGGTGATCGTGCGATGATAGTTGAAGTGCGTGTCTTCGACGAGCATCGCGCCGCCTTCGACGCCGACATACCAGGCGTGGTCGAGAGCGAGCGCCGGGCTTGCGAGTGCCGACGTAGCGAGCGCTGCCATAATGGCCAGCTTGCGCATAGGATATCCCCTTTCACATGCGTTCGGATGGTGAACTGCGGGCGCACATTATGGTGAGCGCGGGGGTCGCGCAAGACAGCAAAGCGGCAATGCTGTTGCGCAAATACATCAATTCGCGTGATTTGGATCAAGAAATCGACCGATTTCAACGCTCAACCATCGATCAGCCCGTGCGCCCGGAGATTCGCGAGCAGGTTCGCCAGCGTCGCCCGGGCCTGCGTGTCGATCGTCGTTCCGCCTGCCGGATCGGCCACCGCACTCGCCCGCGCGCCGACCACCTGGTCGCCGCCGACAACCAGCGCGGTCGCATGCACCTCGCCAAAAACCCATGCCCCGCCGCGATAAGTTGGCATCGATGCCCTCGCTCGCGACCATCGCCCGCAGTCCCTCGCGCGGCACCACGAAGCGCCATCCGCCTTCGGTCGCGATGGCCAGCTGGTCGGCCTTCCCTGCCCACGCCCCGCTCGCCCCGCTGGCCACTATATAGCATTTGCCCGCGACTGGTGCGGCCGGCGGGCTCGCCAGCGCGCGCTGCTCGACGCACGCCGCGACGCAGCCGTCGAGCAGCGCCAGCGCCTCGTTATGCGTAACTTCCTTCTGCGCCTGTCCGGCATCGAGCAAGGGAAGGGAAAATCGGCTGGTCGCGCTCATCGCAGGCTCCTCACAAATTGATCGAAAGACTAGTTTCGCGCGACGCGGCCCGGTCACCGATCTGGAGCACCGCCAATGTCGCACTGTCACTGGCAAACCCCGCCAGATCGGCATTCGTCACCGCTAGCGAAGGGGCCGAGCAAGTCCACTGCCGCTCGACCGCGCCCTGACTCAGCCGCACGCGATAAACCTCGCTCGCCTCGCCGAGTGGCGCATCGATCCCGTCGATCCAGCCCCAGCCGACCCTGCTCCGCCGAGTCCAGCCAATGCTAAGTCCCCCGGCATCACGACTCGCGCGCAGTCCGACCGGAGACGGCGGCCGCAGCGACTCGCCCCCCGCGATCCGACTCACGCCCGCCGAACTCACATCGCCCAACCCATTGGGCACCGCTGTCACCGCCGCCCCGACCATCTCGCCCGGCAGCACAATCCGCGCCAGCCGCTCAGGCTCGATTATCACGAACACCTCGCCGACCGCATGGCTCGCCATCGCCCACTCGCTCGCGCGCCGTCCGCGCAGCAGCCGCGACAGGCGATACCGCCCCCCGCTCATCGCCTCGGCCCGCCCGAACTGCACCAGCTCGTCACCGATCATCGCCAGATTCGCCCCCGCCGCCAGCGCCGCGTCATCACAGCTCAGCAAATGCGCCGCGCCATCGACCAGCGTCACCACCACCGCATTAATCTCGTCATGAAGCACTGCGCTTCCCGCCGCGAGCACGCTCGTCGCGCGCCCGACCACCGCCGCCCGCTCGACCGCCACCGCCGCCCGCGCCGCGCCATTCGCCGTCACGCTCACGCTGATCGGATTCCACGCCCCAACGCTCGCCGCCGCGACCAGCAGCGACACCGTCCCCGCGCCCTCGCCCAATTCGGGCAAATCCATCAGCACCAGCGCGGTCGGCGTCGCCACCTCATCGATCCCCGCGCTGGCCCGCCCGCTATCCCCGCTCACCGCCACCGAACCGCCCGCCTCGCGCACCAGCCGCGCGCTCACCACCAGCGCCTTGATCTCGACCTCGGCCACCCGCCAGATCCCCGGCAGCTCGGCCAGGCTCAGCGCATCGCCCGGCGCCAGTTCGACATACCCCGGCGGCAGCGTGAGCCGCACCTCCTCGCGCTCGGCCCACAGCCGGGCCAGCCGCGCTTCCGCCAGCCCCCGCGCCCGATCCGCCGACAAACTCGCCGCGAAATCCACCGCCCGCCCAGTCCGCCCGCTCGCCTCGCCCGCCTCGGCCAGCCCCGCCTGATAATCGCGCGCCGGGTCGTAATAGCCCAGGCTCAACCGCGCCGGCATCTCGCCCAGCGGCCGTCGCGACCGCTCGATCCGGTGCGCCCCGGCACTCCCGCCCGCCGCGCACCCCAGCTCCGTTCCCGCCACGCTTCGCCCAACCGCCCCGCGATCGGTCAGCACCCCGCCCGCGTCGCGCAGCCGCACATCGCCCATCTCGACCACCACGCCGATCGCATCGCCGATGCTCGCCCCATGCGCAGCGTATCCGCCGACCGTCGCACTCGCGTGGGCGTTGTTATACTTCCCATACCCAAGGGAGTGCGCTAAATGATTAGCCACAACCGGGTGGGAGGTTTGATGGAAATGCTGCTCACATATGCAAGGGCCTTCGCCATGATGGCGGCGAGCCTAGAATTTAATCGCGGCCAAATAAACGGGCAGATGCTGACCGGTGATTTCAAGGCTATCAAGGGCGACTTACCTCTTGGTGAAGCAACAATCGAGACCCTCTCTGGCTTGCGAAATCTCTGCCAGCAAATTCCAAGCTTAAATCCTGTTATCGATCCCATCGATAGGACGATCAATAAAATTAACAATGGAGTTATGCCTCTAATTCTGCATAATGAGCTTGAGCAAATACAGCTACGGGTTTTGGATGAACTGAAGAGACATTACTATTATCCCGTGACCGAAGCCTACGCTGCTATCTATGCAAACGTTTCTCCTTGGGGAGAGGGCGTTTACAATAATTTTCCCTCAGCGCGCTTGGACATTCAAAATGCGGGGCGCTGCCTGGTCCTGGGCCAAGCCACGGCGGGCGTATTCCATCTTATGCGCGTCATGGAGGTGGGGCTGAAGGTTCTCGGGCGTGAGGCCGGAATTGCGTATGCGCCAAGCTGGGAAGCTTACCTGTTGCAGTTGGGCACTAAGTTTGCGGCAACTCACTCCGGCAAGCCGGTTTCTTGGAAAAAGAAAGAGCCTCTGCTCAAGGATTTAAGCGGAGATTTGGCAG
The DNA here is from genome assembly GCA_038319435.1 of Sphingomonadales bacterium. Taxonomy (GTDB): domain Bacteria; phylum Pseudomonadota; class Alphaproteobacteria; order Sphingomonadales; family Sphingomonadaceae; genus Sphingomicrobium. The sequence continues at coordinate 30,822 of JBBQDG010000023.1, read as the reverse complement.
CAATCAAAATTGCGTGGCGCAACCCCACTATGCACATTGTCCGCGAATACAGCATCTCGGAAGCCGAGGGGGTTTACAACGCTGTGAAGGGCTTCTTTGAACGGATGGCGACGACAATGCGTGAAAAAGGCAAGCCAGTCGCCGTTCGGGTTTGCTTGCCCCCACCACCCGAGCAATGATTAGCGCGCGACCGCCTTGGTTTGGCGCACAAGCCTTTCCATCGCCTTATCAGCGTCGATGGGGTTTAGTTCGCCAGCGTCGATCAGCTTTTGCGCGTCCTTTCGAAAGCGCTCGCTCTGCTCGGAGTCGTTCTCTTTCTGCGGTTTCTTCGGCATCAGCCCCTCGCACCAGATGTTTGATAAGTAAGGCGCTTGCCAACGATACCACGAAGCATTGCGTCAGCGCGATCCGCGTCGTTGCAGCCGAGTGCGGCACGGTTGCTGTAGCGGAAATCAAACTCGGCCAGATACCGGTGCAAATGGTTCTCGTGGCAGTGCTGATAGATGCCGCGCATTCCGCGCTTGAAGATGGAGAAGAAGCCCTCGACGGTGTTGGTGGTTACGTCACCGCGAACATACTCGCCGCGCCCGTGAGTGGTGAAATCGTGCGACGCAAACTCTTTGCCCACCGCCGAATAGAGGCGGCTTTCGTCAGTGGTGAGCTTGGCCTCTTTGGCAACGTTGGCACGAACGATCTGCGCGACTTCATCCCGCACAAGCGAGTTAGCTGGCATCGAACGCGCAAGACCGGTTTCGCGGTCAACGAGCGACACCACGCGCAGCTTGTGAGCCGACCCGCCCTTCTTCGGCTGCTTTTGAACGCGCGGGTTGTAACCGATGTAGGTTTCATCGACCTCGACGCGCCCGCCAGTCCCGCCAAGCAGTCCCGGCGAGCCGTCGCGCATGGCTTCACGAATGCGGTGAGCCATGAACCAAGCGGTCTTGAGGGTGACGCCCAAAGTGCGGTGAAGCTGGTTGCTGCTGATGCCCTTCTTCGACCCAGCAATGAGATACATCGCTTGCAGCCATATCCGCAGCGGCACATGCGAAGCCTCGAAAATGGTCCCGATCTTCACGGTGAACGGCTTGCGGCACTGGTAGCATTTATAGAGGCCAATGCGGGTCGATTTGCCGCCCATCTTACCGATACGGTCAACGCAGCCGTTGTGCGGGCAAACAGGGCCTTCCGGCCAAATGCGGGCTTCCACGAAGGCGTAAGCGGCTTCTTCGTTGTGGAAGTGGGGAGCGGAAAGTGCGGACATGGTTCAGAGCCTCGTTTGTTGAGGCCCTTTTAATGCCGAAAAGATGGGTATGTCAAGTATAATAACGCCGTGACAATGTCAAGCGTTTTGTTACCAATGTGGTTCGCGCTGAACCCCCCTCCCTTCCAGGGAGGGGCGACTCAGCGAAGCTGAGCGGGGGTGGGTCCTACCCCCGCGATCAATATCCGCTCATCCCGAGCGAAGTCGTAGGTCCTACCCCGCGCGCCGTCGCCACCAGCCACGATCCGCCAGCACCGCCTTCGCCGCATTATGCCCCGGCGCCCCCGTCACCCCACCACCGGGATGAGCCCCCGATCCACACAGGTACAACCCCTTCAACGGCATGCGATAATCCGCATTGCCAATCATCGGCCGCGCCGAAAACAGCTGGTCGAGTCCCATCTTCCCGTGGAAAATATCCCCCCCGATCAGTCCGAACCGCCGCTCCAGGTCCAACGGCGAATGAATCTGCCGCCCGATAACCGATTTGGCGAATCCGGGCGCATGCTGTTCAACCGTTGCAATCACCGCGTCCGCCGCCGCCTCGCGCTCGTCGTCCCAGCTCCGTCCCGGCCCCAGATCATAGCGGAAATGCTGGCAGAACAGGCTCGCGACATGCTTGCCCTTTGGCGCCAGGCTATCGTCCAGCGTCGACGGGATCAGCATCTCGATAATCGGCTGCTTGGCCCACCCATTCTGCCGCGCATCCAGATAGGCGCGATCCATATAGGCAAGGCTCGGCGCCATGATGATCCCCGCCGTCAGATGATCCCCGCGCCCCGGCAACACCGTAAAACTCGGCAACCGGTTGAGCGCCACATTCATCCGGAAGGTCGCGCTTTCGCAACTCCACCGCTTGAAATGCCCCTCGGCCTGCGCGTTGACCGCTCCCGCCGGCACCAGTTTCTCGAACAACAACCGTGGGTTGACGTTCGCTACCACCGTCGGCGCGCGCCACGCCTTGCCGCCCGCAATAACCCCAACCGCGCGCTCCTTCTCGACGATCACTTCATCGACCGGCGAGTTCAGCACGATGTCGACCCCGGCCTCCCGTGCCGCGCGCGCCATCGCCTGGGTAATCGCCCCCATCCCGCCGATCGCATGGCCCCACGCCCCGGGCACCCCTGCCGCCTCACCAAACAGGTGATGGAGTAGCACATAGGCCGTCCCCGCCGAGTACGGCGACGCAAAATTGCCGACCACTCCGTCGAACCCGAACAGCGCCTTGGCCAGGTCGCCGGTGAAGTGCCGGTCGAGGATATCCCCTTCCGACTTGGTCGCATAATCATGAAGGATGCGGATCTCGTCGGTCGACATCCCGACCACGTCGCGCCCCAGGCTGAGCAGCGATCCCAGCCCGCCGATCCCCGCTCCCGGTCCCGGCGGCGCCCTCAGCAACCACTTCTGGATCAGCGGCACCACGGTCTCGAGCTCGGCGAGATAGCGATCATAGGCCGGCCCATCCTCGGCATAATGACGAACCAACTCGGATCGCGTCAGCCCCCCGCGCCCCCCGAGCAGATATTGCCCCTTCTCGCCCGGAAGGAAATTGTCTTGTCTGCGAAGGACCACCTTCAACCCGTGCCGCTCAAGCTCGAGCTCGCGGATCACCGTCGGGTTGAGCAGGCTGACGGTATAGCTCGCCGCCGAATTCCTGTACCCCGGCACAAACTCGTCGGTCACCGCGGCCCCACCAACGGTCGCCGCCGCCTCGAGGATGACAACCTTCAGCCCCTTCTTCGCCAGATAGGTTGCACAGACAAGACCATTATGCCCCGCCCCGATGATCACTACGTCGTGCAAAGTCGCTTCCCCCCACCCAATTCAACATTGTCCCGAGCGTCGTGGCGGGACCCTCATCGCATCAGCACCAATTCCTCGGACATCGTCGGGTGCAGCGCGAAGGTCGCGTCGAAATCCACTTTCTTCAGCCCCGCCTTCACCGCGATCGCCGCCGCCTGCAAAATCTCCGGCGCATCGGGCCCGATCATGTGGATTCCCACCACCACATCCGTCGCGGCGTCGACCACCAGCTTGTACAACGAGCGCTCGTTGCGCCCGGCAAGCACATTCTTCATCGCCCGAAAGTCCGAGGTGAACGTCTTGATCGTGCCGTATTTTTCCTTCGCCCCGCTTTCGGTCAGCCCGACCCCCGCGATCGGCGGATGGCTGAACACCGCGTTGGGAATATTGTCATAATCAATTGGCGGCGCGCCCTCGCCGAACTCGCGATCGGCGAACGCCTGCCCCTCGCGGATCGCCACCGGGGTCAGCTGGACGCGATCGGTGACGTCGCCCACGGCAAAGATTGACGCCACATTGGTTCGGTTGGTCGCATCGACCATGACCTCGCCGCGCTTGCCCATTGCGACCCCCACGGGTTCCAGCCCGAGCCCCGCGACATTGGGCTCGCGCCCGACCGCGAACAGCACCTGGTCGGCCTCGATATCGTCGCACCCGGTCATCACCATGTGGAGCGCCCCGTCGTCACGCTGCTCGATCCGGTCGAAGCTCGAATTGAAGCGAAAGTCGATTCCCTTGGCCAGGCTGATCTGCAGGAGCCGATCGCGCATCTGTTCGTCATAGCCGCGCAGGATCGTGTCCGAACGGTTGACGATCGTCACATGCGCACCAAACTGGTGAAAAACGCCGGCAAATTCATTAGCGATATAGCCTCCGCCGACGATCACGATCCGCTTCGGCATTTTCTCCAGCCCGAACACCTCGTTCGAACTGATGGCATGCTCGATCCCCTCGATCGGCGGCATGAACGGCTGCGCGCCCGTGGCGATCAATATCTTGCCCGCGGTGACACTCTTGCCCGACGCCAGCCGAACCATATGGGGACCTTCGATCACCGCACGCTCGGCGAACAGCATGACCTTGTTATTATTGAGGGTCTGACCATAGAGCCCTTCGAGCCGATCGACCTCGGCGGCGACATTGTCCCTCAGTACTGACCAGTCGAACCGCTTGACCGGCACGTCCCATCCGAACATCGCCGCGTCATTCAAATCCTCAGCAAAATGAGCACCATAGACGAGCAATTTCTTGGGCACGCAGCCACGAATGACGCACGTCCCGCCGACGCGAAACTCCTCAGCGACCGCGACCTTCGCGCCATGCCCCGCTGCGATCCGCGACGCGCGCACTCCGCCAGACCCCGCGCCGATGACGAACAGATCATAGTCAAACTCGCCAGAGCTTATGAATTCACTCACAGTCCCGCCCTTTCAATCAGCGCCCGCGTCGACGGGTCGAACTTCTCACGCTCCGCCGGATCGTCGATCGCACGTGCCATGTCCTTGCCCAGCTCGACCCCAAACTGGTCGAACGGATTAATCCCGAGCAGAACCGCGTTGGCGAAAGTCCGGTGCTCGTAAAATGCCAGCAAGGCCCCCAACGTCCGCGGATCGAGCCGGTCGAGCAGGATCGTCACCGACGGCCGATTACCCCGATACGCCCGCGCGCCATCATCGCTTTCCCGCCCCGCCATCAGCGCCGCCCCCTGCGCAAACGCGTTGAGCAACAACTGCCGATGATGCGTCTCATCCTGCCCGTCCTCATTCTCGATCACCGCGACAAACTCGACCGGGACCACCGCCGTCCCCTGGTGGAGCAGCTGGAACACCGCATGTTGCGCATCGGTCCCGATCCCTCCCCAGGTCACCGGAGCGGTTCGCCGTCCAACGGGCTCCCCGTCCGCCGTCACCGATTTCCCGTTCGATTCCGTTTCCAGCTGCTGCAAATAGGACGGCAGCAACCGCAACCGTTCGTCATAAGCGAACACCGCGCGTGTCTCGCAGCCCAGCAACTGGCTCGCGGTCAAATCCGCGAACGCCGCCATCAACGGCACATTTGCCCGCCCTTCGGAAAACCGAAAATGCCGATCGACCTCGGCCGCGCCCTCGAGCAATTCCTCAAACGCTGGCCACCCCAGCGCCAGCGCGATCGAGAAGCCGACCGTCGACCACAGCGAATAACGCCCTCCCACGCTTTGCGAAAACGGCAGCACCCTTGTCGAGTCAACCCCGAACGCGACTGCCGCTTCGGGTGCCGCCGTAATCGCGATGACCCGCCCGAACGGATCCTCGACTCCCGCATCCGCCAGCCACGCCAGCGCCGCGCCGACATTGGTCAGCGTCTCGATCGTCGTAAAAGTCTTCGACACCGCCGCAACCAATGTGGTTGCCGGATCGAGCTCCGACACGGCATCCTCGAAAGCCTGCCCGTCGATGTTCGACAACACTCGCACATCATAGCGCGTGCCGTCATGCCCGAGCGCGTCGATCACCAGATCGGGCCCCAGCGCCGATCCGCCAATGCCGATATGCAACACTCCGGTGACATCGCCGAACGCCCCCGCCTCGATCGCATCGACCAGCGCGCGCATCCGCCCATGCCCCGCCGCGGCGAGCTCATTATCCTGCGCCGAGCCCGACCCGCGCTCGGCGACATGGCCAGCGCTGCGCCCCTCGCTCGCGTTGACCACGCCCCCCGAAAACAGGGCCTCGCGCTTGGCCGCAAACCCGCGCGCCGCCGCCAGCGCCTCGAATTTCCCCACCAATTCAACGTCGAGCGGCATCTTCGACCAGTCGAACGCGATCCCGCCGAGCATCAGCGAGAATCGCGCGACCCGCCCCGCATCGCCCGCGAACAGCTCGCCCAGCCGCTGCACGTCATGCCCGTCGACGGGCGCCCAATCTGCCGTGTTCATGGTCCCGCATCTAGGGCCGGACCCGGCCGATTGCCATCCCGCTTGGCCCCAAATCCGCACGCCGCGCCTTGACCTCGCCGCCCCCGCCAGCAAGGACCGCGCGATGGCCTCCGCTTCACCCTCACGCCCCCGCGCCGCCGCGAAACCCAAAAAGGAATCGTCCTTCCTCGGCAGCCTCGCGCGCTTCGCGATCCTCGCCTGGATCCTGCGCTGCCTGGTGGTCGAGCCGTTCTACATCCCGTCGGGATCGATGCAGCCCAACATGGCGATCGGCGATTATCTGTTCGTCGAAAAATGGCCCTACGGCTACTCGCGGATGAGCTTCCTGTGGCAATTCCCGCCGATCTCGGGCCGGATTTTCCCGCACCTCCCCACGCGCGGCGACGTCGTCGTGTTCAAGCCGCCCGGCCGCGAGAACGAGACCTGGGTCAAGCGCGTCATCGGCCTGCCCGGCGATACCATCGCGGTCGACAACGGCATCGTCATCCTCAACGGCCGCGCGATCCCGAAGACCCCGATCGGCGATGCCGCGATTCCCGTTACCGCTAACAGCCCGTGCCGCACCATCGGCGCCGCTCCCCGCCTCGGCCACACCGCACAGGGGGCCGAAACCTGCCTTTACCCCGCCTATAAGGAGACCCTTCCCGGCGGACGCAGCTTCACCACCCTCGACCAGGCCGACGTCGCCGCCGACCATTTCGACGCGATCACCGTCCCCGCCGGCACGGTGTTCATGATGGGCGACAACCGCGACGACAGCGAAGACAGCCGCTTCTCGCCCGACGTTGGCGGCGCCGGTTTCGTCCCCCTCGACCACCTCGTCGGCCGCGCCGGCTTCGCCTTCTGGTCGACCGACGGCAGCGCCTCCTATGCCAAGCCGTGGACCTGGTTCACCGCGCTTCGCAGCGACCGCCTCGGGCATCGCTATTGAGCGAGACCGCCGCCTTCATCGCCAGCCTGATCGGCGCACCCCCGCGCGATCCGGCGCTGTTCGCCCGCGCCCTTACCCACGGCAGCAGCACCGCCACCGAGACCTACGAGCGCCTGGAATTCCTCGGCGACCGCGTCCTCGGCCTGGCCATCGCCGCCTGGCTCTACGAGCGCTTCCCCGCCGAGCCCGAGGGCAATCTGTCGCGCCGCTACAACGTCCTGGTCGCGCGCGAGACCTGCGGCGAGATCGGCCGCACCCTCGGCCTCCCCGCCCACATCCGCCTCGGCAAGCAGGCCCGCGACGACCGCGCGGCGATGAGCGACAACATCATCGGCGACGTCGTCGAAGCGCTGCTCGGCGCGATCTTCCTCGACCAGGGCCTCACCGCCGCGACCGCCTTTGTCCGCAGCCACTGGGCGCCCTATCTCGACGGCCAGCGCGGCGTCCCGGTCCACCCCAAATCGGGCCTCCAGGAAGTCGCCGCCGCGCGCAATCTCGGCACGCCAGTCTACGAACTCCTCGCCCGCATCGGCGCGCACCACGCCCCGACCTTCCGCGTCCGCGTCACCGTCGCCCGCGGCGGCGAGGCCGAAGCCGAGGGCGCGAGCAAGCAGGAAGCCGAGACCGCCGCCGCGGCAGTGCTGCTCGAGATGCTATCCCCTCCCCGCGAGGGGAGGGGCGACTCAGCGAAGCTGAGCGGGGGTGGGTCGGCCCGCAACAAGAAAGCACCAACGCCGTGACCGAAGAACCCACCCCTCCGCGCTCCGCGCTCCTCCCCTCCCGTGAGCGGGAGGGGGTACAAAAATGCGGCCTGATCGCGATCCTCGGCGCGCCTAACGCCGGCAAGTCGACCCTCGTCAACGCGCTCGTCGGCGAGAAGGTCGCGATCGTTTCGCCCAAGGCGCAGACCACCCGCGCCCGCCTGATGGGCATCGCCATCGACGGTGACGCGCAACTGATCCTGGTCGACACGCCGGGCATTTTCGAGCCCCACCGCCGCCTCGACCGGGCGATGGTCGCCGCCGCGTGGGAAGGCGCCGAGGATGCCGACCGCACCCTGCTCGTGATCGACGCCGCGGCCAAGGTCGGCGCCCGGGTCGAGGCCGCGCTGTCGGGAGTCGAAGGCCGCACCGAGCCGCTGATCCTCGTCCTCAACAAGGTCGACCTCGCCAAGAAGGACGATCTGCTGACCCTCGCCCAGTCGCTCTCGCTGCGCCTCTCCCCCGAGGCGGTATTCATGATCTCCGCCACCTCCGGCGACGGCGTCGCGGACCTCAAGACCTACCTCGCCGCCGCGATGCCCGAAGGCCCGTGGCACTACCCCGCCGACCAGCTCTCCGACGCCACCGACCGCATGGTCGCGGCCGAAATCACCCGCGAGCAGCTCTACCTGCAGCTCCACGCGGAGTTACCCTACGCCAGCGCCGTCGAGACCGAGAAATGGGAGGACCGCAAGGACGGATCGACCGTCATCCACCAGCAGATCCTGGTCGAGCGCGACAGCCAGAAGGCGATCGTGCTGGGCAAGGGCGGCGCGCAATTGAAGAAGATCGGCCAGGCCGCGCGCGAAGCGATCAGCGACCAGCTCGGCCGCAAGGTCCACCTCTTCCTCCACGTCAAGGTCAACCCCAAATGGGACGAAGACCGCAGCCTCTACAAGGACATCGGCCTGGAGTGGAGCGAGTAGGGCGTCGCCTGCCGAAGCCGTCCGGCGGCAAGCGACCTACAAGTAGTCGTCGCCATGGACGACGGGGTTGCCAAATCCGGACGCTCGGCAATTGACGTAGTCACAGACATTCAAGCGTTGTCGATAAACGCTGCGGTAAGTCGCGGTACACATCTTTAAATGTTAGCAATCTGCCGAGCGCCCCTGATATTATGCCCGGCACAAGAGCAACCAACGTACCCGTCCGACAATGGCCGGCAACATTGTCCCGGCTTAACGCTTAGGCAGTCTGGGTAATCCTTTGCCGGCGCCGCATTGCCAACCCGATTGCGCCGAACCCCGCCAGCATCATCATCCAAGTCGCAGGTTCGGGCACGCCATTGTTCACGGTGAAGTTCAGGGCAGTAATGTCGTGACTGTCGACTGCCCCCGGCGAGAGGAAGAAGCCAAAGACGTCGTTGGCGCCGAGAGACACGGTGCTGTGGTAAGTAAAATCTAGCGGGATGAAGTCAGCGTTCCCGATCAAGTTTGATGAAAACACACCGTTGAGCCCTGTGACGCCAAAAATCGAAACTCCATTTGCCAGGCTATCTTGTGCGTTGAAGAGCGCGTCGATGAAGTATGTACCAGCTGCCGGTGCTATAAAATAAGTGCCTACACCATTGGAGCCCCCCGGTTGTATGAGCAATGCGGTGTTAGTGACGTGCAAATTGTCGGTGCCGCCACCGCCCGACAGAGTAGCGACCGTTGGCGACTTGTAGACGCCCGAGTCGTTACCCGGCAGTGCCGACACGAGGCACTGCACATTAGCTATCTGGTCCGTGCAAGTTCCAGAAGGCGCCACCAATGCCTGACCACCGGAATAGTAGGCAAATCGGCCGACCGGATTATTCACCCCGTTGAAGCTCGAAAATGCATCGTAGGTAGTTGCCGACACGGTTGTAGGGGCGAAGGCCAGCAGTGCGGCAATTGACCAAGCTAGTTTCATATCCACCCCCTTTTGGCGAAACAGGCAGCGATAGTTTATATTTGGTTAAGATTTGTCAACTGTCGAGATTTTTAACAATTGGTACTTCTGCGGAATGGTCTGTTTTCAATAGTTTGAGAAGTTTAGTGGTTCTCCACCACCGAGCTATTGTCGCATTCTTGGTCACAAACCCACGCAATCGATAGCGCGAATCGGAGCATTGGTTACTTAGCCACGCGCAAAGTGACGATCGCCTCCGAGAGGCCCTTCGCGCTGAAAAGCGGACAGTCGGCAATCCACTCAAAAGCGGCCATTTGCTCCCGATCCAGCATGGCGCGCTGCGCCGCGACTGCCTTGCCGGGCCGTCAGTGAAGGTCGGGCATGACCCGCTGCGCCGGCGTCGGCTTGCTGGCCCGCAACGGGGCGAGCGTCGCCGCTGGGCAGGGCGATGCCTCGCCTGCTTTCGCTTTGCTGCCCGGATGCACGACGGCCGCGCCCGCGCCAACCCCTGGCACCGCCACCGCCATCATCGCCGACAGCAGCGCCGCCAACCCCATCAGAACGACCCCGGCACTTCGCGTTGGGCCGTGTCGGGCCGCGCTGTCATCAACGTCTCGCGCTTGCTGCTGACCGATTGCGCCGACTGCGCCCCCGCCGCCGGGATCGGCGTGCAGGTCCGTCCGGCGAGGAAGTCGAGCGCGCCCTTGACCGACGCTTCGGCCGGATCGCCCAGCGGCTTGAAGATGTCGTCCCCTGCCTGGCAACTCGCTTCGACCTTGCCCGCCAGCCCGGTGTAATAATCCCCCCCATGATTGGCGTTTTCGGTGCGGAAGGCGATCACGCGCAGCCGGTCGTCGCACGCCGCAAGGTCGAGCGCGATCTGGCCGACCGGCTTGCCATAGGTATTGGACCCGATCAGCGCCGAATTGGCGTGGAGATAGGGCGTGAACGCATTGATCACCAGCTCGCTCGCCGACGCCGTCCCGCCCGTCCCGATGAACGCCAGTTTCATCGGCGCGATCGATTGCGGCTGGGGGGCAAAATAGGCCGTCTCGTTGTTGCTCGACTTCATCGAGTTGAACGTCGTGTAACTGAACACGCTGCCCGCGCGATTGGCGCCCATCAGATCGCCCATCAGCTTGGCGATCGACACCAGCCCGCCGCCATTATAGCGTAAATCGACGATCACCTGGGTGACCCCCTGCGCGCGGAAACTGTCGAACGCACTGCGTAATGCCGGGTCGGCCGGCGTGATGAAGGTGCGCAAATTGACATAGCCGACCTTGGTGCCGCCATTATCAAGGATCTTGGCGCCATAGCGCGGCGACACCGGCAGGATCGAATAATCCGCCTTGGTCACCGACACCACCTTCTCGACGCCGCCGGTGGAGACGCGCAGCACCCGGGTCAATCCGGCTGTCGATGCACCAAGCGCGTTCGACACCCCGTCCGCTCCTTCGGCAGCAAAGATCGAGGCGACCGTGCGAAGATTGTCAGCAGTTGTACCGATCGCCAATATTTCGGTCCCGCGATCGATTCCTGCGGCCAGCGCCGGGGCGTCTTCGAACGCTTCGGTGACGAACAATCGGCCCGCCGCGCTGTCATAGGACAGGCGAATCCCGAAACCCGCGCTCGATCCCGACGCGTAAAAGGCATTCTCGGCCTTGATCGAGGTCAGATAGGTGAAATGGCGGTCCTTCGATTGGGCCCGCGCATTGGCGGTCAGCGCGTCGAGATAGGCTTCGACCGTCGCATAATTCGCCGGATTAAGGCCCCCGGGCAACAGGTCGAGAAACAGATACCATTCGAGCATCTGCGCGCCGACCCAGTTCTGCCGTTCGAGGATCGAGCAGCCAGCGGTCGTTACCGGTCCGGGCGGCGGCGACACGATCACCGGGGGCGGGCTGCCTGCGCTGCCGCCGTCACCACCGCCGCCACACGCAGCAAGCAGGGACGCAAGGCTGATCAGCGTGGTGAATCGGGTTTGACGCATGACAATAGTTCCTCGTTATTCAAACTACTTAGCTTATCCGAAGCGGGTTGCCAGCAGATTCTTGATACGGTGGTTTTGGCTGGATCCGGTGACGCGATCCGACCACGCGCTGTTCCACCGCAATCTCGCTTGCTAAGCAGTCGCCCCTTCCGCCGGGCTCTTCGGCTTGGCGGTCAGCGCCTCGAGCGGCACGTCCAGGCGATAGACGAAACCGGTCGGCCTGTAATCGAGCTCGACCGTGCCCTTGAGCTGCTGGCCCAGCGACGTCATCATTCGCGTCCCAAAGCTCCTGCGCGTTGGCTCGCCCACCACGGGCCCGCCTGTTTCCACCCAGTCGAAGCGAAGCCGATCGCCCTCCACCGACCATGAAACACGAACCCGTCCTGCGGGCAAAGACAAGGCGCCGAACTTGGTCGTGTTGGTGCATAATTCGTTGAGTGTCATCGCGAACGCAATCACCGAACTCGACGTGATCCGCACGTTCTCGCCAGAGATGTCGAAGTGACCGCCACCCTGGTCGAACGGCTCGATCGCGCTGCGCACGGTGTTGTCGATCGAGGCATTTTCCCAACTCACCCGGGTGAGCAGGTCGTGGACCCGCGCCAGCGCCGCGAACCGCCCGTCGATCGCCGAGCTGGCATGCGTCATGCTGGTCGCCGTGCGCAGGCTTTGATGCGTAATCGCGCCCACAGTGGCGAGCATGTTCTTGATCCGGTGATGCAGCTCGGCATGGATCAGATGCTGCAACTTGTCGGCAGCCTCGCGCTCCTCGGCATCGATCCCCGACTGGACGAGCAGCGCCTTGGCATCGATCCCAGCCTGCTCCAGCGCCAGTTTCAGACTGTCGTTCTCAGTCGTCAGCGCATCCTGGAACGGCTGGTTCTCGTCGATGATCAGCTGCTGCTTCTCGGTGTCGAGCACGGTCTTGCGCTGCAGGGCCTTGGCGTCGATCCCCGCTTGCTGAAGCTGGTAGCGAAGCTCCTTATTCTCCCTCGTCAGCAACTCTTCCGCGGCGACGAGCGACGGCATCACCTCAAGCGCCCCGCGGCCCACCATCTCTTGCAATTCCAGTATCATCTGCTGGACTTCGAGTGGCTTGGGGACGAATTTGCTGTCCTCCGGCTTGTCGGCATCGGTCACCGCGATCTGCCCGGACACCAGGACAATCTTGATACGCGGCCAGCGGGCGTGCACTGCATGGGCCAGCTTCAGCCCGTCCATGCTGCCCGGCATCTGGATATCGGTGAACAACAGCGAGATGTCGTTGCGCGACTCCAGTATCTCGAGCGCGTCGTCAGCGCTCACCGCCTCGACCGGAATGAACCCGGCGTCTTCCACAATGTCGACCGCGCGCATCCGCAGGACCATCTCGTCTTCGACCACCAGGACAACTGGTTTCGTGTCGGGATCGGCCATATTATATTCCTTCGGGTCGTCAGCCCGCAGGGAGCCACCAGTTCGCCGCCGACTTTGTCGCAACTTTGCGCCATGTCGTCAACGAGATGCCCGTTGCGCACCGCGATCAAGAATCAGCGCCAACGCGGCCCAACCGGCCGGTCTCTAACTCCCCGTTAAGTCCTTCGCCCTAGCCTGGCGCGCATGATCACGCTCCCCTCGCTCGGCACGTTCCGCAAAATCCCGCTTGAACAGCGCATCCGTGCCGCGTTCCAGCCGATCGTCGACATCGTCTCGGGCGAAGTGTTCGCCTATGAAGCGCTCGTTCGCGGCGCCAATGGCCAGTCGGCCGGCCAAGTCCTGTCGTGGGTCGACGACCGCAATCGCCGCGAGTTCGATCAGGCGTGCCGTGTCAACGCCATTCGCGGCGCGGTCGAGGCCGGCATCCTCGACACCAGCGCGAAACTTTCGATCAACTTCATCCCCTCGGCGGTCGACAGCCCTAACGAGGACATTCAGCTGACCCTGCGCACCGCACGCGAAGTCGGGCTTGCCCCCGACCGGCTGATGTTCGAATTCGCCGAGCCCATTGAAAGCGATGTCGATCATCTGCGCACCATCGTGCGCACGTATCGCGAACTGGGCTTCACCACCGCGATCGACGATTTCGGCGTCGGCCACGCCAGCCTCGGCCTGCTCGCCAACCTCCAGACCGACTTGCTCAAGCTCGACATGAAGATCGTCCGCGGGATCGACACCAGCCTCCCCCGCCAGGCGATCGTCGAGGCGATGGTCGGCCTTGCCCGTCGCCTGCGCATCGGCCTCATCGCCGAAGGGGTCGAGACCGACGGCGAGCTTGCCATGCTGCGCGCATTAGGCGTCCGGCTGGCACAAGGCTATCTCCTCGGCCGCCCCGCGATCGGGCAATTGTCGGCCTTCCCGCCGCTGTTCAACCAGGGCATCGGCGAGCGCCGCCGCAAGCTTGCTTGAAATCGCCTGCGCAACAAAGTTTCACCTTGCCGCGTTCTTCCCCCCAGCCAGCCCGTCGGCTGGCACGTTTTTACCGGGTAAAGGAACACGCTATGAAACATCTGATCAAGCTCGCCGCGATGGCCACGCTCGCCGTCGCCGCCGCCGGTTGCCAAGTCAACAAGACCAAGGAAGGCAAACTTCCCGACGTTGAAGTCAAGACCACCGACGGCCAGCTTCCCGCCTATAACGTCCAGGGTCCCGACGTTCAGGTCGGCAGCAAGAACGAGGTCGTCAAAGTTCCAACCCTCAAGATAACCACTCCCGACAAGAAGAGCTGATCGCGCGAGGCGGCGCCGCTTGCTCGCGGTGCCGCCTCAGCCTTCGCGAGACGGGTAATTTCATTGACATTCGTGTCAGTTAGGCCGACCGTCGCGGCCATGATCAGCGTCCCCTACACTCACCCGATCGGCATCCTCCCGGCCGACATCGACCATATGGGGCACGTCAACAACAGCGTCTATCTGAAATGGGTCCAGGAAGCCGTCGTGCGCTATTGGGAGCACCTCGCCCCACCCGAAGCGGTCGCCCGCCACCTGTGGGTCGCCTTGAGCCACGAGATTAAATATCGCCGCCCCGCCTTCCTCGATGACCTGGTCGTCGCCGATGTCATCGCCGACAAGGTCGAGGGCGCGCGCGCTGCCTTCACCACCATGATCATGCGCGGCGAAGAGGTCCTCGCCGAAGTCCGCAGCAGCTGGTGCTGCCTCGACTCGGTGACCAAGCGCCCGGCCCGCCTCGCGCGCGAAATCGTTGCCCGGTTCCTGCCCTCGGCGTGAGGCGGCGTTCAAGAAATAGGCCCGGCGCGAAGCTTCTCGCGCCGGGCCTGGTATCAGCCATTATCGACCGCGGTCGTTACCAACCGACGTTATGGCGCACTTCGATCACGCGCCCGCTGCGCACGTTGACCAGCACCAGATCGTTGCCATAGCGCACCCAGCGCAGGTTCGGACGCGGCGCTGCGACGTTGTAGCGGCCATAGTCGTTGACCCAGTAGCGCTGGCCATAGAAGGCCGGGCGCAGCTGATAGCCCGTTGTCACCGTCCGATAGCGCCAGTTGCGATATGGCGCGACATAGGCGACGCGGCGATCGTCGCGGCGGTCACGCTGCAGTTCGCGGCGATCGTGGCGCAGCTCGCGGCGGTCCTGGCGGACTTCCTGGCGATCATGATGCCGGTCGCTTGCCATCTGCGCGTTTGCCATGCCGGGAATGGCCGTCGCCGCCAGCACGGCTGTCAGGATAATCTTACGCATGTCACTCTCCATCTCATGTGGGGCGAGGCCATCGGCCCCGTCCAAACTCCCACCCTGTCGACGGCTATAATCCACGGTGGATGAACCCGTTCCAAACGCGACGGTCAGGCGAGCGCAAGCTGGGGCAGCGCGATGTCTGTTTAATTTATATTAGCGCGAATCAGCTAATCATGGTTAATATGGTTGCGGAACGACGCCGTGTGTGTCGAGTTCGTCGCTGTACGCGACGCCGTTCCCCACGACTGATGCGGACATGTCGTCCGCCACTGGGGGAGAGTCCTTATGAACAAGATTTTATTGGCTACGCTTGGTGTGGTTGCGATGAGCTTTGCGATGCCTGCCGCGGCGCAGGATTATCCGCTCAAGGGCGGCAATTACTGGAATGTCACCGAGATCACCATCGATGATGGCCATTTCGGCGATTATGCCGACTTCCTCGCGTCCACTGCTCGCAAAACCAACGAATATTCGAAATCGAAGGGCTGGATCAAAGCCTATTACATCCTGTCGAACGTCAACAAGCGGGCCAGTGAGCCCGACCTCTACCTCGTGACGGTCACCGATCATCTGACCAACGTCGCCGAGGACGAGGCGCGCGAGAAGGACATGAACGCTTTTCTCGCGACCACCTCGCGCGCACAGGGCGAACAGAGCGGCGCGCGCGCCAAGTTCCGCCACCTTGGAGGATCGCAATTGCTCCAGGAACTGCTCTACAAGAACTGATCCAATTGCCTGAACCGAAGCGGTGGGCCATGACGCGCGCATGACCACCGCTTCGATCCCGCTGCGCCTTGTCCTGTTCGCCCCTCGCGGCCGGATGGGGTGCGCGATCGCCGACGCCGCGGTTGATGATGGCGCGGTTCAAATCGTCACCGACGATGGCGATGTGCTGATCGATTTTTCGACCCCCGCCGCGCTTCAGGTGAGCCTTGCCCAGGCGAAATCGATCGGCACGCCATTGCTGATCGGCACGACCGGGCTCGACGCCTCTGCCGACGCCGAGATCGCCGAAGCTGCGCGCGACATCGCCATCCTCCGCGCCGCCAACACCTCGCTCGGGGTGGCGTTGATGAGCGACCTCGTCGAGCGAGCCGCGCGGGTGCTGGGCGACGGCTGGGACATCGAGATCGTCGAGATGCATCATCGGCTCAAGGCCGACGCGCCTTCGGGCACGGCGCTTGCCTTGGGCGAAGCAGCGGCAAGAGGGCGCGGGGTCGACCTTGCGACCCACGCCGAGCGCGGCCGCGACGGCACTGGCCTTGTGCGCGCGCCCGGCAACATCGGCTTCGCCAGCCTGCGCGGCGGCACCGTCGCGGGCGACCATGACGTGCTCTTCGCCGGGCCGGAGGAGCGGCTGATCCTGTCCCACCGCGCCGAAACCCGCGCGATCTTTGCCCGCGGCGCGATCGCTGCCGCCCGCTTCCTCAAGGGCAAGCCGGCCGGACTCTACAGCATGGCGGACGTCATCGCGGCTGCCTGATCACGCATTGGTCAGGCTTAAAAAATCCGTTCATCCCGAGCGAAGTCGAGGGACGCTCGGGACGAACGGATAGGAGTAGGCGGTGAAAAAGGCCGACGCTTTCGAATTCTACCGCCGCCTCGCCGAGCTCAATCCCGAGCCCGAAGGCGAGCTCGAGTGGACCTCGCCCTACACGCTGCTGGTCGCGGTCGCGTTGTCGGCGCAGGCGACCGACATCAGCGTCAACCTCGCCACGCGCAGGTTGTTCGCCGTCGCCGCCACCCCCGCCACGATGCTCGACCTCGGCGAGGAGGGGTTGCGCGAGCTGATCAAGACCATCGGCCTGTTCAACACCAAGGCCAAGCACGTCATCGCCCTGTCGCAGCGGCTGATCGACGACTTCGGCGGCGAAGTGCCCCCGTCTCGAGAGGCGCTCGAAACCCTCCCCGGGGTCGGCCGCAAGACCGCCAACGTCGTCCTCAATACCGCGTTTGGCGAGCCGACGATCGCGGTCGACACCCACTTGTTCCGCGTCGCCAACCGGACGAAATTAGCCCCCGGCAAGACCCCGCTCGAGGTCGAACTCAAGCTGCTCAAGGCGACCCCCGCCCCGTTCCTGCGCCACGCCCACCACTGGCTGATCCTCCACGGCCGCTACATCTGCAAGGCGCGGCGGCCCGAATGCTGGCGTTGCCCGGTCGAGGATCTGTGCCCGTTCAAGCCCAAGACCCCGCCGCCCGCGTCCCCTCTCCCCTTGCGGGAGAGGGCGACTCAGCGAAGCTGAGCGGGGTGAGGGGCTAGCCGGAAACCCGCTCGAACCGCGCGCCTAGCCCGGTCAGCAGCTCATATTGCGACATGCCGCTGGCGGCGGACGCGGTGGGCAGGTCATAGTCGATCCCGACCCAATCGCCCTCGCGAAGATGCGGCGCGGCGCTGCAATCGACCGCGATCAGGTCCATCGACACGCGGCCGACGAGCGGCAGCGGCGCGCCCTCGAACCTCGCCGACCCGCTCCCCGCAAAGCCGCGCCAATAGCCGTCGGCATAACCGATATTGAGCACCGCGACGGGCGTTTCGCGCGTGGCAATGAAGGTCGCGCCATAGCCGACGCTTTCGCCCGTGCGCACCGTGCGCCGTTGCACCACCTGCGCTTCGGGGAAAGCGACCTGCGCGATCTTGCCGTTCGCCTCGGCCCTGGGAATGCCGCCATAGAGCGCCAGCCCCGGCCGCACGAGATCGAACGCATAGCCGCGCCCGAGACACACGCCCGCAGAGTTGGCGAGGCTGTAGCGCTTCGCCTCGACGCTTCCGACGACGTCGCGAAACCGCTGCAATTGCAATGCGTTAAGCGGATGATCTTCGTCGGCGCAGGCGAGATGGCTCATCACCGTATCGACGATAAGACCAGCCCGCACCCCCGCCTCCTCGAGCCTGAGCCCAAGCCGGTTCATCCCCGTGTCGACCATCAGGTCGCACGCTCGATCGGGAGCGACCTCCTTCCACCGCGCGACCTGCTCGACCGAGTTGAGCACCGGCCGCGCGCCACTCGCCAGCGCCATCGGAACATCGTCGGGCCCGACTCCATGCAGCACGCTCAGCGAGCAGCCTGCCGGCAGCGGCCCGAGCCGCCGCGCCTCGTCCCACGTCGCAACGAAAAAGTCGCGGCACCCCGCCTCGGCCAGCGCTGCGACCACATCGCCGCCGCCCAGCCCATAGCCATCGGCCTTGACCGCCGCCCCCGCCACCGTCCCCGACGTCGCCTGCAGCCAGCGCCAGTTGGCAACCAGCGCGGCGCGGTCGAGGCGGAGGCGGAATGGTCGGTGCATCCTTTCCCGACTAGCGGTGGGGTTCGCCCTCGTCGAGCGCGGCGCGTGACCGCTCCCAATTCTTTCCATCGAACGGGGTCACTGCCAGGGCGGGCGGATCGTCGAGGCAGTGCGCGTTGACGCTCCACGCGTCGGGGTGAGAGCGCGGCTGATAGAAGCTCTTCACCCCGCACACCGAGCAGAACAGATGCTCCGCCGCCCCGCTCCCGAAGCGATAGCTGGTCAGCGCCTCTCCGCCTCGCTCGAGGGTGAAATCGTCATGGGCGACGATGATATGGAGGAACCCGGTCATCGAACAGACCGAGCAGTTGCAGTCGAGCGCGGGGACGGGTGGGTCGGGCAGGCGCGCCGCAAACCGCACCGCCCCGCAATGACACCCCCCGCGAGCGCTTTTGATCCTGTCGTTCATTGCGACAAGGTATCGCGATCGCGCAGCGGTGTCTGCAGTGCTGCTAGCGCCCCGCCGCCAATTCGACCGGCGCGTCGCGCGCGGACTGCGCGATCATTTGGTCGCGGCGAGCGTGGAGGCGGCTTGCCAGCTCCGCACGGCAGTGAGCGACGACGTTCTGACCGGCGAGATCAACGGGCGAAGCGTCGCCGCAGACATCGACAATGGCGTGCCCGAGGCGTCGGTCGAGCGTGTGCCGACCGGGCGCGCGCGACAAGTCGAGATCGGCCGTGCGGACAATGCTGGTCGCACTCGGGTCCTGCCCGGGAACTTGCGCCGACAAGGGCACGGCAAGGAACGCGAAGGGGATGAGGATCAGCGAGCGGTTCATGATGGTCTTCCTGTGAAGGTGCGTGACCCGTCCGAAATAGTTGCAATTGGAGACCTTGTTGAGCCACGATGTTGCGCAACCGTTCTGCGAAGATGCAGAATGCGATCGACGCGGATTCGGACCACAGGGGGTCATCATGGACTGGGACGACCTCAAATATTTCCTCGCCGTCGCCGACAGCGGGAGCACGCTCGCCGCGGGACGCGCGCTGCGCGTCAGCCAGACGACGGTCGCGCGGCGGATCACCTCGCTTGAGCAATCGATCGGCGTGCCGTTGTTCGAGCGGCGCCAGGCGGGCTATTGTCTGACCCCGATGGGCGAGGAGCTGCTCGACCAGGCGCGCGCGGTCGAGCTTGCCGCGCACGGTTTCATCGATACCGCCGGTGCGCGGTCGCGTGACCTGACCGGCAGTGTGCGCCTGACGACGGAGGAGATATTTGCGCACGCGGCGCTCGGCCCGATGCTGAGCGAACTGCACCAGCGCCATCCCGAAATCATGATCGACCTCGACACCGCGCCGGGCATGCGCGACCTTGGCAATGGCGAGGCGGACATCGCCTTGCGCAGCACGAAATCGGCGCAGCCGGCGGGGGTCGTCGGGCGACGCCTCTGCCTCGACGACTGGACGCTATATTGCAGCCGCGCCTACGCCGAGCGGCACGGCGTGCCCAGATCGGTCGACCAGCTGCGCCGGCACACGCTGGTCGGTGGCGGCGGGGGTCATTTGTGGCGCGTCTATGAAGCGTGGCTGACCGAGATCGGCGTCGCGGACCGGGTGGCGATGCGTCATGGCACCTCGAGCGGCCTGCTCTCGGCGGTGCGGTCGGGCTTCGGCATCGCCGTCCTGCCGTTGATCGTGGCGGAAGGCGATCCCGACCTGATTCGCTGCATGCCACCGCGTAGCGGCCACGACCGAAGCTTGTGGCTATTGACCCATCAGCGCGTCCGCCACACACCGCGCGTTCGTGTCGTGATCGACTTCCTCCACAGCCGGTTGAAAGCGCGCGTGGTCGAACTGGGTCTGGCGGTCTGAACGGTTGATGCTCACTCCACCGTCACCGATTTTGCGAGGTTGCGGGGCTGGTCGACATCCGTGCCCTTCAGCACCGCGACATGATAGGCGAGGAGCTGGACCGGGACGGCGTACACCAACGGCGCGATCAGCGGGTGGACGCGCGGCATGGTGATCGTCGCGATCGTACCTTCGCCCGCTTCGGCGATGCCTTGCGCGTCGGAGATCAGGATGATCTGGCCGCCGCGCGCGCGCACTTCCTGCATGTTGCTGACGGTCTTCTCAAACAGCGGACCCGAGGGGGCGAGGACGATGACGGGGACGGTGTCGTCGATCAGCGCGATCGGGCCGTGCTTCATCTCGCCGGCGGCATAGCCCTCGGCGTGTATATAGCTGATTTCCTTGAGCTTTAGTGCGCCTTCGAGCGCCATCGGATAATCCGGGCCGCGGCCGAGGTAGAGCACGTCGCGCGCCGGGGCGACGAGGTGCGCCATTCCGGCGATGTCGTCGTCGTGGCCAAGCGCCTCGTTGATCGCGGCGGGGGCTTCGTTGAGGTGCGCGACCAGCTCGCGTTCTTCGTCGCGCGACAGCTTGCCCTTGGCGCGGGCGAGGTTGGCGGCGAAGGCGGCGAGCACCGCCAGTTGGCATGAAAAGGCCTTGGTCGAGGCGACCCCGATCTCGGGTCCGGCGCGGGTCGGCAAGAGCAGGTCGGCCTCGCGCGCCATCGAGCTGGTGGGCACGTTGACCACCACCGCGATCGTCTGCCCGGCCTCGCGGGCATAGCGCAGCGCGGCGAGCGTGTCGGCGGTCTCGCCCGATTGGCTGATGAACAGCGCTAGCCCGCCCGGCTCAAGCACCGGCGCGCGGTAGCGAAATTCGCTCGCGAAATCGAGGTCGACGGGCACGCGCGCGAACTGCTCGAACCAGTATTTGGCGACCATTCCGGCGTAGTAGCTCGTGCCGCACGCGACGATCGCGATGCGCTTGATCTGGGTGAGGTCGAGGCTGGTGTCGGGCATGGTCACCTCGCCGTCGAACGCGCGGACATAGGATTGCAGAGTTTGCGCGACGACGATCGGCTGCTCGAAGATTTCCTTTTGCATATAGTGGGCATAATTGCCCTTGCTGATCTCTTCGGAGGTCGCGCCCGACTGGACGATGTCGCGCTCCACCGGGCGGTTGTCACGGTCGAATATCTGGACTGCATCGCGCCGCGCCACGACCCAGTCGCCCTCGTCGAGATAGGCGATGCGCTGGGTCAGTGGCGCAAGCGCAAGCGCGTCGGAGCCGAGGTAATTTTCGCCGTCGCCATAGCCGACGGTGAGCGGCGCCCCCATCCGCGCGCCGATGATCAGGTCGGGATGGTCGCGAAACAGGAAGCTGATCGCGAAGGCACCAATCAGGCGCGGAAGAACGGCGGCGACCGCATCCTGCGGGCTCGCGCCGCGCTCGCCTTCGCGCGCCACCAAATGCGCGACGACTTCGCTGTCGGTCTCGGACTTGAACTCGCGCCCTTCGGCAAACAGCTCCTCGCGCAGGATTTTGAAATTCTCGATGATGCCGTTGTGGACCAGCGCCACCCCGCCGACGATGTGCGGGTGGGCGTTGGAAACGGTCGGCTTGCCATGCGTCGCCCAGCGGGTGTGGGCGATGCCGACGTCACCGGCGAGCGGATGGGCGTTCAGTTCGGCGCGGAGGTTTTCCAGCTTGCCCTGGGCGCGGCGGCGCTCGAACTCGCCATCGACGACGGTGCAGATCCCGGCCGAATCATAGCCACGATATTCGAGCCGCTTGAGCCCGGCGAACAGGCGCTCGGCGACGGGCGCCTTGCCGATGATCGCGACGATTCCACACATGAAACAGACTTTCGTTTAAAACGTGTAGGGCACGCGGACCCCGGGCATCCCTGCCGGAAAATCCTTGGTGTTGCGAGTGACCAGGGTGCGACCGCGAAGTTGGGCGGTCGCCAGGATGATCGCGTCGGGCGAATGTAATCGCGGCCGTTCGCGTCGCAGCGCCGCGGCGCGATCGGCAATTTCGCCATCGATTTCGTCGGTTCCGAATCCTGCGAGAAAGACTCTGGCATCATCAAGTCTTGCCTGTGAACCCTTCGACAAGACTTCGATCCAAACCATGCGACTCACCCACAAGCCACCTGCTCCCGGAGCGATTGCCCGATCGATTTCAACTCGCGCAGGATCAAGCCCCGCAAGAGCGTCGATGATGATATTCGAATCGAATGCAAACCCACTCACGTAGACAGCGGGTATTTCACGACCGGATATTTTCCTTGGAGCATGTCGAGATAGATTTGACGCTGGCGGTCATCCTCCGCATCGAACAAATCAGGGAATTCGGCTTTCACTTCCTCATAATCATCGTCCCAGTGTCGAGTCCAGCCGGCGCGTTCGCGCCGCTGCCATTCGACTGAGTCGCCGATATCGGTTCGATCCTTCCATGCCCCGAAACCCCGGCGGATCCACTCAAGGTCGGGCTGGGCCGCCGGCTCGACGCGATAAGCGCTCACGGCTTCGCGAAGCACCGAGGCACGCGACTTGCCTTGTGCCGCGGCAATG
This sequence comes from Sphingomonadales bacterium, assembly GCA_038319435.1. Lineage (GTDB taxonomy): Bacteria > Pseudomonadota > Alphaproteobacteria > Sphingomonadales > Sphingomonadaceae > Sphingomicrobium. Next base: position 7,957 of record JBBQDG010000023.1, on the reverse strand, counting down.
CTGTCGAGACGCTTGATTTCGTCGGCGGGAAGATCGGCGAGAATTCTAGGCATGTCCAATGATATCATAGACTGATATCAGATCATAATTTTTTCTTCGCCGATTGGCGGGCGCGGAAACGCCTTGCCCATCCGGCGAGGCCTTTCTGCTCGGCACGCGTAATGCCTAGCGCATCGGCTTCGACATCCTTCGTCACGACACTCCCCGCGCCGACGATTGCGCCCGCGCCGATCGTCACCGGGGCGACGAGCGCGCTGTTCGAGCCGATGAAGGCGCCTTCGCCGATTACGGTCTGGTATTTGAAAAAGCCGTCGTAATTGCAGGTGATCGTGCCCGCGCCGATGTTCGCCTTCGCGCCGACGTCGGCGTCGCCGAGGTAGGTCAAATGATTGGCCTTGGCGCCGGGGCCGAGGCGGGCTTTCTTCATCTCGACGAAATTGCCGATCTTCGAGCCCTCTTCCATCACCGCGCCGGGGCGGAGGCGGGCGAACGGGCCGACTTCACAATCGGGGCCGATGACGGCGCCCGCGATGTGGCTGAAGGCGTGGATGATCGCGCCGTCGGCGATGGTTACGCCGGGGCCGAACACGACGTGGGGCTCGATCGTGACGTCGCGGCCGATGACCGTGTCGGCGGCGAACCACACGCTGGCGGGGTCGATCAGCGAAACGCCGGCGGCCATCATTTCGGCACGCGTGCGGCGCTGCCATTCGGCCTCGGCGGCGGCGAGTTCGGCGCGGCTGTTGATGCCGATCGCCTCGATCGCGGTGCCCTCGACCGCGACGGATGCGGTCCCTTCGGCGGTGGCGACGGTGACGAGGTCGGGGAGGTAATATTCGCCTGCCGCATTGTCGTTGCCGACCTGGGGGAGCCAGCGGCGCAGGTTCGTGGCGGATAGCGCCATCATCCCGCTGTTGCACAAGGCGACGGCGCGCTCTGCTTCAGTGGCGTCCTTATATTCGACCATTTTGGCGATGCGGTCGCCCTCGCCCAGGATGACGCGGCCATAGGCGCCGGGGTCGGGGGGTACGTGGGCGAGGACGACGATTCCCGGGGCGTCGGGGGCGGCCAGGCGGGCGAGCATATTGCGTAGCGTGGCGGCCTCGACGAACGGGGTATCTCCGAACAATATCAACATGTTACCGTTGAAGACGCCGAGCGCGGGAAGGGCTTGCGCGACGGCGTGGGCGGTACCGTTTTGTTCGGTCTGGATGGCACTTGTGACGCCGCGCCCGGCGAGTGCATCCTCGACCTGCTCGCGGCCCTTGCCGACCACGACGACGCGCCGCTCGGGAGCAAGCTTGTCGATCGTGTCGAGCAGATGGAGCAGCATTGGTTTGGCCGCGATCGGGTGGAGCACCTTGTGCTTGTCCGAGCGCATGCGTGTCCCTTGCCCGGCGGCGAGCACGATGACGGCGAGTGGGAAGGGAGGCGCGGGCGAGGTCATGGGCGCGGGCAATGCCACGCCGTCGTCACCCGCGCCAGTGTTCGATCAACTCTTGCCGGTCAGGTCTTGGGTGTGGTGCTCGGCGGCGTGGTCGGCTTGCCCTTGGGCGCGGCCCGCTTGCGCGCGGCGGCGCCACGACGGGCGGTCGAGGCGGCGCGCTTGGGCGCCGAGCGCGGCTTGGGGCCAGGTTTGGCCGAGGTCTTGCTCGCCGGGGTCGCGGCGGCGGCGCTGGCGGCGCGCGGCTTGGGACCAGGCTTGGCGCGCGGCGCGCCCGACTTGGTGGTGGCGGAGCGCTTGGCCGGTGCGCGCTTGGCCGGGGCTCGCTTGGCAGCGGCAGGCTTGGCTGCAGCACGCTTGGCTGGAGCGGTGCCGGTCGCCTTGGCGGCGGCGGCCTTGAACGTCTTGGCAGCGTCGCTCGCGGCGCTGGTCGCCTTGCTCGCGGCCGACGAGGCAGCGGCGGTGACTTCGTCGGTCCACTTGCCCGACAGCACGCGCTGGGCAGCTTCGGCAACAGCTTCGGCAATCAGCGTGCCGAGTTTCGACGCACTCGACATGACGGCGGTCGCGGCGCTGGTGGCGCTGTCGGCGGCGTCGAGTCCGGCGTCGCGAATCTTGCGTCGCGCGGTCGGGCTGGCGGCGATCGCGGCGGCAGCGGCGGTGAGCCCCGCAGCGAGCATTTCGCGGCTGACCGCGGCTTTGGCGAGCTTGTCGATTGTCGTCTCGCCACTGGCAGTTTTTCTGCTGCTGGTACCGCTGCCCGATTTTGTCGTCGATTTGGCCATGACTGCCTCCGCATTGAATGGATCGCAGACAAGACGGTTCACCCGCGAAACGGTTCCGTCAAGCGTGCGCAACCAAATGCCCCAAAAAGTAAAGGGAGCCGCCACCCGCTGGTGACGGCTCCCCCGACATGGTCAGCGGCCGGAGTGTTCCAGCCCGGGAGACCTTGAGGCGGCTGGTTAGGCCGACATCTCCCGAACGAACGAACCCGACCCCTTAGCTGAACCATGAGACATCGGATCACCTCCTTTCGCTGTGTTGAGTGGCACTGCGAAGATGAGTCGAAATTCAGGTGAATGCAAGTCTTGAAATGCACCAAAATCTCGTCATGATGTCGCGTCGCTCGACGGCCATCGATTTTCGCCGCTAGGCCCGATCACCCCGCAAATTTGTCCACTTTGGCTTTCAGCGATGCCAGCTCGGCGCGCAGGGCTTCGATTTCGCTCGGTTCGGACGCGTCGGCGGTGCCCGTCGCCTTGGGGCGAAGCGCGGCGGTCGCTTGCTCGAACATCGCCATGTTGCGCTTGGCGAGGTCGGCGAGCGGGTTGGCGGTGAGCGCGTCGCGCATCGCGGTCTGGTTGGTCTTGAAGGCGTCCATCGCGGCGTCGAGATAGGACGGCACCGCGCCTTGTGACGCACCCCCGTAAAGCCCGATCAGCTGACGCAGGAAATTGACCGGCAGCATCGTCGATCCGCGCGACTCTTCGTCGACGATGATCTGGGTCAACACCTGGTGGGTGATGTCATTGCCCGACTTGGCATCGAGCACTTCAAATTCGCGGCCCTCGCGGATCATCGCCGCCAGCCGGTCGAGCGTGATGTAGCTCGAGCTTTCGGTGTCGTAGAGCCGCCGGTTGGCGTACTTCTTGATCGTCACCTTGCCGCCAGTCTTGCCCATGCTCTACGCTCCGCGCTGTGATGGACGACAGACTAGCACCCGCAAATCATGCACTGCAACAATTGCGTGCGGCGCAACATGGGGCGCAGCATAAGCGCGCGCCGAGGCCACTGCCGCTATTCCTCGAACTGGTCCGCGAGGCGGCGCGCGCGGAGCCTGAGCTGGCGCGGCGGGCACTGACCGGGCTGGCGCGGTACGGTGATGCCGAACGGATGGCGGCGCCGTGCGCAAAGCCGGTGGTGGCACAGATTGGCGGGACCTGCCTGCGCGAACTGGGCGGAAGCGGATCGCCGGTGGTGCTGGTGCCGTCGCTGATCAATCCGCCGCGCGTGCTCGACCTGCCCGGCGCGTCGCTGGCCGAGGCGCTGGCCGCGCGGCATCGCGTGCTGTTGCTCGACTGGGGGGTGGCGGCGGAGCGGGCGGGGTTTGACCTTGGCGGGCATGTCGCAGAATTGCTCGTGCCGTTGATCGCGGGGCTGGGCGAGGAGGTCGCGCTCGCCGGCTATTGCCTGGGCGGGACGATGGCGCTGGCGGCGGCGAATCTGGTGGCGGTGCGCAAGGTGGCGACGCTCGCCGCGCCGTGGCGGTTCGCGGCTTATCCGCGCGAGTCGCGTGACGGGCTCGGGCAGTTGTGGCGGCGCTCGGAGCCGGCGGCGGAGGCGCTGAGGGTGCTGCCGACCGAGGTGTTGCAGGCGGCGTTCTGGTCGCTCGATCCGCGCGGGATCGTCGCCAAGTTCGCGCGGCTGGCGGACGAGCCGGCGGACAGCGTCGCGCTGCGGCGGTTCGTGACGCTCGAGGACTGGGCCAATGACGGCGAGCCGCTGCCCCTGCCCGCTGCGCGCGAGCTGATCGAGGAGCTGTTCCTCGGCGACCGCAGCGGGATGGGGGAATGGCGCGTCGACGGGGTTATGGTGCGGCCCGATGCCGCGCCGTCGCTACACTTCACCGCCCGCGCCGACCGCATCGTTCCGTCCGAGAGCGCGCCACCGGGAGCGGTCCACGCGGTCTCGGCGGGGCATGTCGGGATGATCGTCGGCGGGAGAGCGGCCGAGCAACTTCACGCGCCGTTGCTGGCGTTTCTTACCGCAGATTGATGCAAGCGTCGCGGGTCAGCGGCGGCGGCGCATCGGCGCGCAATTTCAGGCGCGGGGTCAGCTGGGCCAGTCGGCGCACATAGGCATCGGTGAACACCACCGCGCAGGCGCGGCTGAGGTGCGACCATTCGGGGAGCAGCAGATTGTTGGCGGACGGCGGCAGATCGTCGTTGTGGACCCCAACGCTGTGCGTAGCGCGCAGCAGCGCGGTCCAGCCTTTCGCCTTGGGCATCGCCGCTTCCTCGTTGACGCGCAGGTGGCGGTCGGACGGGGGGCGGACGAACACGACGTCGCCGCCGCGCGCGCGGATCGTGGCGACGGCGGTGGCCGCTTCGGCGAGGCCGGTGCGAATTTGGGCGTCGGGGAACGGCTTGTCCTCCTTGAACCCCTTCCACGCATAGCGGGCGTGGCCGCGCAGCCGGGCGTCGGTCAGGATGCGCGGCCACATGGTGGTCTGGCGATGTTCGCCGACTTCCGCCAGTTTCCAGACATCGTCGTAGGGGCCGTCGACCCCGGCGCGGTAGCCGGGGTCGAGCCGCGCGGCGACGACGCTCAGCCGATAGCTCGAATCGAGGAACGCCAGCCGCCGCTGGAGGACATGATCGATCGCCTGCGATGCTTCCTTGGCCGGCGAGAGGAAGTGTTTGCGTTCGTGGATGTAGCGACCGTAGCCGTCGAACGTCTGGAAGAACATCGTGTCGGCCATCCCGACGATGAGCAGCCCGTGGAACGCCTTGTTGTCGGCGACATCCTTGAGCAACGTGCGAGCGCTGGTGCCGTGGATCGCCAGCTGGAGCGGACGGATTCCGGTCAGCTGCTCGAACCGGTCGAAATTCGTGTCGAACAGGATCCGGCTGTCGCCGACGATCGCCACCGGCGCCTGCGCCGAGCGGGCGCGTTCGTTGGCCCAGTCGGTCTCGCTATTGTCGAGGTCGCCGGCGTGGAGCCCGATACGGCGCGCGTTGACCTCGAGCGCGGTCGTGCCGAGGACGAGCGCCAGCGCGACCCCGAGCGCGAGCTTCCCCCAAGGCTGGCGGGGGACGTCGCGGGTCGGCACGGGTTGCGCTTGCCCTGGGCGATCGGACGCGGTCAGCCTGAGCCCGGCGGGGAGCGCGCCGTCGCGACTGAGCACGCCGCCGCCGGGGAGGGTCGGATTGGGACCGTCAGAACTGGAAGTAGATGAAGGCATTGCCCGCTCCCTGTTCGGCGATGATCGCGATGCCCATCACGGCCCACACGATGCCGACGAGCCACGCCGGGGTGCGCTCGATGACCAGCTCGAGCGTGCGGTCGCGCATCGCCCAATGGGTGGTGACGATCGCGGCCGTCGCGACGAGTGCGTAGATCAGCGGCAGCAACGCGATCATCGGCACCGGCTTGGCCGACATGCCGACCATCGCGGTCAGGATCGTCGCCGCGCCGCCGAACGTCTTGGCGCGGAAGAAGACCCAGGTGATGTTGACCAGCAGGAACGTCAGCAGACCCAGCGCGACGAGCATCGCGCGGCCGGGCTCGAACCCCGCGAACCGCTGCTTCAGCCAGCGTTCGGCGGCGAGATAGCTGCCGTGCAGCCCGCCCCACACGACGAACGTCCAGCTCGCGCCGTGCCACAGCCCGCCGAGCAGCATCGTGCCCATCAGCGCGGCATAGGTCCGCGCCTCGCCGTGGCGATTGCCGCCCAGCGGAATGTAGAGATAATCGCGCAGCCAGCTTGACAGCGTGATGTGCCAGCGCCGCCAGAAATCGGAGAAGCCGATCGCCGCATAGGGGAAGCGGAAATTGTCGGGCATGGCGAAACCGAGGCACATCGCGACCCCGATCGCGGTGGTCGAATAGCCGGCGAAATCGCAGAAGATCTGCCCGGCAAAGGCAAAGGTCGCGGCCCATGCGTCGAGCATTCCGGGAACGCCGACCTTGGCGTCATAGACCGTCTCGACCACCGGACCGAGGAAGCCGTCGGCGACGACGACCTTCTGGAACAGCCCGAGGGTAACCAGTGCAAGCCCGAAGAATAGCTGGTGTGCGCTCGCCCTGCGCTGTTCGGCGAACTGCGGGACGAGCTCGGTCGGGCGCATGATCGGCCCCGCGACAAGATGCGGGAAGAAGGTCACGAACAGCGCGTAATCGAGGAAGCGCTTGGCCGGCTGGGCGCGGCGCAGATAGACGTCGAGTGTGTAGGACAGCGTCGCGAAGGTGTAGAAGCTGATCCCTACCGGCAGGATGATGTCATAATGGGCGGGGTGATAATCGACCCCCAGGGCCTTGGCCAAGGCGACGAAATTGGCGAGCAGGAACTCGCCATATTTGAAGAAGCCGAGCATGCCCAGATTGACCACGACCGAGGTGATCATCCACGCTCGCCGGGTCGATTGACGCTCCGAGCGAACCATCGCCTGCGCCGCCCACCAGTCGACCACGGTCGAAATCCACAGCAGGATCACGAACGGCGGGTTCCACGCGGCGTAGAAAATGTAGCTGGCGACCAGCAGATTGATCTTCTTGATCGTCCACCCGAAGCGCCAGTTGTGCAGCGCCAGGACGATGGCGAAGAACAGGAGGAAGGTCAGCGAGTTGAAGATCATGCGCCGCGCGCCTGCGCGATGGTCGTGCCGTCCGTCATGCCCCTGCCCCCACAAGCTGCACGCATACACGGAGGCCGGCGACTCGAAACTTGCGCTGAATCAGGGCCCCCGGCGAGGGTGGTGCGATATTTGGCGGGCGGAGGCAAGTGACGCGACCTTGCCCGCCGCCATGCGCGACGCTAAGCGGGCGACGAAGCACCCATAGCTCAGCTGGATAGAGCGCTGCCCTCCGAAGGCAGAGGCCAGAGGTTCGAATCCTCTTGGGTGCACCATCTTTTCAATGACTTAGCCTCGCGCTCCACATCGCGTATGGAATGGGCATGGAAAACAGGGGATGTCATGCGTCGCCGTCCAACGGCGTCGCGTTGCTGGCTGAGGCGATGACAGTCTTCCGCTGGAACGCGACTCTTCAGGAGGTTGGCATCCGTGTTGTTGCCTTTTCCGGACTTCACAAATCCGCGGATGCAACGTCGGAGCGATCTTGTGCGCTGCCGCTTCGTTGGCGGCCCGCTGGCAAGCTCCATACAGTGGTTCGAGCCTCATTTGGCCTATGTACAAAAACGTTAGACAGTCACTGGATCACGCGTGAGGATTGGCAAGCCTGACGAATCCACACGATCGCCATCCGCGTCGGAACCGAAAACGTTGATAGACAACTGACGCCAGCGATCGTCCCGGATTGGCCGCGCAGTTTTAATTTGTAGGTCGGACACGCGAGAACTTTCGCTATCTTTGACATGTCCGTCACCGTCCGCGTTCTTCCGTGGGCGGGTTCGCCGTCAACAACAGCTCAAACAGGTTGCCTTGGCGAGCGAACACAGAAGTCACGGGCACATGCGCCCGAGCAGAGCGCTTTCGCCGCGTGACAACGGGCCGGATTTTCGGATTGTTCTCGTCGATTGACGGTGGGCTTTCGGGGCGTTGAACATTCGGGAACGCCCGATCGCCCACTGTAGAAGCTTGCTCGATCAGTATGCGCAAATCATCATACAGGATCACCGTCGCGGACCCGATTTTCCGAAAGTGGATCGCGCCCGCCTTGTTCAACTCATAAAGCTTGGATCGGCAAATGCCGGTTAGCTGACATGCCTCGGCCACCCTAACCGCGATAGGCACGGCGGCCACAGGATTATCGATTCCTCCCACCGGAGACAGC
>JBBQDG010000022.1:0-44318 GCA_038319435.1 Sphingomonadales bacterium | reverse complement strand
CATCGAGATCATGTTCGGTCGGCTCAAAGACTGGCGCCGCGTCGCCACTCGATACGACCGCTGCCCGACCGTCTTCTTCTCCGCTATCGCACTCGCCGCAACCGTCATCTTCTGGCTCTGATCAACGAGTCCTGAGCCTAGTTTCCCCGGGTTAGGCGCTCCGGCGCGCACGTTTAAAGGGGGTTTCAATGACCAGATTCACTGCGGCGCTTCGCGCGACCGCATCGCTTGCCGCGATCATTACCGCTGGGTCGGCCGGTGCCCAGAGCGTGCTGCCGCCCGCACCTTCCGCCGCCACACCCGCCACACCCGCCGCGGCGCCCGACCAGGCAAATGCCGGCAGCGAGATCATCGTCACCGGCTCGCGCATCCGCCGCGATCCGCTCAATCAGGATTCACCGGTCATCACACTCGACCAGAATGCCCTCGCGCAGACCGGTCTCTCCGCCGTTGCCGACGTGCTCCAGCGCCTGCCCAGCGCGAGCGGCGGCTTGAATTCCAAGGTCAACAACAGCGGCAACCTCGGCAATCCGCCCGACGGCGGCGGCGTCGGCGCCGGATCGGCCGAAATCGACCTGCGCTATCTCAGCGCCAAGCGCACGTTGGTGCTGGTCGACGGCATGCGCTTCGTCAACGGCACGAGCGGCAGCGGCATTCCCGCGACGGTCGACCTCAACACCATCCCGGCCAACATGATCGATCGGATCGAAGTTCTCCAGGCAGGCGCCTCGTCGCTCTACGGCTCCGACGCAATCGCCGGCGTGGTCAATATCATCACCGTTGCGCAGCAGAAGGGGCTTCGCGCCTCGGCCCAGTTCAGCACTTTCCGCCAGGGCGACGGCCATGCCCAGGATTATCAGCTCAGCTACGGCTTTGGCGGGCCCAAAACGCACATCGTGGTCGGCGGCACCTATGTGAAGCAGGAAGCCGTGCGCTCGGCTGATCGGTCGATCTCATTGTTCCCCAATCCCGGCCAGACCAGCTGCACGGATGCAGTCGGCGGGTGCAGCAGCGCCGCGGTTAACGGCCGCTTTGACCTTCGTCCCTATGTTCCGGGTGGAAACTTCACGATCGGCACCGCGCCCGACAACACCCCGACCTTTGCCGAGTTGCGACCGTTTCTGAAGTCGGACCGGTTCAACTTCGCGCCGTTCAACTACATCCAAACGCCGTCCGAGCGGTACGGCGGCTGGGCCAGCGTCAAGCAGGAACTGACCGACAGCATCAATCTGCGCATCAAGGGTGAATATAACCGCCGCAACTCGCAGAATCAGGCAGCGTTCGAGCCGTTGTTCATCGGCCCCGACGCCGGCAATGGCGCGGGCAGTCTGTTCGATACGCTGTCGTTCGACGTCTCCAATCCGTTCAACCCGTTTGGCAGGACGCTCGAGTCGGGGCTCAATCCGAACGGGACGCCTAATGGCCGGGCCCAGAATTATTCCTTTGTTGCCAGGCGCTTCATCGAGGGCGGGCAGCGGACATTCAACCAGCGCGTAACGACCTACTCCGCCACTGCGACGCTCGACGGCTCGTTCATGGCCGGCCCGCACAAATGGTATTGGGACGTCAACGCCTCGTTCGGGATAAACAAGGCGAGGCAGAGTTTCACGGGCAACGTCAACGCGGCGAAGGTCGCGCAGGCGATCGGCCCGGTGGCCAACTGCACCGCGCCATGCGTGCCCCTGAACCTGTTCGGCGGGGCCGGTTCAATCACCCCCGCAATGCTTAATTTCATCGCCTTCACAGAGCATGACCAGAGCCAGCAGCACCTCTACAACTATAGCGCCAACTTGAACGGCGACCTGTTCGATCTCCCTGCTGGCCCACTCGCCTTCGCGGTCGGCGTCGAGCATCGCACGCAAAGCGCGAGCTTCACGCCCGATCCGATCGTCGCGGCCGGGCTCGGTGCGGATATTCCCGCCCAGCCAGCGTCGGGGCGTTACACCGTCAATGAAATCTACGGCGAAATTCGCGTGCCGATCCTCAAGGAGACGCCCGGCTTCTATTCGCTCGAGGCCAATGGCGCTGCGCGTCACTCGAAATATTCGATCAGCGGCAGTGCCACGACCTTCACCGCCACCGGTCTATGGAAGCCAGTGCGCGACTTCCTCCTGCGCGGCTCCTATTCGACCGGTTTCCGCGCCCCAAGCCTGGGCGAATTGTTCGGCGGCCGCTCGCGCTTCGATTTGCCGGTCACCGACCCCTGCTCGAACGTCGCTGGCTCGCCTTATCAGGGGAGCGCGACGGTTCGCGCGAACTGCACCGCCAATGGCGTGCCGGTGTCGGGCAGCTATGCCGAGGATCCGGGCCAGTTACCCGTCATCACGCAAGGCAACCTTGGCCTGAAACCTGAAAAGTCGCGCAACATCACGTTCGGCGCGGTGTTCTCGCCGCGCTCGGCACGGGAAGGCGGCGGGAACTTCAACGCGGAAGTCAATTATTACGACATCCGTGTGAAGAACGCGATCGGCGCGGTCGATCCCAATCTGACTCTCAACAATTGCGCATTGCGCGGAGACGCGGCGAGCTGCCGCCTAGTCATCCGCACCGCCAACGGTTTCGTCAACGAAATCGACGGCACGCTGCAGAACCTCGACAGCATCCGCACCCGCGGGATCGACATGACGGTCAACTATCGCTCGTCGCGCACCCGTTATGGAACGCTCGGCCTGACCGCCAATGCGACTTTCCTGCTCAAATATGTCCTCACGGCATCGAACGGTTTCGTCGTGCTCGACCGACGCGGGACCGAGCGTGGCAGCCCCGACCAGGCCTTCCCGAAGGTCAAGTATAACGGCACGATCGACTGGTCTCTGGGCGATATCGCGGCGTCGTTCACTGGCCGCTACATCCACTCCGTGACCGAGATCGACGGCAACACCAGCTTGCCGCACAAGCTGGACAGCCGCTTTTACGGCGACGTCCAGGTTCGCCTGACGCCGTCGATGCTCGACCGCCGATTTGTGCTTACGGCCGGCGTCAACAATGTCTTCAACCAGGATCCGCCGGGCTGCGTCTCATGCAGCCTCAACAACTTCGATCCGACGACCTACGACGTGCCCGGCCAATTCGGCTACCTGCGCCTGTCGTACAAGATGTAGGCATCGCGCCAGGACAAAGCGGGCGGCTGGGGCAACCTCGCCGCCCTTTTTTTGTGCCCGCTTGAACCCGCCCGGCTTTGCCCCGATGTAGGGTGCAGCTTCACACCCAAGGACAAATATACCCCATGGATCATCAGGACATCGTCGCCGGGCTCGTTCCGATCGTCATCGAACAGTCGAACCGCGGCGAGCGCAGTTTCGACATCTTCTCGCGGCTGCTGCGTGAGCGGATCATCTTCGTCACGGGCGTGGTCGAGGACGGCATGGCCTCGCTGATCACTGCCCAGCTGCTGTTTCTCGAGTCCGAGAACCCGAAGAAAGATGTCTTCATGTACATCAACTCGCCCGGCGGCGTCGTCACGGCGGGCCTCGCGATCCATGACACGATGCAATATATCCGCCCCAAGGTCGGCACGGTGTGCATCGGCCAGGCCGCCTCGATGGGCAGCTTCCTGCTGGCGGCGGGTGAGCCCGGCATGCGCGTTGCCCTTACCAACAGCCGCATCATGGTCCACCAGCCGTCGGGCGGGGCGCAGGGCATGGCCTCGGACATCGAGATACAGGCGCGCGAGATTTTGCGCATGCGCCACCGGCTCAACACGCTCTACGCCAAATATACCGGCAAGCCGATCGAGGAAATCGAGATCGCGATGGACCGCGACAAGTTCCTCGAGGCCGACGAGGCCAAGGCCTTCGGCATCATTGACGAAGTCTTCGACAAGCGCCCCGACGCGAGCGAAGGCGACACGACCGGCGCCGCGCAGATCAAACCTGCTTAACCCTCCAAACTGAACCTCACCGTCAGGCTCCGCTCTTCGCCCTGCGCGAGGAGCGCGAGCCCGGCGGCTTCCCACTGCTCCTGCGGCAGGTTGAGCGCGGCGTTGGCGTTCTCGACCGGCTCGGCGACGAACAGTCCGCCACTCGCCGGGGCGTAGAGCTGGAAGCGCGGCGATTCGGCCGCCATCCGCACCCGCGCACCGTGCCCCCAGTCGATCAGCGCCTCGCCGCTCCACCCCTCATAGCCATGGTCGAGCCCGCGCCCGCACACCGGGCCGTTCGATGGAAGAAACCTGCCGCTTGCCGGCACCAGCTCGGTCGGCAGCACATGCTCATCGATCAGCCACACGCCGGTCACGCCGGTCTCGAGCCGGGTCGCGCCGTCGCACGGGAAATAGGGGTGCTGGGCCAGCCCGCACGGCATCCGCTCGACCGACAGGTTGCGACAACTCAGCGTCACCGTCAGCCCCGTCTCGTCGAGCGCAAAGACCTGCCGCGCGTCATAGCGCCACGGCCACTCGCCGGGTTCATGGACAAATGCCAGTGTCGCGCCCGCCGGGTCCGACGCCTCGACATCCCACGCATTGCGCCATCCCTGGCCGTGCAGCGGGCTTGGATCGCCGAGGAGGTTGGGCGACAGCGTCACCGTCCTTCCGTCACATTCGAACCGCCCGCCACGCACCCGGTTCGAGAAGGGCACGAGCGGAAAGCTCGCCATCTCGCCCGCATCGCGTGCGCCGGGTGGGGCAGGGCGCAGCAACTCCTGTTCGCCTTTTCGAAAACGCGCGATGCTCCCGCCAATCTCGGGCGCGAGGTCGAGCGTCAGGTCGCCCGCAGTCAGGGTCAGCCAGTTGATCATAGCGCCGCGAGCCTCCCGCCATCGACCGCGAGACTCGCCCCGGTAATGAACGCCGCCTCGTCCGACGCGAGGAACACCGCCGCCGCGGCGACATCGCGCGGTTGGCCCACGCTAGCCTTGTCGATCACTTCGGCGCCCGACTTCACATTGGGATTGTCCCACAACATCGGCGTGTCGATCGCGCCGGGCAGGATCGCATTGGCTCTGATCTTCTTCGCCTTGCCCTCGATCGCCGAGGTCCGCGTCAGCGACAGCAGCCCCGCCTTGGCCGCCGCATAAGGCGCGGCATTGGCGCTGGTCTCGACCGCGTGGACGCTCGAGATGTTGACGATCGCACCGCCCTCCGACCCGACCCGCCGGAACAGCTCGCGGGTGAAGAATGCCGCGCCGAGCAAATCGACTCGGAGCACTTTGAGCCAGTCATCCCCGGTCCACTGGTCGAGCGTCTTGAAGGTCATCAGCCCCGCGTTATTGACGATCATATCGATCCGCCCAAAACGGGCGACCGCTGCATCGAAGCACGCCACCACCGCCGCCTCGTCGCCGACATCGCAGCCGACCCCGACCGCATTGGCCAGCTTGGCCGCCTGCGCTGTCGCAGCCTCGGCCTTGAGGTCGGCGATCACCACGCTTGCCCCTTCGCTCGCGAACCGCTCGGCGATCGCCGCGCCGATTCCCGACGCTGCTCCCGTCACGATCACCGTTTTTCCCTCGAATCGCGTCATCGAAAACTCCCTCTTCGTCTCCCGCATAACACCCGCCGCCACAAAGCGAGCCCGTCGTCGTGCAATTTCAACCCCTTGCCCCGTTGCAACACCCCCTCCATATTCGAAACAGTTTGAACGCGTGGGCGGAACCGTTAATCTCCTACAAGTTTGAATGTGCGACAAACCGGGCTAGCATGGCCCCCGAGCCCTGTGGGCTCGCTGCTAAGGATGATTATGACGAAGCTTTCAGGCGGTGGCGACAGCAAGAGCACGCTCTACTGTTCGTTCTGCGGCAAGTCCCAGCACGAGGTGAGGAAGCTCATCGCCGGGCCGACGGTGTTCATCTGCGACGAATGCGTCGAGCTATGCAACGACATCATCCGCGAGGAATCGAAGTCGGCGCTGGTCAAGACCCGTGATGGCGTGCCGACCCCGCTCGAAATCTACAAGGTGCTCGATGATTATGTGATCGGCCAGAGCAAGGCCAAGCGCGTGCTCTCGGTCGCCGTCCACAATCACTACAAGCGGCTCAACCATGGCGCCAAGCATGGCACCGAGGTCGAGCTCGCCAAGTCGAACATCCTCCTTGTCGGCCCGACCGGCTGCGGCAAGACGCTGCTCGCCCAGACGCTGGCGCGAATTCTCGACGTGCCCTTCACCATGGCCGACGCGACGACGCTGACCGAGGCGGGTTACGTCGGCGAGGATGTCGAGAACATCATCCTCAAATTGCTCCAGGCGTCCGACTATAACGTCGAAAAGGCGCAGCGCGGGATCGTCTACATCGACGAAATCGACAAGATCAGCCGCAAGTCGGACAACCCCTCGATCACCCGCGACGTCTCGGGCGAGGGCGTCCAGCAGGCGCTGCTCAAGCTGATGGAAGGCACCACCGCGAGCGTTCCACCACAGGGCGGGCGCAAACATCCGCAGCAGGAGTTCCTCCAGGTCGACACGACCAACATATTGTTCATCTGCGGCGGCGCCTTCGCCGGGCTCGACAAGATCATCGGCGACCGTCTGCAAGGCAAGTCGATCGGTTTCGGCGCGCATGTCGCCGCGCCCGAAGATCGTCGCACCGGCGAAATCCTCAAGAGCTGCGAGCCCGAGGATCTGCTCAAGTTCGGTCTCATCCCCGAATTCGTCGGCCGCCTGCCGGTGATCGCCACGCTCGAGGACCTCGACGAGGAGGCACTCGTCAAGATCCTCGTCGAACCCAAGAACGCGCTGGTGAAGCAATATCAAAAGCTGTTCGACATGGAGGATGTCGAGCTCGCTTTCTCCGAGGATGCGCTGTCGCTGGTCGCCAAGAAGGCGATCGACCGCCGCACCGGCGCGCGCGGGCTGCGCTCGATCATCGAGGGAATCCTGCTCGACACGATGTTCGACCTGCCCTCGATGGAAGGCGTCGACGAGGTCCACGTCGACAAGGACGTCGTCGCCGGTCTCAAGGACCCGGTCCGCGTTTACGCCGGCAAGGACAAGAAATCCGCCGGCAGCGACGCCGCGGCTTAGGGCGAAATGCGATTGGCGAATGGCACGCGACTCAGGCGGGAATTTTACCGCGGCTTCCGGCTGCCTTCGGCGAGAATGGCTTTTCAACTCCACAGTTTGCTCAGCAGAATCGGGTTTGGGCACGACACGCTCGCTCCAATTCGTCGTTCCGTTCGGGGTAGACATATTGGGCCATCGGCGAGTTTCGATATGCGCCCCGGGTCGATTGATGCATGGGCAATTCACCCTGGTTCAGAGGAGGAAACGCATCACTGGATCGAGCAACAGTTCCACAGCACGGGAGCATTGATCGACGTCGGTGCGTTCATCGGCACGTTTGCGCTTCGTCACCGCAAACAATTCTCCAAAATCATCGCTATCGAGGCTTCACGAGCCAATTTCGAACAGCTCGTGCACAACGTGGAAATCAACGGCGCTGTGAGCCAAGTAACCGTCATTCAAGCTGCCGCTTCTTCGAAAGCAGGCGAAGTTGCTTTATATCTTTCGTCTGAAGATACGCATTCGACGATCGGGGCTGGGGCGATGGAATTGGTTCAAGCCGTTACTTTAGATGCGGTATGGCGCGCGGCGGGAATGCCAAAGGTTGACCTGATCAAAATTGACGTGGAAGGAGCTGAAATCGCTGTGCTGGAGGGCGCCGTCGGTCTGCTGGCGGCCGGTTGCGTAGTACTCGCCGAAGCGAACACCAAACAGGCATTACAGGCTTTATCAATTTGCATGGAGGCGCAAGCCTACGGAATGCCAAAGCAACTTGACGACAGAAATTATGTCTTCGAGCCCGTCGGCGCCCAGGGTAACTAGCCCACGATCTGCGTGACGACTCTACGGACAGCGCGTCGAACACTACGGTACGCGGGTCCGATGACCGGAATTCTATACGTCCGTTCCAATCGCATCGAGCGATGCCTTGCCTGGTTCAGCGTGAACGGCGCGCCGATATGTGCAAAGGGATCCGGGCCGTCGAGAGCGGCCACCAGCAACGTAGAATCTTCCGCGACCCTCCGCTGGAAGTCGAGCTCCATTACCGTCATCGGAACTTGCTCGCGGAACCATCCGACGACATCGTGAAAATTCGCGCGCTTGACGTTGGGCTGGTCGCTATAGGCGTAATCGCCGCACCCCTTAGCTTTCGGTGCGGTGCCATAGACGACCAGCGTCCCGGCGAGGGTGCTGCGGCGTTCGAGCACCGGCAGTTCGGGCCTCTGCCGATACGCTACCATGCTGATCGACGGTCCCGCCTCCATCGCCGCGACCGTGTTGCGAAGAAACTCACCATCGCCCGCCAGCATGCAATCGTCCTGCAATGTCAGGATATAGTCGCCCCCCGCCGCCCTGAGGCCTGCGTTCTGGTTGGCCCCGAGCCCACTGTTCACGGTCGGACGAATCACCTTGTCGAAGGCAAGCTGATCGATGATCGAGCGGTGCCAATCGTCGCTGGCGTCGTCGCAGAGAATCAATTCGAGCCGGTCGCGTGGATAAGTTACCCGACGGACGAAGCTTTCGTAGGTGGCGACGAGCGTGTGCGCGCGATTATAGGTGATGAACAACACGCTCACCAACGGGAGTTCAGCCACGAACGGCCTCCTTATAACGAAACAGGTGCCGCGCCTGGAGCAGCAGCAGGGGACCGGCGAGGAGCGCGGTCAGCGCGGTCGCGACAAGCAACCCAGCATTGCCCGCGAAATAGCGCTGGACGAACAATGAGATCGCAAGGGTCGCGGCCCCGGCCCACGTCGCCGTCAGCAGGTCGGGCAGAACCGCCCGGGTTGCGGCGGGACCGATCATGCGCCGCGCTGCGACAGTGATGATCGGCGCCATGAAGACGACCTCGGCGATCGTCAGAGCGAGCGACAGGCGAAGCGCAATCGAGCCGATCGGCAGGAACAATGCCAGCAGCGCGGCGGCAATCGTCTGAACGACCACGGCGACCGCAAATGATCCAGGCCGGTGGCCATAGGTCAACACCGGGAGATTCAGTTGCACCCCTGGCACGATCACCAGCGGTGACAGCATGATCGCCAGTAAAAGCGGGTCATATACGACGCCGGAACCTGCCCACAGATGCAGAAGCACCCCGCCCCATGCCCACAGCAAGGCGCAGCCGATGCCGAACGAAGTCGCAATCAGCGTCGCCAGCTTGCGATAGCTGGCTTGCAGTTCGTCATGGCGCGACTGGGTTTCGAGCCTGCTCAACTCCATGCCCAGGATGAAGGTCACCCGCTGCGACATGCTGCGCACGACGTTGGCGATGGTGCGGAGCAGAACATAGCCGGCGAGCACGCCTCGCGCCGCGCGCGAGCCGATCATCAGGATCGGCACCTGCGTCAGCACGATCGACGGTAGGAAGCCCGAGGCGAACAAGATCGATTCGCGAAACGTGTGGTGAGTAGTCAGCGCCTCCGGGCGACGCCAGCCCCAGACGAAGCGCGGAAAGCGTCTCGCCAAGTCAATCGGAATGACGATAGCGTTCGCGATAACTGTCACCAAAAGCATCGCCACCGCCAACGCGGTCATCGAACGGAACACCATCAGCGCGGCGATCGAAACCCCGATCCGCAGCAGCTCGCCACCCGAACTGATTACGGTGCCCCAGCCGAACGCCATGTTCGCGCGGTAAACACCGCTACTATTGGTCGCCGCCAACTTCACGGCGATTGCACCTCCCAGGCACAGCGCGACTAGCTGCTCATCAGCGTCCAGCGGCGGGTTCATGCCCAGCCAGATCTGCAATGGAGCGACCATCGCGACCGCAATCGTCGAGGCCATGACAACCATCCCGAGCAGCGCAAAAATGCTGTTCGATTGACGAAAAATCGCTACCGCCTGTTCGATATCGCCGCGATGCGAGGCCCGCGCCATGCGATTGCTGAAGGTAATTTGCGTGCCGAGATCGACCATCGTCAGCAGTGTCATCGTCGCGCTGATCAGCGACCAGCGTTCGAACTGGGCAACCCCCAGTCGTTGCACCAATAGCGCGGTTAGGAAGATACGCTCGATCAGCTGGGACAAGATCGGTACCGCCTGCGAGCCGAGATCGAGGAGGGGACGGCGCAATCGAACTTCCGATTCTTGGTGTTGTAGAAAGACTTGGCGTCTCTGGCGCCTGCATCACGCATTAACAAGCGGCCAGGTTGGTCGGCCGTTCATCCTATCGTGCTGGTCCGCCGTCGCTCGACGCCCGCCGTTGCGTTGCCCGGATGCTGCTCCCATATATCGATCATGACTCAAACGCTCCCGATCCTGCCCCTGCGCGACATCGTCGTGTTTCCCCATCGCATCGTTCCCTTGTTCGTCGGCCGCGAGAAGTCGGTTGCCGCCCTTGAGGCCGCGATGGGCAGCGACAAGGAGCTGTTCCTCGTCGCCCAGCTCGACCCCGCCGAGGACGATCCCGACCGCGACCAGCTGTACGACCTCGGCGTTGTCGCCACCGCGATGCAATTGCTCAAACTGCCCGACGGCACCGTCCGCGTGCTGGTCGAGGGCGTTCGCCGCGCACGCCTGCTGTCGCTCGGCGTCGCTCCCGAGGGGCATCAGGTCGCCGAGATCGAGGATGTCGCCGATCTCGACGCCGAGGGGCCCGAGGCCAATGCGCTGATGCGCTCTGTGATCGACCAGTTCGACAATTATGCGAAGCTCAACAAGCGCTTGCCGGCCGAGACGTCAATGCAGCTTGGCGAGATCGAGGATCCCTCGACGCTCGCGGACGCGGTCGCTTCGAACCTGTCGATCAAGGTGTCGGACAAGCAGGCGCTGCTGACCGAGCTCCATCCCTCGCGCCGGCTTGAAATGGTGTTCGCCTTCATGGAGGGCGAGCTTGGCGTGCTTCAGGTCGAGAAGAAGATCCGCAGCCGGGTCAAGCGTCAGATGGAGAAGACCCAGCGCGAATATTATCTCAATGAGCAGTTGAAGGCGATCCAGCGCGAACTTGGCAATGAGGGCGAAGAGGGCGCCGACGAACTGGTCGAACTCGCCCAGAAAATCCGCAAAACGCGGCTCAGCAAGGAGGCGCGCGCCAAGGCCAATGGCGAGCTCAAGAAGCTAAAAGGCATGGCGCCAATGTCAGCAGAGGCGACCGTTGCGCGCAATTATCTCGACGTGCTGCTCGGCCTGCCGTGGGGCAAAAAGTCTAAACTCAAGCGCGACATCGCCGAAGCGCAGGCGATCCTTGACGAAGATCATTATGCCCTCGAGAAGGTCAAGGACCGCATCGTCGAATATCTCGCGGTGCAGGCGCGCACCAACAAGCTCAAGGGCCCGATTCTGTGCCTGGTCGGGCCTCCCGGTGTCGGCAAGACCAGCCTCGGCCGCTCGATCGCCCGTGCGACCGGGCGCGAATTCGTTCGCCAGTCGCTTGGCGGCGTTCGCGACGAGGCCGAGATTCGTGGTCACCGCCGCACCTACATTGGCTCGCTCCCCGGCAAGATCATGTCGAACCTCAAGAAGGCGGGCACCTCCAACCCGCTGTTCCTGCTCGACGAAATCGACAAGCTCGGCCAGGATTTTCGCGGTGACCCTGCTTCTGCGCTGCTGGAAGTGCTCGACCCCGAGCAGAACGCCAAGTTCCAGGACCATTATCTCGAGCTCGATTATGACCTGAGCGACATCATGTTCGTGACGACCGCCAACTCGCTCGACATGCCGCAGGCCTTGCTCGACCGGATGGAGATTATCCGGCTCGAGGGCTATACCGAGGACGAGAAGGTCGAGATCGCCAATCGCCACCTTATCCCCAAGCAGATCGAGGCACACGGTCTCACCGAGGGCGAATTGACCTTTGCCGACAGCGGGCTTCGCTCGATCCTGCGCCATTATACCCGCGAAGCCGGCGTCCGCACGCTCGAGCGCGAGCTCGCCAAGGTGGCACGCAAATCGCTCCGCCATATCCTCGAGAAGAAGGTCGAGAGCGTCACGCTCACCGCCGACAATATCGGCGAATATCTCGGGGTCACCCGCTATCGCTACGGCGTCGGCGAAGAAGAAGACCAGGTCGGCGCGGTTACCGGGCTTGCCTGGACCGAGGTCGGTGGCGAATTGCTGACGATCGAGGCGGTCACCGTTCCGGGCAAGGGCGCGATCAAGACCACCGGAAAATTGGGCGACGTCATGCAGGAGTCGATCGCGACCGCGATGAGCTTCGTCAAGGCGCGCTCACCATCCTATGGGGTCAAGCCGTCGATCTTCGCGCGCAAGGACATCCACGTTCATTTGCCGGAAGGCGCGGTCCCGAAGGACGGCCCGTCAGCTGGCATCGGCATGGTCACGGCGATGATTTCGACCCTCACGGGCATCCCCGTGCGGCGCAACATCGCAATGACTGGGGAAGTCACGCTGCGCGGGCGGGTACTCCCGATCGGCGGGCTTAAGGAGAAATTGCTAGCCGCGCTTCGTGGCGGCATCACCACCGTCCTCATTCCGGCGGAGAATGAGAAGGACCTCGCTGAAATCCCGGCCTCGGTGAAAGATGCGCTGACGATCATTCCCGTGGCGCACGTCGATGAAGTGCTGGCGCGTGCCATGGCGACCCCGCTGGTACCGATCGAGTGGACCGAAGCCGACGAGCATGCGGTCGAGGCCGCTCATGCTCATGGCGTGGGGCAGGGGGCGGCAATTCGCCACTGATTGCCTGAAAAGCGCGATTGGCGGCTTTGACTTCCGCGACGGTCTGTCCTTAACAGCGAACAAGCGCGCTGCGTAACGCGCGTTTCGAGGAGCGTTGGCCAATGAACAAGCAGGAACTCATTACCCAGGTCGCCGACCGCGCAGGCTTGACTCGGAACGATGCGAGCCGCGCGATTGAAACAATGCTCGACCTGGTCACCGCGACTTTGAAGCGCGGCGACGAGGTGCGGCTGGTCGGATTCGGCAATTTCTCGGTGACCCGGCGCAAGGCGTCGATCGGGCGCAATCCACGCACCGGCGAGCCGATGCAGATCGAATCGAGCAGCCAGCCCAAATTCCGTCCGGGAAAAATCCTCAAGGACGCGGTGCGCTAGCGGCGTCAGGCTGGACAGGGATTCGTCCCTCGCCTAAGCGCCAATCCCGCGGCGAGCATGGGCGCGTAGCTCAGTGGTAGAGCACACCCTTCACACGGGTGGGGTCGCAGGTTCAATCCCTGCCGCGCCCACCATGCTCCACTAGGCCAGCCAATTATCTACCGAAGATAATCCGCGTGAAAGCTCGCAACGCGCTGCATTTCGGTCCAGTCGTCGAAGAAAATCTCGCGGCCCTTGCGGTGAATCAGTCCCTGCCGCTCGAGGTCGGCGAACACCCGGTTGACGTTGACCGAGGTCTGGCCGGTGATGTCGGCGATCTGCTGCTGCGTAAAAGGATTGAGCAGCGCCTGTTTGGCGACATCGATATGGCTCCGTTCGACCGTCTCGCAGAGCAGGTGCGCCACCCGCGCCGTTGAATCGCGCCGACCGCAATTGACCAGCCACTCATAGCTGATCGCCGAATGCCGCTCCATCAAGCGCATGAAAAAGCGTGAAAACTCACCGTCGCTGTCGACCACCGCATCAAAGTCTTCGCGCTTGCCGATCAGCACTTCGCTGCGCACGATCGCCTGGACGCCATAGTCGGCGAACCCCTCGCGCGGGAGAATGCCGTCCCCGGCAAAGCGCAGCGCGACGATCTGCCGCCGACCGCTGCCGTCGGACTTAAATTTGCTGAGCAGGCCGCTGCGCACGAACATCACCTCGTCGCGCGCCACTCCTGGCTCACGAAACGGACGGCGGGGCTCGACCGTCACCTGGCGGTGCGGCATCTGCTCGAATCGCTTGGCAAGAGCCGGTCTCAGCCCGGCCGAGGTCAATGTATCGGTAAGCCCAGCCCCGACTTTTGGGTCGATGGGCGCGGCGGCGCGCGTGGCCATAATTTTTTTCCTCTGCCCCGCATCAAATGTGGGCCGGTGCGGGCAATAAGGCAAGTCAATGATTAATACGTATCCCATTCGATCAGCACGAGTGCTGGCCTCGCCGCTCGCTTGCCATCCGCGCCCCCCGCGCATAAGGACCGCGCGCGTCCATCGGGCGCGTCGTGGCGATCGTAGCTCAGTTGGTTAGAGCATCGGTTTGTGGTACCGAGGGTCGCGGGTTCAAGCCCCGTCGATCGCCCCATTTTCTAAATTTCGACAGGGCGTTATTCCGAAATGCAGACCCCGTGGGACTTCCCCGATTTCGACGCGCACGAAGCGCTTCACCTGATCCACGATGAGGCCACCGGGCTGCGCGCGATCATTGCGATCCATTCGACCCATCTCGGCCCGGCGGCGGGCGGCACGCGCTTCTGGCACTATGCCGACGACGCCGATGCGCTGACCGACGCACTGCGCCTGTCGCGCGGGATGAGCTTCAAGAACGCGATGGCGGGTCTCCCGCTGGGCGGCGGAAAAGCGGTTATCCTCGCGCCCGAGGATCGCGAGAAAACTCCCGAGCAGCTCGCGGCCTTCGGGCTCGCGATCGATCGACTCGGCGGGCAATATGTCACCGCCGAGGACGTTGGCATGAGCGTCAACGACATGATCGAGATCGCCCGCAAGACGCGCTTCGTTGCCGGTCTCCCCGTCGCCGGCGGCGGGGTCGGCGGCGACCCCGGGCCGCATACGTCGCTCGGCGTGTTCCTCGGGATCAAGGCTGCGGTCAAGCGTGCCCTTGGCAAGGATAGCGTCGCCGGGCTGCACATTGCACTTCAGGGCGCGGGTAGCGTCGCCAGCGGGGTCGCAATGCACGCCGTTGCCGAAGGGGCGAAACTGACGATCGCCGACGTCGACGCGCCGCGGGCGCAGGCACTCGCCACGCGCGTGAACGGCCAGGTCGCCGATCCCACCGACATTCTCTCACTCGCAGCCGATGTCGTCAGCCCGTGCGCACTCGGCGCGATCCTGACCGCCGACAGCATCGCCGCGCTCAACACACCCATCGTCGCCGGCGGGGCCAACAATCAGCTCGCCACCCCCACTGACGGCGAGGCGATCCACGCCCGCGGCATCCTCTACGCCCCCGATTACGTCATCAACGCCGGCGGGATCATCAACGTCTCGACCGAATATGTCCGCGACGGCGACGCCAGCTTGGTCCGCCAGCGGATCGAGGCGATTCCAGGTCGGCTCGAGCAGATCTGGAGTGACAGCGCCGCCTCGTGTCGTAATCCGGCTGCGGTCGCTGACGCAATGGCTTTGGCGCTGATCGGGCGCTGACGCGCAGCCAGGCGCATAGTGGTCTAAATTTGCTTTTCCGGGTGCGGCCGTGTATGTCGTTCGGGCTACCAGTTGCCTGATCGGGTCTGGCTCTACGAGTCCTCTTCCTCTTCTCCGCCGCTTCTAGCCGGCAGGCGAATATCGTCCGCCGCATGGGAAAAGGATACCCAGTCATGATTTCAGGTACCGTCAAATTCTTCAACACCGACAAAGGCTTCGGCTTCATTAAGCCCGATGATGGCACGAACGATGCGTTCGTCCACATCAGCGCCGTCCAGGCCGCCGGCATGCAGACGCTCAATACCGACCAGCGCGTGTCGTACGAGCTCGAGCCCGACCGTCGTGGCCGCGTCAGCGCGGTCAATCTGCAGGCTGCCTAAGCCTGTTACTCCGGCCTCCCGTTCGCGGGGGGCCGGCTCTACTCATACTGATCCCCCCGAAGAGGAGACTTCCCCTGTCCAGCCAAACCCTCTTCTTCACCGAGCGCCGCGACGCCGAGGTCCAGCTTGCCGACCAGGCCGGGCTCGCCAATGTGCGTGACAATCACCTCCGCGCCGCTGCCGCATGGGACGTGCTCGCCAGTCGCGCTGTTCGCGGCGACCGCCTGCGCGAGGAAGAACAGCGTCGTAAAGCCGAGAACGGACTTTCGGCCTAGTTCCTTTGAGCGTCGTTAGTCGCTAGTCGGCGACACAGATGCACCGCCTCGCCAACCCAGCCCGCTTCATCCGCTTCGCCCAGCCCGCGACTCGCTGGGCATTGGTGTTCGGCGCGCTGCTGACGTCGGTCGGCATCTTCGGCGGCCTGTTCATCACCCCCCCCGATTACCTCCAGGGCGAAACCGTCCGCATTCTCTATATCCACGTCCCCGCCGCCTGGCTTGGCATGGCCGGATGGGGCGGTATCGCGGCGGCATCTTTCAGCCAGATTGTCTGGCGTCACCCGCTCTCCGCGATTGCCGGCCGCGCCACCGCCCCTGCCGGTGCAACCTTCGCCGCCGCCTGCCTTGTCACCGGCTCGATCTGGGGCCGCCCGACCTGGGGCACCTGGTGGCAGTGGGACGGGCGGCTGACCTCGATGCTGATCCTGTTCTTCCTCTACCTTGGCTACATCGCGCTCGCTGCAGCCGAAAAGGAGCGCGGCGGGGAGGGGCGCATGGCCGCGATCTTCGGCCTTGCCGGAGCGATCAACCTGCCGGTCATCCACTACAGCGTGCTGTGGTGGCGCACCCTTCATCAGGGCCAAAGCATCGGGTTGAATGGCTCGAGCATCGACCCGTCGCTGCTGTGGCCGCTCCCCCTGACCACGCTTGGCTTCAGCTTGCTGTTTACCGCCGCAATCCTCATGCGGATGCGCGCCGAGCTCGCCGAGCAACGCGTCGAAGCCCGCCTCCGCCGGGCCGCGACGTGACCCAGTCCACCTTCGTCCTTGCCGCCTATGCGGTCATGTTCGTCGCGACAGCGGGTCTCCTCGCTTGGGCGTTCGCCACCATGCGCACCGCCGAAGCCGCTGCCGACGCGATCAAGCGTCCCGAATGAAGCCCAAGAGCCAACGCCTTGTCTTCGTCATACTCGCGCTCGTCGCCGTGCTGGGCGCAGTCTTGCTCGCGATGTGGGGCCTGCGTGACCGTGCTTCCTATTTCTACATCCCGTCCGACATCGTCGCGGGCAAGGCGGTCGGCGACCGCAGCGTGCGCCTCGGCGGAATGGTCGAGAAAGGCTCGCTCATCCGCGCCCCCGACGGCGTATCTGTCAGCTTCCGCGTCACCGACGGCTCGGCGCGAACCCCGGTCACCTATCGCGGCATCCTGCCCGACCTGTTCCGCGAGGGCAGCGGGGTCGTCGCTGAGGGCCGGGTCACGCCCGCCGGCTTCGCCGCCGACACCATCCTCGCCAAGCATGACGAGCGCTATAGGCCGCCCCAGCTCGGCAACCAAGTCGCCGAACACCGTGTCGCAAAGACGGTTCTAAAGTGATTGCAGAAACTGGACTTTCGGCATTGTGGCTAGCGACAGCACTGGCCCTGCTGCAACTCCTCCTCGGCGTCGCCTACTGGAAACGAGGCATCGGTGGACCCGCCCCCGCGCGTGCCCTCGCCGTCGCGCAAGGCCTGCTCACCCTCGTCGCATTTGCCGCGTTGCTCGCCGTTTTCGCCCGGACCGACCTGTCCGTGGCGCTGGTCGCCTCGAATAGCCACAGCGCCAAGCCGTTGCTCTACAAGATCGCTGGCGCGTGGGGAAATCACGAGGGCTCGATGCTGCTGTGGGTGACCGTCCTCGGCCTCGCCGGCGCCGCGCTCGCGATCTTCGAACGTCGCCTCGACGCCGCGATGACCGTCGCGACCCTCGCTGCGCAAGCCGCGCTCGCGCTCGGCTTCTTCGCTTTCCTGCTGCTCGCCTCCAATCCCTTTGCGCGCCTGTCACCGGCACCTGCTGAAGGGCAGGGGCTCAACCCGCTGCTTCAGGACCCCGGTCTCGCCTTCCACCCTCCCACGCTCTACATCGGCTACGTCGGCCTCTCGGTGGCGTTCAGCCTCGCCGTCGCGGCACTGCTCACTCGCCAAGTCGGCCCGCTCCTCGCTCGCGCTATGCGCCCGTGGGTCCTCGCCGCGTGGATCTTCCTCACACTGGGCATCACCGCGGGCAGCTACTGGGCCTATTACGAGCTCGGCTGGGGCGGCTGGTGGTTCTGGGATCCGGTCGAAAACGCCAGCCTAATGCCGTGGCTCGCGGCCACCGCGCTGCTCCACAGCCTTAACGTTCTCGCCGCGCGCGGGGGACTTCGCGCGTGGACGATGATGCTCGCGGTCATCGCGTTCAGCATGTCGATGCTAGGCACCTTCCTCGTCCGCTCGGGCGTCCTCACCTCAGTCCACGCCTTCGCTGTCGATCCCACCCGAGGCGCCTTCATCCTCGCACTCCTCGCCTTCTACATCGGCGCCGCGCTGATCCTGTTTGCCGCGCGCATTGCCACCGTCCGCGAAGGCGCGCGCTTCGCCATCTGGAGCCGCGAGGGCGGCCTCGTCGCCAACAACCTTCTGCTCTCGGTAATCCTCGGGATTGTTTTCGTCGGAACGCTCTATCCGCTCCTCGCCGAAGCGATGACCGGCGAGAAGCTCTCTGTCGGCCCGCCCTATTTCAATGCCACCGCCGGCCCGCTCGCGCTCGCGCTGCTCGCCGTTCTGCTGTTCGCTCCCTTGCTGCGCTGGCGTCACGACGCCAGGCCCAAGCTCGCCCGCATCCTCCCCGGCGCCGCCGCGGCGCTGCTCGCCTTCGCCCTGACCTTCCTTGCCCCGGCAATGACCCTCCTCCCGCGGCTCGCCCTCGCACTCGCCGGCGGCCTCGCCATCGCCAGCCTGCTCCCGCTCGCGCGCCGCAACCCCCTGCGCACCCCGATCGCGACCTGGGGGATGGCCATCGCCCATTTCGGAGTCGCAGTCGCCATCGCGGGAATGGCGATCGACTCCAGCTTCACCGTCGAGAAGCTCGCCGCTGCGCATGAAGGCGACACGCTGGCCGTCGGTCCCTGGGCGGTGACCTTCGCCAGCCTCGACCCCGTCGCCGGGCCTAACTGGACTGCGCTCGAAGCCGGTCTCGACGCGTCGCGGGGTGACACGCGCGTCCGCCTCCACCCACAAGCCCGCACCTTCTTCAATCCCCCGACCGAGACCAATGAAACCGCCATCGCCACCGTCTGGGACGGTCAGCTCTACACCGTGCTCGGCAAGCAGAACGACGATGGCCGCTGGCAGCTGCGGCTTTGGTGGAAGCCGTTTGTGACGCTCATCTGGCTCGGCGGCGCGCTCATCGCGCTCGGCGGCGTGCTCGCGCTCTTCGGCCGCCTGTGGCGCGACTGGCGGCGGGGCAGGGGCGGGACGGTCGTGGACCCGGCAGCTGAATGGCGGCGGCGATGAAGGGCTTCGTCCGCTTCCTCCCGATCGCGCTGTTTCTCGCGCTCGTCGGCGCGCTCGTCTGGCGCCTCGCCCACCCCGGTGACACCGCGATCCGCTCGCAGCTTACCGACCGACCGATGCCCGCCTTCAATCTGGCACCCGCTGCTCCAGGCAAGCCCGGCCTCGCCACCACGGACCTCGTCACCGGCAAACCGCACCTCGTCAATCTCTTCGCCAGCTGGTGCGTGCCCTGCATCACCGAAATGGCGTTGCTCAAACAGCTGCAAGCCGAGGGCGTCGCGATCGTCGGCATCGACATCCGCGACCGACCCGACGCGCTCGCCCGCTTCCTCGACAACAACGGCGATCCGTTCGCCGCAATCGGCGCCGACAACGACAGCGTCGCGCAAATGGCGCTCGGCTCGTCGGGCGTCCCTGAAACCTTCGTCGTCGATGGCGACGGCATCATTCGCCGCCAGTACATCGGCGGCCTGAGCGCGTCGGACCTGCCAAAGGTCCGTGCCGCGCTCGCCGAGGCCGCGCGATGAAGCGCTTTCTCCTCGCCCTCGCGCTCGCGCTCCCCGCCGCCCCGGCGCTCGCCGATAACGACCTCGCCCAACCCCGCTGGGCCAACGAACAACTTCCCGACCCCCGCCAGGAAGCCGCCGCGCAGGGCCTCATGGGTACCCTGCGCTGCCTCGTCTGCCAGGGCCAGTCGATCGCCGATAGCGACGCCGACCTCGCCGGGTCGATGCGTGCAATGGTCCGCACCCGCATCGCCGCTGGCGAGCGACCCCAGGCAATCCGCGCCTGGCTCATTTCTCGCTACGGCAATTGGGTCAGCTTCACTCCCTCGGTCGAACCGCTGACCTGGCCACTGTGGGCCGCGCCGGTCATTCTTCTGCTCGCCGGCCTGTGGCTGGCGCGAGGCCGCTTCGGGAAACGGCGATGACTGGCTTGCTGATCCTGCTGATACTGCTGGGCGCAACGCTTGCGTTTCTGTTCGCGTCCAAGCTGCGCGGCCCGACGCTTACACTCGCCGCCGCCGCACTGGTCTTCGGCGCGGCGGGCTATGCGCTCCAGGGCCGCCCCGAGCTTCCCGGCACCACCCACAGCGTCGCCGACGCCGCGCCTCCGCTTGCACTTACCGGCGCGCGCCACGCCCTGTTCGGCACCTTCACCCCCGCCGAGCACTGGATGATCCTCGCTGATAGCTATGCGCGCAGTGGTGACACGATGGGGGCCGCCGATATCCTCCGCTCGGCAATCCGCCAGCACCCCCGCGACCCCGAGTTATGGACCGGCTATGCCAACGCGCTGGTCGATCACGCCCACATGCTCACGCCCGCCGCGCGCCTCGCCCTTGGCCGCGCCACGGCGCTGTCGCCAGACACTCCCGGCCCGCGCTTTTTCCTCGGCCTCGCTCTGCTCCGCTCAGGCGACCGCGCCGGCGCGCTCGATCAATGGCGCGCGATTCTCGCCGCCGCACCGCCGAACGCCAGCTGGCGCCCGATGGTCGAGGGCGGCGTCGCGCTGGCGGAAGGGCGCTAGGCAGCCGCCTCGAACGGCAAGTCGAGCGCCTCGGCAACTGCCTGATGGCGGATCTTGCCACCCGAGACGTTGAGCCCATTGGCGAGGTGCGGATCCTCCGCCATCGCCCGCTCCGCGCCGAGATTCGCGAGCTTCAAGGCGAACGGCAACGTCGCATTGTTCAACGCAAACGCCGACGTGCGCGCAACCGCCCCCGGCATGTTAGCCACGCAATAATGAATAACCCCGTCAATAGTATAGACCGGATCGGCATGGGTCGTGGCGTGGCTCGTCTCGAAGCATCCGCCCTGGTCGATGGCGATATCGACCAGCACACTGCCGCGCTTCATCGTCTTGAGCATCGCCCTGGTGACCAGCTTGGGCGCCGCCGCGCCGGGCACCAGCACTGCGCCGATCACCAGTTCAGCCTCCTGGACCGCCGCCGCAATCGCCGCCTTCGACGCGAACGCCGTCTTGATCGTCGATCCGAAATGCATGTCCAATTCGGCTAGCCGGTCATTGTTGATGTCGTAGATCGTGACATCTGCTCGCTGCCCGGTGGCAATCTGCGCCGCATTGATTCCCGCGACACCCCCGCCAAGGATCGCAACCTTTGCTGGTGCCACGCCTGGAACGCCACCGAGCAGCACCCCGCGTCCGCCCTGTTCCTTCTCAAGATAATGCGCACCGACTTGAATCGACATGCGGCCCGCGACCTCGCTCATCGGCTTGAGCAGCGGCAGCGCGCCCGAGCGTGACGTCACCGTCTCATAGGCGATGCACGTCGCGCCCGACTTCATCAGCCCCTCGGCCTGCGGCTTGTCGGCGGCGAGGTGGAGATAGGTGAACAGCAGATGCCGCGGTTCGAGCATGGCGATCTCGCCCGGCTGCGGCTCCTTGACCTTGACGATCATGTCGGCGCCGGAAAACACGGCGGCGGCATCGGGAAGGATCGTCGCCCCCGCCTTTTGATACGCAGCGTCGGTGATATCGATGCCCATTCCAGCCTGAGTCTCGACCACCACTTCGTGACCGGCATGAACCAGTTCGGCCACCGAACCGGGAGTCAGCCCGACGCGATATTCGTGATTCTTGATTTCCTTTGGCACCCCGACGCGCATCTGACGTTCACTCCATTGACGTTTTGCCGCGCCTATAAGCCGCCGACGTGCCTTTGTCTCGTGCGATTGCGGGCGAAGGGCGTCGGTGCTAGGCGCGCGGCCCGATGAACATCACCGCCACCGGCGGGGCCGACGCCGACGCCCCTGACGATACTGCGCACGGTCACGCCCAGGGTAGCCTCACCAAACTGGCGGTCGGCGCAATCGGGATCGTCTTTGGCGACATCGGCACCTCACCGATTTACGCATTCCGCGAGACCTTTGCCGGGCACCACAAACTCGTTCCGGACAGCCTGCACGTCTACGGCGTGCTCAGCCTGATTTTCTGGTCGATGATGATCATTGTCAGTCTGAAATATGTCACGATCATCATGAGGGCCGACAATAAGGGCGAGGGCGGAAGTCTCGCCCTCCTCGCGCTGATCAACCGCTCGACCACCGACACGCGCAAATGGGCCAAGGGCATCGTTCTCCTCGGCGTGTTCGCTACCGCATTATTCTATGGCGACAGCATGATCACCCCGGCGATCTCAGTGCTCTCGGCCGTAGAGGGGCTGACCACGGTCCAGCCGGCATTCGAGCCGTTCGTCGTCCCGACCGCCATCGCCATCCTCATCGGCCTGTTCCTCATTCAGTCGCGCGGAACAGCCAAGGTCGGCCTGTTCTTCGGCCCGATCATGCTATTCTATTTTGTGACGATCGCGGTGCTCGGTGTGATGCATATCGTCGATCACCCGGCAGTAATCTATCAGGCGCTCAACCCGCTCAACGGATTCTACTTTTTCTCCGAAGCCCCGGTCCGGGCATTCGTTGCGCTGGGATCAGTTGTGCTCGCAGTGACTGGTGCTGAAGCGCTCTATTCCGACATGGGTCACTTCGGCCGCAACCCGATTCGCGTGTCGTGGCTGTACTTCGTCTTGCCGGCGCTGATCCTTAATTACATGGGGCAGGGGGCGATGCTCCTCTCGCTCCCTCCGGCTCAGGCGATCGCGACCGTCCAGAACCCGTTCTTCTTCCTTGCTCCCGAAATATTTCGCCTGCCGCTCGTCCTGCTGGCTACCGCGGCGACGATCATCGCCAGTCAGGCGGTCATTTCTGGTGCTTTCTCGGTCACTCAGCAGGCGATCCAGCTCGGCTTCATCCCGCGTTTGCGAATCACCCACACCAGCGAAACCGCCGCGGGGCAGATCTACATTCCGGTGATCAACTGGGCGCTAATGGTGATGGTGATCCTGCTCGTGCTCAACTTCCGCACCTCGTCGAACCTTGCCGCAGCCTATGGCATCGCCGTCACGGGCGCGATGTTCATCGACACGTTGCTGATCGGAGTCGTGCTGTTCACCCTGTGGAAGTGGAACCGCCTCCTTGCTGGCGGTCTCGTCGCGCTATTCCTGGTCGTCGATGTCGCCTATTTCGGTGCGAACCTGCTCAAAGTCCCGGTCGGCGGCTGGTTCCCGCTGCTGGTCGGCTTCATCGCCTTTACCATGCTGACGACGTGGGCGCGCGGACGCAAGCTGATGATGCTCCGGCTCGAGGAAGAGGCAATTCCGGTCAACGTGTTCATCAAGTCCGCCAGCACCAGCACGGTGCGCGTACCGGGCACCGCGGTGTTCATGACCAGTTCCGGGGTCGGAGTGCCCCATGCGCTGCTCCACAATATCAAGCACAACAAGGTCCTCCACGAGCGCATCCTACTGCTGACAGTGCGGATCGACGACGTGCCCTATGTCAAGCATCCCAAACGGCTTGTGACGGAAGACCTCGGCCAGGGCTTCTACCGGCTTGTCCTTCGCTACGGCTTCATGGAAGACGTCGACGTCCCCGCAGCTCTGTCGCAAATGGAAGGCTGCGGCCCGCGCTACAAGATGATGGACACGAGCTTCTTCCTCGCTCGCCAGACACTCATATCGTCCAAGCATCCGGGAATGGCGATCTGGCGCGAAAAGCTGTTCTCGTGGATGCTGCGGAATGCTGAAAGCGCAATGGAATTTTTCAAGCTGCCCGCCAATCGCGTCGTGGAACTCGGCAGCCAGGTCGAGATTTAAGCCTTCCTTCCCTGGACGCCCGCCGCAAGCCCGCGCCCTTTTGTCTAGGATCTCCATTCGATGACCATTGTTGCGACTGCGACTGCGCCTTTGGGCGAGGACGAGACAAACGCTCACGCCCGTGGCTCGTTGCCCGCAATGGCGCTCGGCGCGATCGGCGTCGTGTTCGGCGACATCGGGACCAGCCCGCTCTACGCGATGAAGGAAGTGTTCGTCGGCCACCATCCACTGGCGGTCGACAAGCTTCACATCTTCGGCACCGTCTGTCTGATGTTCTGGTCGCTCGTCGTGATCGTCACGATCAAATATGTCGGGTTGATCCTGCGCGCCGATAACAAGGGGGAGGGTGGCACACTCGCTCTTCTGGCACTCATCCAGCGCTCGACGGGCAGCGCGCGCTGGGGAACCCCGCTGGTTATGCTCGGCATCGCCGCCACTGCGCTATTCTTTGGTGACGCGATGATCACCCCCGCGGTGTCGGTCCTCTCGGCGGTTGAGGGACTCGAAACCGTCAACGCCGGCTTCACCCCATTCGTCATCCCCTCCGCAATCGCCATCCTGATCGGGCTGTTCCTGATCCAGTCACGCGGCACCGACACCGTCGGCAGGCTGTTTGGTCCGGTCATGGTGTTCTATTTCTTCGTCATAGCCATCCTCGGCGTCATGCAGATTGTCCTGAATCCAGCGGTGATCGCCGGGCTCAACCCGATCTGGGCGGTGCGCTTTATCGCCGCCAACCCGCCGCTCGCTTTCCTCGCGCTCGGCTCGGTCGTGCTGTGCGTCACCGGCGCCGAGGCGCTCTACGCCGACATGGGCCATTTCGGCCGTCGCCCGATCGCCCTTGCGTGGTTGTGGATGGTGTTCCCAGCGCTCATCCTCAACTATCTCGGCCAGGCCGCCTTGATGCTTCGGCTCCCCGCCGCCGCCGAGAATCCCTTCTACTACATGGCTGGCGAAGAGCTCCGACTGCCGCTCGTCGTCCTCGCGACCGCAGCGACGATCATTGCCAGCCAGGCGGTGATCACCGGCGCTTACTCGGTCGTCCAGCAAGCGATCCAGCTCGGCCTCATGCCGCGCATCCGCATCGCCCACACTTCGGAACGAGCGGCCGGGCAAATCTATGTGCCGTTCATCAACTGGACGCTGATGATCCTCGTCATTCTGCTCGTCTTGGGTTTCCGCGAATCAAGCAACCTTGCCGCCGCCTATGGCATCGCTGTTACCGGCACGATGTTCATCACTGCGCTCGACCTTGGCGTGCTCGCCCGCAAAGTGTGGAATTGGCCGATGCCATTGGTGGTCGTCGTGATCGGCGGTTTCATGCTGGTCGACGGTGTCTATTTTGCCTCGAACCTGACCAAATTCTTCGCCGGGGGCTGGTTCCCGCTGCTGATCGGGGCGATCATCTTCACCCTGCTCACGACTTGGGCGCGTGGTCGCAAGCTGATGATCGAACGGATGAATAGCGACGCGCTCCCGCTCAAGATTTTCATCAAGTCGACCAGGTCGGCGACCCGCGTGCCCAACACCGCCGTTTTCATGACCAGCGCGCGCGATGGCGTGCCGCCGGCGCTGCTCCATAACCTCAAGCACAATATGGTACTTCACGAACGCAACATCCTGGTTACCGTCAGCATCGCCGACGTGCCCTTCGTGAAGGAAGAGAAGCGCACGACCACCGAAGATTATGGCGACGGCTTCTTCCGCGTCACGCTCCATTATGGTTTCATGGAAGAGCCCAACGTCCCCGCCGCGCTGGCCGGTGTGCACGGCTGCGCGACTAACAACCTCATGCGCACCAGCTTTTTCTTGTCGCGCCAGACCCTGCTCACGGCCGAGCGCCCGGGAATGGCGATCTGGCGCGAGAAATTGTTCGCGTGGATGCTGCGCAACGCTCAGAGCGCGATGGAATTCTTCAAGCTGCCCGCCAACCGCGTCGTCGAACTCGGCAGCCAGGTCGAGATCTGACGTCCACTGGAGGCATCCCCGATGACTGCGCCGCTGATCGTCACCGCCGACTTCGCCCCCACCGATTACGCCTTCCTCGACGCCGAGCGCCGCGCCCATTTTCCGCCCGAGCGCAACATTCTCGCGGCGCATCTGACCCTGTTTCACGCCCTCCCGCCATCAGTAGAGAGCGAAGCCCGTCGCTGCCTCGCCGAAGCCGCCGACCGGCCGACACCGCGCGCGACCCTCGCTGGGCTCTACAGCCTCGGTTCAGGCGTCGCATACGCCGTCCAGTCGCGTGATCTTGAGGATATCCGAGCGGACATCGCCGACGCCTTCACCGGTTGCCTTACCGCGCAGGACGCGCATGGCTGGCGCCCCCACGTCACGATCCAGAACAAGGTCACCTCGTCGGTCGCGCGCGACCTGCTCATCGCCAAGCAGCGCCAGTTCGTCCCGCGTCCGCTTGGCCTCGCCGGCCTCGCGCTCCACCGCTACCTCGGCGGACCGTGGGAAACCGTCCAGCGCTGGCGCTTCCGCGGCGCGTAATTCGGTACAGCCTGCGGCGACGAACGCTAAACCATGTCGCCGACGCCGTCACAGCTTAGTTCGAATGCCGCCATCCCGCTTTCCAGCACCGACGCCAGCATCGGCATGTCCATCAGCTCGGCAATCGCGCCCGCGCCCACGTCGGTCGCTTCCTCCATCGCCTCGGCCCAGTCCGATGCGTCATAGGTCCCCTGACCGACCCAGCAGAATGCCAAGACCTCGGCGAGCTGGTCGTCAGCCAGATCCTCGAACTGGCTCTTCAACTCTTCCTCGACGCTGTCGTTGACCGAATCGTCGAGCACCGACAGCGCTTCACCATCCTCGCCGTCGATATTCTCGGCCGCTTCGCCGCCGTCATAGTCGGTCGGGGTCTGCGCCTCATATTCGCGCCCGCGAAGGACGATACGGCACAGTGTTTCAATTGGGGTTAGCGGGTCCATCGTCTTGCCTCTCCGATTTTGCTCCCTAACGTGGCGCGCGCGCGCCGGTTCCGGGAATCCTGTCCAAAGACTATAGAGCATCGCGTTGACCAGCGCGGCGTCGCTCCGTATAGGCACGCCGCGCCTGCGGCCCTGCTGCGGTGGCCCCTTGGGGCGGAGTAGCTCAGCTGGTTAGAGCAGCGGAATCATAATCCGCGTGTCGGGGGTTCAAGTCCCTCCTCCGCTACCATTTTGCGTTTTCATCGGCGCGATGACCTGGCTCGCGAAGCGGTCCATTTCTTCGGCCTGAGGGCTCATCTGCAGCAGCAGCAGGTCGAGACCGGCGGCTTCATACTCCTCAACCCGTTCGCGCAGATGTTCGGGCGTGCCGACAAGATTGGGGCGCAACCCCCTGTTCGAGACCGAATATTCCTGCAGCTTCAACTCGCGCTCCAATTGAGTGCCCGACAGCCACTGGTCGAAATTGGCGAACCCCTTGGGCGGCTCGGGCGGAAGCGCCGTTATCCGCTCGAGCTCACGCCTGGCCTCCGCCTCGCTGTCGCGCACGATCGCATAGGCCGCCATTCCGTACTGCATCGCCGGCTTGCCGACCGCTTCGCGCCGCGCCGCCATTTCGGCGATCTTGGGCGCGATCGCGTCGACCGGGTCGCCGTGCATCACATAAGCGTCGCACTGGCCCACGATCACCGCTTTCGCCGCCTCGCTCTCGCCCCCGGCGTAGACAGTCGGGCGCTTGACCGGCTTGGGCGAGCAAACCGCCTCGTCGAGCGCGTAATATTTGCCCGCAAAGGTCGATCGCTCCTTCGTCCACAGGCTGTCGACGACCTCCAGCCACTCCGCCGTGCGTGCATAGCGATCATCATGCGCGTCGAACTGGAGCCCATATTGGCGCGCCTCGTCGGCCCACCACGACGACACCACGTTGAGCGCCAGCCGCCCGCCCGCAATGCGATCGATGTTCGCCGCCGCCTTGGCGAACAGTGCCGGCTGGTGGAAATTGGGCCGCACGGCGACCATCAGCTCGATCCGATCGGTTACTGCCGCCAGCGCCGCCGCGGTCGACCAGGCATCAAGGGCAGGGGCCTCGACCCCCTTGATATCGTTGAGGTTGAGCTCGGCGATCAGGCTCAAGTCCCAGCCCGTCGCCTCGCTCCGCTGTGTCAACCGCTTCACATAGTCCCAGCTCGCCTCCATTCCCTCGTCGGGGACGTTGCGCAGCCAGCCGCCGAACACCGGCATCCAATACCCAAATCTCATGCGACCTCCGCGATCCGCGCCTCGATCCAATCGACCAGCCGCTCGTGCGGGTCCCACCCAAGGACATCCAGCGGATTAGCAACAAAGTTCGACAAGGCATTGATATCATAAAATCTGGGTACGCCATCGCGGTCGTCGACGACAAACTCGACCCCGCCAATGTCGAGCCCGACCGCCATCGCGATCGACTCGGCCGCGGCGATGATCTCGTCGCTCGGGGTCACCGCCTCCATCGCAATCGCCTTGCGCCCCGGCTGCGCCACGCAGGCATCCGCCGGGCACAGATCGAAATTGTCGCCTCCGCTCTCGACCTCGATCGCGTAAAGATAGCGCCGCCCAAGCGTCTCGATCCGTGTGATCACCCCTCCACGCGGAGGCACATAATCCTGCAGCAGCAATACTTTGTCGATCGAGTCGGGCACACTAGCATCGGTCACAGAACGCTCCAGTTCGTCGACCGACAAATAGCGGACGATCCCCGCGCCGGACCCGCCTATGTTGGCCTTGACCAGCAGCGGGAAAGCCATGCCCTCAACAGCGCTCGCCAGGTCACGTGCCCGGTGCACCACCATCGTCGCCGGAATTGCGTGGCCGAGCGAGGCGATCAGCGACAATTGTCGCGCCTTGGACGAATCCATCGCCAGCACCTCGGGCCCATTGAGGATCGTCGCCCCCATCCGCCGCCAGTGGTCGAGCAGCGCCGCAGTGTAGAAGATCGGATGATCGGGCTCACGCAGAAATCCCGACTGCGCGACGCGGTTGAAGATCAGCGGCGCAGGGGGCGGGGCGGCAAGGTCAAAGTGATGATCGCCGAGCGGTATCGCGAGATACTGAATCCCGCGCCGATCAAGCGCTTCGAATAGCGGCAGGAACCACAAGGGGTGTTCGAACAGGATCGCAAGTTGCGCAGGCATCACGCCGACTAAGGCGAACCGGTTGCGGATTGCAATCAAAACTGGTTACAAAAGCAAACGCCCGGGCCGCGTGGCGGTCCGGGCGTCCTGCGTGACGATTGCTCGTCAGCCCCCTTTGGTGTGGGCCAGTCGTTGCCGGCCCAAACTCCCCGAACTTCAGCTGCGCTTCAATCCGAGTGATGACGCTAGGGCAATCGGACCGCTTGTCACCGCAAAATCGCCCGCCAGTGAGTCTTTGCGACCGCTCTGTGGCCGACGCGCCACAGCCTGCGTTCAGATTGCCTTCGCCAAGCCCGCCCCCTAGAGCACGCCACGAACCATCCCCGCCGAAAGCCCCCCCATTGCGCCTGTCGAAATCCTTCCTCCCTGTCCTCAAGGAAAGCCCGTCCGACGCGCAGATCGTCAGCCACAAGCTGATGCTCCAGGCCGGCCTCGTCCGCCAGACCGCCGCCGGCATCTACGCCTGGCTTCCCCTCGGCCTGCGCGTCCTGCGCAAGATCGAGGCTGTCGTGCGCGAGGAGCAGGACCGCGCCGGCGCGAGCGAAGTGTTGATGCCCACGCTTCAGTCCGCCGACCTGTGGCGCCAGTCGGGCCGCTACGACGCTTACGGTCCCGAAATGCTGCGCATCAAGGATCGCCACGACCGCGACATGCTCTACGGCCCGACCAACGAAGAGATGATCACCGTGCTGTTCCGCGATGACGTCAAATCCTGGCGCGATCTGCCGCGCACCCTCTACCACATCCAGTGGAAGTTTCGTGACGAGGTCCGCCCGCGCTTCGGTGTGATGCGCGGGCGCGAATTCCTGATGAAGGACGCCTACAGCTTCGACCTCGACGAGGCCGGCGCGCGCCTAACCTATTACACCCAGCTGCTCGCCTATTTGCGCACCTATCAGCGGCTCGGCATCCGCGCGGTGCCGATGAAGGCCGCATCGGGTCCGATCGGCGGCGACCTCAGCCACGAGTTCATCGTCCTTGCCCCCACCGGTGAAAGCGAAGTCTTCTACGATGCCCGCTTCGACGAGATCGACTGGGGCCGTACCGACATTGATTACAGCGATGAGGCGGGGCTCCACGGTTTGTTCGACCAGGTCAGCTCGACCTATGCCGCGACCGATGAGACCCATGACGAGGCCAAGTGGGCGCAAGTCCCCGCCGACCGCCAGCGCACCGGTCGCGGGATCGAGGTCGGGCACATCTTCTATTTCGGCGACAAATATTCGGTCGCGATGGGGCTCAAAGTCTCCGGCAAGGACGGCACTAACGTCACCCCGATGATGGGCAGTTACGGCATCGGCGTCTCCCGCCTCGTCGGCGCGATCATCGAGGCGAGCCATGACGACAAGGGCATCGTCTGGCCCGAAGAAGTTGCCCCGTTCAAGGTCGGTCTAGTGACCATGCGCGGCGATGACGCGCCATCGGTCGCGGTCGCCGACGACCTCTATCGCGATCTCGGCGCCGCCGGCATTGAAACCCTCTATGACGACCGCGACGAGCGGGGCGGGGTCAAGCTGGGCGGAATGGATTTGATGGGTCTTCCCTGGCAGCTCATCGTCGGTCCCCGGGGCGTCGCGGCCGGCACTGTCGAGCTGAAAGACCGCCGCACTGGCGAGAAATTCGATCTCCCGATCGACGCTGTGGTGGCGCGGCTCTCCGCATGATCCTCAACCGCCCATGATCCTCAATCGCTCATGATCCTCAACCGCTACGAACGGATGATCGCCCGCCGCTACCTGCTTCCGGGCAAGGGCGAGGGGTTCATCTTCCTCGTCGCCGCGATCAGCCTCGCCGCAGTCGCGCTTGGCGTTGCCGCGTTGATCATCGTCATGTCGGTGATGAACGGGTTTCGCGCCGAGCTGTTCGACAAGATCGTCGGTTTGAACGGCCACGCCATCGTTCAAGGCTATGAAGGCCGCCTGTCGGACTGGCAGCGCATCGCCGCTACCGCCCGTGCCACGCCCGGCGTCGTCTCCGCGCTCCCGCTGATCGAGCAGCCGCTGATGGCCAGCGCCAACGGCCGCGTCGAAGGTGTCCTCGTCCGCGGCATGCGCCCTGAGGATCTTGCCGCCAACAAGATCATCAACTCGAACGTCAAATCGGGCAGCATGGCCGCAATTGCCCCGGGCAGCGGCAAGGTCGCCATCGGCAGCCAGCTCGCCGAAGCGCTCGGTGCCTATCCCGGCTCGGAGATCAGCCTGATCTCCCCCGAAGGCCGCGACACGCCGGTCGGCAGTGTGCCGCGCATCGTCACCTACACCGTCGGCGCGGTGTTCGAGGTCGGCGTCTACGACTATGACAAGTCGTACATCATCATGCCCATGTCCGACGCGCAGACGCTGCTGCTGATGGGTGACCAGATTGGCATGATCGAAGTGCAGGTCAAGGACCCCGACAAGGTCGGTGACACACTGGCACCCTTGAATAATGTCGTGCGCGGCCACGGCATCGTCGTCGACTGGCGCCGGATGAATTCGGCCCTGTTCAGTGCGCTGGAGGTCGAACGCATTGCGATGTTCGTCGTCCTCTCGCTGATCGTGTTGGTGGCTGTGTTCAACATCCTCTCGTCCCTCATCATGCTCGTCCGCGCCAAGACCCGCGACATCGCCATCCTGCGCACGATGGGCGCCAGCCGCCGCGCGATGATGAAGATTTTCGTTACCGTCGGCACCACCATTGGCGCACTCGGCATCATGCTCGGCGTCATCCTCGGCGCGCTGTTCCTGTTTTTCCGCCAGAGCATCGTCGATGCGATCCAGTATCTGACCGGCCAGAATCTATGGGATCCCTCGGTCCGCGTCCTCGCCGATCTTCCATCCAAGTCGGACCCGGTCGAGATCGGCTCGATCATTGTCACCGCGCTCGTGCTGTCGTTCCTCGCCACGCTCTACCCCGCGTGGAAAGCGGCCAGCACCGACCCCGTCCAGGTTCTGCGCTATGAGTGATCCAGTTCTAGAAACGACGGGATTGCGTCGCAGCTTCACCCAGGGCGACGTCACCATTCACGTGCTCAACGGTATCGACCTTGCCATTCAGCCCGGCGAAATCGTCGCGCTGCTTGGTCCCTCGGGATCGGGCAAATCCACCCTCCTGCAAGCCGTTGGCCTGCTCGAAGGCGGCTTCGAAGGTTCGATCCGCATTAACGGCGTTGAAGCCGCCAGCCTCGACACCGATGCCCGCACCGACCTCCGCCGCGATGCAATGGGATTCGTCTACCAATTCCATCATCTCCTCCCCGACTTCGACGCG
Source organism: Sphingomonadales bacterium (assembly GCA_038319435.1). Lineage (GTDB taxonomy): Bacteria > Pseudomonadota > Alphaproteobacteria > Sphingomonadales > Sphingomonadaceae > Sphingomicrobium. Next base: position 12,225 of record JBBQDG010000022.1, on the reverse strand, counting down.
CGTGAAAACGTCATCCTGCCGCAGATGATCCACGGCGCCACGCGGGAGGATGCGAACGCCCGCGCCGACGCACTCCTCACGACGCTCGGCCTCGGCAACCGCCTCGACCACCGTCCCTCCAAGCTCTCCGGAGGCGAGCAACAACGCGTTGCGGTCGCCCGCGCGCTCGCCAACCGCCCGCCGCTGATCCTCGCCGACGAGCCGACCGGAAATCTCGACGAGAAGACCGCCGACACTGTCCTCGCCGAGCTCCTCCGCCTCGTCCGCGACGAAGGCAGCGCCGCGCTCATCGCTACCCACAACGAACGTCTTGCCAGCAAAATGGACCGCGTCCTCCGCCTCCACGAAGGGCTGCTCGCGTGACAACCACGCCGCGCCCATGGAGCGCGCGGATCGGCCTCGCTTTGCTCAATGTCCTGGTCCCCGGAATTGGCCTATGGCGGCTCGGCCGATGGAATTGGGCGATTGGGCTTTATTTCGCGTCTCTATTGGCGTTTGCAACGACTGATTTTGTCCACTTCTCCGCGCTTTGGCAGTTGTTCGCAATTGTAGCGATCAGCCTCTTGGCCCTGCTCGCGGCGATTATCCTGACTTTGGCATGGAGCCGGCAGCGCGCCTCGGTCCCGACCGGCTCCCGCTGGCCGGTGGTCATACCGCTTGGAATAGCGGCGATAGCAGTTTCCTTCGTCGTTACATCCCACCCTCGATATCGAAGCTTCTTCCTTCCCGCCCAGTCGATGCTTCCGACATTCGCGATCCACGATCGGTTCTTCGCAGAGATGGGCTCATTCCCACTGCGGCGGGGGGAACTGGTGCTCGTGAAAAGGCCCGACGGAACTATCTACGTTAAGCGCATTGCAGCGCTCGCCGGATATCGGTTCGCGATGCGAAAAGGAGTCGTAGTCCTGAACGGAATCACGATCTCGCAGCGACAGGTCGCAACCGATGAGGTGGCGGACAATGGCATGAAAATACCGGCACGTAGACTATCCGAACAACTGCCAGGCGAAGCGCGCTCGCATCTCATTTACGATCTTGGTGAAGGACCATTCGACGATGTCGAAGAGGTGGAGATTGCGCCGCACCACGTTTTTGTCCTTGGCGACAACCGCGACCGCTCAGCAGATAGCCGCGTCCCTGTGGATCTGGAGGGCCTAGGCCAAGTCGATCAATCGTCGATTGTCGGCGTTCCCCGGTTCTTAGGCTGGGGCAGTAGCCAACCACTTGGCACGCGGCTGGACGACTGACGCGATGCCGCCTGCGGGACCTAAAGCGCGACGGAGCGTTGCACACCCCATGCGCAGTTTTCTTCTCGCCGCCACCGCCATGCTCGCGCTCGCCGCCTGCAACCGCCACAGTCCAAGCGACCGGCTCGATGATAATCTGGTCGCGTCGACCAATGCTGCCTCGAAAGTCGCCCCCAATACCGCTGCGAAGCGCTGTGCCTCGACCCGCACCTACGACCTCATCAAACACGAACTGTTCCGCCACGCCGCCCAGTTGCGCGGCAAGGACGACGCCATCTTCGACCGCCTTTCCGCCGACGCCGCGCTCCGCGTCGAGCGCCCCATCGTGAAAAGCCAGGATGAAGGCCTCGGCAGCATCGCCTGCTCGGCCTCGGTCGCGCTCGACCTGCCGCCTGGGCTAACCGTCGCTGGCGGTCGCTCAAGCCTTTCGGCCGATCTCGACTACACACTCCAACCTGCCGCAGACGATAGCGGTGACGTCGTGACAGTAACCAACGCCGATGCGATCACCGTGCCGCTGGCGACGCTCGGCCGCAAAGCGTCAGTCGTCTCGATCGCTCCCTCGCCGTCGACCCCGGTGCGACCCGTGGAGCCGCCTGTCCCGCCTCCGGCTATGGTCCTGCCGGGAATGCGCCAACCAGCCTTAAGGCCTCTACCGCCGTCACCTCAGCCGCCGCGCGCGCCTGCCGCTGCCTCCACTCCCAGCTTCGGCTGCGGACGGGCCCGCACCCGGAGTGAAATAACAATCTGCCAGGATCCCGGCCTGGCTCTCGTCGACCGCCGCATGTCCGCCCAATATCGTGAAGCCTACGCCGCCGCCTCACCTGAGCAGCAGGCCACGCTCCGCTCGACCGCCCGCCGTTTCTATGGCTTCCGCGACAATTGCCCCGACGCACGCTGCATCGCCAGCGGCTACCGCGACCGCATGCGCGAGATCGACGACATCATGCGAGACGACCTCGCCCCGCGCTGATTGTCAGCCATTGCATTCGGCGCGAAGCGGCCTCAGCATCTCGCCATCGACTGCAAGGAGATTGGCCGATGCTTGCTGCAATTCTCGCGCTGACCGCGCTTCAGATTTCGCCCCAACCACCGGTCCCGCCCTCCAAGTCGGTCCAACCTTGTGCGTCGACCGACCATCGCGCGCTCGATTTCTGGGTCGGCGAGTGGGACGTCTATCCCGCCGGGACTGCCAAGCTGGTGGCGCACAGCCTGATCGAGAAGCTTTATGCGGGCTGCGCGATCCGCGAGAATTGGATGCCGTTGGTTGGCGGGCCCGGCGGTTCGCTCAGCAGCTTCGACCCCGCAGACAAGCGCTGGCACCAGCGCTGGTTCGACTCGAGCGGCGCAATCGTTGATTTCGATGGCGGCGCGGTTGGCGGAGCAATCGTGCTGACAGGAAATTGGCGCAATGTCGTTGGGCCCGGACAAGATGCCTTGGTCAGGATGAGCTACAGCCGCAACGCCGATGGTTCGGTCCGCCAGTTAGGCGTCCAATCGGTCGATGAGGGGATCAGTTGGCAACCGTCGTTCGACTTCACGTACCGCCCTCACGCCGCCCATTAACTGGGGATAAGTCCCGCAGATATGCTGGAAGTTTCGGCCGTTCTTGCCCATGATGAACCGATGCCCGGCCCATATGTCCCACTGCGCAATTTCTCGTCCTACACGATGCTCGAAGGCGCGATCGAGCCCAAGGCGCTTGCCGCCCAGGCCGCCAAGCTCGGCTGTCCCGCCATCGCCGTTACCGACCGCAACGGCCTTTATGGCGTCATGCCGTTCGCTGACGCCTGCACCGAGCAAGGGGTGCAGCCGATCATCGGGACAACGCTCGCCGTCGCCCGACCCGAAGACTCCGCGACATTGGCCGTTGCACGCACCGACGAAGGCGCGCCGATCATCGACTGGCTCGTTCTCCTCGCGCAGGATGACCAAGGCTATGCCAATTTGTGCAAGCTCGTCTCCGCCGCTCATCTCGATCGCCCGATCGACCAGCTCCCCCATGTCCCCTTCGCGATGCTTGAAGGCCTCAGCGACGGCCTCATCGCACTCACCGCGGGCGGGGAGGGGGCCATCGCGCGCCACCTCGCCGACGGCCAGCCGAGCAAGGCCAAAGCCTATCTCGAACGCCTCGAAGTCCTTTTCCCGCAGCGTCTCTACATCGAGATCACCCGTCGCGGCGACGCCACCGAGCAAGCCGCCGAAGGCGCGCTGATCAACCTCGCTTATGCGCACGACCTCCCGCTCGTCGCGACCAACCCAGCCTGCTACGCCGAGCCGCACTTCCACGCCGCGCACGACGCGTTGCTGTGCATCGCCAACTCGACCTACATCGACAACAATGACCGCCCGCGAAGCTCGTCCGAAGTCTGGCTAAAGTCCGGCGCGATGATGGCTGAAATCTTCGCCGATCTCCCCGAGGCGATTGCGAATACCGCTACCATCGCCCAGCGCTGCGCCGTCAGTGCCCCCCAGCGCAAGCCGATCCTCCCCCGCCTCGGCGACAACGAGGACGAGCAATTATGCGCCGACGCCCGCGCCGGACTCGCCAATCGCATTGCTCGGCTGGAGGAACTCGGCACTGCACCGGCGGATCCGGCGACGTACCACGCCCGCCTCGAATTCGAACTAGACGTCATTACCCGCATGGGGTTCGCGGGCTACTTCCTCATCGTCGCCGATTTCATCGTCTGGGCCAAGGCCAACGACATTCCCGTTGGCCCCGGCCGCGGTTCGGGCGCCGGCAGTATCGTGGCGTGGGCGCTGCTGATCACCGACCTCGACCCGATGGCGCTCGACCTGTTGTTCGAACGCTTCCTCAACCCCGAGCGCGTGTCGATGCCCGATTTCGACATCGATTTCTGCGAAACCCACCGCGACAAGGTGATCAGCTACGTCCAGGCCAAATACGGCCGTGACCGCGTCGCCCAGATCATTACCTTCGGCCGCCTCAAAGCCCGTGCCGTGCTCAAGGACACCGGCCGAGTCCTCCAGATGAGCTATGGGCAGGTCGATCGCCTCGCCAAGCTCATCCCTAACCATCCGACCGAGCCATGGGACTTGCCACGCGCCCTCAACGGCGTCTCCGAACTCGCTTCCGAATATAAGAATGACGAGGGCGTGCGCCGCCTGTTCGACCTCGCGATGAAGCTCGAAGGCCTTCCCCGCCACGCCTCGACCCACGCCGCCGGAGTCGTCATCGGCGACCGCCCGCTAGACGAGCTCGTCCCGCTCTACCGCGACCCGCGTTCGGACATGCCCGTGACCCAGTTCGACATGAAATATGTCGAGGCGGCGGGGCTGGTGAAGTTCGACTTCCTCGGCCTGAAAACTCTGTCGGTCCTCAAGGAAGCCCAGCATCTCCTCGGCAAGACCGGCCAGTCGGTCGATTACGCCGCGCTACTGTGGGACGACCCCGCCGTCTACGACCTCCTCCAGCGCGGCGATACCGTGGGCGTGTTCCAGCTCGAATCCGAAGGCATGCGCCGCACGCTGTCCGCCGTCCGCCCGACCGGCTTTGGCGACATCATCGCGCTCGTCTCGCTCTACCGCCCCGGCCCGATGGACAATATCCCGATGTTCGGCGACCGCAAGAATGGCCGCGCCGACCTCGCCTATCCGCACCCGATGCTGGTCGATGTGCTCAAGGAAACCTACGGCGTTTTCGTCTATCAGGAGCAGGTGATGCAGGCGGCGCAAGTCCTCGCCGGCTACAGCCTTGGCGAAGCCGACCTCCTGCGCCGCGCGATGGGCAAGAAGATCAAGGCGGAGATGGCCGCCCAGCGCGAGCGTTTCTGCACCGGTGCCGCCACCAACGATATCGGCCGCGGCAAGGCCAATGAGCTGTTCGACCTGCTCGACAAGTTCGCCGGCTATGGCTTCAACAAGTCGCACGCCGCCGCCTATGCGCTCGTCGCCTACCACACTGCCTGGCTCAAAGCGCACCACGCCCCCGAATTCTTCGCCGCCTCGATGAGCTTCGACACCGCTACCACCGACAAGCTCGCCCTGTTCGTCGACGACATGCGCCGTGCCGGGATCGAGTGCCTGACCCCCGACGTCAACGCGAGCCAGGCGTCATTCGATGTCGAGGACGGGAAGGTGCGCTATGCCCTGGGCGCGCTCAAAGGCGTCGGCGAAAAAGCGATGGAAGCGCTCGTCGCCGACCGTGACGCCAATGGCCCGTTCAAAAGCCTCGACGATTTTGCCGAGCGGATCGACCCGCGTCTGCTCAACCGCCGCCAGCTGGAGTCGCTCGCTGCCGCCGGCGCATTCGACAGCCTCCACCCCGACCGCGCCACGGTGTTCGCTGCCGCCGAAACCATCCTCGCCCACGCCGCCAGCGCGTCGCACGCCCGCACATCGGGGCAGGGCGGGCTGTTCGGTGGCCCGTCCGACAGCGGCGTCGCCCCGATCCGCTTGCCGCGTGACGCCGCCTGGACCCTCGCCGAACGCATGTCGGCCGAGCGCGACGCCTTCGGCTTCTATTTCTCCGCCCACCCGGTCGACGCCCAGCGCCACTTGCTCGCCGCGCACAAGGTCCGCCGCTTCTCCGACCTCACCGCGCTGACGATCCCGACCGACGGCTCCCGTGCCACCGCCAGCATGGCCGCGCTGGTCGAGACCGCCAAATGGGCCACTTCGGCCAAGGGCCGCCGTTACATGCGGCTGACGATGTCCGACCCCTCGGGCCAGTTCGACGCAACCGCCTTCGAGGAGGATGCCTGCGCCGCGATCGAGGCCGCCGCCAAGTCGGGCGACTGCGGCCTGCTCACCGTCGAACTCGACAAGCGCCCCGGCGACGAAGTCCCGCGCGTTGCGATCAAGCGCTTCCAGCCCCTCGACGGGCTTGCCAGGCGAACCCGCCTGCAGCTCGAGATTCGTGTGAGTGACCCTGCGCAAGTCCTTGCGATCGAGCGCGAATTGCCTAAAGGCGGGACCGGCGTCGTCCGCTTCTTGGTGGCGCTCCCAAATCACCGCGAAGCCCTGCTGCTGGTCGGCCGAGACTTCACTCTCGACGCCGACTTGGCGGCTCGACTGGAATGCATCCTCGGGCCTGACACAGTCGAGCTATCCGCCCAGACCCCGCCCCAACTGGCAATCGTGGCCTAGTCACCCCTCCCTGCAATGGAGGGGGCAGGGGGTGGGTACGCGCGATCAGCGCGCCGAAAAGACAACCCCCTAGACGGCATCGAGCGAACGTCCGCTCGCGACCCACCCCCAGCCCTCCCTGCGAACAGGGAGGGGAGTAACGCTACGCCATCAAGAACCCGTCCTTGTTGACCAGGTTCGTGATATGCTTGTTCTGCTCGGGCGTGATCTCGGCCTTGAAGCGCGGGAACACCTCATCCTCTTCCATCCGCGCATGGCGCGCCACCGAATCGCGGAATTCGCGGACCGTCTCGAGCCAAAGCGGCGCATCGGTCGCCATCTCGCCGAGCTTGAACAAATAGGTCTTCACCTCGCCATGCTCCTGTTCGAGCTGGTCGGCGTCGGCCTGCTCGTTCGCCTCGCGCAGCGCCGGATAGACCACCATCTCCTCCTCGTGCGCATGCTTGTCCAGGGCATGGGTGAGCTTGGTCAGCAACATCCCGCGCTTGATCTTTTGCGTGTCGTCGGTGGCCAGCATCTTGTCGAAGATCGCCAGCGCTATCTTGTGCTCGGCGGCCAGAATCTCGTCCCACTCGCCCGCCACGCTCGACATGCCCTGGACGATCAGCTTGCGCCCGAGATTGGCCGCGACGACCACCGCGGCACCTGCGACCGCCGCGCTGATCAGCGCACCGGTGGTCGTTCCGTTCCAGTCGAACAGCCCGCCGCGTTTGCCGCCGCCACTCTTGCCACGGCCACTGGGTTTGGAAGCAAATTCGCCATCGTTATTGCGCGGCTGCCGGGTACGCGTCGCCATCGATATACTCCTCTTTTGGTTCAGCGATTAAACCAACTGGAGACGGGTCGCGTTCCCGCTAGCCAACGCCGTTGGCCGCTTCCGCCGCCGTGTTCGTCGCGGCGGACGGTGGCGAGTCGGTCTCGGTCGGAACCGCGTCGGGGCTGGCGGGCGGCGGCGCGATTGCTTCGGGCGCGGGCTGGTCGACATCGGGCGCGGGCGGCGGCGGCGCCTTGGTCTCATACTCGCTCCCCGGCAGCGGCCGTACGACCTTGCGTTGGACCGGAGCTGCCTTGTTCAGTGGCGCCTTCACTCCCGCATAGACACAGGCATCGAGCCCATCGCGCGAGACTGTCCCGATGCGACTGGCGATGATCCCGCCATATTTCCGGGTGAACCCGACCGGCGCGACCGCTCCGCGCTTCTTGGGCAGCGGCAGTATCGCCGAGATCCGCGCCGCTTCCGTTTCGCTCATCGCCGACGCATCATGCCCATAATAACGCATCGACCCCGCATTGACGCCATAGGTCCCGATCCCGGTCTCGGCGAGATTGAGATAGACTTCCATGATCCGCCGCTTGCCCCACAGCTGCTCGATCAGGAAGGTGAACCACGCCTCGGCGCCCTTCCTGGCATAGCCGCCGCCCTGCCACAGGAAGGCGTTCTTTGCCGCCTGCTGGCTGATCGTCGACCCGCCGCGGATCCGCCCGCCCGAGGCATTGCGCTTGGCTGCATCCTCGATCGCCTTGAAGTCGAAGCCATTGTGCTCGCAATATTTTCCGTCCTCCGCCGCGATCGCCGCGCGGACCATGTCACGATCGATCCGGTCGATCCCCATCCACTCCCTCGCCGCGCCCCGCCCGGCGAGCAGGTCGCTCGCCATCGTCGCGGTAATCGGCGGATTGACGAAGCGATAGGCGAGCACCCACAGCACGCTCAGCAGGGTCAGACCGACCACCAGCCGCACGATCCACCCGAAGATTCCCCGCCGCTTGCCCACGCGCCTGCGCTTGTATGGAGGGATATTGCTTTTGGGTCGCTTGGCCATGGCGCGCGACTAGCGAGTGGCCTGCTTCGCGTCGAGGCCCGCCAGCAGCGCGAGCGTCCCCGGATCCTTCTTGCGAAAATCGAGCGCCGCCGCGGCCTCCTTGCGCGCGCCATCGCGATCGCCACTCGCGAGCAGTGCGGCGGCAAGGTCGCGGCGTACCGGATAATACCAGCCCGGTGGATCTGACACCAGGCTGAACTCGGGACTTTCCTCAAGCTGGGCCGCTTGCCGGAACGCGACTGCCGCGTCCTTGAATCGATGCTCGATCATCGCCGCGCGGCCGGTCAGCACGCCGCGCTCGATCATGGTCAGCTCCTGCGCCAGCCGGGCGCCGTCCTCTTTCGACTGCACGCCCGTCAGCTCACCAATGGCCGCCGCCTCGGCGCGCACCCCGCGCACATTTCCGAGCCGAGCAAATGCTTCGCCGCGCCCATAATGCCAGCTCGCCTTGAACAGCGGTAATATAGGTTCGGGCAATGCGAGGACTTCGGACGGATCGGCGAAGCGCGCCATCGCATAATAGCCGTTCGCGGCGACCATTTGCATGTCGATCGGCACCTTGGTTTGACGCTGTGAGCGATCGACCAGCGGCCGTCCCAAGGCAAGCGCGTCCTTGACGTCCCCCGCCTCGAGCGCACCACCCAGGCCGTAGCTAACATTGTGCATATGGTAGGGCAGCCCCCACACTCCGTCGGGCGGCGCCATCCCCAGCGTCTTGGCATTCTCGATGCCGAGCGCGACCGCGTGCATATTAGCGTCTGCCGCGTCCTGATACCTCCCGATGGCGTAATATGTATGGCTCGGCATGTGGACGAGATGGCTCGCGCGGGGCGCCAGCTTGGCTAGCTTATCGGCATAGGGCTCCGCCAGTTCCGCAACCCCCGCCATCTCGGTCGCATGGATGTAAAAATGGATCGCCGGCGAATATTCGGGGGCCCGCTTCAGCACCGGCTCGAGCAGGCTCATCGCCGTTCGTGCGTTCCCCTGTTCCTCCGCGCTCTTCTTGGGTGCGGTTTGCAGCCAGGCGTCGGCGGCAAGCACTGCGAGTTCATTATCGCCCGGCTCGCGTGCGCTCATGACTTGCATTGCCTTGGCGAAATTCAGCGCGTCGAGCACCTTGTCGCCTTTCGCATAGCGCAACCGCAGCGCGTCGATCATCCCCCGTTCGCGCGGCGTCCCGTTCTTCGCCGCCAGCGCCGCGGCGCGTTCGGCGATTTTCGCGAGCGCGGCATATTGCTCGTCGTTCTTGCCAAAGTTGATCGTCGGCCCCGCCGCCCACGCCAGCCCCCACTGGCACATCGCGCAACTGCGATCGAGCCGCACCGCCTGCGCCATCGCCCTGATCGCCGCCTTGTGCGCGAACGCGTGCCCAAGCTGCATCCCGTTGTCGAAGAACGCCTGCGCCTGAGGGACCTTGGTCGTGATCGGAAAGCCGCCAGAGCCATAGCCGGTCATGATCATCGGCAGCTTCGATATCGCCGGGTCGCCATGGTCCATTCCCGCCATGCCGGGCTGCGGGGCGGGTGCTTGTTGACAGCCCGCCACCAACCCCGCCCCGAGCAACCCCATGATCAATCTGCGCATCGATTATCCTCTTTGGCTCGGCATAGCAGCCACGGTCGCTCTGCGGGAGAGGCGCCGTTGCGGCAGATACCCTGCGGCTTGCCGCACCGCACCCATCCATTTACATCGCGCGAATGACCTCGACCAACGACATCCGCCGCTCCTTCCTCGATTATTTCGAGAAGGCCGGCCACGCCCGCGTGCCGTCGGCGCCGCTGGTCCCGCACAACGATCCCACCCTGATGTTCGTCAACGCCGGGATGGTGCCGTTCAAGAACGTCTTTACCGCGCTTGAAACTCGCCCCTATGTCACCGCCACCAGCAGCCAGAAGTGCGTTCGCGCCGGGGGCAAGCATAACGATCTCGACAATGTCGGCTACACCGCGCGCCACCATACCTTCTTCGAAATGCTCGGTAATTTCTCGTTCGGCGACTATTTCAAGGAGCAAGCGATCGTTCATGCCTGGACATTGCTCACGCGCGAATGGGGCCTTGATCCGAACAAACTCACCGCCACCGTCTATCACACCGACGACGAGGCCGCTCAACTTTGGAAGCGCATCGCCGGGCTTCCCGATGAACGCATCATCCGCATTGCGACCAAGGATAATTTCTGGGCGATGGGCGACGACGGCCCGTCGGGTCCCTGCTCGGAAATCTTCTACGACCATGGCGACCATATCGCCGGCGGCCCCCCGGGATCGCCCGACGAGGACGGCGATCGCTTCGTCGAGATCTGGAACCTCGTGTTCATGCAGCACGAGCAAATCGGCGGCGAGATTGTCTCCGATTTGCCCAAGCCGTCGATCGACACCGGCATGGGGCTCGAGCGCATCGCCGCCGTCATGCAGGGCGTCCATGACAATTACGACACCGACACCTTCAAGGCGCTGATCGCCGAAAGCGAGGCGCTGACCAAAACTCGCGCCTTAGGCGAGCAAAAGGCGAGTCACCGCGTCATCGCCGATCACCTGCGTACGTCAGGTTTCCTTGTCGCCGACGGCGTGCTGCCATCGAACGAAGGCAGGGGCTATGTCCTGCGCCGCATCATGCGCCGCGCCATGCGTCACGCCCATTTGCTCGGCGCGGCTGACCCGCTGATGCACCGCCTCGTCCCCGCGCTCGTCGCCGAGATGGGCGCCGCTTACCCCGATCTTGTCCGCGCCCAGCCGCTGATCGAGGCGACGCTGGCACAGGAGGAAATCCAGTTCCGCCGCACCCTCGTCAACGGCCTGCGTCTGCTCGACGAGGCCACGGCTGCGATGGCGACCGGCGAAACGCTCCCCGGCGCAACTGCGTTCAAACTCTACGATACCTTCGGCTTCCCCTACGATTTAACCGAAGACGCGCTCCGTGCCCGCGGCCTTGCGGTCGATCGCGCCGGGTTTGATCAATCGATGGCTGCCCAGAAAGCCGCCGCCCGCGCCGCCTGGAAGGGCTCGGGCGAACGTGCCTCCGACGATTTGTGGTTCGACCTTGTCGAAGAGTATGGACCCACCGAATTCACCGGCTATTCGGGCCACGAAGGCGAAGGATTTGTCCTCGCCCTGATCAAGGACGGCGCGCGCGTCGACCATGCAGGGGAGGGCGAATCCGTGACCGTCATCCTCAACCAGACCCCTTTTTATGGCGAAAGCGGCGGGCAAGTCGGCGACACCGGACAATTAAGCGCGCTCAATGGCTTCACCGCGATTGTAGAGGACACGTCGAAACCGCTGGGCAAGCTACACGCGCTCAAAGCCCGCATCGCCGTCGGCACCGTCAAGCTCGGCGACACGCTCCACCAGTTGGTTGATGTGGAGCGCCGGGGCCAAGTCCGCGCCAACCACAGTGCAACCCATTTGCTCCACGCCGCGCTTCGCCACCGCCTCGGCAACCACGTCACCCAAAAAGGCAGCCTCGTCGCCGCCGACCGTTTGCGCTTCGACTTCGCTCACAACGCCGCGCTCACCCCCGCCGACCTTGCGGCGGTCGAGGCCGAGATCAACGCCCACATCCGCCACAACCAGCCCGTCTCGACCCGCCTGATGACCCCCGACGACGCCATCGCCGCCGGCGCAATGGCGCTGTTCGGCGAGAAATACGGCGACGAGGTCCGCGTCCTTTCGATGGGCCGCGCGGTCGACGCCGACTATTCGGTCGAGTTGTGCGGCGGCACCCACGTCACCGCGCTCGGCGACATCGCCATCTTCAAGATCATCGCCGAGTCCGCCGTCTCCTCCGGCATCCGTCGCATCGAGGCCCTCACTGGCGAGGCTGCGCGCCTGTGGCTGACCGAACGCGATGCGCGCCTCCGCGAAGCCGCCGCGACGCTCAAGGCCAGCCCCGACGAAGTCCCCGCCCGCCTCACCGTGCTGGTCGAGAGCAACAAACGCCTTGAGCGCGAACTCGCCGATGCGAAAAAGGCACTCGCCCTGAGTCACGCAAATGGGGGCGGCGGCGGCTCGAACGCTGAAGTCTCCGGCCCGGAGAAAATCGCC
>JBBQDG010000021.1:0-45249 GCA_038319435.1 Sphingomonadales bacterium | reverse complement strand
GCTGCTCGCCTGCGTGCTCATCTCGCTGTTCAGCTGGCACCGCTCGCTCGGGACGGTCGATGTCAATACGATCGTCAGCGCCAAGGCCGAGACCTTCTATTGGATCACCATCACCTTCTCGCAAACGCTCGGCACCGCGCTTGGCGACTGGGTTGCGGATTCGGGTCCGGGTTACGCCGGTGGCGCCTTGATTTTCGGGGCTGGCCTGCTGTTGCTCGTGGTGCTCTATTACGCGACCAACGTCAGTCGAGTGGCCCTGTTCTGGGGCGCATTCATCCTTACTCGCCCGCTCGGCGCGACGGTCGGCGATTTCCTCGACAAACCCGTGGCCAAGGGCGGACTGGCATTCAGCCGCCCGCTTGCGTCAGCGGTGCTGGCGATCGTGATCATCGTGCTGGTGCTGATCATCCCGCAGCGTGCGGGGCGGCACCCGGGCAAGGCGGAGGCTGGCTGATGTATCGACCGGACGGTCGGCAGCGGCTATGGGATACATAGCCGACGGCTTTAACCGGCATCATATGCCTTCGGGAGTAGACATGGATTTCGACTTCGCACTGGGCGAAATGGCCGACACCATTCGCGACACGACCCAGCGCTTCGCGACCGACAAGATCGCTCCCCTCGCCGCCGAGATCGACGTCACTGACCGCTTCCCGATCGAGCTATGGCCGCAGATGGGCGAGCTCGGCCTCCACGGCATCACCGTCGAGGAGGAATGGGGCGGGCTTGGGCTCGGCTACCTCGAGCATGTCGTCGCGCAGGAGGAGATCGCCCGCACATCCGCCTCGGTTGGACTATCGTACGGCGCGCACTCGAACCTGTGCGTCAACCAGGTCCGCCGCTGGGCCAATGACGAACAGAAACGCAAATATCTGCCGAAGCTGATTTCGGGCGAGCATGTTGGTGCGCTCGCCATGAGCGAGGCGGGGGCCGGCTCCGACGTCGTCTCGATGAAGCTCAAGGCCGACAAGGTGGTCGGTGGCTATCGGCTCAACGGCACCAAATTCTGGATCACCAACGGCGCCTATGCCGATGTCCTGGTCGTCTATGCCAAGACCGGCGGGGCAGACGCCAAGGCTAGTCGCGCGATCACGACCTTCCTCATCGAGAAAGGCACCCCCGGCTTTTCGATCGGACAGAAGATCGACAAGATGGGCATGCGCGGATCGCCGACCAGCGAGCTGGTGTTCGATGATTGTTTCATCGCCGACGAGCAAGTCATGGGCCCCGAGAATGGCGGCGTCGGCGTGCTCATGAGCGGACTCGATTACGAGCGCACCGTTCTCGCCGGGATCCAGCTCGGCATCATGCAGGCGTGCCTCGACGTCGTCCTGCCGTTCGTCCGCGAGCGCAAGCAGTTCGGCACACCGATCGGTTCTTTCCAGCTGATCCAGGCCAAGATCGCCGACATGTACGTCGCGCTCAATTCCGCCCGCGCCTATGTCTATGCGGTGGCGCGCAATTGCGACGCGGGCAAGACCACCCGTTTCGACGCGGCCGGAGCGATCCTGCTGGCTTCGGAATCCGCTTTCAAGGTCGCGGGCGAAGCCGTCCAGGCCTTGGGCGGCGCGGGTTACACCAAGGACTGGCCGGTCGAGCGGTTCCTGCGCGATGCCAAGCTGCTCGACATCGGCGCCGGAACCAACGAAATCCGCCGAATGCTCATTGGCCGCGAGCTCATCGGGGCCTAGCTCACCAGACGTGGACCCGCTTGTCGGGCGCGAGGTACAGCTTGTCGCCCGGCTTGACCCCGAACGCGTCATACCACGCATCGAGATTGCGCACGGTGAGCGCGCGATACTGGTCCGGGGAATGGCCGTCGGTTGCGATCCGGCTGCGCACCGATTCCTCACGCGCCTTGTCGGCCCACGCCTGGGCATAAGCGATGAAGAAGCGCTGGTCGCCGGTGAAGCCGTCCATGACCGGCGCTGGCTTGCCGCCAAGCGACGCCTTGTAAGCATCATGCGCCGCCGACAGCCCGGCAACGTCGGCAATATTCTCGCTCAGCGTCAGCGGTCCGTTGACGTGGACGCCGGGATAGGGGCTGTACTGGTCATACTGATCAGCCAAGGATTTGCCCGACTGGGTGAAACGGGTGAAATCCGCCGGGGTCCACCAATTGCGCATGACGCCGGTCGAATCGAACAACGCGCCATTATTGTCGAAGCTGTGGCTGATCTCATGGCCGATCACCGCGCCGATCGCGCCATAGTTGAAGGCGGCATCGGCGTTGGGGTCGAAGAACGGCTTAACCAGGATCGCGGCCGGGAAATTGAGCGCGTTCTGGACCGGCAAATTGACCGCGTTGACGAGCTGCGCCGGCATCCACCATTCGGCGCGGTCCATCGGCTTGCCGATTTTGGCGAGCTGGACCCTGTTGTCGGCGAGGCTCGCCGCCTTGTCGTTGGCATAGGCGTCGGTCGGGCTGATCGCGAGGCCGCTGTCATCGCGCCAATGATCGGGATAGCCGACCCCGACGATGATCGAGCGCACCTTCTTGATCGCTTCGGCCTTGGTCGCGGGCGCCATCCACAACAGAGCCTCGACACGGGTCGCAAACGCCGCCTTGATGCCCTCGGCCATCTTCTCGATCTCGGCCTTGGCCGCGGCCGGGAAATATTTGGCGACATAAGCCTTGCCGACCCCGTCCTCGAGCGCGCTGCTGGTCGCGTTCATCGCCAGCTTGTCGCGCGGGCGTTGTTGCGGGATGCCGTTGATTGCGGTGCCATTGAAGGCAAAGCTCGCGTCGCGGATCGCGGCCGGGAGCACCGCGGCACGCTGGTTGAGGGTGTGGAAGGTGAGCCAGTCCTTCCACGCATCGAGCGGCTGCGAACCGACCAGCGCGGCGAGCTTGGGAATCGCGGTGGCATGATAGGCCTCGAATTTCTGCGCTGACCCCAGCTGGGCGGCGCCGAGCAGCGCATCCCAGTTGATACCGGGGGCCTTGGCCTGCAGGTCGGTCCGGCTCCACACCTCGGCCGCCTTGGAAAAGTCCTCGCTCTCGGTCCGCGTCTCGTGGGCCTGGGCAATCTTGGTCTCGAGCGCGATCACCCGCGCTGCGGCGGCGACCGGATCGGGATTGCCCGCGGCCTTCATCACCGTCTCGACATAGCTCCGATATTTGGTCCGCAACCCGACCATCTTGGCGTCGCCCGACAGATAATATTCGCGCTCCGGCATGCCGAGCCCGCCTTGCAGGATATAGGGCAGCGTTTCGCCCGGCGTCTTGAGCCCCTGCGTGACGAACAGCCCGAACAGATGATCGGTCTTGTAGTTGGTCGAATTGAACGGATCGACGTCGGCGCGCAGCGTGCCGCCGATCGCGCTCGCCAGCGCGCCCTTGTCGGCAATCGCGGCAATCGCATCGAGGTCGGCCCTGGCCGGTGCCATCCCCGCCTTGTCGATCGCGGCGGTGTCGAGATAGGCCTTGTAGTAATTGACGATCTGTCCCTCGTCGCTGTCCGCCGCCGGGTTCGACTTGAGCAGCGCGTCCATCATTTCGCGCGTGTTTTTCTCGCGCTGCTGGTCAGCGATGTAGAAGCCCCCAACCGATGAGCGATCGGCCGGGAGTACGGTGCGCTTGACCCAGTTGCCGTTGGCGTAAGCGAAGAAATCGTCGCCCGGCTTGACGCTCTTGTCGATGCTCGAAAGGTCCAGGCCGGAAACGCTTCCAGCCTTGACCACGGCGGTCGCGGCATTGTTGCCAGCCCCGGAGTTGCAGGCGGCGAGCGCGAGGCTCGATACGAACAGGAGCAGGAAAGAGCGCTTCATCATGGGTCCTCTCAAATCTCGTCTTGCATAACCCTATGACCCGCGACCGGGGCCGCTTTCAATGAGAAAGCGGGTCGGCTAGGCGCGCTGGCACGAATGTTTCGACCAACGGGATCAGGGTAACGATGAGCGCACCGAGGCTCGACAGCAAGATCGACCTTTCGTCGCCCGAGGCAGTGGCCCGCGCGGCGCATAACCGCGAGCTGGCGGAGAGGCTTCGCGCCAACGTCGCCAAGGCCGCGCTCGGCGGAACCGACAAGGCGCGCGACCGCCACACCGCGCGGGGAAAATTGCTCCCGCGGGACAGGGTGGAGCGCCTCCTCGACCCCGGCTCACCGTTCCTCGAGATCGGCCAGCTTGCCGCGAACGATCTGTATGACGGCGAAGTGCCCGGCGCGGGAATGATCGCGGGCATCGGGCGGGTGTCCGGGCGGCAGGTGATGATCGTCTGCAACGACGCGACCGTGAAGGGCGGGACCTACTATCCGCTGACCGTGAAGAAGCACCTTCGCGCGCAGGAAATTGCCCAGGCCAACCGCCTGCCGTGCGTCTATCTCGTCGATAGCGGCGGCGCCAACCTCCCCCACCAGGCAGAGGTCTTCCCCGACCGCGACCATTTCGGCCGGATTTTCTACAACCAGGCGCAGATGAGCGCGCAGGGCATCGCCCAGATCGCCTGCGTCATGGGCAGCTGCACGGCGGGCGGCGCCTATGTCCCCGCCATGTCCGACGAGAGCGTGATCGTGCGCGAGCAAGGAACGATTTTCCTCGCCGGCCCACCACTGGTCAAGGCCGCAACGGGCGAGGAGATCAGCGCCGAAGAGCTTGGCGGCGGCGACCTGCACGCGCGCAAATCGGGCGTCGTCGATCACCTCGCCGAGAATGACGAGCACGCCCTGACCATCGTCCGCGATATCGTCTCGACCCTGCCCGCCAGCACCACCGCGGTCGACATCCGCGACCCCCGCCCGCCCCTGTTCGACGCCGACGAATTGTACAGCATCATCCCAGAGGACGTCCGCGCGCCCTATGACGTCCACGAAATCATTGCCCGCCTCGTCGACGGCTCCGAATTCCACGAGTTCAAGGCGCTTTACGGCTCGAGTTTGGTCTGCGGCTTCGCGCACATTTGGGGGATGCCGGTCGCGATCCTTGCCAACAACGGCGTCCTGTTCAGCGAGAGCGCGGTCAAGGGCGCCCACTTCATCGAACTTGCCTGCCAGCGCCGCATCCCCCTGCTGTTCCTCCAGAATATCTCGGGCTTCATGGTCGGCGGCAAATATGAGGCGGAAGGGATAGCCAAGCATGGCGCGAAACTCGTCACCGCCGTCGCTACCGCGCAGGTGCCAAAGATCACCATCCTTATCGGCGGCAGCTTCGGTGCGGGCAATTATGGCATGGCGGGCCGCGCCTACTCCCCGCGATTCCTGTTCAGCTGGCCCAACAGCCGGATCAGCGTGATGGGCGGCGAGCAGGCCGCGTCGGTACTCGCCGCCGTCCACCGCGACGCCGACACATGGACCCCCGAGCAAGCCGAAGCCTTCAAGAGGCCCATCCGCGAGGATTACGAGGCCCAAGGCAACCCGTGGCACGCGACATCGCGCCTGTGGGACGACGGCATCATCGACCCCGCGCAAACCCGCGACGTCCTCGGCCTCGCGCTCGCCGCCACCCTCAACGCCCCCATCCCGGAGTCGCCCCGCTTCGGGGTGTTCCGGATGTGACAATCGCTCTAAATCCTATTTGGGACAGGTAACCGGCGCATGATGGAATCAACCTACCAGATGGTGTCGTCGAATGGCTGGGCATTCTATCTTATCGGCGCGCTCTATTTCGGGTGCATGCTCTATTTCCTGAGATCGACAGAAAACCGGAAAATCTTCTTCAAGTTTGGCGTAAGAAATAGCGATGTCGAAATAATTGCCCACCATTGCCGCACGAGCACGGGATATATCACAGCCATTCTTGCGCGCTATACGGCCTTGATCACTATCAATATATTGATTTTCAATTTTCTATTCAACGTAGCGCGATACGGGTCCCAAGACTCTAGTATGATGGGAGCAGTTTCCCGGCCACTAATCATATTATATGCGGTCTGTGCGTCGTCCGTATTGGCTATTCTAGTTTTGACCTATTCCATCTTCGTCATCTGTTCAAAAGTAATCAAGCAAGCCGAGGCTGATGAATGATTATCTACCTAATCTCCAGTCACGGCGCGTTCACCTGCCGCATCATCCGCACCAGTATCGAAGGCTAACCATGACTCGCACCGACTGGACCCGCCACGAAATCGCGACGCTCTATGACCTGCCTTTCGACGAGCTGATCTTCCAGGCGCAGACCGTTCACCGCGCGCACCACGCCCGCGGCGAGGTGCAGCTATGCCGGTTGCTCTCGATCAAGACCGGCGGATGCCCGGAGGATTGCGGATATTGTAGTCAATCTTCATCCTACGAGACCGGAATCAAGGCCGAAAAGCTGATGGACGTCGATGCGGTGCTCGCGACCGCGGCGGAGGCCAAGGCGGCGGGGTCCCAACGGTTCTGCATGGGCGCCGCATGGCGCAACCCCAAGGATCGCGACATGGCGGCGGTGTGCGACATGGTCGCGGGCGTCAAGGCGATGGGGCTCGAGACCTGCATGACGCTGGGGATGCTAACCAGCGATCAGGCGCGGCAATTGGCCGTTGCGGGGCTCGATTACTACAATCACAACATCGATACCTCGCCGGAAAAATATGGCGAGATCATCACCACCCGCACCTTTCAGGACCGGCTCGACACGCTGGCCGAAGTGCGCGCGGCAGGGATGGCGGTGTGTTGCGGCGGCATCCTCAGCATCGGCGACACGCGCGCGGACCGGGTCGGGTTCATCCATGCCCTCGCCACGCTGCCGCGCCATCCCGAAAGCGTGCCGATCAACGACCTGATGCCGGTGCCAGGAACGCCGCTCGGCGACATGCTGAAGGACGTGCCGGGGACCAAGGTCGACGATATCGAATTCGTCCGCACGATCGCGGTCGCGCGGATCACCATGCCGCTGTCGATGGTGCGGCTGTCGGCCGGCCGCGAGCATATGAGCGACGCGACCCAGGCGCTGTGCTTCCTGGCGGGTGCCAATTCGATCTTTACCGGATCGGTCCTGCTGACCACGCCCAACCCGGGCGACAGCAAAGACGCCGCGCTGTTCGCCAAGCTGGGGCTCAAGCCGATGGAGGGTGCTGAACCGATGCGCGCGATGGCCGCCGCCGAATGATCACCTCACTGCTCATCGCCAACCGCGGCGAGATCGCCTGCCGCGTCATCCGCACCGCGCGGAAAATGGGCATCCGCACGGTTGCCGTCTACTCGGACGCCGATGCCAAGGCGCTCCACGTCCGCATGGCCGACGAGGCGGTGCATATCGGGCCGAGCCCCGCGCGCGAATCCTATCTCGTCGGCGACAAGATCATCGCCGCCGCCAAGGCCACCAACGCCGAGGCAATCCACCCCGGCTATGGCTTCCTGTCCGAGAACGCCGACTTCGCCCAGGCGGTGATCGACGCCGGGCTGATCTGGGTCGGCCCCCGCCCCCAATCGATCCGCGACATGGGGCTCAAGGACGCCGCCAAACAGCGCATGATCGACGCGGGCGTGCCCGTCACGCCCGGCTATCTCGGCGCCGACCAGTCCCCCGCGACCCTCGCCGCCGAAGCGGGCAAGATCGGCTATCCGATCCTCATCAAGGCGGTCGCCGGCGGCGGCGGCAAGGGGATGCGGCGGGTCGAGGCTCCCGCCGACTTCGCCGACGCACTCGCCTCGTGCCAGCGCGAGGCTGCGAGTTCGTTCGGCGACGACCGCGTCCTGCTCGAAAAATATATCCTCTCGCCGCGCCACATCGAGGTGCAGGTGTTCGGCGACACCCACGGCAACATCGTCCATCTGTTCGAGCGCGACTGCTCGCTCCAGCGCCGCCACCAGAAAGTCATCGAGGAAGCCCCCGCGCCCGGCATGGACGAGGCGACGCGCGCGTCCATCTGCGAGGCCGCGGTCAAGGCCGCAAAGGCGGTCGACTATGTCGGCGCCGGCACGATCGAGTTCATCGCCGACGCCAGCCAAGGCCTCCGCGCCGACCGCATCTGGTTCATGGAAATGAACACGCGCCTCCAGGTCGAGCACCCCGTGACCGAGGAAATCACCGGCCAGGATCTCGTCGAATGGCAATTGCGCGTGGCGAGTGGAGAGCCGTTGCCGAAACGGCAGGACGAACTCAGCATCAGCGGATGGGCAATTGAAGCCCGCCTCTATGCCGAGGACCCGGCGCGCGACTTCCTCCCCTCGACCGGTCGCCTCGACCATTTCGACTTGGGCGAAGACGGCCGCGTCGAGACCGGCGTCGAGGAAGGCGACACCATCTCGCCATTCTACGATCCGATGATCGCCAAGCTGGTCGCCCGCGGCGACGACCGCCAAGAGGCGATTGGCGCGCTCGCCGCCATCCTCGACGACGTTGAAGTCTGGCCCGTCCGCACTAACGCCGCGTTCCTGTTTAACGCGTTGCTCCACCCCGCATTCGAAGCCGCCGATCTCGACACCGGCTTCATCGCGCGCGAACTCGAGGTGCTCGTCCCCGACCCCGATCCCGACGACAGCGTCTGGCGCGCCGCCGCGGTGGTCGCACTCGCCGAGGACGAGGACGAAGACGCCTTCGCCCCACTCGCCGGCTTCCGCCTCAACGCGCCGCCAAGCCACCGGCTCGCGCTCGGCCGCGGCGGAAGCTTTCGTTCGATCTCGCTCGACGATCCGGGCGACACCGCGCCCGTTTCGGGCTTCCGCGATGACGCTCGCGTCGTCGTTTTCCATGAAGGCCAGGCTTACGGCTTCGACCTCTCCGCGCGCGGAACTGTCGGCGCCGCCGCCGGATCGGGCGCCATCCTCTCCCCCATGCCCGGCAAGGTCACAGCAGTCGACGTTTCGCTCAACGACACCGTCACCAAGGGCCAGCGCCTGCTCACCCTGGAGGCGATGAAGATGGAGCACAGCCTCGTCGCCCCGTTCGATGGCACCGTCGCCGACCTAAACACATCCGCCGGCGCGCAGGTGCAGGTCGACGCGCTCCTCGCCCGCATCGAACCCGCCACCCCCGCGCCGCCCGCCGCCTAAAGCCCCTTCAAAAACTCATCGAGTGACTTCGCCAGCTCGCGCACCGCCCTCGTCCCGTCACTCCACTCCTGCGGTAGAGGCGACTCGTTCGGCGACGGCGGCGGCGCGACCGGCTGCGGCACATGGAACGCTTGCGGCAACGTTGGTCCCGCGCGCCGGTCGATCGCCAGCGCCGGTCCCATGAAGCTCTTCCAGATCGCCGCCGGAAGCGTTCCCCCGCTGACCTTGCCCAGCGACTTGTTGTCATCGCGCCCGACCCAAACGCCCACCACCAGGTCGCCGGCAAAGCCGACGAACAGCGCGTCGCGATTTTCCTGCGTCGTGCCGGTCTTGCCGAACGTCGGCACGCGCAACGCCGCGCGCCGCCCGGTCCCCTCGTTCGCCGCCGCCCACAACAGGTCGAGCATCGGCGCCCAGTCGCGGTTGGGATCGAGCCGACCGTTGCGCTCAAGCAGCCCCGAGAACACCGACGGCGACGCCTCCGCCTTGGCCGGAAGTCCGCGCGCCGCCACCGGATAGCGCCCGCCAGCCACCGCCGCATAAGCCGAGGTCAGCTCGATCAAACTCACCCCTGATGCTCCCAGCGTCAGGCTCGGCCGATCAGCTAGCGGGCTCGAAACACCCAACTCACGCGCCGCGCGAATGATATTGGCCCGCCCGACCCGCTCAGCCAACCGCACCGTTGCCGCGTTCGACGAGCGCGCAAACGCCTCACGCACCGTGATCTTGCCGCGATAGATCCCATCGCTGTTGACCGGCTTCCACCCGTCGATCGTGATCGGCGTGTCCTCGATAATCGTGTCGGGCGTGTAGCCCGCTCGCAGCGCCGCCAGATAGACGAACAGCTTGAACGCCGATCCAGGTTGCCGCCGCGCCTGCGTTGCGCGGTTGAAGGGACTTTCCTTATAGCTCTTGCCCCCGACCATCGCGACGACCTCGCCGGTCGGCCGCATTGCCACCAAGGCGACCTGAGCATCCCCCACAGCCGCCCCCGCCACTGCCCGCACCGCGAGCCGCTGAAGGTCGATATCGAGCGTCGTCGGCACCCGTGTCTGGCCATAATCGGCGGTAAAGCTCGCCGCCGCAGCCGGCGCGACCCAGTCGGCAAAATAGGTTCCGGTCGGCACCCTGCTGGCGATCCCGCTCGGCCGCGCGAGGACTGTCGCCTGGGCCCGCGCGGCGCTGATCTTCTTCGTCTCGACCATCTCGCGCAGCACCAGCCGCGACCGCGCCTGCGCTGCGCCAAGATGCTGCGTCGGTGCCAGCCGCGACGGCGCCTGCACCATCCCCGCCAGCATCGCCGACTGCGCCAGGCTCAAATTCTCCGGATCGCGGCCGAAATAATGATGCGCCGCCGCCCGCAGCCCATAGACCCCGTCGCCGAAATAGACCGACGACAGATAGCGCGAGAGGATCTCCTGCTTGGTCAGCCACGCTTCCAGCCAGAAGGCGATGATCACTTCGCGCGCCTTGCGGCTGATACTTCGGTCCGACGACAGGAAGCTCGTCTTGGCCAACTGCTGGGTGATCGTCGACCCGCCCTCGCGCACGCCCCCGGCGTGCAGGTTGGCAACCATCGCCCGCGCAATACCTCGGGGATCAATTCCCCAATGCGAATAGAATCGCCGGTCCTCGATCGCGACGAACGCCGCCGGGGTCAGCGGTTGCAGCTTCGCCACTTCCACCGGCGCTTCCTTGATCGCACCGCGCCGAGCGATCGGCTGGCCCTCCTCGGATAATAACAGCATCGCCGGCGTCGGAAGCGGCTCGAGCGCACGCGACAGCGGCGCGGTCACGATCAACCACAGGATTGTCACCACAATCAGCGCAAAAAAAGCGTAAATCCCATATTTGAGCAGCCGTCGCCGCTGTGGCCATCGAGTGGGCCGGGACGGAGCGCCGCCCTCACCCGGGCGCGGCGCCAGCGGATCAGGCAATTCCTCGACATTCGCGCCACCGCGCTGCCAAATCTGGTCGCTGTCCGCCATTCGACTCCTTGACGCGCCAGCACGCGGCGCCACTGCCTTAGTCCACTAAAACAGTTCGCCGCGCTTATCCAGACGGTTTACGAACCGCGCACAGCCACTAAACCCTTTGGTCATGCGGACGTTTCCTCATCGCCGGACCGGGCTGGTCATCGCCTGCGTCGCGGCCCTGCTTGCCAGCGGTTGCCACCGCGCCAAGACCGGCTCGATCGACGTCACCGTCATCGGCGATCGCCCCAGGCTCACCGACCCCGCCGCCGGCCCGCTGTCCGCCGCCGACGAGCTTCTCCTCGAAAATGCCGCGCAGGGCCTCGTCCGCTTCGATCCGCGCGGACAGATCGAAGCCGGGCTGGCCGAACGCTGGAACGTCAGCGACGATGGCTTGAGCTACATCTTCCGCCTCCAGTCGGGCAAATGGCCGTCGGGCCGTAAGATCGATGCGCGCGACGTCGCCCGCCTGCTCAACCGCGCCCGCCGCGAGACCAGCCTCGACGCGCTGAAAGACACGCTCGGCGCGATCGACGAGATCGTCGCGATGACCGACCGCGTGATCGAGATCCGCCTGTCGGCCCCACGTCCCCACCTGCTTCAATTGCTCGCCCAGCCCGACTTCGCCATCCTCCGCGACGGCGAAGGCACCGGCCCTTTCTCGCTTCTGCCAACGAGCGATGCCCAACAGTTCCACCTGCGGCGCCTCATGCCCGGCACCGATGGCGATGCCGAGGTGCGCGAGGACGTTCAACTCGCCGCCCTCCCCGTCCCTTCCGCTGTCGCCGCTTTCATCGCGGGCAAGAGCGACCTCGTCCTCGGCGGCACCTTCTCCGACCTCGCCGTTGCGCTTCAGGCGGGCCCGCCGCGCGGCGCGCTCCGCTTCGACCCCGTCGCCGGCCTGTTCGCACTTGTCCCCGGTCGCCAGGGCGGCCCGCTCGCCGACCGCGCCCTGCGCAGCCTCGTCGCCCGCGCGATCGACCGCGACGCGCTCGTCGCCGCGCTCAAGGTCGACGGCCTCGCCCCGCGCTACACGCTGCTCCAGCCGGGGCTTGACGGCGTCGCCGCGCTCCCTGTCGCCCCGTGGACCACCGTCCCGCTTGTCCGCCGGACCGCGCCGCTCCTCGCCGAAGCCAATCACCTGATCGGCCGCCGCCCCCACCCAGTACTGACCATCAGCCTCCCTGCGGGCCCCGGCTCGACGCTTCTCTTCCACCGTCTTGCCGACGACCTGGCGCGGATCGGCCTGACCCTCCGCCCGGCGGCAGTTGGCGAGCCAGTCGACCTGCGCCTGATCGACGAAGTCGCCCCTTCGACCTCCCTCGCCTGGTTCGTCCGCCGTCTGCGCTGTGACCGCGTCCCGATCTGTGACGCGCAGGTCGATGACCTCGCCGATGCCGCCCGCGCCACCCAGTCCGCCGACCAGCGCGCGCAATTCCTGCTCGCCGCCGCCCAGCGCATCGACAGCGAATTTCTTATCGTCCCGCTGACCGCGCCGATCCGCTGGTCGCTTGTCGGCAACGACGCCCCGGGCTTCACCGAGAACCGATTCGCGCGCCACACGTTCATCGATCTGGGCCGCAAAGCGCCCAGTGAAAGGTAATCTCCATGGCCCTGCCCGCAACCATCCGCGGCCTCAACACCGCCAGCGACCCGGAATCGGTCCGCCACCGCGTCGAGGCGCTTGAGCATTTGCTCGAAGGCCTGTTCACCATTCCCGGCACTAACCGCAAGATCGGCCTTGACGTGATCCTCGACCTCATTCCCGTCGGCGGCGACGTCGTCGGCGCCGCGCTCGGCGGCTACATGATCTGGGAAGCGCGCAACGTCGGCCTATCGAAATGGCAGATTAGCCGGATGGCGGGCAATGTCGGGGTCGATTTCCTGCTCGGTCTGATCCCATGGATCGGCGCGGTTCCCGACTTCCTGTTCCGTTCGAACAGCCGCAACTTGAAAATTATCAGGCGCCAGCTCGATCAGCGGCTGGCTCCCGTTGACCAGCAGCAAACCGCCAGACTGTAGAGCGAACGGCCTTCTCGGCTGTTCCTTTCATCTTAGATTTGAAAAAAAATTCCCGGCCATTCTGAGACCGAAGAAGATCACCAGGTTGAGGACCGACGGAACCAGCATCGAGGCAACGAACTCGCCGTCAAGGCTCATGCCCATGCGAAAGGCCGACATGACAAAGGGCAACATGAACCAGTCATCCATGCGCATCAATTCACGGGAAACGATCGTGATCGCGCCGTTGTAGACTCCCAATGCGAACGCAAGAATCAGGCCGAACCAGCCCAGGTTCCAGTATATGTCAGCGAACACCGTGACACCGATACTGTTAGTACCTTGGAAGCCCATTCGATGATTAACTTGATCGCCCGTGGTAAGGACGGGCTTGTCGGGCCACAGGAAGCGCGGAATCAGCGCCGCGGCTGAATTCTCAATCGTGTCGATCTTGAATCCAGAATCATATTGATTCATCGCAAAAGCCGCGGGAACTACGTAGTTCAGTCTCGAGTTCGCCGAATTGGGCTGCTCGCTTTCTTGTCGATGCACGAAATCTTGCGCTGAAATCGCGTCGACCTGCTCTCCGAAAGATATATCACCGAGTGAACCGTGAGTTGAGTAGTGATCTTCTCGAAGCTGGCTGACGATCGGTGCAATGAAGATAAATAACCCTAAAGCGGTGGCAGCCCCAAGCACAATTCTAGTAAAACTTGCTTTGACTGAAATAAAACCTAACACCAGTGCAAGAACAGGATAAAGTAATATCGTCTTATTCATAAAGTATAGTGATGCAAGAATTAATAAAAATATGCTCGCCAAAATCCAGATATAATTAATGATTTTGGTGCCTGATGTCCTTCCCATCAAAAACATGCCGGACAACTGCAAAGCTGAAAATAGATTGTTTAAGATATTTGGCCACGTAAATGAGGTGGTCGTGAGCAAGATTGGTGCAGAACCGGCCCAGAGCAGCGCCAAGGCCGTGTTGAACGAGAAAGGAGTTACAAAACTCGTTGCGCGCACCTGGAGCCAGCCGAACAATTGCAGCGATACCAGAACGCCAATCAGGATCGCATCCATCCCACCGAGCCACAGCAGATTCACTCGCGCCGCGTCATCCGCACTGATCACTATCATGTAATCGAACGACGATTGCGTCAGCCCGGAAATCCAGTTGTGCGACAAGGCTCCAATCCCGAACACGACAAGAGCAATCAACCGCGTCGAAAACAGCGGCGTCAGCAGCGTGTTCGGATCATGACGGACCATGTGCACGTTCGCGATGATACCGACGACAAGAATCGTCGCAGGCGCCAGATAATTGACCGCGCCGGCGCCACCGCCAAGATAGAGCAGGATGCAGATCATCGTACTCACCAGCATCACCAATATCTCGATCAGGAGATTGCGGCTTTGCCGACGATTAAATTCACGCACCTGGGTCGGAACGGCAAGGGATATGGCTGAAGAATGCATGCCGTCACCTACGGCGATTCCGGGCATGGGCTCAATCTCCTCGATAGCTGAACACGGCGGGCCGCACGGCTAAACTGGCCGCCCGACATCGCCTTGACCGACTGTCCGCCCGGCCATCTCCAGCATCCGTTCGAGCGGCACCCGCGCCCGGTCCATCAGGTTGGGCGAAAGCTCGATCCGCGGCTTGAGGTCGCGCAAGGCGACGTACAGTTTCTCGAGCGTATTCAACGCCATGTACGGGCACATGTTGCAATTGCAGTTTCCGTCCCCGCCCGGCGCGCCGATGAAAGTCTTGTGCGGCGCGGCTTTCTCCATCTGGTGGATGATGTGCGGCTCGGTCGCGACAATGATCGTCTGCGCGTCCGACGTCAGCGCGAAGTCGAGGATCGCCTTGGTCGACCCGACCAGCGTCGCGTGGTCGACGATCTGCGGCGGACATTCGGGGTGCGCAGCGACCGGTGCGCCGGGATGCTCGGCCATTAGCTTGAGCAGTTCGGTCTCCGAAAACGCCTGGTGGACGATGCAGATCCCCGGCCACAGCAGCATCTCGCGTCCGCTCCGCCGCGACAGATAGCCGCCCAGATGCCGGTCGGGCCCGAAGATGATCTTCTGCTCGGGCGGGATCTGCGACAGGATGATGTCCGCCGACGATGACGTCACGATGATGTCGCTCAATGCCTTCACTTCGGCCGAGCAGTTGATGTAGGTCAGTGCGATATGATCGGGGTGCGCTTCGCGGAATGCCTTGAACTGGTCGGGCGGGCAACTGTCCTCCAAACTGCACCCGGCATCCATGTCGGGCAGGATGATGATCTTTTCCGGCGACAATATCTTCGCCGTCTCGGCCATGAACCGCACGCCGCAAAAGGCAATTACCTCGGCATCGGTTGCTGCCGCCTTGCGTGACAGGTCGAGACTGTCGCCGACGAAATCGGCCAAGTCCTGGAGCTCAGGCCGCTGGTAATAATGGGCCAGGATGACCGCATTGCGCTCCTTCTTCAGGCGCGCGATTTCGTCGAGCAAATCGGGTCCGCGAAGGATCGACTGGGCGGTCACGACATTCTCCTACCGGGCCGACGGATTGGCCATGACCTCATTATAGGAGCGCGACCGGTCGATGAAAGACGGGTCATCCCGCGCATCCGATGCGAACCGCGCCACGACCTTCGCGTCGCCGATCCCCGCCGCGCGCAACGGCAGCGCAAAACTTCGCTCGACAGCCTGCCGCGCCGCCTCCCGCGCCAGCCGCATCGGCGTCGCCGCCAGCGCCTGCTTGCGCAAGTCCGCCACCGCGCTCGCCCGATTAGCTTCGTCGAGCTGCGTCCGTGCATCGGTCAGCGCACCGAGCACCCCGCTCGCACCATATTCTCGAGCAGCGGCAAGGTCGACCTCGGGCCCGGCGATTTCGATCTCAGGCAGCGTCACGCTCAGCACCTTGCTGTCGTCGTCCCACTTGACGTCGCGCTCGCTAAGCTTGGCAAGATCAAGCTCATACCGCACGTCCCCCGGAAGCACCAACGTCCGCTCCGACGTAAACATCAGTTGCGACTGTTTCGACGTCACCACCGACACGTATCGCGCGACGAACGGCACCAGCCGGTTCTGCGCGCGCATCGATTCGAGACTGGCGCGGGCGATGCTCGTGACGTCGCCACCGAACAACTTGCGCTTGAGGTTGACGCCCCCGCCGATCGCCAGCCCGACGAGCAACGCAACAATGATTGCGACGACTATCAACGGTCCCGATCGGCTGCGGATTACAGGCGTGTCCATGTCTCTCCCACCGCTTGAACAATCCCGCGCCGTTCAAGGTCCACTAGATGCGCCAACACGGTCCCCCCCGCCGCCGGCACCAGCCGCTGGTCGAGCCCGGGATAGGCGCTCGCAACGATGTCATGCACCGTCCCGCGCCCCTCGCCGATGAGCCGCAGGATCTGCCGTTCGCGCTGCAGCCGATGGCCGATCATCCCGCGCACCAGTTGCTGCGGCTTGGTCACCGCCGGCCCATGCGCCGGATAGTAGATCCGGTCGTCGCGCCGCCGAAGCTTGTCGAGGCTCGCCATATAGGCCGCCATGTCGCCATCGGGCGGCACGACCACGGTTGTCGACCAGCCCATCACATGGTCCCCGGTCAGCAGCGCACCGCGATACGCATAGCAAAGATGGTTCGACGTATGCCCCGGAGTCGCCACCGCGGTCAGTTCGTGCCCGTCGACCGTGATCGTCTCGCCGTCCGCCAGCACCCGGTCGGCAACATAGTCGCCATCGAAACTCACATCCGCCCGTGGCCCTACCTCCTCCAGCGCAAGCGGCGCGCAGCCGATGATCGGCGCGCCCGTCGCCCCCGCCAACGGCCGCGCCGCCGGGCTATGGTCGCGGTGGGTATGGGTGCAGACAATCGCCACGACCGGCCGGCCCGCCACCGCAGCCACCAGCGCCGCGACATGGTTTTCCTCCGCCGGCCCCGGATCGATCACCGCAACCTCGGCCTCGCCGACCAGATAGGATTGCGTCCCGGTATAGGTGAACGCCGACGGATTGCGCGCCAGCACGCGTACGATGCCCGGTTCGACCGGGTCGAGCATCGCATAAGGCTGATCGGCGAGATTGGGGACGTCCACGGGCGTGCTCCTGCCATGGCCGCCCCCAAGAGTGTAGCTATTTCGCGGGCGTGACCTCGGGCACCGCGACCTTGGCCGCCGCGCCCGCCTCGACCCGCGCGATCTCGGCGTCGAGATCGGCGACGATCTTGGTGCGGCTCGCTTCGGGCAATTGCGCCGTCCCCTTGATCGTCGACGCCGCCTGCCGCAGCATTTTCAGCCAACTCGCGTCATCCTCGCCGGGCTTGGCGCACAGCTTGATCTTGGTCATCCGCTTGTGGCCCTGGTCCATCACCTCGGCGCTCGTCTCGAACCGCCGCTCGCCGCACCCGGCGATGATCGCCTTGGCCGCCGGATCGCCGCTGACCACGGTCTTGACCTTCCCATCGGTCGACACTGTCTTGCGAACGATCACCTTGTGAACTGTCGTCGCGCCAAGTGCCGGCATCGCCAGCCCGGCCGCAGCTGCCACCGCTAACGCCATCATCCGCATTTCAATTCCCTGAAATAATCCCTCGCCATCAGGCGGGCGCGCGACTGAACCCGCGTTGAACATCGGGCCGCGCCGCCATCGCCGCGGGATAGACGGTGTCGAACAAGCGCCCCATCGCCCGGTCCCAGCTCAACGACCCCGCATGTGCCACCGCCGCCACGCGCATCGCCGCCCTTCCCGAATCGGCGAGCAGCGCGACAATATTCGCCGCCATCGCTTCGGCATCGTCGACCGGTCCGAGCAACCCGAGCCCGGCCGGCACCCGGTCGATCATCGCCCCCGCCGCAACGCCGACCACTGGCAGCCCCGCCGCCTGCGCCTCGATCACCGAGATGCCGAACGTTTCGTCGGCCATCCCCGACACATATAAGTCGGCGCTCGCCAGCCACCGCGCCAACAGGCCGCGATCGCGAATGAAGCCTGCGCAATGCACCCCCGGTTCGCCCGCGAACCGCTCACGCTGCGGCCCATCGCCGATCAGTACCAGCTTCGCGCCAAGCTGCGCGGGCAACTGCTCGAACGCCTCGACCACCGTCGCCGCGCGCTTCTCCCCGTCGAGCCGGCCGACATAGATCAACAGAGGAGAATCCCCGACGCAGCCGGCCGTCGCGCGCAACCCCTCGTCGCGCCTGGCCTCGCCAAACTCTTCGACATCGACCCCCAGCGGCGCGACGAACACCCGATCCACCCCGATCGAGCGAAGCTTGTCGGCGCCACCATGCTCGCTCAGCGCAACCACCGCATCGAACCGCCGGTAAAGCCCCGCGAGATAGCGATACGCCACTTTCGCCGCCGCGCTGCCCAACCGCTGCCCCGCCAGCAGGTCTCCGATGCGTTTGGTATAAGCGGTTGGAAAGTCGGTCATGAACGACGCCACCAACGCGCATTCCGGATGATCGCGCCGATACCGCAGCGCCGCCCACGGCAGATTATAAGCGTCCTGGCACTCGATCAGGTCTGGCCGAAACCGTCTCAGCGCCTCGCGCACCGCGCCGTTGCGCAGCAGCAGCCGATAGTTCGGGCTCCCCGGCACCTTGGGCGAGCGCAACGTCACCGTGATCGCACGCCCCTCCTCGACCACCTCGTCGCGCGGGCCAGGGATAACGAGCAGGTGTCGGTCCTGCGACCGCTCGAGGATGAAGCGCCGCTTGCGATTGAGATAGACGCGGATCCCGCCGCCCTTTTCGGACCAGCTCTGGGTGACGTCGGCATAGAGCATCCCGCTCATCGCATCGCCCCGCCGACTTGTCGGAAAATTTTACGCTGCCCGACATCCGGCCGCCAGCCGTAACCGGAAAATTCAATATTTTCCGCTGTTTTCTGCAATTGGCACGGCGATTGCATAACGGATGTTGTCCACTTGGTTCCACGACCAATGAAAGGGACGGTGCAGCGGTTTCTGGTCCCGCTCCACCGTCCCTTTTTCATTATTCATGTCTGGTGCACAAAAAGATCAGGCAGCACCCGGCGCAGCGTCGACCAACTCTTTCAGCTCGCCCGTTTCGAACATTTCCATCATGATGTCCGATCCGCCGACAAACTCGCCGTGGACGTAGAGCTGCGGCACCGTCGGCCATTCGCTGTACACCTTGATACCCTGTCGCACCTCGGGATCGGCGAGCACATCGACCGTCTCGTACGTCGCGCCAAGGTGATCGAGGATCGAGATTGCCCGGCTCGAAAAGCCGCACTGAGGAAACAGTGGCGTGCCCTTCATGAACAGCACGACGTCGTTGGTCTTCACCAGTGCATCGATGCGCGATTGGGGGTCGGTCATATATGGTCTCCGGATGGCGCGGCCGTTTCCAGCTGCAATGCGTGAAGTTCGCCCCCCATTCGCCCCCCTAAGGCGGCATACACCGCCTGATGCTGCTTCACCCGGCTCATGCCCGCGAAGCTCGCCGAAACCACCCGCGCGGCATAATGATCGCCGTCGCCGCGAAGGTCGGTGATCTGGATGTCCGCATCGGGAATGGCGGCCCGGATCAGCACCTCGATCTCGGTCGCCGCCATCGCCATTACTGGCTCGCTTCGATCATCTGGCGGCGCGCATCAATCTGCTTGTGTGCCATTTCGGCGCGAATTATGGCCTCGTCGGTCTCGACTCCCGCGGCGGTCATGTCACCCAGCAGCTTCCTCACGACATCCTCGTCGCCGGCTTCCTCGAACTCGGCGCGCACCACTTCCTTGGCATAGGCGGCACCTTCGACCTCGGTCAGCCCCATCGCCCGCGCCGCCCATTCACCGAGCAGCCGGTTGCGTCGCGCCACGATCCGAAACGCCATTTCCTCGTCGCGGGCAAATTTGGTCTCGAACGCATTTTCGCGGTCGTTGAAGCTGGTCATGGCGGACGTCCTGTCTGGTTGCGAGGCCCAGATAGTGCGCGCCGCGGGGCGGCGCAATGCGCGCTCAGCCCACTGCGGCGCCGGTCCGGTCCGCCGCGTGCACCATCCGCCGCCCGAGCCATCGCCTGAGCGGCTGATCGACCCGTCGCTCAAGCGCTAGCGCCGCGGCGACGATCACGAACACGAACAAGAACCATAAAGGCAAACGCGCCGCCGCCGGCTGGTTGACGACCAATCGCGCAGCGAAGGTAACGATCGGCAGGTGAATCGCATAAAGCGGGAAGGACAATTGC
Organism: Sphingomonadales bacterium; assembly: GCA_038319435.1. GTDB lineage: Bacteria > Pseudomonadota > Alphaproteobacteria > Sphingomonadales > Sphingomonadaceae > Sphingomicrobium. The sequence continues at coordinate 25,150 of JBBQDG010000021.1, read as the reverse complement.
CCAAGCCACGTCATCGCCGCTGCCCATCGCCCCGTCGGCCGCTGGTGAATCGCCGTCACGACGATCGCCGGGAACACGAGAAACGTGATCACCGCCCCCCGCTCGACCGCCAGCAACGGGGGCAGCGGCCCGTGCAAAACCGCGATAAGCAGCACGATTGGAACCAGCAACGGCATCCGCCACTCGCCGACCTTGCGGCCCTGGACGTTTCGATAGAGCAAGATACCCAACACATAGCTAAATCCGATGCGGAAGAAGCCGGCGAAAAAAGTCCGCGTTTCCCACCCCAGGCTCGGGCTGGCGAAATGAATCATCGCTGCCAGCAGGGCCGCACCCGAAACTAGCGCGATGGCCGCCAGCCCGGCTCGGCCGATCCGCCACAGCAGCGTCGCGTGTGCGAAGTTCGCAACAATTTCGAACGCCAGCGACCACACCGGCGTATCGAACGCAAAAATCATTGTCGCGCTGCCGAGCAACGTCGGCAGGAGCAGGAAATTGATCGCCGAGGCGGCATTGAAATTGCCGTCCTGGGAGATCAGCGACCAGCCCGCACCGAGCAGCAGGCCGAGGAAGATCAGTGGATAGAGCCGCACCAGGCGGATCAGCATGAACCGGCCGGCTCCCATTCCGCCGGCGAACCGCGGCTCATAGGCCTGCGCGATGACGAACCCGCTCAGCACAAAGAACAGATCGACCGCCAGAAAGCCCAGCGGCGCCACCTGGGGATAGCCGCTCGCTAGCCCGATATGGTGCGCCATTACCAACAGCGCGGCGACCCCACGCAACCCGTCGAGCGCAATGAAATGCTGCCGGGTCACGGCGCCCGCGTCAGTCGAGGGTGACGACAAGCTTGCCGATCGCATTCCTCGCCGCAAGGTCGGCAATGGCCTCCCCGCCGCGTTCCAGCGGGTAAATCGCGCTCACCACCGGCGCGATCTTGCCTTCGTCCCACAACCGGAACAGCGTCGCGACATGGGCCGCGTTGGCCGCTGGATCGCGCGCCGCGAAGGCCCCCCAGAACACTCCGCACACGTCGCAGCTCTTGAGCAGCGTCAGGTTGAGCGGCAACTTCGGGATCCCGGCCGGAAAGCCAACTACAAGATAGCGCCCCTCCCACGCGATCGAGCGCAGCGCCGGCTCGGTATAATCTCCTCCGACTGGATCATAAATGACGTCGGCGCCGTTCTTGCCTACCGCCGCCTTGAACGCTTCGGCCAGCGCCTTTTGCCCATCGCGATCGAATGGTCCGCGCGGATAGACCATCGTCGCATCCGCCCCGGCCGTGGTCGCCGCTGCGGCTTTCTCTTCGCTCGACACCGCCGCAATCACTCGTGCGCCCTTGGCCTTGGCAAGCTCGATTGCGGCGAGGCCCACGCCGCCAGCCGCGCCCAAGATCAGCACTGTCTCGCCCGCCCGAAGCCGCCCGCGATCGTACAGCGCGTGGATCGACGTCGCATAGGTCAGCAACAATGCCGCGCCGTCAACGAAGCTACGATTGGCCGGCAACCGGAACGCCGCCTTAGCCGAAATCGCCACCGACTGCGCCAGCCCGCCAAAGCCCGGAACCGCGATCAGCCGGTCGCCGATTGCCCAACCCTCGACGCCTTCGCCGACCGCGCTGACTTCGCCCGCAATCTCCCCCCCGGGCGCGAACGGCCGTGGCGGGCGCATCTGATATTTGTCTTCGATGATCAGCACGTCGGGATAGTTGATCGCCGCCGCGTGCACTCGCACCACCAGCTCGCCCGGGCCGGGCACGGGTGAGGGAAGCTCGTCAATGACAAGCGTGTCGGGACCGCCGGGGGCGTGGCTGCGAAGGGCTTTCATGGCGGTCACGCGTACAGCCGCGCCTCAAGCATGAAAAGGGCTGCCCCGCGCCAACGGAACAGCGCGCGCGTCGGCTCGTTGAAGCGCCATACCCGTAACGGAGACGAAATTATGACGTTCAAGCACCATTTGGCGGCCGGCATTGCCGCCGCCGCCCTCCTCGCGCTGCCCGCCGCCGCTTCGGCCGAGGGCAAGACCGACCAGGCCCGCAAGGCCATCGCCGCGGCCCAGGCCAAGATCGACGCGGTCAACATCGTCGGCGCAGCGGGCGATGCCCCGCGGCTCCATGCCGAAGCGGTGAGGGCGCTCCACATCGCGCAGGACGAGCTCAACCATCACGCCAAGCTCGACGCGGTGCGCGACGCGACCCGTGCGTCCGAGCTCGCCGACCAGGCGCTGGCCGCGTCACAGCGCGCGCGGACCAACGAGCAGCACTCGGCGACCGATACCGCACAGGCCCAGGCCGCCGCCGCCAATGAGCGCGCCGGCGAAGCGCAGGCCGCCGCCGCCCGCGCCCAGGCCGATGCTGCGGCCGCCCGCGCCGCGCCGCCGGTGGTCATCCAGACGCCAGTACCCGTCGCCGCACCGACGACGACCACGGTCAGCACAACCACCACCGACGAGCACGCCACCGCTGCTCCGACCCACCGCCGCGTGGTGCACAAGGCCGCCGCCCACCACCGCCGCCACCCGACCCGCCACACGGTCCGCACGACGGCGACGGTGACGACGCACTAGCGAGGGAGGAGGGGCTGGAAAGTCAGGCTAAAGTCAGCCCCTCCGCTTTCTATCGGCGGTCGTCATCGCGGCGCAAACCGGGATAACGCGCGCTGAGAGCCCACGAATGTTCCCAATGTTCGCACTGACGTCACGTTTTGGGCCAGCTCGAATTCGGGCGGCGGGAATGAGCAATCACGAACGACTCGCAGTAGGAAGATCATCTCACAATCAGCGTGCTGCAGGACAGGAAAATCGACGACGTCCGTTTATCGGCAGAGGCTAACAGAAGCGCTAATGTCGGCAATGGTAATAGCAGGCATCTGCGCTGCAGGAACTGCATGTTTGCAGCCCCCACATGGTTAGCCGATTGGTCGGCAAAAATCCTTAAGTGGCGCGGGGTCGTCGGGGTCGCGCACCGCATGAACTCCGAGCTGACGAGCGATCCTCTCGAAGATCGGCCAGTTCAATCCGAAGGTGAAATCAAGGAATCGCTCGCGGCGGATCAAACCTCCAAGGCGAACCTGCTCGTCACGCGTCAGTGTGGGCAACCCTTCGAAGTTACCGATATCGCGCCAAATTGCGCGCTCCTCAAGCGCATGATCTTCGAAGTTTGCTAAGTTGCCGTAAGCCGTACCATAGGTGAGCCGTGCCTTCAGCGGGATGTGGTTGTAGACCTCGCCGGAGCGTGCCTCCCACGCGCTAGTCTTCGGTGAGAGTCGCATCGGCAAACTAATCGGGCCCGACAAAGGCCCGTCCGACCCATGACGAGATCGATCAAGCCAGTACTCTAATTGACCAAGCCTTGCCTTGACGCAGGGTCCCTGATTGAGCCGATACTGATATGTCCACAAATCGTAGTTCAATTCACTGTCTAGAGCGTCGCGGAATTCAGTGACCTGGTGGTCCCAGTGCCAAGACTCGACGACCTGCTCTGCACCGAGCGCGATAAGCACGCCGATAACGATGATGCCGACTTCGCCGGTAAACTCGCGCCACCCATGCAGCGGCTTCGGTAAATGAAAATGCACGAACTGCCCCCCAGCGGAGGAAGCTAGCACACAGTCGAATGTCCGCAATGGGTCGAAAGCAGGCGTTCGACGATTTGACGCCCCGCCTTAAATCAGCCCCGCCAGCGGGCTGCTCGGATCGGCATAGCGCCGCTTCGCCATCCGTCCCGCGCGATACGCCAACCGCCCGGCTTCGACCGCGTGGCGCATCGCCAGCGCCATCGTCACCGGCTCCTTCGCCTCGGCGATGGCGGTGTTCATCAGCACGCCGTCGCAGCCAAGCTCCATCGCCGCCGCCGCGTCGCTTGCCGTCCCGACCCCGGCATCGACCAGCACCGGCACCTTGGCACCTTCCACAATCAGCCGGATCATCACCGGGTTCTGCACTCCCAGCCCCGACCCGATCGGCGCGCCCAAGGGCATCACCGCCACCGCGCCAGCATTCTCGCAGCGCTTGGCCATGACCGGGTCGTCGGTGCAATAGACCATCACCTCAAAGCCTTCGTTGGCGAGCAACTCGGTCGCCCGGATCGTCTCGATCATATCGGGATAGAGCGTCTTGGCCTCGGCCAGCACCTCGAGCTTGACGAGATTCCACCCGCCCGCCTCGCGCGCCAGCCGCAGCGTCCGCATCGCGTCCTCGGCGGTGAAGCAGCCGGCCGTATTGGGCAGATAGACCACCTTCCTGGGATCGATGAAATCGCTCAGCCGCGGGGCGTTCGGATCGGTCACATTGACCCGCCGCACCGCGACCGTGACGATCTCGGCGCCCGACGCCTCGACCGCGGCGGCATTCTCCTCGAAGCTTTTATACTTGCCCGTCCCGACAATCAGCCGCGAGGTGAAGGTGCGCCCGGCAACGGTCCATGTGTCGGAGGAAATGTTCACGCGCTCACCCACCCCCGACGAAATGGACAATCTCATAATCATCGCCATCCTCGACGCACAGCGTGGCGAAACTCGAGCGCGGCACGATCTCGAGGTTACGCTCGACCGCCACCCGCCCGGGGTCCTGGCCGATCGAGTTGATCAGCTCGGCGAGCGTCATTCCCACGACCACGCGTCGGTGCTCGCCGTTGATCCTCAGGGAAATGGTTGCATCGATGGTCATTGACTTGGGCCAGATAGGTGGGCCAGTCGCCGTGTGCAATGCGCACGATATTCGTCCTCAACGGCCCGAACCTCAACCTCCTCGGGACGCGCGAGCCGGCGATCTATGGGTCCGATAGCCTCGACGACATCGCCGCATCGCTGGTCGAGCAAGCCAAGGGCCTCGGCGTCGAGGTCGACTGCCGCCAGTCGAATCACGAGGGCCATCTGATCGACTGGCTCCACGAGGCGCAGGCCGTCAGCGCCCAGGCGGTCCTGCTCAACCCGGGCGGTTTCACCCACACTTCGGTCGCACTGCGCGACGCGGTTGCCGCGATTTCGGTGCCGGTGATCGAGGTCCACCTGTCCAACCCAGAAGCGCGCGAGGATTTCCGCCACAAGAGCATTGTCGGCGGCGTCTGCAAGGGCTCGGTGCGGGGATTTGGCGCCCACAGCTACCTGCTCGCACTGGACGCAGGCGCGCGGCTCTGACAGGGCAGCGCCCTTGAGTTTTGTAGGGATTTGACGATGGCCGATGACAAGGCGAAGCCCGGCGAGGGCGCGATGCGGATCGATGCCGCGCTGGTGCGCGAGCTCGCCGAGCTGCTTTCCGAGAACGAGTTGACCGAAATCGAGGTCGAGGACGGCGCGCGCAAAATCCGCGTCAGGCGCGAGGCTGCGGTGCAGCATGTTGCGCCCCACGCCGCCGGGTCTTCGTTGGCTCCGGTTGCCGCCGCTCCGTCGCCGGCTGCCGCTGAGTCTTTATTGGCTCCGGTTGCTGCCGCTCCGTCGCTTCCCGCGCAGGACGCCGTCAAATCGCCGATGGTCGGCACCGCCTTCCTGTCGACCGAGCCCGGCGGCAAGCCGTTCGTCTCCCCCGGTGACACCGTCAAGGCGGGCGACACCCTGCTGATCGTCGAGGCGATGAAGGTCATGAACCCGATCCTTGCGCCCACCGCCGGCACCGTCCGCGCGATCCTCGTCGGCGACGGCCAGCCGGTCGAATATGACCAGCCGCTCGTCGTCGTCGAGTAGCACCCCCATGCCAATCACCAAGCTGCTCATCGCCAACCGCGGCGAGATTGCGCTGCGCATCCACCGTGCCTGTCACGAAATGGGCATCCGCACCGTCGCCGTCCACTCGACCGCCGACAGCGACGCGATGCACGTTCGGCTGGCTGACGAGACGGTGTGCATCGGCCCGCCGTCCGCCACCGACAGCTACCTCAACATTCCCGCGATCATCTCGGCCGCCGAAATCACCCACGCCGACGCGATCCATCCCGGCTATGGCTTCCTGTCCGAGAACGCCCAGTTCGCCGAGATCGTCGAATCGCACGGCATCATCTGGGTCGGTCCAAAGCCCGAACATATCCGCATCATGGGCGACAAGGTCGAGGCCAAGCGCACCGCCGCCAAGCTCGGCCTGCCGCTGGTTCCCGGCTCGCCCGGTCCGCTCGAGACCATCGCCGAGGCCAAGCAGATTGCCGCCGAAGTCGGCTACCCGGTCCTCATCAAGGCCGCATCGGGTGGCGGCGGGCGCGGCATGAAGGTCGTGCCCGACGAAGACCAACTCGAAAGCCTGATGGCGCAGGCCGCGTCCGAAGCCCGCGCCGCGTTCGGCGACGACACCGTCTATCTCGAAAAATATCTCGACGACCCGCGCCACATCGAATTCCAGGTGTTCGGTGACGGCGAGGGCCAGGCGATCCACCTGGGCGAGCGCGACTGCTCGATCCAGCGCCGCCACCAGAAGGTCCTGGAAGAAGCCCCCTCCCCTGTCATCTCGCCCGAACAGCGCGCGCACATGGGCGGGATCGTCGCCAAGGCGATGGCCGACATGCATTATCGCGGCGCCGGCACGATCGAATTTCTCTACGAGAATGGCGAATTCTACTTCATCGAGATGAACACGCGGCTCCAGGTCGAGCACCCTGTCACCGAGATGATCAGCGGCCTCGACCTCGTTCGCGAACAGATCCGCATCGCTCAAGGCGACGGCCTGTCCTGCACTCAGGACCAGATCGAGCTCCACGGCCACGCCATCGAATGCCGCATCAATGCCGAGGACTCGCGGACCTTCGCCCCCTCCCCCGGCACGGTGAAAAACTATGTCGCGCCGGGCGGCATGCACGTCCGCGTCGATAGCGGGCTCTACGCCGGCTATCGCGTGCCGCCCTATTACGACAGCATGATCGGCAAGCTGATCGTCTATGGCAAGACCCGCGAGCGGTGCATCATGCGTCTGCGCCGCGCGCTCGAGGAATTCATCATCGAGGGCATGAAAACCACGCTCCCGCTCCACCGCCGGATCATCGACGACCCCGCCTTCCAGTCGGGCGACTATACCATCAAATGGCTCGAACGTTGGCTCGAGGAACAGCCGCAGGACGCCGCCGAATAGCGTTCGACATGGGCCTGCTCCTCTACTAGCCTCCCGGTGCACGGTCTCAACGGCCGGCTCGGGAGAGACGATGGCGACCACCACGACCGACCAGCGCGGCACTGCCGGCAGACTTGCCGGAACCGGCTTCGCGCTGACCCTCGCACTCACCTTGCTCGTCCTGTTCAACTATATGGACCGTGGCGCGCTCGCCATCGCCGCCCCCGGGCTCAAAACCGAGCTCGCGCTGACCGCCACCGGCTTCGGGCTCGCCGTCTCGGCCTTCGCCTGGGTCTATGCTCCCGCGCAATTCCTCGTCGGCTGGCTGACCGACCGCTTCTGCGTCTATCGCCTCGTCGCCGCCGGACTCGCGCTGTGGGCATTGGCGACCACGCTGACCAGCATCACCACCGGTCTGGCGATGCTCGTCGGCCTGCGTATCATGCTTGGCATCGGCGAGGGCGTCGCCTTTCCCGCCGCATCGAAGATCATCGCCGCCAAGGTCGCCGGCGAGCATCGCGGCATTGCCAACAGCGCGGTCGCCTCGGCGCTCTATTTCGGCCCCGCGCTGGGCATCTTCACCGGCGGACTGCTCATGGTCCACTATGGCTGGCGCGCGGTGTTCCTGGTCTTCGGGCTCGTCACCATCCTGTGGCTCGTCCCGTGGCTACTGGTTTCGAAGCCCCACTGGAGCGAGCGCGCCACCGCCTCGACCTCGGTCCCGATCACCCGCGTCATGAAGGAACGCGCCGTGTGGGCGATGGGTCTCGGCCATTTCGCCAATACCTACGCCTTTTTCTTCCTCCTCGCCTGGCTGCCGCTGTTTCTCGTCAAGACCCGCGGCCTCGCGGTGCTCGACATGACCCGCCTGCTGACCATGGTCTATCTCACCCAGGCCGTCTCGGCCTTGTTCCTCGGCTGGCTGTCCGACCGCCTCGTCGCGCGCGGCAACGATGAGGGTGAGTTGCGCAAGCGCCTGATGGGCGCCTCGCTCATCCTCACCGGCATCGCCGTCGCCGGCCTGTCGCAGGCGATCGACACCCCCCACATCGCCTTCTGGCTGCTGTTCGCCGCAGTCTCGGGCGGCCCTGCCGGCTCCAACCCCTATGCCATTTCCCAGATGTTCGCCGGTCCGCGTGCAGCGGGCAGTTGGGTCGGGGTGATGAACGGGCTCGGCAATTGCTCGGGGATCATCGGCCCGATCATTACCGGCCTGATCGTCGACCGCACCGGCAGCTACGCCAATGCCTTCTACATCGCCGCCGCCGTGTCGATCGCCGGCGGACTATGGTGGCTGTTCGCCATCCCGCGCGTCCGCCCGGTCGATTTTGGCGAGCCGCTCGCTCCATAACGGACCCGATAGGCCGCGGCCCGAACCAAAGCGGACCCGACTTCGATAGCGCGACGGGCCATCGCCCCATAGCCTCGCGACCATGTTCCAATCGCGTGTCACCGCTCCTCGAACACTCGCCGGCTTCGACGCCGCGCGCGGCTTCTTCGCGGACTATTTCGCCCGCACCGATCCGGCTCGCGAGACCCTGTTCGTCGCCTATCTCGATCGCGACGCGAGCTGCGTCCACCTCTCGCGCCACGACGGCAATGTCACCGGCGTCGACTGGCCAATGCGCTCGATCCTGCTCGAGGCCGCGCGCCGTGATTGCGCGGGCGTCCTCGTCGCCCACAACCACCCGAGCGGCGATGCCACCCCCAGCTCCGCCGACCGCACCGCCACCCGTCGCCTCGCCAACGCCGCCGACGCGATCGACCTCACCCTCGTCGACCACCTCGTTTTCGCCGGGGACGAATGCACCAGCTTTCGCCGCATAGGGCTGTTGTAAGCAGTTTACGAAACCGTTCCTCATTCGTGCTAGACAGCGCGGCGAGGATGATACCGCCATCGACCCTGATTTCACCCCCATTGCGCGACGCGTCGGCTATGTCGCCGCCATTGGCGTGGCATCGCTGACGACCGCCTACACCGCGACCCTCGCCGTCGGCCTCGCTTTGCTCGCCTCCCCTGACCAGCCCATCACCGGTCTCCTGTTTACGACACTCGAGATACTGATCCTGTTGCTCGTGCCCGCGATGGTCGTGCTGATGGCCGCCGTCCATGCGTGGGCACCGACCGAGAAAAAGCTGTGGAGCCACATCGCGCTTGTCTTCATGAGTCTCGCCGCCGGGGTTACGGGAAGCGTCCATTTCGTCATCTTGACGCTCGGCAGCAGGGCCGAATTTGCCGGCCTGCCGCTGCTCCTCTCGTTCCGCTGGCCGTCGCTCGTCTATGCGCTCGACATCCTTGCGTGGGACATATTTTTCGCCCTCGCCATGCTGTGCGCGGCGCCGGTATTCGGTGGCTCGCGGCTGACCCGGTCGGTGCGCCTCGCGATGATCGCCAGCGGGGTGCTCGCGCTGGCCGGGCTCGCCGGCCTCGTCCACGGCGAAATGCGTCTCCGCAATATCGGCATCGTCGGTTATGACGGCGTCTTTCTCGTGGTCGCAGTCCTGCTTGCGCGGCTGTTCTACCGATCCGAGCCCGACCGATGAAAACTTGCTATCCCGGTCACCTGTTCAAATGCGCCCGATGATCGCCGCGATCATCGCCGGGCTGCTCTATTACGCGGTGGTGTTCAGTCTTGCGTTCGTGCTCGGAGTCGCGCGCACCTTGGTCATCCCGCCCTGGCTCGGCGCCACCGCCGCAGTCCTGATCGAGGTGCCGATCATCGTTGCGGTCAGCTTCGTTGCCGCTCGCTATTTGCTTCGACGTCGTCCGCTGTCGCAGTCACAGCGAGCGGTGATGGGTGGGCTTGGCTTCGCGCTGACCATGGCCAGTGAGGCCCTGCTCGCCGGGCTGATCCGCGAACAGTCCATCGGTCAATGGGCGGCCGAGCTGTTCACTCCGCTCGGCATGGCGGGCCTGGCCGGGCAGCTTGCGTTCGGGGCGATGCCGCTGCTGATCAAGCCTCCGCATCATCGAAACAATAGACAAACTGCCTAGAAATATAACCATATAGATTATAGCTGTAACTCGCCTTACTCTGTTGGATCGTGGGTTTGGGAGAGCTACCAATAAAACGAATTAGCCCTAACCTTTGCCTAACCTTTCGGTTGCAGCTCAATCTTTACAGGGACTTATCGCCCCCGGCGCCGGCCTCGGCCTGCCGATCCGATACGCCGCGAAATAGGCGTCGGCCCCCGGGATCGGCTCGTGACTCACCGGCACCAGCCCTAGCGCTGCAAACTCGCAGTCGAGTCGCTTGGGCGGGGTCCCGTGGCGCTTGGTCGGGCGGTCGGCGTCGACCACGACAATCTCGCCGTCGGGTTTCAGTCCGCCGCGCAAATGCCACAGGAAGGCATAGGGCGAGGTCACTTCATGATACATATGGACCAGGAAAATCCGGTCGAACGAGCCCGCCGGAAGCATCGGGTCGTCGGGCGTGCCAAGCCTGACCGCGACATTGTCGAGCCGCTCGCGCTGCGCCCGCTCGGCGAGCTTGTCCCGGGTTGCGGGGACAATGTCCTCGGCCAACACGCGCCCGTCGGGGCCGACCAGCGGCGCCATGCGGACGGTATAATATCCCTCACCCGCGCCGATGTCGGCGACCGACATCCCCGCCTTGATCCCGGCCAGCCGCATCACCTCCTCGGCCTCGCCAACCCGGTCACGCGCGTCCTCGGTCGAAAAGCTGTCAGACACGATCGGCGCCACATCGCGGTCGGCCTGCGGGAAACCCGGGGGGCTCGCCGACTGCCGGCACCCGCCGATCAGTGCCAGCGCCGCGAGCAACGCGACCCTAATCGACATCTTCGACCTCGACCTTCTCGCCCGTCACCCGCTGCGACAAGGCGGCCGCCATGAACCGATCGAGGTCGCCGTCGAGCACATCGGCCGGCGCGGTCGAGATGACCCCGGTGCGCAAATCCTTGACCAGCTGGTAGGGCTGCAGGACGTAGCTGCGGATCTGATGCCCCCAGCCGATGTCGGTCTTGGCCGCCTCGGTCTTGTTCGACTCGGCCTCGCGCCGCTGCAACTCGGCTTCGTACAGCCGCGCTTTCAGCTGCTTCATCGCCTCGGCCTTGTTCTTGTGCTGCGACCGCTGGTTCTGGCACTGGACGACGATGTTCGTCGGTATGTGGGTGATCCGCACCGCGCTGTCGGTCGTATTGACGTGCTGGCCTCCTGCCCCGCTCGCCCGGAACGTGTCGATCTTCAGGTCACTTTCGACGATCTCGATGTCGATGTCGTCGTCGACCTCGGGATAGACCCACACGCTGGCAAAGCTGGTGTGCCTGCGCGCGGCACTGTCATAGGGGCTGATCCGCACCAGCCGGTGGACCCCGCTCTCGGTCTTGGCATAGCCGTAGGCGTTCTCTCCCTTGACCAGCAGCGTCGCCGACTTGATCCCGGCCTGTTCGCCGGCGTGAAAATCGACCAGCTCGACCTTCATGCCGTGGCGTTCGGCCCAGCGCGAATACATCCGCTGGAGCATCCCGGCCCAGTCTTGGCTCTCGGTCCCGCCCGCCCCGGCATTGACCTCGATATAGCTGTTGTTGGCGTCGGCCTCGCCCGCCAGCAGCGCGGCTACCTTGTCCCGCTCGGAGCTCTCCGCAAGCTCGGCCAGCGCTTTGACCGCATCGTCGACCAGCCCGGCGTCGCCCTCGGCCTCAGCCATTTCCATCAGCTCGACGGTGTCGGTCAGCTCGGACTCGATCTTCTTGGTCGCGCCGATCGCCTCCTCGAGCCGCCGGCGCTCGCGCATCACGCCCTGCGCCGCCTTGGGATCGTCCCACAGCGTCGGGTCCTCGACCATCGCATTGAGCTCGCCAAGCCGCTTGTGCGCGCGGTCCCAGTCGAGGAAGCGGCGCAGCAGCGCGGTCGCGGCATTGATCTGATCGACAAAGGCTTGCGCTTCGGCGCGCATATCATGTTCCTGTTGCTATCGTGAGCGCGGCGCGACCGGCCTAGTAGATGCCGCCCTGCCGTTGCAAGAAATCGTCTTGCACGGCCTTCACCTTGGGCTTGGAGGGAGGCGCGGACCGGCGGGCCGGGGCGGCATTCGCATTGGCTGGAGCCCCCCCATCGCTCGCCGAAGCATCTTCGCTGCGCCGGAAGCTGCGGCGTGGCTCGGTTTCAGGCTGAAAGGCTTCCCAGATCACTGCCGATTTTGGATCCTCGGTCGTCGGGAACTCTCCGAACACCCGCTTGCCCGTGACCCGGTCAATCCGCACCATGCGGATCCCCGGCGGAGCGATGAACGGGATTGGCGGCATGTCGGCGAAAGCCTTTTGCGCGAATTGCTTGAAGATCGGCGCCGCGACCCGCCCGCCCTGCGCCGCCCCGCCGAGACTGCGCGGCTGGTCATAGCCAAGGTAAACTCCGCTCACGATCTCGGGCGTGCCACCGACGAACCACACGTTGGTCGGACCCGACGTTGTCCCCGTCTTGCCAAACAGCGGGCGGTTGAGATCGCGCAGCACGGTCGCGGTGCCGCGCTCGATCACGCCTTCCATGATATGCACCATCTGATAGGCGGCGAGCGGGTTGAGCAGTTGGCGCTGGCGTTCGGGCGGGCGCGGCATCGCCTTGCCGTCCCAATCGGGAGCGCTGCAGTTGCCCATGACCTCGCAGCGACTGTCGGTTCGGAAAATTACCTTGCCGAACCGGTCCTCGACATAGTCGATCAGCGTCGGCTTGACCTGCCGGCCACCATTGGCGAGCGTCGCATAAGCGTTGACCAGCCGCAGAACAGTGGTGTCCCCGGCGCCAAGCGCGACCGACAGATAGGAGGGATATTTGCCAACCCCGAGTTTCTCGGCGGTGGCGACGACTTTGTCCATGCCGGTCTGCGAGGCGGCGCGCACGGTCATCAGGTTGCGTGACTGCTCGACGCCCCAGCGCATCGTCTTGGGACCGGCATAGCCCTTGTCGAAATTCTTGAAGCATTTGTTGCCGAGCCCCGCGCCCTGGTAAACGCAGAACGGCGCATCGACGAGGATCGTCGCCGGGGTCAGCCCATTCTCGAGCGCGGTCTCATAAACGATCGGCTTGAACGCCGAGCCAGGCTGGCGGAGCGCCTGGGTCGCGCGATTGTAGGAAGAACCGATCACGTCGAACCCGCCCTGCATCGCCAGCACGCGCCCCGTGCGCACTTCCTGCGCGACCATCCCGCCGCCGACTTCGGGGATCGACCGCAGTGCATAGGATGAGGTGCCGACCTTCTTGACGATGACCACCATCCCGCGGTGAAGGAAGTTGAACGCGGCACCGCCAACCCCTCGCTTGGGTTGAACCGCGTTTGACGCGGGGAGCGTTCCGGTCGAGCCATCGGGTAGCCCGATCGTCGCCTCGTTCCCCGCCTTGTCGAGCACCACTGCCTTCGACCAGTCGGGGAAGCCGGTGCCGAGCGGTGTCGATAAAAGCTGCCCGCGCCATTCGCGGTCCATGTCGAGGCTGAGCTTGGGGTCGATCCAGCCGCGCCCGCCATCGAAGTTCGCCAGTCCTTCGCGAAGCGCTTCGGCAGCGGCGTCCTGCATCACCGGGTTCATCGAACTGCGCACCCACAGTCCGCCAGCATAGATGCTGTTGGGGCCGTCCTCCGCCTTTTCGCCATATTTCTTGAGCAGCTCGCGGCGCACTTCTTCCATGAAATAGCCACCGGCCTCGTGGATGCGGGCGTTGCTGCCATAGCGGATCGTGCCGAGCGGGGTCGCCATCGCTTCGTCGTGCTGGCCTTGCGTGATAAAGCCGTTGGCGAGCATCTCGCGCAGCACATAGTTGCGCCGAGTGAGCGCCTTCTGCGTCGCCCGCTGAGGATCGTAGTTCGACGGCGCCTTGGGCAGCACCGCGAGATAGGCTGCTTCGGGCAGCGTCAGGTCGACGACATCCTTGTCGAAATAGGCCCGGCTGGCGGCCTGCACGCCATAGGCATTGCGCCCGAGGAAGATCGAATTGAGGTAGATTTCGAGGATCTGTGGCTTCGACAGCGTCGACTCAAGACGGAAAGCGAGGATCGCTTCACGGACCTTGCGTTTGACCGAATATTCATCGTCCCCGAGCAGATGCTTGGCGACCTGCTGGGTGATCGTCGACCCGCCCCGCGCGCGCGCGCCGCCAGTCGCTTTCTTGACGCCATAGTCGAACACCGCACCGGCGAGCCCGGGATAATCGATCCCGCCATGGCTGAAGAAAGTCTTGTCTTCGGCCGAGATGAAGGCGTGGACGACGAGCGGGGGATATTCGTCATAGGCGAGCTCGACCCGCCGCTCACGAGCGAAACTTCCAATAGGATCGCCATCGTAACCACGAACATTGGTCGGCAACGCGGCCTGGTAGGCGAGCAATTTCTCGGAGGTCGGCAGCCCGGCCGAAAAGAACAGCCAGGTGACCGCGAAGACCAGGAACAGTGCCCCGAAGCCATAGCTCGCATAGCGCACCAGGCGCCGCGCGAACCACGGATCGACGCGCGCGTGGACCCGCTCGTTGAACGCGACCATGTCGGGCAGCCGGTCGACGAAGTCGAAGCTCGGGCGCCGAAACTGGGGCATGCGAAGCGCGGGAAAGCTGACCATCGCCGCTCCGTCTAGCGACGTCCGGCCCGGGCCGCAAAGGGTTAGCGGCGTGTCGCCAGATCGGCCTCGATCGCCTGCGCCAGCGCGAGGACGAGCGGCGCTCGGCCCTGAGGGGTCACCAGCGCCGCCTCGTCATCGACATTGCTGATATAGCCCGCCTCGACCAGCACTGCCGGCGTATCGGTGCGGCGCAGCACGTGGAAGGCGGCGAACTGGTGCGGGCGCGGACGAAGCAAGACCGGCCCCGCGGCACGGCGGACGATCCGCTCTGCGAGTGCGGCGCTGTCCTCCATCTGGTCGCGCAGCGCGAGGTCGGACAGCATCGCGCGGACGCTGCTCTCCGGCTCGCTCGACACCGGCGTCGCGAGCTTGTTCTCGGCCGCGGCGAAGCGCGCCGCCTCTGCGTCGGAGGCGACATCGGCGAGTGAGTAAACCGTGACTCCGCGCGCCAGCGGGTTGGGCGCATGATCCATGTGGACTGAGACAAACAGTCCGGCGCCCAGCCGGCGGGCGATGTCGGCGCGCTGCTCGAGCGCGACATAGCGGTCGTCGCGCCGGGTCATCGCCACCCGCACCCGCCCGCGCGACACGAGCAAATCGCGAAGCTCGGTCGACAGCGCCAGGGTCAGCGCCTTCTCCTCGGCCGCGCCTGATGCCGACTTCGCGCCGGGATCATGCCCGCCGTGGCCGGGATCGATCACCACGATCGGTCGCCCAGGAGCGCGCGCTTCGCTGACCACGACGTCGGCGACTGCGCTCGGCAAGTCGAGCGTCAGCGAACGATTGCGCGCTTCGCCGACCAGCGCCTTGCCGCCGGGACCGCCGTGACGAATGCCGAGCCCGGCCAGCGCGGCAACGCCGACGATGAGGATCGCGATCCCCGCCAGCAGCATCGCACGCCTTGTCTTGCCTGAACCCACGCTCACTCCCCCGCTCGCTCATTATCACAGATGCCCGATCATGGTTAACGCCAGTTTAGCCTGGATGTATCGAGCGGCCATTGCGGCGGAGGGTCGGCAATGCTAGTTGGCACTGTCCGTCTTTTGTTCGACTGACCGCCGCCGCGCGGCTTTTTCCGGCGCGGCACTCAAGGTTGACGCTGCATGACGCCACAGGACGCTTTCCGCATGCTCTCGCAAGAGCGGCGCGGCGCGTCCTTCCCGACGAGATTCGGGATGACCATTGCAGCAGAGGCATTCATCCCAAGCACCGCCCTGCCCGCCGGAATGATCCGGCCGGGCCTGGCCCATTTGCACGCGCGCCGCGAGGCCCTGCCCGCCGCGCGCGGCCGGAGTAATATCAATGACCATGCGCATGCTGATCGACGCGCGCCACCCGGAGGAAACCCGGGTCGCAGTCGCCAAGGGTAACCGGATCGAGGAACTCGATTTCGAATCTGCGGAACATAAGCAACTAAAAGGTAACATCTATCTCGCCAAGGTGACGCGGGTCGAGCCGTCGCTCCAGGCGGCGTTCATCGACTATGGCGGCAATCGCCACGGCTTCCTCGCGTTCAGCGAAATCCATCCCGATTATTACCAGATCCCGAAATCCGATCGCGACGCGCTGCTGCGCGAAGAGGCCGAGCATGCCGCCGAAGAAGAGCGGCTGCGCGGCAATGGCGACTATGACGATGACGGCGATCACGAAGACGACGGCTTCGAGGATGCGCCCCAGGGCGAGGACGTCCATGAGGAGAACGACGGCCCGTACGGCGAGCAGGTCGACGATGGTCAGCCACTCGACGACGAGGATGGCGCCGAGCCACAGGCAACCGAAACCGGCACCGCTTCGGCGCGTTCACCGGTCGACGAAAGCGCCGCCGACGAGCTTCGCAAGAAGCGTCAGGCGTTGCGCCGCCGCTACAAGATCCAGGACGTCATCCAGCGCCGCCAGGTGCTGCTGGTCCAGGTCGTCAAGGAAGAGCGGGGCAACAAGGGCGCGGCGCTGACGACCTATCTGTCGCTCGCCGGTCGTTATTGCGTGCTGATGCCCAACACGTCGCACGGCGGCGGGATCAGCCGCAAGATTTCGAACGGTGCCGACCGCAAGCGGCTGAAGTCGATCATGAGCGACCTGTCGCTCCCTTCGACCATGGGCCTCATCGTCCGCACCGCCGGGCTGCAGCGCACCAAGGTCGAGATCAAGCGCGATTTCGACTATCTCGCCCGGCTGTGGGACGAGATCCGCGAGCGTACGCTGGGTTCCTCGGCGCCGGCGCTGATCTACCGTGATAGCGACCTCATCAAGCGCGCCATCCGCGACCTCTATCACCGCGAGATCGACGAAGTGATCATCGAGGGCGAGGAAGGCTTCAAGGCCGCACGCGGCTATATGAAGTTGCTGATGCCGAGCCATGTACGGCGCATCGCCCATTACGCCGATCCGACACCGATCTTCCAGCGCTATGGCATCGAAGATCAGCTCTCTGCGATGTACCAGCCGCTCGTCCAACTCAAGTCGGGTGGTTATCTCGTGATCAACCCGACCGAGGCTTTGGTGTCGATCGACATCAATTCGGGCCGCTCGACGCGCGAGCATAATATCGAGCAGACCGCGTTCGCGACCAACATCGAGGCGGCCAACGAGATCGCCCGCCAACTGCGCCTGCGCGACATGGCCGGGCTGGTCGTGATCGATTTCATCGACATGGAGCAGTCGGGCCACGTCCGGAAGGTCGAGCGCGCAATGAAGGACGCACTCAGGAACGACCGCGCGCGGATTCAGGTTGGAAGGATCAGCTCGTTCGGCCTGATGGAGATGAGCCGCCAGCGCTTGCGCACCGGGGTGCTCGAGGCATCGACCAAGCCGTGCGCGCATTGCGAAGGCACCGGTCTGATGCGGACTGCGTCGTCGGCTGGGCTTAGCGCACTCAGGATTATCGAGGACGAAGCGGCACGTGGCCGCGGCGACCGGATTATCCTTCGCGCCGGGCGCGAAGCGGCGATCTACGTCCTCAACAAGAAGCGCGCCGAGCTGGCCGAGATCGAAGAGCGCTATGGCGTTCAGCTCGAAGTGCTGGTCGATGAGAGCTTCGAAGGTGCACGCATGGCGGTTGACAGTGCTGGCGGCCGTCCGGTCGCTCCGCTTCGTGCGCTCCCGGCGCCGATCGTCGACGACATCGACGATGAAGAGTTTGACGAGGTCGAGGACGAGGACATCGTCGAGGATGAAGCCGCCGACCAGCACGGCGACCGGGACCGCGAGCGCGGTCCGCGCGAAGCCAGCGAAAATGGCGAAGAAGGCGACGGCAGTCGCAAGCGTCGACGTCGCCGCCGTGGCGGTCGGGGTCGCACTCGTCGCGAGGAAGGCGAAGGCTTTGAGCAGGGCGCAGAGGGCGAACTTCATGCCGCCGATGCCGGTGATTCCGAGACTTCGGACGATGGACAGCGCGAAGATGCTGGCCGTCAACCCGAGCTGGCCGAGGGCGACGACGCCCCGCGCCGCTCGCGCCGTGGTCGACGTGGCGGCAGTCGTCGTCGCGAGCGTGATGAGGACGCAAGCCAGAGCGAAATCGCGTCCCAGGCCGCGCCGATGATCGAGACTGTTCGGTTGGTTGATCCAGCTCCTGCCGATACTTCGGTCGAGCCGATTGCCGAGGAAGCACCGAAGACTCGTCGCCGTCCGCGCGCTCGCAAGGATGCGGTGGCCGAAGTCGCGGCACCCGCGTCTGCGGTCGATGCTCCTGTGCCTCTTGTCGAAACGGATGCTCCGGTCGCCGAGGAAGAGGCCAAGCCCAAGCGTCGGTCGCGCGCCAAGAAGGCCCCGGTGGCCGAACTTGCCGAGCTTGAAGCCGCAGTGACTCAGTCCGATGCGGCCGAGCCCGCTGCGAAACCCGTGCGGGCCGCCAAGCCTGCGCCGAAACCCGTCAACGACGTGGCGACCGATGAACCCGCTGGCGACGAGACGCCTCGTAGCGGCTGGTGGTCGCGGACCTTTGGCTAGATTATGAGCGGCAATGGAAAGGGCGGTGTCGGGCAAAGGCCGGGCGCCGCCCCTTTCATGAGCGGTTCATCGATCCGGTCGGACAGCACGGCATGACCCGCCTCCTGATGCGCCATGCGCGCTCGACCCTGCTCGGCTTCACCCTGGCATTCACCGCCGCCCAGCCGGCGATGGCGCAGTCGGTGCTTCGCGACAGCGAAACCGAAGCGCTGTTCAAGGATATCTCGAAGCCGCTGATCGAGGCTGCCAAGCTCGATCCCAAGAGCGTCAGCGTCGTCCTGCTCAACGATCCCGAGATCAACGCCTTCGTCGCTACTGGGCAGACAGTCTACATCCAGTCGGGCTTGCTCGCAGCGGCGGACAATGTGAATCAGCTCCAGGGGGTAATCGCTCACGAGCTCGGCCACGTCGCCGGCGGTCATTCGATCCGCATCCGTGATGGCGAAGCGGTGGCGACCAAGATCAGCCTGTTGTCGCTGCTGCTCGGCGCAGCGGCGGTTGCGGCGGGAGCGGGCGAGGCCGGGCTTGGGATCATCGCGGCGGGTCAGCAGGCGGCGCAGGGCAATTTCTTCTCGTTCAGCCGCGCGCAGGAAAGCAGTGCCGACCTGGCCGGCGCACATTATCTCACGACGGCCGGGATCAGCGGCAAGGGCACGCTGGCATTTTTCCAGAAATTGCAGAACCAGGAGTATCGCCTGGCGATCGCGCGGACCGACGATTACGCCAGCACCCATCCCCTCAACAGCGACCGGATCCAGGCGCTTGAGCAGATCTACAAGCATGATCCCGCCTGGAACAAACCGATCGATCCCCAGCTTGAGTCACGGTTCGAGCGGGTCAAAGCCAAGCTGCTCGGCTATGTCGATCCCAAGCGCGCGACGATCTTCTATCCCGAGAGCGACCAGAGCGTCCCGGCGCATTATGCGCGGGCTTATGCCTATCACCTCGGCGCCTACCCCGATAAGGCGGCGCAGGAAGCCGATACGCTGCTCCGGCTGGCCCCGAACGATCCCTATTTCCTCGAGCTCAAGGGACAAATTTTGCTCGAAGGCGGCAAACCGCGCGAGGCGCTCGCCCCGTTGCGCCTTGCCGTGGCGCGCGCCCCCGACAAGCCGATGATCGCCGCACTGCTCGGCCACGCGCTGGTCGCAACCGAGGACGGCAGCCAGTTCGCCGAGGCCAAGCAGGTGCTCCGCGCCGCCATTGCCCGCGACAATGACAATCCCGATGCCTGGTACCAACTCGGCATCGTCTATGATCACGACGGCGACATCCCGCGCGCCGCCCTGGCGACAGCGGAACGCAACAATCTCGAGGGCGAGAACAAGCTTGCTCTGGGCAGCGCGAAGATGGCGATGAACGGGCTCAAGCCCGGCACGCCCGACTATCTTCGCGCGCAGGATATCGTTTTGGTCAGCGAAACCGCGCTGAAGAAAGACAAGAAGAAAAAGAAATGACCAATCAACGGGGGATTTGGGGTCCGGCCATCGCCGGAGGCGTCGTCGGCGCGCTGCTGACCGGGGCGCTGGGGATGGCAATAGCGCCAAAGCTGGTCAGCCCGAAGTCCGTGCGCGAGGCGCTAATCGCCGATCCGTCGATGCTGATCGACGCCAGCAACGCCCTTCGCGACCGGCAATATACTCCGGTCATCGCCGCCAACCGGATCGCCCTCGAAACGCCGTTCGGATCGTCATGGAAGGGCGCCGCGAAGCCCGACGTCACGCTGGTCGAATTCTACGACTATGCCTGTGGCTATTGCCGCAAAAGTATTCCCGACATCGAGCGACTGATCGCCGAGGACAAGGGATTGCGCGTCGTTTTCCGCGAGCTCCCGATCCTTGGCCCGAACAGCGTCGCGGCGTCGCGAGTCGCGCTGGCCGCGTCGAAAGCAGGCAAGTTCGCGAGCTATCATGACGCGCTTTATGCCGAGGGTTCGCCGACACCCGAGGCAATTGCCGCTGTCGCCGGCAAGCTCGGCATCCCCGGCACGCCGCAGGATATCCCCGAATATGAGGCCGAACTGAAACGCAATTTCCAGCTCGCCGGCCAGCTCGGCGCGACGGGAACGCCGCTGTTCGTGATCGGCGATCGGGTGATCAATTCGGCGGCGGGCTATACCGCGCTGAAAAAGGCGGTCGACGACGCCCGCGCCGCCAAGAGCTGATCCTTGCCGCGCCCGCCGAGGCATGCGACCCATATGGGATGAGCAGCGCTCCTCCTGCGGACGATTCCCCGACCGGCGTTAGGTCGTTCCTCCGCTCGCTCGGCCCCGGGCTGATCACCGGCGCCGCTGACGACGACCCGAGCGGGATCGGAACGCACAGCCAGATCGGCGCCGAATTCGGCTATGGACTGGCGTGGACCTTTGTCCTGAGCTTCCCGCTGATGGTCGTCATCCAGATGATCGCGGCCGAGATCGGGCGGGTCACCGGGGCGGGCATCGCGCGCAACCTGCGCCGTCATTTTCCGCGCACCGTGCTGTGGTCGATGGTGTCGCTGCTGCTCATCGCCAACGTCGTCAACCTCGGCGCCGATCTGAGTGCGATGGGCGCCGCATTGGCGTTGCTCGTGGGCGGGTCCCCGGCGCTGTTCACGCTCGCCTTCGGGATCGTCTGCATCGTGCTCGAGGTGGCGCTGAGCTATCCCCGCTACGCCTCGATCCTCAAATGGACGACGCTGTCGCTGTTCACCTATGTTGCGGTGGTGATGGTCGCCAGAGTGCCGTGGGGGCACGCGTTGCGATCTTTGGTCGTGCCCGAACTCCAGTTCAACGCCGCCTACGCGACCGCCTTCGTCGCCATCCTCGGCACGACGATCAGCCCGTATCTGTTCTTCTGGCAGGCGGGACAGGAGATCGAGGAGCAGCACCGTCGCCACGCCAAGCCGCTGTGCCTGACCCCCTCCAGCGCCAGCCCCGAGCTAAAGCGCATCCGCATCGACACGCTCGTCGGGATGGCGTTCAGCACATTGGTCTCACTCGCGATCGTGTTTGCGACGGCGGCCACGCTTCACGCCAGCGGGGTGCGCGACATCACTACCTCGTCGCAGGCGGCGGAAGCACTTCGCCCGATCGCCGGTCAGTTCGCCTTCGCCATGTTCGCCGTCGGGATCATCGGCACTGGCCTGCTCGCCGTCCCGGTGCTGGCCGGATCGGCGGCCTATGCGGTGACCGAAATGGCGGGAATCGCCGGGAGCCTCGACGCCAAGCCGCTCGACGCGCGGCTGTTCTACGCGACCATCGCGGTGACCACGCTAGCCGGGGCATCGCTGAACTCGATCGGGATCGATCCGGCGCGTGCTCTCTACTGGGCGGCGGTCGTCAACGGCATCCTTGCCGGGCCGCTGATGGTCGTGATGATGCTGATCGTCCGCAATCCCAAGGCGATGGGCCGGCTGACCGTGTCGCGCCGCCAGATGCTGCTCGGCTGGACCGCGACCGCGGTGATGATCGCGGCGTCGGCGCTATTCCTCGGTTTCATCGTCACCGGCGCTGCCTGAGCCAGACGCAGCGCGGCCCTTGAAGCCCTGCGCGACGACATACCATTCTGACGAGCCCTTGCGGCTGGCAGGGGGCTTGGCATGCTTGACCGCGGTGAAGTGGCGCTTGAGCTCGGCGACCAGCGCGTTGTCGGCGCCCCCGGCGAGCACCTTGGCGACGAACGCGCCGCCCGGCCGGAGCACTTCGATCGCAAAGTCGAGCGCGGCCTCGACCAGTCCCATCGTGCGCAAATGGTCAGTCTGCGGGTGGCCGACGGTGTTCGCCGCCATGTCGGACAGGACGAGATCGGCCGCGCCCTCGAGCGCCTCGCGCAGCGTCTCGGGCGCGGCGTCGTCCATGAAGTCCATCTCGAGGATGATCACGCCGTCGATCGGGTCGGTCGGGAGGAGGTCGATGCCGACAATCCGTGCGCGGGGTATCCGGCGGCGAACGACTTGCGCCCATCCGCCGGGCGCGATGCCGAGGTCGATGACCCGCTCGACGCCCTTGAGAAAGCCGAACCGCTCGTCGAGTTCGGTCAGCTTGTAGGCGGCGCGGCTGCGGAACCCGTCGGCCTGCGCCCGGCGGACATAGGGGTCGTTGAGCTGGCGCTGCAACCACATGATCGAGCTGTTCTTGCGGCCCTTGGCGGTCTTGACCCGCTGGCGCGGCCCCTGCCCTGCCTTGCTCACAGCACGTAGCCGTCGCGCGCCATCAGCGCGCGCAGGATGCCTTCGCGGATGCCGCGGTCGGCGATGCCGAGCCGCTCGGCCGGCCAGATGTCGAGGATCGCGTCGAGGATCGCGCAGCCGGCAACGACCATGTCGGCGCGCTCGGCCCCGATGCACGGCAGCGCCGAGCGTTCGGCCAGGTCCATATGCGCGATCATCATATTAATCTCGCGCATCGACTGGATCGGCACCTGCAGCCCGTCGACCGCCCGCCGGTCATAGCTCGGCAGCGCGAGGTGGACGCTGGCCAGCGTCGTCACCGTCCCGCTGGTGCCGAGCAGGCGGATGTCCTGCGGATTCTCGGGCAGCATCTCGATGAAGCGCGCAAAGCTGCGGAAGACGCGTTGGCGCATCCGTTCATAGGCGGCGACGCGGTCCTTGCCCTCGATCGCCTCGCGTCCTTCGGTCTCGGTCAGCGACACCACCCCCCACGGCGCACTCCACCAGGCGCGGATGCGGGGTGCAGCGTCCCCGGGTTCGACCAGAATGAGCTCGGTCGAACCCCCGCCGATGTCGAAGATCAGTGCCGGCCCGTCGCCCGGTTCGAGCAGTTTGTGACAGCCCAGCACGGCCAGCCGCGCTTCCTCTTGCGGCGGGATGATCTCGAGCGCGAGCCCGGTCTCGATCCGCACTCGCTCGATGAACTCCGCGCCATTCTCGGCTCTGCGGCATGCTTCGGTCGCAACCGAGCGTGACAGCGAAACGTGACGACGGCGCAATTTCTCGGCGCAGATCGCCAGAGCCGTGACCGACCGATCCATCGCCTCCTGCGACAACCGCCCGGTCTGGCCGAGCCCCTCGCCGAGGCGAACGACACGCGAAAAGGCATCGAGCACAGTGAACGTACCATCATCGGGGCGCGCGATCAGCAGTCGGCAATTGTTGGTACCAAGATCGACCGCTCCATAAGTGTGGCGGTTCGCGCCCTTAGGGGGCGGCAGCGGAACCCCGGCGCCACGCGGCGCGGGGGCAGTGGCGGCAAGCAGCGCCATGATGTCGCGACCAATCTACTCTGCACCGCGAGACATACCCACGGCTGACCTGATCCCGGCTTAAGCCGGATTGAGCCCATTTTGCAACGGTTCACGCCCGGCCGGCAACGTTGACACGGTCACGAACCCTATCCTATCTGCCCGCTGCCGGCGCTGCCCTGTCGTCTAATGGTAAGACTACGGACTCTGACTCCGTTAATCGAGGTTCGAATCCTCGCGGGGCATCCAGTTTTTTTCTCGTAAATTCAGCCTGTTACTGCGTGTCGTCTCTTCGCAAGCGTGCTGCATTCGACTTCGCTGGGTTTCCTCAGACTTCCGCAGATTTCCGTGGTTTTCTCTCGGCTCGCGGCGGCTCCATGCAACAGAGATGCAACACGACTGAGCTGCGGCACTCAGTTTCGATGCGATTTTATTGATTGTTTTCCATCGCAGAAAAAAGCCGTTTTTGTCGCGGGCAAGTGATAGGCGGAAAACTCAGGTGGCCTACGCGTTCGTCAGTCCTGCCTGATGGACGACGTGATTTAGGGCCCAGCCTGACAGGAACTGTAGGTATATTGTCAGGTTTTGCCCCGGTGGATGGGTCTTCGCTCCAGCTTACCGCCACATCGGCAGCACCCGGATGGGCTTCAAATTCCGCAGTAGGACTTCGTCTTGACGAAACGGTTTAACGCTGTGGACCTTCTTTGGGATAGGAAGCTGACCAGCACTTCCCGCCGTTCACAGTCGGCCAAGCGGACGAAAGAAGCAGACGGTCGGCTTGCGATCCACTTGCGGACCTTCGCCAGTAGCCATAGTCATCGCAGCAATGTTCGACCTTATTTGGCATTTACGAGGCTCCGTCGCTCTGGATGGCGTTCGCTCGAACGATTTTGTCCTCAACGGGGTGGAGCGGTTACTACAGAAGCAGCGGAAGAACATAAGCGAGCGAGGATCAAACTATCTAACGTTCGACGACCCGCTCTGGCGCAATCCCTTGGGGCCGAACTGGCTAGCTATGGTCATTTACGACCGTGGTCGCTTCTGCGTTGAACAAGGTTTGGATGGGCGGAGATTGCGCTACAACTTGCGCAGCCTCCACGGCATGGATTTCTGCTTGCTCGGCGCGGCTATGTTCTTTTTCTTTGGCCTTGCGGGTGGTGGCTTGGTGGACGGCGTCAAATACGCCGCAAGTGCTTTTGCGTGGTTGTATGGAATGAATGTGCTCTTACCCCTTGCGCGAGTTCCGAGGGCCATCCGCAAAGCTGTTCGCAAAGGTTAGCGTTGTCGGCCTTGACCCAATGCACGAAGCCGCTTCGCGGCAGGGGTTCTTGGCGGGCGGTAGCGCACCTGCATTGAGGTTTGGCGCGGCGGGGTTGGCGATGGACGATGGAGTTCCTTCAACAAGAGGAACTTCTCATGGCAACTCCATCGAT
>JBBQDG010000020.1:0-45927 GCA_038319435.1 Sphingomonadales bacterium | reverse complement strand
GCATAGAGCAACGCCGTACCGCCACCGGGGACGATGCCTTCTTCGACCGCAGCGCGGGTCGCGTGGAGAGCGTCGTCGACGCGATCCTTGCGCTCCTTGACCTCGACCTCGGTCGAACCGCCGACCTTGATCACGGCAACGCCGCCGGCGAGCTTGGCAAGACGCTCCTGGAGCTTCTCCTTGTCATAGTCCGACGTGGTGTTCTCGATCTGCTGGCGGATCGCGGTGACGCGGCCTTCGATGCCCGACTTCTCACCCGCGCCGTCGACGAGAGTGGTGGTGTCCTTGTCGATGGTGACGCGCTTGGCGGTGCCAAGCATCTCGATCGTGACATTCTCGAGCTTGATGCCGAGGTCTTCCGAGATCATCTCGCCGCCCGTCAGGATGGCGATATCTTCCAGCATCGCCTTGCGACGATCGCCGAAGCCGGGAGCCTTGACCGCGGCGACCTTGAGGCCACCACGAAGCTTGTTGACGACGAGCGTGGCGAGCGCCTCGCCCTCGATGTCCTCGGCGATGATCAGCAGCGGACGGCCCGACTGGACAACGCTCTCGAGGATCGGGAGCATCGCCTGCAGGTTCGACAGCTTCTTCTCATGGATGAGAATGTAGGGGTCAGCCAGTTCGACCGACATCTTCTCGGGGTTGGTGATGAAGTAGGGCGACAGATAGCCACGGTCGAATTGCATGCCTTCGACGACGTCGAGTTCGAACTCGAGCCCCTTGGCTTCCTCGACGGTGATGACGCCTTCCTTGCCGACCTTGTCCATCGCTTCGGCGATCTTCTCGCCGACGATGGTGTCGCCGTTGGCGGCGATGCTGCCGACTTGGGCAACTTCCTTCGAACCGGCGACGGGCTTGGAGCGCGCCTTGAGATCCTCGACGACCTTGGCGACGGCAAGATCGATGCCGCGCTTCAGATCCATCGGGTTCATGCCGGCGGCGACCGACTTCATGCCTTCGCGAACGATCGCCTGGGCGAGGACGGTCGCGGTGGTGGTGCCGTCACCGGCGATGTCGTTGGTCTTGGACGCGACTTCGCGCAGCATCTGCGCACCCATATTCTCGAACTTGTCCTTGAGCTCGATCTCCTTGGCGACGGTGACGCCGTCCTTGGTGATGCGCGGCGCGCCATAGCTCTTGTCGATGACGACGTTGCGGCCCTTGGGCCCCAGCGTGACCTTGACCGCGTCGGCCAGGATGTCGACGCCGCGAAGGATGCGCTCACGCGCGTCGCGGCCGAATTTTACGTCCTTGGATGCCATGATGGCTACCCTTTCTTATAGTTTACGAGTGAAGCGACCGGGAAATTGGATCAGCCAACGATCCCGAGAATGTCGCTCTCTTTCATGATGATGAGGTCTTCACCGTCGACCTTGACCTCGGTGCCCGACCATTTGCCGAACAGGATCTTGTCACCGGCCTTGACCTCGAGCGGATGGACGGTGCCCTGCTCGTTGCGCGCGCCGGTGCCGGCAGAGACGACGAGCCCCTCCTGGGGCTTTTCCTTGGCCGTGTCGGGGATGATGATCCCGCCAGCGGTCTTTTCCTCGGCCTCGGTGCGACGCACGAGGACACGGTCATGAAGCGGCCTGAAACCCATCTTCCTGATATCCCTTTGATGTTTACCGTTGTGGCTTGGCACTCTCCGGATGGGAGTGCCAGCGCTGAGCTGCATATGGGTAGGCGGCACAAAAGCGTCAAGCGTTCGATGCGCTTTTCAGATTCACACGCTGATGAGCGGGACGATGGCTTGTTTGAACGATTGAGGGCATGGAGCCCGCTCCATCCGGAGTGTCCGTCGTGAAGCGTTTTATCATTGCCCTTACCAGTGCGCTGCTGTTCAGCGGCTGCGCCACCACGCCCACGCAAGTGGTGGCGCCGGTCGCGCCTGCCGCCGCTCCAGCGAGATATGGCTGGGGCTATACCGACAAGGCCAAGACCGAGATGGCGGCGACATTTGGCACGTCCGTGCTCAAACCCGCCGATTCACGTTGGGTCATCGATTCCCCCGCGACCGGTCCGACGAAGATCGTCATCAGCCTGTCCGATCAACTGGCTTGGGTCTATCGCGGCGAGCGGATGATTGGCGTGACCACCGTGTCGAGCGGTAAGACCGACCATGAGTCGCCCGTCGGTCTATTCCCGATTCTCGCGAAAGAAGTGTTTCATCGCTCGAACCGCTACAGCAATGCGCCGATGCCGTTCATGCTCCGCCTCAATCGTTATGGGGTCGCGCTCCATGGCGGAGTGGTGCCGGGATATCCCGCGTCGCACGGCTGCATCCGCCTGCCGATGAGCTTCGCCAAAAGGCTGTTCGCGAATGTCGCGCGCGGTGACCAGGTCTATATCGAGGGCTGAGAAGCCCCGCCGAGCGCATCGCGCCGCATCCAGCGCACGAGCATCAGGACCGCGACGATGGCCAGACCAAGCGCAAGACCGGCCCAGATGCCCTGCCCTGCCCAGCCGCGGCGGAAGGCCAGCCACGCGCCGACCCCAATGCCAATTCCCCAATAGCCGAGCAGCGCGAACAGCATCGGCACGCGAGTGTCGTGCAATCCGCGCAGCATGCCCGCCCCGACGACCTGCGCACCGTCGACCACCTGGAACACCGCCGCGATGGCGAGGAAGCTGACCGCGAGCGCGATGACGTGGGCGTTAGCCGCGCTGTCTTCGAGGAACAGCAGGACCAGCGGTCGCGGGGCGATCCAGATCAGCAGCGCCATCGCCGCCATGAAGCCGACGCCCAATCCCCATGCGGTCCAGCCGGCGCGGGTGATCCCCGCGCGGTCGCCGCGTCCAAGGGCATTGCCGACGCGCACCGTCGCCGCCTGGCCTAGGCCCATCGGCACCATGAAGCTGAGCGCCGCGATCTGCAGCGCGACGGCGTGGGCGGCGACCGATTCGGCGTCGATCAGCCCCATCAGGAAGGCCGCCGCGCCGAACACCGCGCCTTCGAAACTCATCGCCAGCCCGATGGGCAAGCCGAGCCTGACCAGCGCCCCGAACCGCGGCCAGTCGCTTCGCCACCAGCGCCCGAACAGGTGGAAGCGGGCGAACTGGCGGTCGGTCGCGAGCACGATCGCAAGCGCCAGCGCGAGTATGCTCCACACGATGCTGCTCGCCAGTCCGCCGCCGAATATGCCCAGCGCCGGAAGCCCGAAATGGCCGAAGATCAGGGCCCAGCCGAGCAGCGCGTTAAGCGCGATCCCGACCAGGCTGATCACCAAGATCCAGGCTGGCCGTTCGAGCGCGGCGAGGAAGTTGCGCATCGCCTGAAACAGCAGGAATGGCAGCGCGCTCCACATATAGCCGCGCAGGAACCGCGCCGCGTCGTGCGCGAGCGCCGCCTGCTGGCCGAGCGCTCCGATGATGCTTTCCGCGTTCCACAGCACGGCCCAGATCGCTGCCGACAGGATGACCGCCAGCCACAGCGCCTGCCGGAACGTCCGCCGCACCTGCCTGACGCTATGTGCCTTGCGCCCAAAGGCGGTCGCCATCATCGGCGACGAGGCGGTGATCACCCCGATCCCGAACAGCAGGAAGGCAAAGGTCAGGTTGAGCCCCAACGCCGACGCCGCCAGCGCTTGCGCCCCGAGCCAGCCCATCAGCACGACATCGGTCGCCTGGATCAGCGCCATGGTGAGGTTGGACAGCACCAGCGGCCAGGCGAGGATCAGGGTCGCGCGAAGTTCGATGCGCCAGGGATGCGAGCGGGTCGGCATGGGCTGGTCAATGCGGGGGGTCGCGACCCGTGGCAAGACTGGGCCGCAATGTTCGGCGGCTTACTCCCTGAACAAATCCGAATGCGTCCCCGATCGCACAAACATTACCGAACCACTCTTCCCGGCCGCATCATCGACTTCGTAGATCAGCAGGAAATCGACGCCGATGTGACATTCGCGGGTGCCCGCCCACTCGCCCTTGAGCGGATGGTCGAGCCATTCCGGGCCAAGCGGGCCGTCGTTGGCGATGAGCAGGAGGATTGCCCTCTTGAGGCTGGCCATGTCGTAGCGGCCCGAGCGCGAGAGCCGATCCCAATCCTTGGCGAAGGCTTTCGTGTAATCGGCGGCGCGCGGAGGCGGCGCGCGCTTACTTGCTGCGGGGCGCTTCAAGATCGGCGATCAAATCGCCACCGCTGGCGAAGCGCGCTCTTCGGGCGCGAAGCATTTCCCTCGCCTCCACCATCGCCTCGCGAGTCGCACCATTGGGCACTTTGAGTTCCAGCGGGAATGCTTGATCGGCAATCAGCCGGTGATAGAGCAAGCGCACCGCTTAGGAGGCTGAAAGTCCAATCGCATCGAGCACAGCGGTTGCCTCCGCCTTTGTCGCTTCGTCGAGACGGACGTGGAGCATCGAACTCATATATTCATTGTATCTCAATTGATATACAAGTCCAGGAATAAATGCCGCTTGCGGGGCAAGCTAAGGTTGTCAGCGACAACGTTTTTCCCGTCCTGCAGAACCCCTTCGAGCGCATAGACTCGTCGATGCGCAACGCTAGCCTTTTCGACCAGCGATTCGTTGGACAAGGCGCGCACTCGCGACCGACTGGACACATTGGGCACAAAAGCTCGCCACACTGTCAACTTTGTCCAAAACTCACCTTCTCGCCTTCGCGCTCGCATTCGCAGGACGGCTCGGCTAGCACCGCGCGACACGCGGCGGAGTGAAGATTATGCGGTTGGTGCGAGCGATCTGGAAACTGCTGGTCGGGGTCAAGGACGCGCTCGTCCTGTTGTTCATGCTGATCTTTTTCGGCGGGCTTTACGCGGCGCTGTCGTCGGGACCGCCGGCGGTCAAGGACGGGGTGCTCAACCTCGCCCTCAACGGTTCGCTGGTCGAGCAAGCGTCGAAGCCGAGCGCGACCGCGTTGCTGTCGGGCCAGGGCGAGCGGGTCCATCAATATCAGCTGCGCGACCTGATTGCGGCGCTCGACGCGGCGCGCACCGATGACCGGGTCAAGGGCGTGGCGCTCGATCTCGACGGCTTCCTCGGCGGCGGCGAGGCGGCGGTGACCGATCTCGGCGCGGCGCTGTCGCGGGTCAAGGCGAGCGGCAAGCCGGTCGTCGCCTATGCCACCGGCTATACCGACAGCGGCTACCAGCTCGCGAGCCACGCCTCCGAGATCTGGCTCAACCCGTTCGGCACCGTCGCGATCGCCGGGCCAGGCGGCAACCACCTCTATTACAAGGGCTTGCTCGACAAGCTTGGGGTCACCGCCAACGTCTATCGCGTCGGCACCTACAAGTCGGCGGTCGAACCCTATATCCGCAGCGACATGTCGCCCGAGGCCAAGGCCGCGGCGCAAGCGCTCGGCGGGGCGTTGCTCGAAGACTGGCGGAGCGACGTGCTCCATGCCCGACCGGCAGCGAAGGTCGATGCCTATTTGAAGGACCAGGTCGGCGCGGTGAACGCCGCCGGGGGCGACCTCGCGCTGGCAGCGAAAAATGCCGGGCTGGTCGACCAAGTTGCCGACCGGCGCGCCTTTGAGGCGCGGCTGGCGAAGCTTGGCGGCGAGGACGACAAGGCGGCCGGCGGCTACAAGGCGATCCGCCTCGACAGCTATATCAAGAACAAGGTCGAGCGCAGCCCGCATGGGCCGATCGGGGTGGTGACCATCGCCGGCACGATCATCGACGGCAAGGCGCCGCTCGGCACTGCGGGCGGCGACAGCATTGCCGCGGCGATCCGCAAGGGGCTGCGCGGGGACGACATGAAAGCACTGGTCGTGCGGATCGATTCGCCCGGCGGTTCGGTGCTCGCGTCGGAGCGGATCCGGCAAGCGTTGCTGGCGGTCAAGGAGAAGAAGATCCCGATCGTCGTGTCGATGGGCTCGGTCGCGGCGTCGGGGGGGTATTGGGTGTCGACGCCGGGCGATTATGTCTTCGCCGAGCCGTCGACGATCACCGGATCGATCGGGGTGTTCGGCATCCTGCCAAGCTTCCAGGGCACGCTCAAGAAACTCGGGGTCGGTGCCGACGGGATCAAGACGACCCCGCTGTCGGGCGAACCCGATGTGTTGAACGGCCCGTCACCCGAAGCCGGCGCGCTGGTCCAGGCTGGCGTGAACAGCATCTATGCCAAATTCCTCGGCATCGTCGGCGCGGCGCGGCACAAGAGCCCGGCGGAGATCGACAAGATCGCGCAAGGCCGCGTGTGGGACGGCGGCACGGCGCACCAGCTGGGGCTGGTCGACGGGTTCGGCGGAATGGACGCGGCGATCGCCAAGGCGGCAGCGCTCGCGAACCTTGGCGACGAGCGCGGTGTGCGTTATCTCGAACGTCCCAAAAGCCTGAGCGAGGGGTTGATGGGACTATTTGCGGGCGATGACGACGCGACCGGCACGACCGACGCATTGGCCAGCCTCGCCCCCGCCCCTGCCAGCGAGATCGAGCGTGCACTCGCCGAAGTGCAGCAGATCATGACCGGACCGTCAATTCAGGTGCGCTGCCTCGAGTGCGGGCCGACCGCGGGGATGCCGGCCGAAACCCCCAAGGGCGGGTTGTTTGCCGCGCTTGCCCGCTTGTTGTGGTCCTGATTCGACCTGCTACGGCAGCCGACGCCGCCGCGATCGCCGCGCTCTACGCGCCGTTCGTCGAGGGCAGTCAGTCGACGTTCGAGGAAGTCGCCCCTGACGCGGCCGAGATCGCGGGGCGGATGGCGGGCACCGGGATCGCCTATCCATGGCTCGTGGCCGAGGACGGCGGTGTGCTGCTGGGTTATGCCTCGAGCAGCGGTTTTCGTCATCGTTCAGCCTATCGCTGGGCGGTCGAGACCGGGGTCTATGTCGCGCCCAACGCCCAACGGCGGGGTGTCGCGCGCGCACTGCTCGCCCGACTGATCGACGCGTTGACCGAACGCGGTTTCGTCACCGCAATCGCCAGCATCTCGCTTCCCAACGCGGCCAGCGCGGGCTTGCACGAGGCGCTCGGCTATCGGCTTGCCGGAACGATCAAGGCGCCAGGCTACAAGCTGGGCGAATGGGTCGACATTGGTTACTGGCAGCGCGATTTGGCGGCGCGGTCCGTGCCGCCGGTGGAACCCGCAGCCTAGCCTCGATCAAATGTGGATCGGTTTACCCTGGACCGCCATCGCGGCTTCCTTGATTGCCTCGGCGTGGGTCGGGTGGGCGTGGCAGGTGTAGGCGATGTCCTCGCTCGTCGCGCCGAACTCCATCGCGATGCAGGCTTCGGCGATCAGTGTCCCGGCGAGCGACGAGATGATCCAGACGCCGAGCACGCGGTCTGACTTGGCGTCGGCGATGATCTTGACGAAGCCATCGGTGTCGCGGTTGGTTTTGGCGCGACTGTTAGCGGCGAACGGGAATTTGCCGACCTTGATTTCGGCCTGCTCGCGCGCTTGCTCCTCGGTCAGCCCGACTCCGGCGATTTCGGGCATGGTGTAGACCACCGAGGGGATGACGGCGTGGTTCACGATGCCGGTGTGGCCGGCGATATTCTCGGCGCAGGCGATGCCTTCGTCCTCGGCCTTATGCGCCAGCATCGGGCCGGGGATGACGTCACCGATCGCCCAGATGCCGGGAACGGTGGTGCGGAAGTCGTGGTCGGTGTCGATCTGGCCCTTGGCGTTGACGGTGAGGCCAGCCTTGTCGAGCGCTAGGCCATCGGTGTTGGGCCTGCGGCCGATCGAGACGAGTACGGCGTCGGCTTCGATCGTGTCCGACGCGCCGCCCTTTGCGGGTTCGAGAGTCAACGTGGCCTTGCCGTTGGCCGCGGTGGCGGTGGTGACCTTGGTGCCGGTCCGCAGCGTCATGCCCTGCTTCTTGAACAGCTTGGCCGATTCAGCGCGGACTTCCTCGTCCATGCCGGGCAGGATCTGGTCGAGATATTCGATGACGGTGACGGTCGCGCCGAGCCGCTTCCACACCGAACCAAGCTCAAGCCCGATCACGCCGCCGCCGATCACGACGAGATGCCCGGGGACGTTGGCGAGCGAGAGCGCGCCGGTCGAATCGACGATGATCCCGGCGTCATTGTCGACCTCGACCCCGGGCAGCGGGGTGACCGAAGAGCCCGTGGCGATGATGATGTTTTTCGCGGTAACGGTCTGGTCGCCGATCACCACGGAAATGGGCGAGGCGAAGGCGGCGCGGCCCTTGAGCCAGTCGACTTTGTTCTTCTTGAACAGGAAGGCGATCCCGCCGGTCAGTTCGGTGACCGCTTTGGCCTTCTCGGCGTGCATCTGGTCGAGGTCGAGGGTCGCGCCCTCGATGTTGATTCCGAATTTCTTGAGTGCGCCAGAGTGGGCCTCCTCATAAAGCTCTGACGCGTGGAGCAGTGCCTTCGACGGGATGCAGCCGACGTTGAGGCAGGTCCCGCCAAGCGTCTCGCGCGATTCGACGCAGGCGGTCTTGAGCCCGAGCTGCGCCGCACGGATCGCGGCAACATAACCCCCCGGACCCGAGCCGATGACGAGGACGTCGTAATTCGTGTCAGCCATTCTTGGTCCTTACAGGTCGATCAGCAGGCGCGTCGGGTCTTCGATCGCTTCTTTCATCCGGACGAGGAAGGTGACCGCCTCGCGGCCGTCGACCAGGCGGTGGTCATAACTGAGCGCGAGGTACATCATCGGGCGGATTACGACCTGGCCGTCCCTTGCCACGGGGCGGTCCTCGATACGGTGCATACCGAGAACGGCGGATTGCGGCGGGTTGATGATCGGGGTCGAGAGCAAAGACCCGAACACGCCGCCGTTGGAGATGGTGAAGGTTCCGCCCGTCATGTCGTCCATACTGAGCGTGCCGTCCTTGGCCTTCTTGCCAAAGCCGGCGATGGCCTGTTCGACCTCGGCGAAGCTCATCTGGTCGGCCAAACGGACGACGGGGACAAACAGGCCTTTGGGGCCCGACACCGCGACCGACACGTCGAGGTAGTCGTGATAGACGATGGTGTCGCCGTCGAGGCTGGCGTTGACCGACGGCACGTCGCGTGCGGCGAGCGCCGCAGCCTTCACGAAGAAGCCCATGAAACCCAAGCGAATGCCGTGCTTCTTCTCGAACAAGTCCTTGTAGCGGGCACGGGCGTCGATCACGGCGGACATTTCGACGTCGTTGAAGGTGGTGAGGATCGCAGCGGTGTTCTGGGCTTCCTTGAGGCGGGTGGCGATGGTCTGGCGGAGGCGGGTCATCTTGACGCGCTCCTCGCGGCGGTCTCCCGCCGGTGCGGGCCGAGCGGCAGCGACAGGGCCCGCCAATGAAGACTCCGCGGCGGCAGCGACAGGGCCCGCCGACGAAGTCTCCGCGGCGGCAGCGACAGGGCCCGCCGACGAAGACTCGGCAGGTGTGGCAGCCGGTGCCGCAGCGGCGGGCGGAACGGCACCCTTGATCTTGGCAGCGGCGAGGACATCGTCCTTGGTCAGGCGGCCGTCCTTGCCCGACCCCTGAATCGCCGACGGATCGACATGGTTCTCGAGCACCGCGCGGCGGACCGCCGGCGAGAGGCGGAGCGCGGCGTCGTTGGCCGAGCCGGGACTGTCTGCGGTCGGTGCGTGCTGGTCGGTCTTGAGCGCCGGCGTTTCGGCCGGGCCCGCTGGATTGGTCACTGGCGCCGGGTCGGCAGAGGGGTTGGCGGGCGCAGGCGCGGGCGCTGCTGCTGACGCGCCTTCTTTGATCCGCGCAATGATCGCGCCGACAGCAACCGTGTCACCTTCGTTGACCAGTGCCTCGCCGAACGTGCCCGCGACCGGCGAGGGCACGTCGACGCTGACCTTGTCGGTCTCCAGACTGGCGATAGGCTCGTCGGCGGCGACGGCGTCGCCGGGGTGCTTGAGCCACGTGCCCAAGGTTGCTTCGGTGATCGATTCGCCCAGCGTCGGCACCTTCACATCGGTTGGCATAGTCGTCCCTTACTCGGCCGCAGCGGCGACGGGGTTGGTATTTTGACCGAGCGCGTCGGCGATCAATGCAGCCTGTTCCTTGGCGTGGCGCTTGGCGAGGCCGGTCGCGGGCGAGGCGGAAGCGGCGCGGCCGGCATAGCGTGGCCGCATGCCCTGTTTGCCGACTTGCGTTAGGCACTCCTCGAGGTAGCTTTCGACGAAGTGCCACGCGCCATTATTCTTCGGCTCCTCCTGTGCCCACACGAGTTCCTGTAGGTCAGGCATCGCCTTCAGTCGCTTGACTAGCGGCTCGGACGGGAAGGGATAAATCTGCTCGACGCGGATAATTTCGGTGCCGCTTGCGCCGGCGGCATTGCGTGCCTCGATCAGCTCGAACGCGACCTTGCCCGAGCAGAGCACGGCGCGGCGGGTGTTGCCCTCGGCGGGCGGGTTGAGGTCGCTCATGATCCGCTTGAAGTGGCTCTCGCCGGTAAAGTCGGCGCGGGTCGAGACGGCGAGCTTGTGCCGCAGCAGCGATTTGGGCGTCATCATGATCAGCGGCTTGCGGAAATCACGCAGCAACTGGCGGCGAAGGACGTGGAAATAATTTGCCGGGGTGGTGCAGTTGACGACCTGGATATTGTCGTCGGCGCACAGTTGGAGATAGCGTTCGAGGCGGGCTGATGAGTGCTCGGGCCCCTGCCCCTCGAAGCCGTGCGGCAAGAGCATTACGAGCCCCGACGCGCGCAGCCACTTGCTTTCGCCTGACGCGATAAACTGGTCGACGATCGTCTGTGCGCCGTTGGCGAAGTCGCCGAACTGCGCTTCCCACAGCACCAGTGTGCGCGGGTCGGCGATCGAATAGCCATATTCGAAGCCGAGCACGCCGAACTCGCTCAAGGGACTGTCACGCACTTCGAAGCGTCCGCCGGGGATGGTGCGGAGCGGGATGAATTTCTCGCCATTGGTCTGGTCGACCCACACCGCATGGCGCTGGCTGAAGGTGCCGCGGCCCGAATCCTGGCCGGACAGGCGGACGTTATGGCCCTCGGCGACGAGGCTTCCGAACGCCAGCGCTTCGCCAGTTGCCCAGTCGAATGCTTCGCCATTGGCAAACATTGCCGCCTTGGCATCGAGGATGCGGCCGAGCGTCTTGTGGATCGTCAGACCATCGGGAACGGTCGTCAACGTCGCCCCGATGCGTTCGAACTCGCTTGCCTCGATCGCGGTCGAGATGTTGCGGCGGCCGAGCACGGGCTCGTCGGGACGGCCAAAGCCGGTCCAGCGGCCCTCGAACCAGTCAGCTTTGTTGGGCTTGAAGCCGGTCCCCGCCTCGAACTCGCCCTCGAGCAATGTGACGAACTGCCTGGTCTTCTCGTCGAGCCACGCCTGGTCGATCACGCCTTCCGCGATCAGCCGCTTGGCATAGATTTCGCTGATCGGCGGGTGGGTCTTGATCGCGGCGTACATCAGCGGCTGGGTGAAGCTGGGCTCGTCGCCTTCGTTGTGGCCGAAGCGGCGGTAGCACCACATGTCGATGACGATATCGCGCCCGAACTGCTGGCGAAACTCGATCGCCAGCTTGCAGGCAAAGGTCACCGCCTCGGGGTCGTCGCCGTTGATGTGGAGGATCGGCGCCTGGACCGCTTTCGCCATGTCCGACGAGTAGGGCGAGGAGCGGCCGAACTGCGGGCTGGTAGTGAAACCGATCTGGTTGTTGATGACGAAGTGGATCGTGCCGCCGGTGCCATAGCCGGGAAGACCAGAGAAGCCGAAGCACTCGGCGACGATCCCCTGCCCCGCGAACGCCGCGTCGCCGTGGAGCAGGATCGGAAGCACGGTCTTGCCATGCTTGTCCTCGCGCAGCGTCTGCACCGCACGCGCCTTGCCCAGCACGACCGGATCGACCGCTTCCAGGTGCGACGGGTTGGGGAGCAGCGACAGATGGACCTTGTTGCCGTCGAATTCGCGGTCCGAAGACGTGCCGAGGTGATATTTGACGTCGCCCGATCCGCCGACATCCTCGGGGTTGGCGGCGCCGCCGGCAAACTCGCTGAAAATCGCGCGGTAGGGTTTGCCCATGACGTTGGCGAGGACGTTCAGACGGCCACGGTGGGCCATGCCGATGGCGATCTCGGTAATGCCCAGCTGGCCGCCGTATTTGATGATCGATTCGAGCGCTGGAATTGCGCTTTCGCCGCCATCGAGCCCGAAGCGCTTGGTCCCGACATATTTGCGCGCGAGGAATTTCTCCCACTGCTCGCCGTGGATGACCTTTTCCAGGATCGCCTGTTTGCCGTCCTTGGTGAAGACGATCTCGGCCTGCTTGCCCTCCATCCGATCCTGGAGAAAGCGGCGCTCGTCCAGGTCGTTAATGTGCATATATTCAAGCCCGACGGGGCCGCAGTAATTGGCCTGCAGCACCGCGACGAGCTCGCGCACGCTGGCCTGCTCGAAGCCCAATGTCCCGCCGAGCCAGATCTTGCGATCGAGATCGACGTCGGAGAAGCCGTGGAATGAGGGGGTGAGATCGGCGGGGAGTTCGTGATGGGCGAGGCCGAGCGGATCGAGCTTGGCGGCAAGGTGGCCGCGCACACGGTAGGTGCGGATCAGCATCATCGCGCGGATGCTGTCTTCGGCAGCGTGGCGAATGGCGGTCTCGTCGACCGGGCCGGATGCGGAGGATGCGGCGACCACTTTGGCCTGCGCGGCTACGCGCTCGATTACCGCATCGGTCGGGTCGAGCCCGGCGTTGACTGCATCGAGCTCGGCGATCGGCCAATCAGGCCGCGCCCAGCTTGGCCCCTGCTCAGCTTCGAAACTTTCGCTCAGATCGTCCATCTTACCTTCTTATCGCCACGATCGTCGCCCCGGCGCAAGCCCGGGTCCCGGTCGGCGGAGGCGCTTTAGCCTCCCGGGGTCCCGGCATGCGCCAGGATGACATCAACCCTTCAACAGCGCCGAAAGTGTCGTGCCAAGTTCAGATGGGCTTGGGCTGACGCGAATGCCAGCGGCTTCCATCGCCGCAATCTTGCTTTCAGCATCGCCCTTGCCGCCCGAAACGATCGCCCCGGCGTGGCCCATGCGGCGTCCGGGAGGGGCGGTGCGACCGGCGATGAAGCCGACCATCGGCTTCTTGCGCCCGCGTTTCGCCTCGTCGGCGATGAACTGTGCGGCTTCCTCTTCCGCTGCGCCGCCGATCTCGCCGATCATGATGATGCTCTTCGTCGCCTCGTCGGCCATGAACAGTTCGAGCACGTCGATGAAGTTGGTGCCGTTGACCGGATCGCCGCCGATGCCGACCGCGGTGGTTTGGCCGAGCCCCTCGTTGGTCGTCTGGAAAACGGCCTCATAGGTCAGCGTGCCCGAGCGACTGACGACGCCAACGCTGCCCTTCATGAAGATGGAACCGGGCATGATGCCGATCTTGCACTCGTCGGGAGTCAGCACGCCGGGGCAGTTGGGGCCGATCAACCGCGACTTCGATCCTGACAGCGCGCGCTTGACCTTGACCATGTCGAGCACCGGGATGCCTTCGGTGATGGTCACGACCAGCGGCACTTGCGCATCAATCGCCTCGAGGATCGAATCCGCGGCGAAGGGCGGCGGAACATAGATCACGCTCGCGGTGGCGCCGGTTTTGGCGACGGCTTCGGCGACCGTGTCAAACACGGGCAGTCCGATGTGGGTTGTGCCGCCCTTACCGGGAGTCACGCCGCCGACCATCTGCGTGCCATAGGCAAGGGCTTGCTGGGTATGGAAAGTACCGGTTTCGCCGGTCATGCCCTGCGTGATGACCTTGGTATTGCGGTCGACGAGAATGCTCATTTTGTCTCCGTCGGAAGACTGCCTGCACCTGCTTTTTTCAATGCTAAAACATTGAATAGACCGAGCGCAGCAGAGAGAAAAATTGCGGCCAATCCGCCAAAAGCCATGAAGGGGGCAAGCGCCCCCCATTCTGTTCCATATGCAACGAATGCCAAGGGGACGATCATCAACAGCATCATGATGCCCGACACTAGGAGCGCCACGCTAACGCGATACCGAAGAAGGGGACCTCCCTCCCCCATCAGGCCAGCGACCCGTCAATGGCACGGCACGCGTCAAGCAGTTCCTTGACCGCGTCGACACTGACCTTGAGGCCGACCTTGTCGGTTTCGTCGAGCTCGATCTCGACGATCTTCTCGACTCCGCCGGCTCCGATCTGGACGGGGACGCCGACGTAGAGGCCGTTCACGCCATACTGGCCATCGACCCACGCCGCGCAGGGGAGGATGCGCTTTTGATCATCGAGGAAGGCTTCGGCCATCGCGATACCGCTCGTCGCGGGTGCGTAGAAGGCCGAGCCGGTCTTGAGCAGCGCGACAATCTCGCCGCCGCCGCCGCGCGTGCGCTTGACGATCGCGTCGATCTTTTCGTTCGACGACAGGCCCATCTTGACGAGGTCGGGGACGGGAATGCCGTTGACCGTCGAGTAACGCACCACCGGGACCATCGTGTCGCCGTGACCACCGAGCACGAAGGTGTTCACGTCTCGCACCGAAACGCCGAACTCGTCGGCAATGAAGTGGCTGAACCGCGCGCTGTCGAGCACGCCCGCCATGCCGACGACCATGTGGTGGGGAAGCCCTGAGAATTCGCGCAACGCCCAGACCATCGCGTCGAGCGGGTTGGTGATGCAGATCACGAACGCACCCGGCGCGTTGGCCTTGATGCCCTCGCCGACTGCTTTCATCACCTTCAAGTTGATGCCGAGCAGATCGTCGCGGCTCATGCCCGGCTTGCGGGCGATTCCGGCGGTAACGATGATCACGTCGGCGCCGGCGATGTCGGCATAGTCGTTCGAGCCGGTGATCCTGGCATCGAACCCTTCGATCGGGCCGCACTGCGACAGGTCGAGCGCCTTGCCCTGAGGGACGCCTTCGACGACGTCGAACAGGACGATGTCACCAAGTTCCTTTTGCGCGGCAAGATGGGCGAGCGTGCCGCCGATGTTGCCGGCGCCGATCAGGGCGATCTTCTTGCGGGCCATGAGAATGCCTTTCACGAGAGTCTGAATTCGCGTCCGGGCGACGGGGTTCCGACGCTCGAACAGGATGCGCTGGATCGCTTAGCCGCCCCGTCCGGAAGGGGCAACCGCTCGACCGCCACCGTCGCCACATCCGGAACGATCCGCATCGCGCATGGTTTTGGTTACATATCGGGCGATAATATTCGCCCTCAACCCAGGAGCAATCCGATGAAAACCCTCTTTACCCTCGCCGCTGCGGCGGCAGTTGCGCTGACCGCAAGCCCGGCGCTCGCCGACAAGGGCGGCCACGGCCATGGCGACAAGGAATGGAAGCACGGCGGCGGCGACCGCGAGGATGGTTATCGCGGCGACCGCAACGACCGCAACGACGGTTATCGCACCAACTATGGCTATCACCACAGCAGCTATCGCAACTGCCCGCCGGGGCTGGCGAAGAAGCATAATGGCTGCATGCCACCGGGCCAGGCGCGACGTTGGGCGCAGGGCTCGCGCCTGCCCTACGGTTATAATAGCTACACGCCGTACAACCAGATTCCACAGCGCTATATCGACCAGTACGGCCTGGATTCGAATGACCGCTACATTTATCGGGATAACACGATCTATCAGGTCGATCCCGCACCTCGATCATCCAGCGCATTCTCGGCGGACTCGTCCGCTAGTCTTTCAAGCTAAGACAATCAGGCCGCCCGGTTCACGTCGGGCGGTCTGATTCTTGGCGCTATCTGCCGGCCAGATCGCGCAGGACCATCTCCCAATGAACGACGTCGTCGTACATCGCGCGCACCGGCAGTCGCTCGTCGAGGCCGTGGGCACGTTCGTCGTCGGGGCTGATTCCCCAGCTGCCGTCCACGTCATAAACCGGAATGCCCTTGGCGCGGAAGAAACTGCCGTCACTTGCCCCGGTCGACATTGTCGGGGTGATTTCCATCGCCTGGCCGTGCACCGTCTCGACCGCATGAGTCACCGCTTTGAGGACGTCGGCGCGCACTGGCGATGGCGGAGTCGGTAGGCCGATGAAGGCAGGATCGGGCGTGACCTCGATCTTGGGCCCGACCGCCTGCTTCAACTCGGCCTCGATCGCGCTTGGCTGGACTCCGGGCATGATCCGGCAATTGACTGTCGCCTGCGCCATTTGCGGCAGGGCGTTGTCGGCATGGCCCGCCTGAAGCATCGTCGCGACGCAGCGGGTACGCGTGAGCCCAACTTCAAGCTCATTTGCTTCGATGATGTCGGCCGCTTTTCCATCCTGTTCGTTCGCCAGCCAGCGGCGCATCGCATCGCCCAGCGCACCTTGCTCATGCTTCGCTCGCTGCGCGAAATAGCCGCGCGTCGCATCGTTGAGCAGCGGGGTGAAGCGATGCGCCTGAACCGCCTTCAACGCGTCGGCGAGGTCGTAGATCGCATTGTCAGGACGCGGACGCGAGCTGTGGCCCCCGCGATTTCGAGCGGTCAGGAAATAGGTCTGGAAGGTCTTCTCCGCCATCGAGATCCCGAACACGATCGGCTTCCCGTCGCGACGGTACGAGCCCCCGCCGCCATCGGCGTTGAGCCCATATTCGGCTTCGGTCAGATCGCGCCATTCACCGGCCCCCTTGGTTGCGCCCGCCCCGACGGTTTCCTCGTCTCCGCTGAAGAACAGGATGATGTCGCGGTCTGGCTTGAAGCCCGATTGCTTCAGTTTGATCAAGGCCAGCGAGGTGGCAACGATGCCGTTCTTCATGTCACTGGTACCGCGGCCGTAGAAATAGCCGCCTTCCTCCCGGAACTCGAACGGGTCAAATTTCCAGTCGGAGCGCTTGGCTTCGACTACGTCCATATGGCCGAGAATTAGGATCGGCTTTTTGGTCGCCCCAGTTGCGCGCCAGCGCACGATCAGCGCCGCAGTCTTGTCGCCGGGCTGGGATTGATAAGGTATGATCCGGATATCCGAGACAGGGATTCCCGCCGCCTTGAACTGGTCGGCGAGCAAGGCGGCCATGCGCGGCACCTCGCCGCGACCCCTGACGGTCGGAATCTCGATCACCTGCTTCAACAGTGCGCGGGTCTTCACCTGCCACGCCGGATCAAGCCTGGTCGGGACGGTCAGCGGGTTTGGCGCGACCGGCGGCATCGCGGCGTTGGCCGGGAATGCGGCCAGCGCCATGGCGAACAGCGCGCCCCTCACTTGCCGGCCAGATCGCGGATCATCAGCGTCCAGTGGAGCACATTCTGATCGAGTGACTTGATCGGCAGTCGCTCGTCCTTACCGTGGGCGCGATAGTCGGTCGGGATTTCCAACAGCACGCCGTTCGCTCCGTACACGGGGATCCCGGCGACGAGGAACGGTCGGGCGTCGCTCGCCCCGGTCTCCATTCGCGGAAAGACCCCGAACCCCGGATGAAGCGTGGTCACTGCACGAGTGAAAGCGCTGGTCACGTCGGGACGCAGCGGCGAAGCGAGGCTTGCACGATAAATATCGTTACGCGTGACCTTGACCTCGGGATCGGCAACGATGCGCGTAAGTTCCGCCTGGATCGCATCGGGCTCGATCCCGGGGAAAATCCGGCAGTTGATCATCGCCGTGGCAAGCTGCGGCAAAGCATTGTCGGCATGGCCGGCGAACAGCCGGGTCGGGACGCAGCGAGTGCGGGTGAAGCCGACTTCGCTGTCGCTATTCTCG
The DNA here is from genome assembly GCA_038319435.1 of Sphingomonadales bacterium. Lineage (GTDB taxonomy): Bacteria > Pseudomonadota > Alphaproteobacteria > Sphingomonadales > Sphingomonadaceae > Sphingomicrobium. The sequence goes on along the minus strand of JBBQDG010000020.1, from coordinate 28,396 downwards.
ATCAGATCGGCCGCCGCACTATCCTTGGGATTGGCCAGCCAGCTGCGCATTGCATTGCCGAGCGGCCCAGCGTCCATTTTGGCCCGTGCGCCAAAATAGGCGCGGGTGGTGTCGTTCAACATCGGCTCGAAGCGGTACGCCTCGATCTTGTCGATCGCGTGGGCGAGGCTGTAGATCGCATTGTCCTTGCGTGGCTTGGACGAGTGACCGCCCCGATTGCGCACTGTCAGCGTATAACCGGCGAAGGTCTTTTCGGACGTCTGCAGCGCGAAACCGATCGGGCGGCCGTCGGAAGTGACCCCACCGCCGCCGCCATCCGCATTCAGCCCGAACTCGGGATGGCCAAGCAAATCGAGCCATTTGGTCGCGCCGTTGTCCGCGCCGATGCCGTTGGTTTCCTCGTCTCCGGTGAACAGCACGACGAGGTCGCGAGCAGGCTTGAAACCCGCCGAGCGGAGGTCGATCAGAGCTTGGGTGACGGCCGTGATGCCGTTTTTCATGTCGATCGTGCCACGACCGTAATAATAGCCGTCCTTCTCGGTCAGCTTGAACGGATCGGTGGTCGAATCTTCTCGCTTCGCCTCGACCACGTCCATGTGACCCATCAACAGGATCGGCTGCGCCTTGGGCGATCCAGCCGCCCGCCAGCGGACGATCAGCGCGGCGGTATCGTCCTCGCCGGTGGTCGCGCTGCCGGTGTGATACGGCATGACGTGGACGTCGGCCTTGGGGAAGCCGGCGGCGACATACTGGTCGGCGAGATATTGCGCCATCGCGGGGACATTGTGGCGGCCGATCACGGTCGGCGTGTCGATGATCTGCTCGAACATGGCGCGCGTTGCCGCCGAGCGCTGCGGCGAAAGGGTCGGCGCGGCGGCGGCAAGGGCCGGAACGGCGGTGGCGGTCAGCAGGGCGGCGAGGAACAGGCGCATCGGACGGTCACTTTCGCTAAAGGGATAGCGAAGACTAGCGCACGCGGCGGGCTTGTCGATAGCTCAGCCGCCCAATCCGTGCCCCTGTGCGAGATAGTCCGCGCTCTGCATTTCCTCCAACCGGCTGACGGTGCGCTGGAACTCGAAAGCGCCGTCGCCGGCGGGGTAGAGCGCGGCGGGCGCGGCGTCGGCAGCGGCGAGCAGCTTGACCTTCTGCTCGTAAAGCTGGTCGATCAGTGTGACGAACCGCGCTGCCTCGTTGCGCATCTCGCGGGTGAGGACGGGAATGCCGACGATGATTACGGTGTGGAAATGGTGGGCGATGGCGAGATAATCGGCTGCGCCGCGCGGTTCGCCGCACAGGCGCTTGAACGAGAACACTGCGACGCCCTTGAGGCTTTTGGGAACGTGCAAGGTGCGCCCGCCGCCGACATCGAGCTCCTCGCTCGGCACGTTGGCGCGGTCCTCGACCGGATAGTCAGTCAGGCGGAAGAACGCATCGGACAAGGCGGCGGAGGCGGCAGGGCCATTGGGGACATGCCACGTCTCGACGCCCTGCAATCGGTCGAGGCGGTAGTCGGTTGGGCCGTTGAGCGGGACGACCTCGAGCCGCGCCTGGAGCAGCGCGATGAACGGCACGAACAGCTCGCGGTTGAGCCCGTCCTGGTAGAGATCGGCGGGCGGACGATTCGACGTGGTGACGAGCTTGACTCCCTCGTCGAGCAGCGCCGTGAACAGCCGCGACATGATCATCGCGTCCGCGCTATTGGTGACCATCATCTCGTCAAAGGCGAGAAAGCTAACCTCGTTGGCGAGCTGCTTCGCGACCGCGATCACCGGGTCGCCTTCTTCGGTCTCACGTGCCGCGCGTAGGCGCTGGTGGACGTCGAGCATGAACGGCGCGAAGTGGGTTCGGCGCTTCGGTGCGATCGTGATGGTGGCGAAGGCGAGGTCCATCAGCATCGACTTGCCGCGCCCGACCCCGCCCCACAGATAGACGCCCGCGCATGCGTCGTCGCGCCGCCCGAGCAGCCGGTCGAACAGGCGTTGCGGGCGGGCATCGGCGAAGCGATCGAGCGCGGCTACGGCGCGCCCCTGGTCAGGGTCGGGCTTGAGCTCGCCCGCCGCCAGCAGCGTCTCATAGGCGGTGCGGACCGGCCCCTTCACGTCGCGTCGCGGATGCGCTTCAATGTACCGGTGAAGTTGTGCGTCGGCTGCCCGCCCTGCTCGCAATGCCCGGCCATGAACGCCATACCGCCCCTTGTCTTGCCGACCAGGCGGACGAAAGCGTCGAGCGGCTCACCGGCCATGGTGCGGGCGATGAAGTGGGTCGAGCAGTCGAGCGTGACGTAGTGGCCCGGATCGCGCCCAACTATCCGCCCCCCGGCGAAGATCGCCATGTCGATAAAGGTCATCACCGCGCCGCCGTGGATCGACCCGCCCATATTGAGCATCAGCCGGGTCGGGTGCATCCGCACCTGCACGACGCCGTGACCGGCATCGCGAAAGCTCATCGGACCAATAGCTGCGGCGAAACTCTCGGGCGGAATGTCGCCGAAGCTGAGCCAGCCTTCGACGTCGCTCAAGCCGCTCGCTCAGCAATTAACTTCTTGGTCTCGGCGATCGCCTTGGCAGGATTGAGGCCCTTGGGGCACACATTGGCGCAATTCATGATGGTATGGCAGCGATAGAGACGGAACGGGTCCTCGAGTTGGTCGAGCCGCTCGCCGGTCATCTCGTCGCGGCTGTCGACGAGCCAACGGTAGGCCTGCAGCAGGATCGCGGGGCCCAGGAAGCGGTCGGCGTTCCACCAATAGCTTGGGCATGAGGTGGAGCAGCAGGCGCACATGATGCACTCGTACAGCCCGTCGACCTTGGAGCGGTCCTCGGGGCTCTGCAGCCGCTCCTTGCCCGATGGCGGCGGCGACGCGCTCTTCAGCCACGGCTGGATCGAGGCATATTGCGCATAGAAATGGGTGAAATCGGGGACGAGGTCTTTGATGACGTCCATGTGCGGCAACGGCGTGATCCGCACTTCGCCCGACAGATCCTCGATCGCGGTGGTGCAGGCGAGGCCGTTCTTGCCCGCCATGTTCATCGAGCAAGACCCGCAAATCCCCTCGCGGCACGAGCGGCGGAAGGTCAGCGTCGGATCCTGCTCGTTCTTGATCTTGATCAGCGCGTCGAGCACCATCGGCCCGCATTTGTCGAGGTCTATGGTGTAGCTGTCGTAGCGCGGATTGGCCCCGCTTTCGGGATCGTAGCGATAGACTTTGAACGACTTCAGTCGTCCACCCTTGTCGGGCGCATGGGCGATGCCCTTTTTGACAACGCTATTCTTGGGAAGCGTGAACTCGGCCACCGACGGCTCCTGGATGACGGGCGTGGCGTGCCGCTACCATGCGGCGCGCCGGGTTTCAAATGGGCCGTGGCAAGCCGTTCGTCGAGGGCTTGCGCAATTTCGGCGCTGTTGGTGGCGCCGTTCGTCGGTTGGTCGAACGCGGCGTGACCGCTGAACTGCTTCGACGGCACCGTCTTGCTCTGCTGATACAGGAGAGCCAGTGCCGACCTTCGTTCCCATCGCCATGCTCGCCGCTGCGCTGTCACCCGCGGGGTCGGCTGCCGCGCCAGTCGGGGTGGCGGCACTTGGCGCTGCGCCAACCATCGAAGGGCGGCTGACCAGCTATCCGGCCCCGTATTTCGCGCCTTTCGCGCCTTCGACCGCGCTCGACATGGCGCAGCACGTTCCCGGCTTCAGCCTCGATCTGGGCAACAGCGACGTGCGCGGATTTGCTGGAACCGCGGGAAATGTCGTGATCAATGGCGCCCGCCCGAGCAGCAAGACCGAGCCACTGGCGACCGTCCTCGCGCGGATCCCGGCGAAGCAGGTCGTGCGCGTCACGCTGGGGCCGGGCGACCTGTACGGAACCGACTTTTCGGGCAAGCCGCAGGTGTTGAATGTCGTCCTGGGCAGCACCGGTGGCCTGAGCGGGACGACGACGCTGTCGCTGAGGCGGATATATACCGGCGCGGTCATTCCCGACGGCCAGGCCTCGCTGTTGTGGAAGCGGGGAGCGTCGAGCCTGACGCTAGCCGCCGGCGCCAACCGGGCAGATTCGGTCGAGGAGGGGACGGATCGGATCTCGGCCTACCCGACTTCGACCCCGATCGAATTTCGCCGCAAGGTGAACAGCATCCATGACCGCTCGCCCTATGCTTCGGCGAACTGGGCGCTGGAACAAGCGCCCGACCGGGCGATCCGGGCGAACGTACGGTTTTCGCCGGGCAAGTTCACCATCGACCAGACCAATCATGTCGAACCTGTGGGCGGGCCGCCACGCGACGACAATCTGCGCGAGGACTATCGCATCCGCGCATTCGAGCTGGGCGGGGACGTCACCCGTCCGCTCGCCGGGGGAGCGATCAAGCTCGTCGCGCTGGCGACGCGGACCAAGCGAAACCTGTATGATGGGTCGTTCGTCGGCGGCCGCGCGGTCCCCGCCAGCGGGTTCGAGCAGGCCGTCCGCTCGCAGCGCAACGAGAGCGTCGGCCGGCTCAACTGGACCCGCGAGAAGCTGGCCGGAATGCGGGTCGAGATCGGTGGCGAGGTGGCGCTTAACACGCTCGACAGCCGTGTCCTCCTCAATGCGATCGGCCCGGGCGGCGTGCGGACGCCGATCCCCCTGCCCATCGCCAATGCTTTCGTCCGCGAGAAGCGGGCGGAGGTGTTCGTCAACGCCGGACACGGCGTGACCGACCGACTGCGCGTCGACGCGGGGCTCGCTTACGAGAAATCGCTGCTGACCGTGACCGGTGACACGCGCGCGAAGCGGTCGCTCGGCTTCCCCAAACCAAGCGTCTCGCTCGACTGGCGGGTGCGCGGCGGGTGGCACCTCCAGGCGTCGCTCAAGCGAACCGTTGCACAGCTCGATTTCACCGATTTCGTGTCGACCGCCGAGTTGACCGTCGACCGCATCAATGGCGGCAATGCCGAATTACTGCCCCAGCGCGCGTGGGAAGCGCGGGCCACGGTGGAGCATCCGATCCTGGGCGACGGACTGGTCAAGCTCGACCTCGGCAGCGATCGGATCGAGCTGCTCCAGGACCGCATCCTGACATCCGACGGGTTCGACGCACCGGGCAATATCGGGAGCGGCACACGGCAGTTCGCGTCGCTGACATTGGACTTGCCGCTGGCCAGGCTCGGCATCAAGGGCGGGCGGCTCAAGGCCAACGGCCAGCGGCAATCGACCCGGGTCGACGATCCGGTCAGCGGTGGATCGAGGGCGTTCAGCGGAAATTGGCCGAAATGGGAATGGAGCCTGGATTATCGCCAAGACCTTGGCCGTTGGGCCTATGGCGCCAATTTGTCGGATCGCGCCCGCATCACTTTTTTCAGGATCGACGAAATCGATTCAATCCGCAATTCCAAGTCTTATCTGACCGCCTTCGTCGAATATCGGCCGAGCAAGTCGACCACGATCACGGTCGATCTCGACAATCTGCTCGACACGCACGGCCAGCGGCTCAGGCTATTCTCTTTCCCGAGCCGCGCCGCCCCGCCCAGCCTGTTCGAAATGCGCGACCGAGACAGTCATCGCGCCTTCAAAATCACGCTGAAACGCAGCGTTGGTTAGTGGTCCTTGCCCGGCTCGACCGGGTCCCTCAGCTTGCGGGTGAGGTAGATCATCTCGAGCGCGTTGGTGCGCGCAGTCTGGCGCAGATTGGCACCCGCCGCATGCCCGCCTTCGGTGTTTTCGTAGAAGTAGAAGGGCAAGCCCATTTCCTCCATCCGCGCGGCGAACTTGCGGGCGTGCTGCGGACCGACGCGGTCGTCCTTGGTGGTGGTGAAGATGAACGGCTGAGGATAGGCGACCCCCTTGCGCAAATTCTGGTAGGGCGAGGTCTTGTCCCAGAAGGCGCGCACCGCGGGATCGGTGATACTGCCATATTCGCCTTCCCACGAGGCCCCGGCGGCGATCTTCGAGATGCGGATCATGTCGAGCAGGGGGACGTCGATGACCACCGCGTTCCACAGTTCGGGGTGCTGGGTGAACTGGACCCCGGTCAGCAAGCCCCCGTTGGAGCCGCCGCGGATGCCGAGGCGGCGCGGGCTGGTGATCTTGCGCGCGATGAGGTCGCGGCCGACCGCGGCGAAATCATCGTAGATGATCTGGCGCTTGATGCCTAAGCCGGCCTCGTGCCACTTCGGCCCGAATTCGCCGCCGCCGCGGATGTTGGCGAGGGCATAGACTCCCCCTTTTTCGAGCCACAGCTTGCCCGTGGTCGAAGAATAGCTGGGGGTCTCGCTCACCTCGAAACCGCCATAGGCATAGAGCAAGGTCGGGTTGTTGCCGGTGAGCGGCATGTCCCGGCGGTGGACGAGAAAATAGGGGATTTTCGTCCCGTCGCTCGACACCGCCTCATGCTGCTCGGCGACGAGGTTCGAGGCGTCGAACTTGGCGCCCTGACGGCGAATTTCGTGCGCCGCGCCGGTCTTCGCGTCGGCCAGCCAAAGCGACGGCGGAACCAGGAAGCTGGTCACGGCCAGCAGCGCGCGATCTTCGCTGCGCTTGGTATCGACGATGTCGAGCGTGCTGTTGCCGGGAAGCGCCAGCGATGAGCGGGCCCAGCCCTTCGCCGTGGGGGTGAAGCGCAGGATGCGGCCGTTGACGTTGTCGAGAGTGGAGACGAGCAGGCTGTGCTTCGAGGCCGAGACCGACGCAAAGGCTTCGCGCGGACCGGCGGCGTAGATCAGCGTCGGCTTGAGGTGCGCCGGGTCGGTCTTGAGCTGCGTCAGGTCGACCGAGACCAGCGCGCCGGCGGGAAAGGTGGTCGTGGCCGGGCGCCAGTCCTCGCGGGTCTGGATGATGACCCGGCCGGCGACCATGTCGCTGGGGCTCGCCTTGGCGGGGATGGCGAGGCGGCGGGGGCCCTTGGGGGTGAGTATCCAGGTCTCGGCATTGAACGTGTCGAGCGGGCGGTCGATGACCGCGAGGGTGCGATTCTCGCCGTCGCGAAGGACGTAGGGGGTGACGCCGTAGCCGCCGTCCTTGGGATCGCCGCGGTAAAGCTCCACCGCCGCCGACAGCGGCTGGCCGCGCTTCAGGCGCTTGACGATGTAGGGGTAGCCGGTGCGGCCAAGCTCGCCCGGCGCCCATTCGCGGCTGATCAGCAGGCTGTTCTCGTCCTCCCACGATACGCGCTGCTTGCCCTTGGGAAGATTGAACCCGCCGTCGACGAACTTGCCGGTAGCAAGATCGAATTCACGCACCGTGACCGCGTCCTCGCCGCCGTCTGACAGGTTTATCAGGCAGCGGCGCTCGGCCGGACGCGCGCAGTCCGCGCCCTTCCATACCCAATTGGCTTTTTCGGCAGTGGCGAGCGCGTCAAGATCGAGGACGGTCTCCCAGGCCGGGGTCGGAGCGGCGTAGCTGGCGATACTGGTTCTCCGCCAGATGCCGCGAACATGGGTTTCGTCCTGCCAGAAATTATAGATTTGGCCGTTGATGAAGCTTCCCGCCGGAAGCCGGTCCTTGGCCTGAGCCAGCGCCAGTGCCTCGGCGAAATAGGCGGGGTAGCGCGGATCGGCTTCGAACTCGGTGGTGGTCTTGGCATTGTGCGATTCGACCCACGACGTCACGCGCGGCGAGGTGAATTCCTCGAGCCACAAGTAGGGGTCTTCATTCGCGACCTGAGCCATCGCCGTTCCTGCTCCGACCGTCATCAAGCCTGCCACCATCATCACCAGTTTACGCATCACAGTCTCCCTTTGGTTCGAAGTTCGCGGAAGCAGCGGAGTGGGTCAAGGGGGAGCGCTAGCTCGATCCGTCGTTTGTCAGATGCCGTTCATCGAAATATCGACATACACCTGCGATGATATCTTGTAACAACAGTTGCCAGCGGCCACGGGCTGCTGCGACTGTCCGATTCCCCAACAGACGAGTAATGCATGCCTCGCTCTACGACTTTGTCTTCGCTTGCTTTACTGCTTGCCGCGACCTCGGCACCTGCCTCCACCAAGGAGCTTGCTCCGCCGGTTGGCACGACTCGTGGTTCGGCCTCCGACGAACCCGACGCCAAGACCCCCGGCGTGCAGGGCGGCGAGATCGTCGTCACTGGCCGCCGGCTCGACGCGGCACGCGATTCGATCGCTCCGGCGCTGGGCGCGAGCGACTATTCGCTAAGCCGCGCGACGCTCGACAAGCAGCCCGGTGGCGCCAACCTCAGCCTCGCCGCGACCTTGCTTCAGGCCCCCGGCGTGACCCAGGACAGCTATGGCGCAATTCACGTCCGCAACGAGCACGGCAACCTCCAGTATCGCCTCAACGGGATCATCGTCCCCGAGAGCATCTCGGGTTTCGGCGCGACCTTCGACCAGCGCATCGCGAGTTCGATCGACCTGATCACCGGCACGCTGCCCGCCCAATATGGCTATCGCACCTCGGGCGTGATCAACGTCAAGACGCAGGCGGGAACGTTCGCCAACGGCGGCGAGGTCGGCGTGTATGGCGGTAGCGGCGGCACGATCCAGCCGAGCGCGAGCATCCAGGGGTCGGACGGCCATTTCAACTATTTCGCCAGCGGTTCCTACCTCCAGAACGACATCGGTGTGGAGAACCCGACCCCCGCGAAGAACGCGATCCACGACCGGACGAGGCAATATCGCGGCTTCGTCTATGTCTCCGAAATTTTGTCCGAAAGCAGCCGCATCTCGGCGTTCGGCGGCACCTCGATCGGCCGCTTCCAGATCCCCAATGTGCCCGGCCAGTCGCCCGCGTTCACGGTCAATGGCGTGTCCAATTTCGACAGCGCCAGGCTCGATCTCAACCAGCGCGAGGTGACCCATTATGGCGTGCTCGCCTATCAATTTGCCGGTTCGAATCTCAATTTCCAGGTGGCGCCGTTCGTGCGCTATTCGCAGACGCGCTTCACCCCCGATCCGAATAATGGCGACATCATCTTCAACGGTTTTGCCGATGCCGCCAGCTTGTCGAGCCTTGCCGCCGGAGTGCAAGCCGACGGATCGACCAAGCTCGGCGCCAGCCATACCTTTCGCTTTGGCTTGTTCGTTCAGAACGAGCGTACCCGCACGGCCGTGACATCGCGTGTGCTGCCGGTCGACGGCGACGGCAACCAGTCGAGCCAAACCCCCTTCTCGATTGCCGATCGCGGCGGGCGCAACGGCCAGCTTTATGGCGCCTATCTGCAGGACGAATGGTCGGTCACGCCCAAGCTGACGATCAACTATGGCGCGCGTTTCGACATCGTGCGCGCCTACACCCGCGAACAGCAGCTCAGCCCGCGCGTCAATCTGGTGTGGGTGCCGAGCAACGCCGTCACGCTCCACGCCGGTTATGCGCGCAACTTCACGCCGCCGCCGCAGGAGCTGATCGGCGCGCCGACGCTGGCGCTGTTCGACGGCACGACCAAGGCCAGCGAGCTCACGACCGCCGACCCGGTGCGCGCCGAACGCGAGCATTATTTCGACGCCGGCGTTGAGATCAAGCCGGCGCGCGGTCTCAAGATCGGGCTCGACAGCTATTACAAGCTCAAGCACAACCTGCTCGACGAGGGCCAGTTCGGCTCGGCGCTGGTCCTGTCGCCGTTCAACTATGCCAAGGGCTATGCCTGGGGGGTCGAGCTCAGCGCCAACTACACACGCGGGCCGTTCGACGTTTATGCCAACGTCGCGCACGGACAGGAGAAGGGCAGGAATATCAATTCGAGCCAATATTTCTTCGCGCCCGACGAGCTCGCCAAAATCCGCGACCGCTATATCTTCACCGACCACAGCCAGGACTGGACCGCGTCTGGCGGGGGCAGCGTGACGATCCACAATGGCGCCGGAACGCTCATCCCGACGGTCGACTTCGTCTATGGCAGCGGGCTGCGCAGGGACGATCCCAATCCGCTCACCGCCATCCCCAACGGCGGCAAGTTGCCGGCCTATTTCACGATGAATTTGGGGATCGCCCAGAATTTCACGAGGCCGGGGCCACTCAAGGGCGTCACCTTGCGAGTCGATGTCGCCAACCTGTTCGACAAGACCTATCTCATCCGCGACGGGTCGGGAGTCGGTGTCGGCGCCCCGCAATATGGCGCGCGACGCGGCATTTTCGCTGGGATCACGAAGAAGTTTTAGCGCTCGGCGGCGGCGAGCACCTCCGCAGCATGGCCCGGGACCTTCACCTTGTGCCATTCCCTGACGACCTTGCCATCGCGGATCAGGAACGTCGCGCGTTCCATCCCCATATATTTGCGGCCGTACATCGATTTTTGCACCCACGTGCCGAACGCGTCGCTGATCGCGCCATCCTCGTCGCTGGCAAGCGGGACGGCGAGGTCATATTTGGCGATGAACTTGTCGTGCTTGGCCATCGGGTCACGCGACACGCCAACGACGCGGACGCCGATTTTGGCGAAATCGGGGGCGAGCGCGGTGAAGTCCTGCGCCTCGCGGGTGCAGCCCGAAGTGTCGTCTTTGGGGTAGAAATAGAGCAAGGTCGCGCCCGTCGCGAGGTCCAAGGTCGTGCCGTCGCTGAGCGTCACCGCCATCGCGGGGACTGGGTCGCCTTCACCGATCATGTCTTCACCTCGCTCCAGAAACTCGCGATCCTGTGCCGCGCCGCGCGCTCGGCATCAAGCAGCGTTTGCCAATCGGGCTGACCGCATGCTTCGGCGACGAGCTGGCGACTGGCGGTCGCGGGCTGGCCGCCCTGCGCGACCAGCCGCAGCGTGACCAGCAAGCTGAGCAGCAGGCGCATGTCCTGATTGATCACCGGGTCCGCGAGCCCCGCCTCGGCCAGCCCCGCAATCGCGACCTCGAGCCGCGGGTCGAGGCCCTTGCCATGGATCAGCTGGAGCGTGTGGATCGCGAATTCCAGGTCGACCAGCCCGCCCTCGCCCAGCTTGACGTCGAGCGGCCCCGCGGGTGGCTTGTGACGCGCCATGTCGAACCGCATTTGCCGGGCGTCGGCGCGAATCTTGGCGGCGTCGCGCGGGGCGCTGAGCAGGGCGCGGATCATCGCCGCGAGCCGTTCGCGAGCCGCTTCGCTGCCATAGACCGGGCGCGCGCGGCACAGCGCCATATGCTCCCACGTCCACGCCTCTTCGCGCTGGTAGCGCTCGAATCCGATCAGGCTGACGGCGAGCATCCCCTCGCTGCCTTGTGGGCGGAGGCGGGTGTCGACTTCGTAGAGCGGCCCGGCGGCGGTTGAGACGCTGAGCGACGAGACGATGCGGCTGGCGAGGCGGTTGTAATAATCGGTCGCAGTGAGCGGCCTGGCGCCGTCGCTTCGCGCGTTCTGAGGCGCGTCGAACAAAAAGATGAGGTCGAGGTCCGAAGCGTGGGTCAACGCCTGCCCGCCGAGCCGGCCGAGCCCGAGGATCAACAGCTCGCCGCCCGCAACCTCGCCATGCGCCGTCGCGAACTCGGATCTGGTCGCATCGGCCAGCGCCCCGATCGTTCCCTCGGCAAGATCGCTGTAGCCGCGCGCGATGACGAGCGGATCGCGATGCGCGGTGACCAGCTGAACGCCATAGGCGAAGCGCCGCTCGTTGACTTTTCGTCGCGTGATTTCCAGCGCGCGATCAAGCGGCTCTCCGGCGACGGCGTGCGACAGGTCGGCGTGAACGTCATCGGGGCTGGCGGGCTCGGCGAAGCTCGAATCATCGACCAGCCCGTCGAGCAAATCGGGCCGCCGGGCGAGCTGGTCGGCAAGCAAGGGGGCGTGGCTGAGCAATTGGGCGAGCAGCCGGGCCAGCGCCGGGCGCGCTTCGAGCAGACGGAATAAATTGACCCCGCTCGGCACGCGCTCGATCAGGTCGGCAAGGCGGTTGAGCGCGTGCGGCGGGTCCCCTGCCCCGCCGATCGCCGCCATCAGCGTCGGCAGCATCGCCTCGAACGCGGCGAGCGCGGCGGGTGAGCGCAGGGCGCGCGCGCGGCCACTGCGCCAGTCGCCGATCCGCTTGGCCGGCGTGGCGACGTCGGTAAAGCCGAGCCGGCCAAGCTCCGCCCCCAGCCGGTCAGGGTCCAACGGCAATCGATCGCCGGGATCGCCGACCAAGGCGTCGAACTGGGCACTGACGGCGCCGACATGCGGGGCGAGACTGGCGATCAGCGCCGACCCATCGGCCAGCCCGGCCAGCCGCGCAACCGCGTCGAGCGCGGCAGGGTCGGCGGGCAGGCGGTGGGTCTGCTGGTCGTCGATCATCTGCACGCGGTGCTCGGCGGTGCGCAGCGCGCGATAGGCGGCGGCAATCACTTGGCCGACTTGGGGATCGATCCACCCTGCGCTGGCAAGCGCGGCCAGCGCGTCGATCGTTGCTGGGGCGCGCAGCGAGGGATCGCGGCCACCGTGAATGAGCTGCTGAACCTGAGCGAAGAATTCGGCCTCGCGGATCCCGCCATTGCCCCGCTTGAGGTCGAAACCAGGACCGAGCGCCTGGCCCTTTTCATAATGGTCGCGGATGCGGACGGATAGCTGGCGGATCTCGTCGATCGCCCCGAAATCAAGTGCGCGCCGCCAGATGAACGGCTGGATTTCCCGCAAGAAATGCTCGCCCAGTGCGATGTCGCCGGCCGCGGCGCGGGCGCGGATGAAGGCGGCGCGCTCCCATGGCAGGGCCGAGCTTTCATAGTGCGCGATGGCTGCGTCAACGGGGAGCACGATCGGCGTGATTTCAGACGATGGGCGCAGGCGAAGGTCGACCCGCGCGACATAGCCATCGGCCGTTCGTGCCTGCATCAGCTCGACCACGCGGCGTGCGATGCGCACCGCGCTTTCGCCGGGATCATCGCGCGAACGCTTGGGAAGGGTTGCGGGATCAAAGATCAGGATCAGGTCGATGTCCGACGAGTAATTAAGCTCGCGGCTGCCGAGCTTGCCAAGCGCCAGCGCCGCCATTCCCCGTGGCTCGGCGCCCGGCACGCGCTCGGTGATAGCCTGTGCAATGGCGGTGTCGAGCGCCATGTCGGCAAAGTCGGACAGCGCGGTGGTAACCTGCTCGAGCGACAATTCGCCCGCCAGATCGCCCAGCGCGACCGCCAGTGCGAGTGCCCTCCTGCGGCGTCTGAGCAACACTCCGCCGTCGCCGTCAGCACCCGAAATTGCTGCCGAAATCGCGGTCGCTGCACCTTGCTCGAGAAAGGTTTTTGTCAATCCGGGCAAGGCGTTGATCGCCTCGCGCAGGAACGGCGCGTGGGCCGAAGCCCGCTCGATTGCGCCCGTCCGCAACAGCCTTCGGACCGCTTCCGTCATGACAAAATCGCGACAAAATCGAGCATTTTGCGAAACATCCCGGCACTCTGGCCGTTGAAGGGCCAATGACTTGTTCCCGTCACCTTCCGACGAACCCGGATACCGACAAGATGAAGCGCCGCTTGATCAGGATCGAATTTCCGCCAGCCCAGGCCGGCCTTTCGGCGGCATTGCGCCGCGCATTCCAGGCGTTGCCGGTCGAAGCCGACAAATGCGGTGGCGATTTCGCCGCGCTGCTGGCGGCGCTCAACTAGAGTCTGATCGTGTGATGTGGAAGCGCATCCGCTTTCGCCGATAGCGTGAGTCAGGCCCTAATCCTATGCCTGGACAATCACACCGACGCGTCTGACGGCGCGGCATGGTCGCGGCTGAGTTCGTCGACCTCGTTCATGATCGTCTGCAGCGCAGTCTTGTTCGGATCGGTAACGTGCTGGCGGCGTGAAGGCAGCTTGCCCCCCGTCAGCAGTGCTTCGAGTGCGACTCGGCCGCGCGCCACGCGGCTCTTGATCGTGCCGACCGCACAACCGCAGATTTCGGCTGCTTCCTCATAGGCAAAGCCGCCCGCGCCGACCAGGATCAGCGCTTCGCGCTGTGGCTGCGGCAAGTGCAACAGCGCGCGCTGCATGTCACCAAGCTCGATATGCTTGTCCTGGCTCGCCGGCGCGGCAAGGATCTTCGCGGCCGTGATATCGTCCCATTCGCCCTTGAAGCGAGCGCGTCGCATCTGGCTGAGGAACAGGTTGCGCAGGATGATGAAGGTCCACGCGCGCATGTTGGTGCCGGCCTGGAAGCGCTTGCGCGCTGCCCATGCCTTGAGCAGTGTTTCCTGAACCAGATCGTCGGCAAGGTCGCGGCTGCCCGAAAGCGACCGACCAAACGCGCGCAGGTGGGGGATGACCGCTCCGAGCTGGTCCTTGAACTCGTTGTCGGGCAGCGGCACCGGCTCGGGGCGCGGCGGCTCGACATAGTCATCGTCGTCTTCGTCGGTAATCACGTGGCCCCACTCTTTCGCACACGAAGGCCGAAGCCTTGCAAGCTGTCTGAAACTCGTCCGCGCGGTCTGTCGAACTTAGTGCCTCAACGGTTGATGAACAAGATGATCGCGAACAACGCGACCACCAGGATCAGACCGTAGGTCAGCACGTTGCGGGCAACACCTGGAGTGCTGCCGGCGCGCGCTTCGGTCGTGGTGAGATGTTCTTGCTCTTCGGCCATGTCGCTTTTTTCCGTCCCGCGAAATTCATTCGGTTCGGTCTAGCAACGAAGCGTGCCCGGCCATGTTCCCGCGACTGGTGCGCTTTGTGTCAGTCGGCGGGAACAGTTGCCGCGTCGAAGAACAAGGCCTGGCTGATGGCCGCCTTGACGGTCGAGCGCTGGAACGGCTTGGTGATGAGGAAGGTCGGCTCCGGCCGCGTGCCGGTCAGCAAGCGCTCGGGGAAGGCGGTGATAAAGATCACCGGCACCGAAAATTCGGCGAGGATGTCCTTGACCGCGTCGATCCCGCTGGAATCGTCAGCCAGCTGGATGTCGGCCAGGACCAGCCCCGGCGGGTGCTGGCGCGCCTGCGCGACCGCCTCGTCGCGCGTAACGGCAACCCCGGTGACATTGTGGCCAAGATCACGGACGATCGTCTCGATATCCATCGCGATGATAGGCTCATCCTCGATGATCAGCACATCAGCGAGCGTCTGGCGCTCAATTTCGGCCATCGCTTCCGACACCAACCCGTCGACGTCGTCGGGGCTCGAGCCGATGAGATAAGCGGTGTCGTCGGTCGAAAAGCCCTCGAGACTGGTCAACAGCAGCGCCTGGCGCGACAGCGGCGTGATCCGCGACAGGCGAGCGCGGGCGATACCCTCGGCGTTGTTATAGCCGTCACCTGGCTCGTCACCCTCCTCGATATTGGCGCTCGACCAGATCGCATGGAAGGTGCGGTAAAGGCCGAGGCGCGGATCGACATCGCGCGGGAAATCTTCCGGGCTGGCGACGATCGCTTCGAGCGCGGCGCGGACGAAGGCGTCGCCGTGCGCCTGGCTCCCAGTCAGCGCGCGCGCATAGCGGCGCAGGAACGGAAGGTGCGGAGCAAGGTCCTGACCAAGCGACATAGACGGTGGAACTCCTGTTTCGATACAAGCGTCGGCCCTATTGGGCGCGGGTTCGGGTCGATGCAAGGGCAAGGACTGATCCGGTCCCGGTGCTGGACGATGGCCATAACATAGGTCCACGCAAAAGCATGAGCGCAGCGGAACAAAGCGGCGCGGCTTTGGTTTCTCGCTTCGGGATACTTGCATCCGGCAGCCGATTGACGCCCCGCCGGAGCAATCATAGGGGCAGCGCACATCGGTTACGAATGTTGCGTTAACGAGCAATTTGTCGGGTAGGGCGCTGGGGCCTTGTCCGCCCTTGGGGGACGAGAGGTTGAGTGGCAGCGATCAGGCCGAACCGCGGGGCGACAACGGAAAAGGCCGAGACGACGGCAAGGGGACCAAAGTGGCAGCGAAGAAAAAGCCGTCGAGTCGTCCCGCCGATGTCGGTCGCGCCTTGCGGTCGGTCTATGACGACACGCTGCGCGAGGATATTCCGGACGATCTCATGGATTTGCTCGGTCGGCTCGGATAGAATCAGTCTGGCTCCGCGGGACCGGCGCTGATGCGCGGCGTTGTCGCCCGGCTGCCGACCGCCGCCAAACTCCTCCTCATCTTGTCGCTCGCGCTTCTGCCTATCGGACTCGCGATGATCTGGACTGCGCAAAGTGGCATCGAGCATGCCAATGCGCTGCTCGACCAACGCGCAGAAGAACAAGACCAGGCCGCCGTTCGGGCAATCGAAAGTCTGATCGCGCGCAACGCGCTGGCACTGCGCATCGCCGCCAATGCCGCGATTACGATTCCCGGCAACGGTGATTGCGAGGAAGCGGGCCGCTCGCTCAGCATCACGCCGGGGGTATTGCGCGCCTTCTCAATCGAGCTTGCCCAGAATGGCGATCGTTGCGCCACCGCCGATTTTCGCCTGCCGTCTGGCGCCCGCTACGCGGCTCCTGGCGGGATTGCTCTTTGGCTCGATCCGGCGGGGGAAGTCTTGTTCATCCGGGTCGGCTTGGCTGGCGGCATAGCGACCGAACAGCTCCCGTTCCGCGAGTTGGCCGCGGCAGCGCGCGACGTTGCGCCCGAGATTGCTTCGCTGCGGCTCGACGACGGCGTGAATGCAGCCGTGGTGATCGGCGGGCGCGACGGAGCGAGCCGCCGCGATCGCGCCAGCGCGCATCGCGTTGGCGGCGGCCAAATAAAGATTCGGGTATCGGTGCCGAACGATCGATTGTCGACCATCGACCGGCTGTTGCTGCTGCTTCCCGTCGCGATGTGGGTGATCGCCTTGCTGGTCAGCTGGTGGCTGGTGTCGCGGCTGCTGATCCGGCCGCTTCGCCGGCTCGAGCGGGCGGTCGCGACCTATGACCCATCGGCAGGCGGTTTCACCCTGCCGCGCGGGATTGGACCCGCAGTCGAGATCGAGAGCCTCGGCAACGCCTTCGCTCGGTCGGTCGAACGCATCGAGAATAGCGAGCGCGAGATGGGCGACGCCCTGGAAGGGCAACGCCGGCTGGTCCGCGAGGTCCACCACCGTGTCAAGAACAACCTGCAAGTCGTCGCCTCGCTGCTCAGCATTCATGGCCGCAACGTCACTGCCCCCGAGGGCCGCTCGGCCTATGCCGCGATCGCGCGACGCGTCGATGCGCTCGCTGTCGTTCACCGCAATCATTTCGCAGAAGGCGAAGCCAATCGCGGGATTGCGCTGCGGCCATTGTTCACCGAACTGGCAGCGGGCCTGCGCGGCTCGGCCCCCGAGGAGGCCCGACGGACCGCGATCCTGCTCGACGTCGACAGCGTCACAACGACGCAGGACGTGGCGGTCGCAGCCGCCTTCCTGGTCACCGAAGTCGTCGAGTTCGCGATGCTCCGCCAGCCGGCCTCGCCGATCGAGATCGAGCTTCGCCGGACGAGCGAACTGACCGCCCGCCTGACGATCGAAAGCGCGGTGCTGACCGAGCCCGATGGCGAGGACAAGGAGAAGGTCCAGTTCGAGCGGGTCATCACCGGGCTTTCGCGCCAGTTGCGCTCGTCGCTCGAGCTTCGCCTCGGCCGGATGAGCGTCGAATTGCCAATTTTCCCGGGTTGAAATCCCACCGCTCTGTGACGGTCAGAAAATTTTCGCAGTCGCCGTATTTTTTTCGAAAAACGCGGAACCGCTGACGAAGAGTGAACGTTCTGCACTGCGGATAGCGACCTTTTGCCCCCCCGCTCTCGCTATCCAACTACATGGGCCCGGAACCGCCAACCTCCCCCCCCGGTGGCGTTTCCGGGCCCAAAAATGTCCGAGGGCGTCTAGACTTCTAAATTGTGCGGATTCGACGTCGCGTTTCGCGCTGCGCGCCAGTGCGTGAGGCGGATCGCGATGATCGCAAATTCGTACAGCGCGTAGAGCGGCACCGCGAGCAGCAGCATCGACACGGCGTCGGGCGGGGTCAGCACCGCCGACACCGCCAGCACGATCACCGCCGCATAGCGCCGCGACTTTGACAATTGCTCGCGCGTCACCAGCCCGGCGCGCTCGAGGATCATCAGCAGGATCGGCAGCAGGAAGGCGACCCCGAAGCCGAACAGGAAGCGTGTGACGAATGTCAGATAATTGCCGACCCCGGGCAGTGCCTCCTGCTGGACGCCGCCGATATTGCCTTGGTAGCTGAGCAGATAATGCAGCGCGAAAGGCATCGTCACAAAGTAGGCGAACGCCGCGCCGCCAGTGAAGAATAATGGCGTCATCAGCAGGAACGGCAGAAAGGCGCGCTTTTCCTTGGCGTACATGCCGGGCGCGACGAACCGCCAGATTTGAGTCGCCAGCATCGGGAAGCTGATCATCAGCGCCGCGAAGAAAGCGACTTTCACCTGGGCGAAAAAAGCCTCGAAAATGTCGGTGTAGATGAGCTTGCCCTGTCCAGCACGGAGCAAGGGCTGGACGAGAAAGGCGAAGATCGGCTTGGCGACGATCAGGCACAGCCCGAACGCCACCACCAGCGTTCCCACCGACCACAGCAGCCGACGGCGCAGCTCGATCAGATGCTCGAGCAATGGTGCCTTGCTCTCGTCGAGGTCGCTGATCATGGCAACTCGCGCGGTGGTGGCAGGTCGAGCGGGAGGGCTGGCTCGTCGATTGTTGCGAGGATTGGCGGGGCAGTGTCACTCATTGCTGGCGGAGAGGTCGATGCAGGCGGAGCGAGCGGCTCGGGATACAGGCCGCTACTCGGGAATTGCGCCATGATCCGCGCATTCTCATCACGCCATTTTTTTTCCATTTCCTCCAGTTCGGCCTCACGCACGATATTCTCGATCCCCGCGGTGAAGTGGCGCGCATAGCCCCGCGCGCGACCGACCCAGCGGCCGACCGTCATCATCACCCGTGGCAGATCCTTGGGGCCAATGAAGATCAGCGCCGCGACCGCGACGATCAGCAATTCGGAACTGTCGATGCCGAACATCGGCGGAAAATCCTAGCTGGTCGGCTCGCCCGTGGGGGGAACGCCGCGCGCCGGCGAGGGCGGGGAGCTTTCGGACGGCGGGCTATCGGGCACCATCTCGACCTGGTCGGGATGCGCGTCCGGCGATTTGGGCGGAGCCACCGGTTGGGGCGGAGGCGTATAGGCCTGCGGCGGCGGCGTGTAGGCCTGCGGCGGAAGCTGCTGCGACGGGGCTTGCGGCGGGAGCATGCGCGGGTCGTGCGGACGGTTGGCGGGGTCGTCTTCGGCCATGCCCTGCTTGAAGCTCTTGAGCCCCTTGGCGACGTCGCCCATCATGCTGCTGAAGCGGTTACCGCCGAACAGCAGCAGGACAACCACGCCCAGGATAAGCCAATGGATGAGGCTGAAACCGCCCATAATAATCACTCCGAGAGAAGGCCTTCGCCCCTATCTAGTCTTCATCGCCGGCACTTTCCAGCGATAGCGCCAAGGCTTCCTCGTCGAGCGGATCGAGGAGGCCCGCCGCCTTGAGATCATCGATCCCCGGCAAGTCACGCCGCGAGCCTAGGCCGAAGTGGGTCAGGAACGCCGGGGTTGTCGCATAAAGTAGCGGCCGTCCGGGGCTTTCGCGGCGACCGGCAGTGCGGATCCAGCCCGCCTCCATCAGCACGTCGAGCGTCCCCTTCGAGATCTGCACACCGCGGATCGCCTCGATTTCGGCGCGGGTAACCGGCTCGTGATAGGCGATGATCGCGAGGCACTCCGTCGCCGCACGCGACAGGCGGCGGGGTTCCTCGCGGGTGCGGCGGAGCAGGTGCGCGAGGTCGGGCGCAGTCTGGAAATGCCAGCGCCCGCCGCGTGTCACGAGTTCGATGCCGTGGCCGGTGTAGCGCTGGGCGAGGGCATCGAGCGCCGCCGGGATGTCGCCCTCGCCGACGTGAAGCGCGATCTCGTCGGGAGAGAGCGGTTCACCTGCCGCGAACAGGATCGCTTCGATAGCGCGGGCAAATTCGTCCATCAGCGCGCTGCCCTGACTTCAAGCGGGGCGAACGGCCCGTCCTGGGCAAGCTCGAGCCGCCCCTGACGCGCCAGTTCGAGCGCCGCGACAAATGACGAGGCCAGCGCGGACTTCGCATAGTCGGGGTCGAGTGACGACGGCACGAACGCCTCGATCCGGGTCCAGTCGACCGCGCTGCCAAGCATCCGCGCGACTCGCTCGATCGCCTCGTCGAGGGCCATCACCGCACGGTGAACGACGATGTGCATCGCCGGCTGGGTCCGCGCCTTGAGTAGGCCATAGGCGGCGTAAAGCTCATAGGGCGTCGATTGCCAGGCCGAACTGCGCACCAGCCTCAGCCCCTCGGGTGCCCCCCTCACGAAAACATCGCGGCCGATGCGATCGCGGCCCATGAGCCGCGCTCCGGCGTCACGCATTGCATCCAGTCGCGCGAGCCGCTGCTGCAATCGCCACGCAAGTTCTTCCGGACTGGGATCGGCCTCGGGATCGTGGGGCAGCAGCAGGCAGGATTTGAGGTAAGCGAGCCACGCCGCCATGACGAGATAGTCGGCGGCGATTTCGAGCCTGAGCGACTTCGCGCCGTCGAGATAGGCAAGATATTGCTCGACTAGCGACAGGATCGAGATTTCGCGAAGATCGACCTTCTGGCTGCGCGCCAGCGTCAGCAGCAGATCGAGCGGCCCCTCCCAGCCATCAAGGCTGAGCGTCAACGCCTCACCGCACCCTGTCCCAACGAAGAAATCCGCGCGTTCCACCGCCGGAAGGGTAGCCAAGGATCAGGCCAACGCCAACAACTGGTCGCGCGTGGCGATTGCCTCGGCGAGGCTCATCCCGGCGCCATCAGCGACTCGACCGCTCATCGCCCGCGTCAGCCGGACGTCGCCGTCGGGCGACAGCGCCCCGACCGCGTCGCACACGCCGACCATCTCGTCGAACCGGCCCGAGCATTGTAGCGCGACATCGCACCCCGCCGCGACGCACGCCGCCGCCCGTGTTGCGGCCTCGCCGGCCAGTGCTTCCATGCCGATGTCGTCGCTCATCAGGAATCCGTCGAAGCCAATGCCTAAACGAACGATATCGCGGATGATGGTCGGCGACTGGCTCGCGGGAAGTTCGGCGTCCCACGCGCGATAGACAATGTGGCTCATCATCCCCATCGGGGCTTCCGCCAGCCGCGCGAACGGTTCAAGGTCGATCGCCAGTTCGTCCTCGCCCGCATTCACGAACGGCAATTGCTTGTGACTGTCGACCAGCGCGCGACCGTGGCCGGGGATGTGCTTCACAACCCCGACGACCCCGCCCGAAGCAAGCCCCTCGAGCTGAGCGCGGCCGAGGGCGGAGACCTGCATCGGCTCCGACCCTAGCGCGCGGTCGCCGACGATGTCGCTCGCGCCGGGCTGGCGGACGTCGAGCATGGGAAGGCAGTCGACGGTGATTCCGACCTCGGCGATGGTCAACGCGATCGCTCGGGCGTTCCAGCGGGCGGCCTGGATCGCGGAAGATGGGGCCAGCTGGTAAAGCCGGTCGAACGCTTCATTGGCCGGGAAGGCGGGCCATTCAGGGGGTCGCAGCCGCGCGACACGACCGCCTTCCTGGTCGATCAGGATCGGCAAATCATCGCGGCCATGAAGGTCACGCAGCGCATCGGTCAGCGCTTTGAGCTGCCCGCGATTCTCGATGTTGCGGCCGAACAGGATGTAGCCTGCGGGATCAGCGTCGCGGAACAGGCTCGCTTCTTCGGTGCCGAGCGTCGGCCCGGCGAGACTCAGGATCGCAGCAAGCATCAGCCGATGACCACGCAATTCTCGCCCGCGACCCGAAGCGTCTGGCACATCGCCTTGGCATCGGCGGGCGAGGCCGCCCCGGCGCGAAGCCGATAGAGCGAGCTGCCGGATACCGGCAAAACGATCTTGCCCATCGCTGCGAGGGTCGGGAAACGCGCGGTAAGCGCCTTCCACGCCGCTTCGGCCTTTGTGCCCGATGAGAATGCGCCAAGCTGGATGACGCTGCCCGATCCGCCGCTCGGGGCGACCTCGGCCGGTGCGGGTTTGACCGGAGTGGGAACCTCGACCACTGGTTCGCGAGTCTCGTTCGACGGAAAACCCTTCGGTTTTTCGATGGACCTGGGCATGGGTTCGGGCCGCGAAACCGGCGCTTCGGTCACCGCGTTCATGTCGATCTGGGCGTCGGTGTCGGCTCCGGCGCTGGTCGCGAAGGCCGTTTGACTGTCGCCGGCAACATCGAGCCCGCCGGGATTCACTGGCTTGATCTTGTAGGGACGCGGGTCGGCCTTGATCAGTTCGGGTGGCCCGCTGGTCGGCCCCGCCGCGCGCCGACCAATGACGAACATCGTCGCCGCGATTAGCAGCACGGCGACCCCGACCATCGCCAGCGCGGCCAGCATCTTACTTGCCGACACTCCACGCGCGCCGTCCTCGTCGGGGACCGCCTCGAGCCATGGCAACCCTTCTTCATCAAATCCGGCGCGGCGGTCGGTCATGCGTTTTGAACCCTCAGTAAACGACGATGCAGGTCTTCGCCGCAGCGCGCAGTCGCTGGCATGTGACCTCGGCATAGGCTTGGCTCGGGGTCACGAACTGGACCCGGTAGAACATTTTCCGCGTGCCTTTCGGACGGAACGGAAGCACCGCCTTCGGAAGCGCTTCGAGCAGCCCGCGATACTTATATCGGAACAGCTGCGCGGCGGCCTCCGCTTCAGCTGCATTATGATAGGCGCCAAGTTGCACGACGCGACCAGGCGGCGCGAGCTTTGGCGCGTAGGCCAGGCGCAAAGTTTCGCGGCGGTGCACGTTGACCTGCGCCTCGCGGACGATCTTGCGGACGGCCCGGATCTGGTCGGTGCTGAGGTGAAGCCCGCCGCTCGGCGTCGTCGGTGAGATGACGCGAACGACCTTTGCCTCCGGACGCGGCTCTCGCGCGACGCGCGCGAGTGCAGGCGGCGTCGATGCACTCGGCGGAGTCGGGTTTGCCACAGCAACCGGTGCGGTCACGGGGGCAGCCGGTTGGGCAGGAGGAAGCGAAACTGCGACGGGTGGCCGAGACGGCGCCTGTTCGCTCCCCCGTCCGAGCACGAACGCGCCCGCCGAAACCAGCGCAAGGATCAGCAGCGAGACGAACCAGCGCATTCCCGAAGCACCCGCCTGCCTTGCCGCCGGAGCCGCGCTGGTCGGCTTGGTTCGGTCGAGCCACGGCAGGCGTCCGTCGTCGCTATCGGCCTCCTGTCGCGGCGGAACGCTCGCCATCAGCGCATTTCCTCGGCGGCGGCGACTCCCATCAGCGCCAGTCCGCTGTGAATAACCTGCGCCACCCCGCGCGCCAGTTCAAGCCGCGCACGCGTCAGATCGGGCTGATTTTCCAGCACGAATCGGCGCGAAGGGTCGTCGTTGCCGCGATTCCACAGCGCGTGAAAGGCGGCGGCGAGGTCATTGAGGAAGAAGGCGATGCGGTGCGGCTCATGGGCCAGCGCCGCCGCCTCGACGATGCGCGGATATTGCGCGGCGAATTTGACCAGCGCCAATTCCTCGGCGTCTAGCAAGGTCAAGTCGGCAGGCCCGTCAGTCGCGATCCCCATCTCCGCCGCCTTGCGCCCGAGCGAGGCGACCCGGGCATGGGCGTACTGGACGTAGAACACCGGATTATCCTTCGACGCCTCGACCACCTTGGCGAAGTCGAAGTCGAGCGGCGCGTCGGCGCGGCGGGTCAGCATCATGAACCGCACGACGTCCTTGCTGACCTCGCGCACCACGTCGGCGAGCGTCACGAAATTGCCCGAGCGCTTCGACATCTTGATCGGCTCGCCGGCGCGCAGCAGCTTGACCATCTGGACGATCTTGACGTCGTGATCGACGCGCCCGTCGGTCAGCGCGGTGACCGCGGCCTGGATCCGCTTGACCGTCCCGGCGTGGTCGGCGCCCCAGATATTGACGAGATGGTCGGCTTTGCTCGCTTTCTGCAGGTGATAGGCGGCGTCGGCGCCGAAATAGGTCCAGCTGCCGTCCGATTTCTTCATCGGCCGGTCCTGGTCATCACCGAACTGGCTCGAGCGGAACAGGGTCAGCTCGACCGGCTCCCAGTCGTCCGCCGCCTCGCCCTTGGGAGCTTCCAGCACGCCCTGATAAACCAGCCCCTTCGCTTCGAGCGAGGCCATGCCCTGAGTGACGAGCCCGCTTTCCTGCAATTCCATCTCGGACGCGAAGACATCATGGTGAATACCCAGCAGGGCGAGATCGGCGCGGATCAGGTCGAGCATCGCCGCGACCGACTTGCGCTTGAACAGCTTGAGCCACTCACTCTCGGGCGCGCCAACGAAGCGATCACCAAACTCGCTCGCCAGCGCCTGGCCGATCGGGACCAGATAGTCGCCCGGGTAGAATCCCTCGGGAATTTCGCCGATGTCCTCGCCCAGCGCCCCGCGATATCTAAGGTGCGCCGAGCGAGCGAGTGTGTCGACCTGGCTCCCCGCGTCGTTGACATAATATTCGCGCGTGACGTCGAACCCCGCCGCCTCGAGCAGGCTCGCCAGCGCGTCGCCGACCACTGCGCCACGGCAATGGCCCATGTGCATCGGCCCGGTCGGATTGGCCGAGACATATTCGACGTTGACCCGCTCGCCCTTGCCGACATTCGAGCGGCCATAGCCATCGCCCGCGGCAATGATCGCGGCCAGTTCGTCGCGCCAAGCCTCGTCGGTCAGGCGGATGTTGATGAAGCCGGGGCCCGCGACCTCAACCGAGGTGACTCCCGGCATCGCCTCGATCTTCGGCGCGATCAGCGCGGCGAGCGCGCGCGGGTTGGTCCCGGCGGGCTTGGCCAGCACCATCGCGGCGTTGGTCGCAAGGTCGCCGTGGCTCGCGTCACGCGGCGGCTCGACCGCGACGTTTTTCCGGTCGAGCCCGGGGGCAAGCGCGCCCTCCCCTTCCAGCGCGGACAGCGCTTCGTCGAGCAGGTGCGAATAGCGGGCATAGAGGGACAAGGTCGGCCACCGGATCAAGTGCGGGAAGTCGCCCCTCTAGCGCGCCTGTTCCCTCTAGTCACCGGGGGAAGGTCATCCGATCATCAGCCGCTGAGCGAGCGGTGCGGGCCGGGTCTCCGGGAACAGCAGCCCAGAGGCGCGCGCCGGATCGAGCCCGAAATGCTGGGCAAGAGCGCTTGCCACCAGCGCATCGAGGTCGGTCGTCGGCTTGAGGTCGCGGCCGTCGTAAAGCGCCCCGGGCGCCAGTCCGGGCCAGTCGGCGATCACGCGACCTCCGGCGACTGCGCCGCCCATCAGCATTGCCATTGCGCCGGTGCCATGATCGGTTCCGCCGGTACCATTGGCCTTGGCGGTCCGCCCGAACTCGGTCGCGACAAGGACCAGCGTGTTGCTCCAGTCAGCCCCGAGCCCGGTGCGAAATCCAGCAATGGTCGCGTCGAGCTGCTTGAGTTGCGCCGCCAACCGCCCGTTCTGACCGCTGTGCGTATCCCAGCCATTGGTTTCGATCATGCCGATCCGCGCCCCGTCGGGGCCGCTCATTTGCCGCGCGGCGAGCGCGCCGAGCGCCGCGCCGCCCTTGCCTGATGCAAGGTCGCCAGCCTTCTCGCGCGCGGCCAATGCTTGGTGCCATAGCGGGCCAAGCTGGGCGTCCTTGGCGTAAAGATCGCCGACGCGCAGCATCAGGTCGTCGCCGGCGTCGGGCAGCGCCGACGGGGCGTAGCTTTCGACCGGGATCGCGCCGCGCAGCGCGAGCGGGACGGCGGGCGAGAGGGCGATGCCCTTGTCGCCGGGGAGCTGGCCAAGGAGGCGGTTCATCCATCCGTCCTTGAGCCGGTAGGCCCCGCCTGCTCCGCTCTCGAGGACGTTCTGGCCGTCGAAGTGCGAACGGTCGCGGTAGGGCGAGGCGACCGCATGGACGAACAAGGCTTGCTTCGCCGCGAACAGTTTGGCGCTCTCCGCCAGCGCCGGATGGAGCGTGAACATCGTATCGAGTTTCGTTCCTGTCGCGGCGTCGCGCGCGAGGTCGCCGCGCAGGCCCGCGTAGGCCGCGTCGCCAGTCGGCGCGAGGATCGCCAGCCCGTCCGCAGCGCCGCGCTGGATGATGAACAGGAAGCGCTTGTCGGTGCTGGCGCGGGCGAAGGCGAGGCGCGGATTGGCGAGGAGCGTGGCGACTCCGGCGCTGGTCGCGGCAAGAAAGTTTCTGCGATCCAACATTTCTATCTCCGCAAGAATTCTGGCGAGACAAGCATCAGTGCGAGCCCCGTCGCAGGGCTTTCCGATCGGGCGATCGCGGTCGCCGTCGCGGGGGTCAGCGACGCCCCGAGAATCCGCGGTGCGACGGTTCGCGCATCCAGCCCCTGCCCGGCCCGCAGCGCCAGCCGCTGCGCCGCTTCGACCCGCCGGACAAGCGCGTCGGGACCGGCCCAGGCAGCGGCGATGTCGTCGAACCCGGCCGGGCTGTCGGGGCGCCACACCGGCTGGCCCAACTGGGTCAGCAGTGCCGCGGTGGCATCCCCGTCGATCCGTTTGAGTCCGACCGCGCGGAGCGACGCGACGGTCCAGTCCCACGGGTTGCGGAACTTCACATTGGCCGGATCCCACGCTTCGGGCGAGGCAAGCAGCGCGCGATACACGGTCGGCAAGTCGCCGCGCGATTTGAGGAACGCCGCCTCGAGCCGGGCGACCATCACCGGCGGCGGATCGTCGGCGGCGAAGTGGCGCGCAAGCTTGGTCGCGATGTGGCGCGCGGTCGCCGGATGGACGGCGAGGTCGGCAAGGACGGCGCGGGCCTGTTCCTCGCCGCCCGACCGATACCGCCGACCCACGATGGTGCGGTCGCCCGGCTCGTGAAGGCCGTCGACGAACGCGAACTGCCCGGGCTCCCCCGTCACGAACCGCGACGCCGGGCCACGCGAGATGCCGGCGACGGTCCAGCCGGTCAGCGCGCGCGCAAATTCGGTGACGTCAGCCTGGGCATAGCCGGTGCGCACGCCCAATGTGTGCAGCTCGAGGATTTCGCGCGCGAGATTCTCGTTGAGCCCCTTCTTGTTTCGGCCGCGTTGCGCGAGCGCCGAATTGGGTCCAACCGAGGTTGCCTGGTCGAGGTAGAACAGCATCGCCGGGTGCTGCTCGACCGCGACCAGCATGTCCTCGAACCGCCCCATCAGGTGCGGGCGGATCGCTTCATATTCGAGCAGCCCGGCAAAGCCGACGGTCGTCGCCTTGGCCGCCGACACGGCGAAATGGTTGGCCCAGAAGTGCGTCAGCCGCTCGGCGAAGGGGGTCGGGGTCGTCAACGCGCTGTTGATGCGCGCGCCGACGAGGGTCGCATAAGCCTCCCGACCAGCCACCCGCGCGGCCATCATTTCGGGGGTCTTGGGCGCCTTGGCGGGCATCGACGCGGGGGTCATCATGGTGGCTGCGGGCGCTGCGGCCTGGGCCGTGCGCTTGGTCATCGCGCGTTGCTGGAAATAGTCGGCAAGCTCGATCGCGACGCTGCGGCTGTCGGGAATGCCCGCGACGTGCGGTTCGAAGCGCGACAGTTGCTCGCTCGCCCAGCCGCGCGGATCACCGCTGGCTGTCGGCTCGTCGGCGCGTGCACCGAGCCCGAAGCGGTTTTCGGCAAAGTTCGTCGAGACCATCGATCGCTCCCTTGGCGGAAAGGGCGAACTCTAAACCATGTGAATGAACCGCTTCTGACTAGAAGCGATTGGGCAGCCGCACTGGGCCAACCAGCTCCTCGTGCCGCGCGATGGCGAAGCGGTCGGTCATTCCCGCGATAAAGTCGCCGATCCCGCGCAGCCGGGCGGTTTCGCTTGTCCCGCGCTGCCAGCCGGGCGGGAGCGGCGCTGCGCCCGCGCGATAGGCGGCGGCAAGGTCGGCGACGATGCGCTGCGCCTCGATCCGGATCGGGGTCAGCGCGGCGCTGTTGTAAAGCCGGGCGTAGAGGAACCGCTTGAGCTCGCGCTCTTCAGCCTCGATCGCCGGGGAAAAACCGACCAGCGCGCGGCCGGCGGCGCGGACGTCGCCGATGCTCGCTACGCCAGCTTCGGTGACGCGCCGCCGAGTCTCGTCGAGCACATCGCCGACCATCGTCCCGATCATGTCGCGGACCAGCGCGCGCTGACGGCGATCGACACCGAGCCCGGGATGGCGCGCACAGATCGCGGCCCAGTGGCGCGCGACGATCGGCACCTCGAGCAGTTCGTCGAGCACGAGAATCCCAGACCGCAGGCCATCATCGATGTCGTGGTTATCATAGGCGATATCGTCGGCGATCGCCGCGACCTGCGCCTCGAGACTCGGCCAGCTGGCAAGATCGAGCGCGAACGCCCCGTCCGCCTCGGCCAGCGCCCACGAAGGCGCCGCGACCGGGCGATTATGCTTGGCCAGCCCTTCGAGCGTCTCCCACGTCAGGTTGAGCCCGTCGAAGTCGGGATAAACCCCCTCGAGACAGGTCACGAGCCGCAACGTGTGGGCGTTGTGGTCGAACCCGCCGGCATCGGCCAGGCTGCGCTGGAGCGCCTCCTCGCCGCCATGGCCGAACGGCGGGTGGCCGAGGTCGTGGGCGAGGGCCAGCGCCTCGGTCAAATCCTCGTTGAGGCCGAGCACGCGCGCGATCGTGCGGGCGATCTGTGCCACCTCGATCGAGTGGGTCAGGCGGACGCGGAAATGGTCGCC
>JBBQDG010000019.1:0-48715 GCA_038319435.1 Sphingomonadales bacterium | reverse complement strand
GTCCATCACGATCACCGCCGCCGTGCCGAGCCCCGAGCCGAGCGCCTTCAACCCGTCGAAGTCCATCGGCGCGTCCATGATCTCGTGCGCCGGCACCAGCGGCACCGAGGACCCGCCGGGGATCACCGCGAGCAGATTGTCCCACCCGCCGCGAATGCCGCCGGCGTGGCGATCGATCAGCTCGCGAAACGGGATGCCCATCGCCTCCTCGACGACGCACGGCGTGTTCACATGGCCCGAGATCTGGAACAGCTTGGTCCCCTCGTTCTTGGGGTTGCCGATGCCCGCGAACCACGCCGCCCCGCGCCGCAGGATCGTCGGCACGACCGCGATGCTCTCGACATTATTGACCGTCGTCGGACAGCCATAAAGCCCCGCTCCGGCCGGGAACGGCGGCTTGAGGCGCGGCCAGCCCTTCTTGCCCTCGAGGCTTTCGAGCATCGCCGTCTCTTCGCCGCAGATATACGCGCCCGCGCCGCGATGGACGAACACGTCAAAGTCAAAGCCCGACCCGGCGGCGTTCTTGCCGATCAGCCCCGCCGCATAAGCCTCCGCCACCGCCCGGCGCAGCGCCTCGGTCTCGCGGATGAACTCGCCGCGCACATAGATATACGCCGCCCGCGCGCGCATCGCGAACCCGGCGATCAGCGCGCCTTCGACCAGCTTGTGCGGGTCGTGCCGCAAAATCTCGCGGTCCTTGCACGACCCCGGCTCGCTCTCGTCGGCGTTGATCACCAGGAAATTGGGTTTCCCCGGCTTGGGCTCCTTGGGCATGAAGCTCCACTTCATTCCCGTCGGGAACCCTGCCCCGCCACGCCCACGCAAGCCCGACGCCTTGATCACCTCGATGATCGCGTCCGGCCCCTGCTTCATCAGCTCGGCGGTCTTGTCCCAGTCGCCACGCCCCTGCGCGTCCTTCAGCCCGGCGGACTGAAATCCGTAGAGGTTGGTAAAGATGCGGTCCTTGTCGGCGAGGGAGGTCACGGTCACAAGCTATACCCCAGCACGTCTTGCCGAGGCGCACTGCGGAGCCGCTCGGCCACCCACGGCTCGTCACGGACAAACAAAGCGTTGTTAGTGTCGATGCCAGTGCTTTCGACCGACAGGCAACGCGTAAAGGGGTCGTAATAGCGCCGCTCGAAGCCGTGCTTCGTGAGCTGGGCAAGGATCAACGGATCGACCGTCTCCGTTTCGATTACGCGCAGGCAGGGGCCGCTAAGAATGGCGTCTGCCCCCGCGAACAGTTGCGGCTCATACCCTTCGACGTCGATCTTGATCATTAGCGGGTCCATGCCCGCCGCAATGCTGTCGAGGCGACGCAGCGGGACCATGACCCCCTCGCCCGGAGCGCCGACCCGGTTCACGGAGTCGAGACCCACGCTGAATCGCACCTCGCCATCGGCATCGCCAAGCGCACAGTCATGCACCTTCACCAACTCGCCGATCTCGTTGGCGGCAATATTCGCGAGAAGCTTGGGGCGGGTTTCCGCGGCCGGCTCAAAGGCTTCGACCCGTGCACCCGCCACCTTTGCCGCAAGCACGGTGTAGCTGCCGACATTGGCGCCGATATCGAACATCAGATCGTCCGGGCGCAGCAGGTGGATAACCACCGCCATGTCGGCAAATTCATGCAAGCCGAAATAGATGTTACCCGTCGCCCCGGTCATTCCCTGCTCGACCATCAACCGGCTGTCGCCGATCCAGCGATGCGCGATGGGGCGCCGCGTCAGCCGCGAGCGAATTTGCCAGCTGGCGATTCGCGACAAGCTGCGCAGCGGCTGGCGGCCGCCGAGCGGATGCGCCATCGTCGCGCGGACGAGAGATGCGACTGCCGCCATCACCACTGCCCCCGATAGTCGTAATTGCGTTCGGCCATCTTTTTGAGCGTCGTCGGCCCGCCTTCGGGGCAGCTCGTTTGGCGGTCGACTTGCGGTCCCGGCTTGGGCGTCTCGCCCCGCGCCAGCGCATCGAGCACCGCGCCCATGCTGTCCTCGGTCAGATCCTCGTAATTATCGTCGTTGATCTGGACCATCGGCGCGTTGGTGCAGGCGCCGAGACACTCGACCTCGGTCAGCGTCCACAGCCCGTCGGCGGTGGTGTGGCCCTTCTTCATGCCCCGCGCCTTGCACGCCGCCATGACATCGTCCGACCCGCGCAGCATGCACGGCGTCGTCCCGCACACCTGCACATGGAAGCGCCCGACCGGCACGAGGTTGAACATGGTGTAGAAGGTCGCCACCTCGAGCAGCCGCACCGGCGGCAGGTCGAGAGTGGCGGCGACATATTCGATCACCGGCATCGGCAGCCAGCCCTGCGTATTGGTCTCGGCGCCGACCTGCCGCTGGGCAAGGTCGAGCAACGGCAGCGTCGCCGACTGCTGCCGCCCCTCGGGATAGCGCGCAATGATCTCGTCGGCGGCCTTCTTCGTCGTCGGGGTGAAGGCGAACGAAGACCAGCGAGCGCGAAGCTCGGGCGTATCGGGGGCGAAGATGCGCTCAGCCATCACGAGCCTCGCACGGCCTTATTTTCCACGCGTACCAGACAGCGATGCTAGCCAAGGCTACGGGTGCCATGAACAGCATCGGCCTGAGATCAAGCTGCCCAACCAACGCGCTGCCCAAAGCGGTGAGTATCGAGAGAACTCCGAGAATAAAGATAGTTGCCCACGGCAACGCGCGACGCCTTCTGGGGAACATCAAAAGAACCCCAAACGCGATTGCAGCGACAATCGCAATCGATGCCAAGCCACCAAATATTTCGCTCACCGGTCGCACTCCCCGAACACGACATCGATCGCGCTCAGCACGGCGGTGGTGTCGGCCAGCATGTGGCCCTTCATCATGAAGTCCATCGCCTGCAGATGCGAGAAGGCCGTCGGTCTGATCTTGCAGCGATAGGGCTTGTTGGTCCCGTCGGCGACCAGATAGACGCCGAACTCGCCCTTGGGGCTCTCGGTCGCGACATAAACCTCGCCCGCGGGCACATGATAGCCTTCGGTGTAGAGCTTGAAGTGATGGATCATCGCTTCCATCGACTGCTTCATTTCGGCGCGCGCGGGCGGAAACACCTTGCGGTCGAGGCTGCCGATTGGGCCCTCCGGCATGTCGTTGAGGCATTGCCGCGCGATCCGTGCCGACTGCCGCACTTCCTCGACCCGGACCATGAACCGGTCATAGCAATCGCCGCGCGTGCCGACGGGAACGTCGAACTCCATCCGGTCATAGACTTCATAGGGCTGCGACTTGCGGATGTCCCACGGCACGCCCGCCGCGCGGATCATCGGCCCCGAAAAGCCCCACGCGATCGCGTCTTCCTTGCTGACCGTGCCGATGTCGACGTTGCGCTGCTTGAAGATGCGGTTGTCGGCAACCAGGCTGATCGCATCCTCGAAAATCACCGGAAATTTGTCGAGGAAGTCGCCAATCTGGTTGAGCACCTTGGGTGGAATGTCCTGATGGACGCCCCCGGCGCGAAAATAATTGGCATGCATCCGCGCGCCCGACACCGCTTCGTAGATTTGCATCAGGTCCTCGCGGACCTCGAACAGCCACAGGTTCGGAGTCATCGCGCCGACGTCAATGACGTGGCTACCCAGGTTGAGCATATGGTTCATGATGCGCGTCAATTCGGCCATCATCACGCGGATATATTGCGCGCGCAGCGGCACCTCGAGCCCCATCAACTTCTCGATGGCGAGCACGAAACTATGCTCCATGCACATCGGCGAGCAATAATCGAGCCGGTCGAAGTAAGGCAGCGCCTGGGCGTAGGTCTTATATTCGATCAGTTTCTCGGTGCCGCGATGGAGAAGGCCGACGTGGGGATCGACCCGTTCGACGATCTCGCCGTCGAGTTCCATGATCAGGCGGAGAACGCCATGCGCGGCGGGGTGCTGCGGGCCGAAGTTGATCGTGTAATTCTGCACGACCTCATCGCCAATCGTCGGCTTGGCGCCCGCCTGCGGGAGAGTCGTGATCTCAAGCGTCTGGGTCACTTCTTCGCCTCCCCGGTCGGGGGAGTGGTCGGCGCCGCATCGCTCTTCTTCAACGCCGCGGCATTCGCCCCGGCACCCGCGCCCGTGTCGCTCGGCTTCTCGGTCACCTTGGGCTCCCCCGGAGGCGGAGTGGCGGGGACGGCGTTGGTCGCGGCCGGCTCGGCGGCAGGTGTCGGCCCGGCCCCCTGCCCCTCGGCCTTCTCGTCCCCCGGCAGCCGATATTCGGGCCCTTCCCACGGCATCAAAAAGTCGAAGGTGCGGAAGTCCTGCGGCAGCTTGACCGGCTCGTAGACGACCCGCTTCTCGGTCTCGGAATAGCGCAGTTCGACATAGCCGGTCAGCGGGAAGTCCTTGCGCTGCGGGTGCCCCTCGAAGCCATAGTCGGTCAGGATCCGCCGCAGATCATTATTGCCCGCGAAGGTCACGCCATACATGTCGAACACTTCGCGCTCGAGCCAGCCCGCGACGGGCCACAGCCCGGTCACGCTCGGCACCGGGGTCGTCTCGTCAGTCGTGACGTGGAGCCGCAACCGGTGGTTCTTGGTCAGCGACAGCAGGCAATAGACCACCTCGAACCGCTCGGGCCGCTCGGGAAAGTCGACCCCGGCGATCTCCATCAGCTGTTGATAGCCATGCTCGTCGCGTAGGCTGGTCAGCACCGCGACCAGATCATCGCGCGCAACGTCGAACGCCGTCTCGATCCCCTTGCGCAGGGTGATCGGCAGCGTGCACCAATCGGTCGGGGCCTCGGCATAACGGGGTGCGTGGCTGGCCATGGCTAGCGCTCGATCGTCCCTTCGCGGCGGATTTTGCGCTGCAACTGCATGATCCCGTAGAGCAACGCTTCTGCCGTCGGCGGGCATCCCGGAACATAGATGTCGACCGGCACGATCCGGTCGCACCCGCGCACCACCGAATAGCTGTAATGATAGTAACCGCCGCCGTTGGCGCAGCTGCCCATCGAGATTACGTATTTCGGCTCGGGCATCTGGTCGTAGACCGTGCGCAGCGCCGGGGCCATCTTGTTGCACAGCGTCCCCGCGACGATCATCACGTCCGATTGGCGCGGGGATGCGCGCGGCGCAACGCCAAATCTTTCAAGGTCATAGCGCGGCATGTTGACATGGATCATCTCGACCGCGCAGCACGCCAGCCCGAACGTCATCCACCACAATGACCCGGTCCGAGCCCACGTCGTGAGGTCGTCGAGGCTGGCGGTAATGAAGCCTTTCTGATCGAGATCGGCGCGCATCTGCAGGAAGCGCGCTTCCTCCTCACTCCCGGCGATCAGCCCGGCGTTGCGCGCGAGCTGCTCCTCGGTCGGATTGCGGTTCTCGGCTGGGGTCAGCATCACTCCCATTCGAGCGCGCCCTTCTTCCACGCATAGGCCAGGCCCAGCGCAAGTTCGGCGAGGAAGCCCATCATCGCGATCCAGCCGGTCCAGCCGGTGAATTTCAACGAAACCGCCCACGGAAACAGGAACGCCGCCTCAAGATCGAACACGATGAACAGGATCGCGACGAGGTAGAAGCGCACGTCGAACTGCGCCCGGCTGTCCTCGAACGCAGGAAAGCCGCACTCATATTCGGCAAGCTTGGCCGCGCTCGGCTTGTTGGTTCCCGCCAGCCGGCTGACCAGCATCGGCAAGAACACGAACGTCCCCGACAGGGCAAGCGCGACCCCCAGGAACAGGAGGATCGGCAGATATCCAAAGGCAACGCTGGCCAAGCTGGCTACTCCGGGGAACGAATCTTGGTGGCGCTCTAGGACAGCCGCGAAATGCTCGCAACCGCTACCGCAATGACCCCGCAAGGAGCTTATGGAGTTTGCTGTGAAGATCGCCATTGGCCGCCAGATATTCACGCCGCTCGACCATTCTGTTCTGGCCGCGATAATCCGTCACGTAACCGCCCGCTTCCTTGACCAGCAATATCCCCGCCGCCGAGTCCCAAGTATCAAGATCGTCTTCCCAGAATCCGTCCATCCGCCCCGCCGCGACCCAGGCGAAATCGAGCGCGGCGGAGCCGAAGCGGCGGATCCCGGCGACTTCCGGGGCGATCGCCCCAAAGATTCGCGACCATTGTGCGACATTACCACGCCCGAAATGCGGAATTCCGGTCCCGATCATCGCTTCGTCGAGGTTCCGCCGCGACGACACGCGAAGTCGACGGTCCTGAAGCCAGGCGCCCCTGCCCTTCTCGGCCCAGAAACTCTCGTCGGTCACCGGCTGATAGACCAGCCCCTGCGTAATCTCGCTCGTCCCGTCGGGTTTCTTGTCCTCGACCGCGATCGAGATTGAGAAATGCGGCACGCCGTGGAGAAAGTTGGTCGTGCCATCCAACGGATCGACGATCCACCGCGGCTTGCTCGGGTCGCCCTCGATCACCCCGCCCTCCTCGAGCAGCATGCCCCAGTCGGGCCTTGCATTGCGCAATTCCTCGACGATCGTCTGCTCGGACCTTTTGTCGGCAATCGTGACGAAGTCGCCCGGCCCCTTCTGACTGACCTGAAGCTGCTCAACCTCGCCGAAGTCGCGCCGAAGCCGCGGCGCCGCCTTGCGTGCTGCCCGCTGCATGACGGTGATGAGACCAGAATGGGAAACCATTTTTTTGCTCCTGCCCCTCTCCCCTTGCGGGAGAGGGAGGGACCCGCTGCGAAGCAGTGGGAGGGTGAGGGGACTATTGCGCGATCGGGAGCCGACCCCTCACCCGCCTCGCGATGCTCGGCACCCTCTCCCGCAAGGGGAGAGGGAAGAAGATCAGTCGGCGCGCCTTACGTACGTTTGCTCATAGACGTCGACGACAATCTTCGTCCCCGCGCCGATGTGCGGCGGGACCATCACGCGCACGCCATTGTCGAGGATCGCGGGCTTGAAGCTCGACGACGCCGTCTGCCCCTTCACCACCGCGTCGGCCTCGACGATCATCGCCTCGATCGTGTCGGGCAACTGGACCGAGATCGGGCGCTCGTCATAAAGTTCGAGCGTGACCTTCATCCCGTCCTGCAGGAACGCCGCGGCGTCGCCAAGCAAGTCGCGCGGCAAGCTGATCTGTTCGTAATTGACCTCGTCCATAAAGGTCAGCTGGTCGCCGTCGGCAAACAGGAACTGAAAGTCCTTGGTGTCGAGCCGCACGCGCTCGACCGACTCCGCCGAGCGGAAGCGGACGTTATTCTTTCGCCCGTCGATGAGGTTCTTCATCTCGACCTGCATATAGGCCCCGCCCTTGCCCGGTTGGGTGTGCTGGATCTTGACCGCGCGCCAGATGCCCTTTTCATATTCGATGATGTTGCCGGGACGAATGTCCACGCCGCTGATCTTCATGGGAGACGCCTATATGCCAGAAGGTGAAAAGAGCCGGACCGGCAAAGCGGCCGGCCAGTCATTGCTCGCCCTATCGGTTTGCGGCTTTTCCGGCAAGCAGCGGGTAGGGATTGATCGGCGTCCCCTGATACCACTTGTCCCCCGCCGCCATCTGGTTGATCGCCATGTGGAGGTGCGGGCCGTCGGGGCTTGCGTCGCCAGTATGCCCGACCAGCCCGATCGGCGACCCGCGCTGCAGCTTCTGCCCCTCGGCTAGTCCCGGGGCATAGGCGGCAAGGTGAGCGTAATAATAGGTCCACCTTCCGTCCTGCGATCGCTCATAAACCGTCAGCCCGCCTTTGCCGGCGCTCTCATAGATCTTCTCGACCGTGCCCGGCGCGGTGGCGAACACCGGGGTGCCTTCGGGCGCCATGATATCGATCGCATCATGCCGCCTGGCCCCGTTCGCCCGCGCGGCGGTGAACGTGTCTTGCAACTGCGACGCCTTGACCCCCGCGACCGGGATCGCGAGCCCCGCCGGGCCAACCTCGACGCTCTCAGCTACAGCCAGCGGCGTCGTGCCCCCGACCCCGACCCCGATAGTTGCCGAATGGCCCCTGCCCTCGACCGCCCCGTTGACGCGCGCATTGTTTGCTTGCGGACTGCGGCTGATCCCGAACGCAAAAATCCAGAAAGCGCTGGTCAGGATCGCAGTCAGGACAACGGTGGCGAACGTCTTGATCATCAGCTGGTAAGCACTGCCTTGAAGCCCGGCTTCAGCATCCGCGACAGCCGCAACACGTCCCAGTTGCTCAGCCGGATGCAGCCATGGCTTTCTGCCCGCCCAATCGTCTCGGGGCTACCGGTTCCGTGAATGCCGTAATGCTCCTTGGTCAGATCGAGCCACGCAAGACCGACCGGTCCATTGGGCCCGGGCTTTAACCGCAGGTCCGCCCCACCCGGATCCTTTGCGTCCCAGAACAGGTCGGGCTGATAATGGAATGGCGGCAGAAACGCATAGGTCGTCACCTTCCACTGCCCATATGGCAGCGGATCATGGGTCGATCCCATGGTCACCGGAAATTGTGCGACGACAACCCCCTGGCCCAGATCCTTGGGCGGCGAATTGCCCTTGCTGTTGCTCTTGCTCAGCGCGCCCGACGGCGGTGTCCCCTTCATCACCCTCAAGACGCCTTCATGCTTGCTGACGATGATATAGTCGCCCTGCACAGGCGCCCCGTCAACATTGAGCCTGGCGAACCACGGCTTGATGTCATCCTTTGCGCCGTCATAATTGCTGGCGGCCGGAACGACATTGGGCAGCTTGAGCGTCTGGCCCACACCAATCTTGGCGTCGGGCCCATTGAGCGCGACAATCGTGTCGGGTGTAGTATGAAACTCCTCGGCGACCTCCTCGAGCATATTTCGATAGCCCATGAAGGCAAGCTTGGCCTGGTCCTCGGGTTTCTTGGGGATGGGGTTGACGAACGGCCCCGCCACCTGGTCCGGCGTCAGCGTCACCGACACCAGCGACTCTCGGTTCAGCGCCAGGAGCGCGCTCTTGGTTGCCTCGTCGATCGTCCCGGTGTCGGGCAAATTGTGGGCCTGCTGGAAACCGCTGATCGACTTGGCGAACACCATTCCCTTCTTGCCGTCGATCACCCCCGACGGGAAGCCGGCGACGTCGAGCAGCACCTGCGCATGGAAGATCCCGCCATCGATCGGCGATCCCGGGGTTCCCGGCGGCACCCAGCCTTCACCGGCGGGCTTGAGCGCGGCGGGCTGGCCCGGCTTGGGCGTAGGGGTCGAGGCATGCGCCACTGCCACCAGCGCAAGTGCCGCAGCACTCGCCATTCCCGCCTTCAACATCGCCTTGGGGGTCACGCAACTTCTCCTGATCGAGGACCGATTTCCTGGTGCAACGATGCACCGCGGATTTCTTTCCCATCCGCAACGAAACCACGCCTCGCCGCGCCGCCACCAAGCTGCTAACCATCCTTACATGAGTGACGACGCAAGCACGATTGAGCACAACCGGCGCGCTGGGCGGCTGGTCGCCTCGGGCTGGCTGATCATCGTGCTCAGCGCGGGTGGCATTGCCCTCCCACTCGTCGATCCAGCCAATGGCGCACTGGTGATCGGCGGCATGCTGGTCATTGCCGGCATGATCGAGCTCGCCGCCGCCACCGTCCGCCACCAGACGCGCCTCCTCGCGATGCTCGCCGGCGGGGTGACCATCCTCGCCGGGCTGCTGTTCGCGACCGATCCCGCGACTCATTTCCTCTCGACACTGACGATCATAATGAGCTGGCTGTTCGTGCGCAGCCTGATCCTGGCGGCATCAGCGCTGCTCGAGCGCGGGTCGGCGCGTCGCTGGACCGCGCTCTCGGCCGCAACCGACTTCATCCTCGCGGCAGCGCTCGCCATCGGCTTTTCGATCTCGACCCTCGTCGTCGCGCTGTTCGGCGCGACCGAGGACCTCGTCACCAGCTTCGCCTGGGTACTCGCGGTCAGTTTCATCGCCACCGGCACCCTGCTCCTCGAACTCGCCGGCTCCGCGCGGGCCGAAGACGTCTAAGCCGGGCCGGTCGCTACCCTTTCAGCACTTCGCCGAACGCCGCCACTGCTTTTGCTGGGTCCTCCGCCCCGAACACAGCTTGGCAGACCGCTGCGAAATCGGCTCCGGCCGCCACCAGCGGCGCGACATTTGCCGCAGTGATCCCGCCGATCGCGACGCACGGCACTTCGAACAATGCAGACCACCACGACAATATCTGCGGTTGCGGGCGGTAATGGCTCGGCTTGGTGGTGGTCTCGTAGAACGCCCCAAACGCGACATAGTCCGCCCCATCCTCGCCGGCCTGCATCGCCAGGTGGCGGCTGTCGTGGCAAGTCCGGCCGATCTGCACGCTCGGCCCGAGGATCGCGCGCGCCTCGCGCAAATCCCCGTCCGATTGCCCCAGATGAACCCCGTCGGCGCCGATGCGCTTGGCCAGTGCAACGCTGTCGTTGACGATGAACGCGACATCATGATCGTCGCAAATTCGCTGCAGCGGATCGGCGAGCCGCGCCAACTCATGCTCGGCGACATCCTTCACCCGCAGCTGGAACGCCGCCACTGGCCCACCCCCGAACGCCGCCTTGAGCCGATCGGGAAACGCACCGCCGACCTCCTGCGGAGAAATCAGGTATAGTTCGCACGGCTGCCGGCGGGGCGGCGCGGCAAAGGCGGTGAGGTCGGCTTCGTCTTCGGTGAACATGGGCCGCGCCTTACCACCTCCTCCCCTCCCGACAAGGGAGGAGGGGATCTAGGACTTCATGGTCGACGCCTTGTGGATGTCGCCGATCGCGCTCCCCAGGGAGGCGTCGAATTCGTCGTCGTTCATCTGGTCCTTGAGGTCCGACAGCAGCGCGCGGCTGAAGCTGGCGATCATGCCGTGGTTCTTCGCCAGTTCGGCGCACGCCTCGGCGCGGCTGAACCCGCCCGACAGCGCCACGACCTTGAGCACCGCGCGATGCGCGACAAGGCGATCGAACAGCCCCGCTTCGGCCGGAATGGTCAGCTTGAGCATCACCCGCTCGCCCTGCGGCACCGCGTCGAGCGCTTTCACCAATTCGTCGCGCAGGATGCGGTCACATGTCGCCCGCTCTGGACTTTTGATCGACACTTCAGGCTCGATGATCGGCATCAGCCCGTGGCGGTTGATCTCGGCCGCGACCGCGAATTGCTGCGCGACGATCGCCGCGATCCCGACGGGGTTCGCGCGCTCGATCACCGAACGCATCTTGGTCCCGAAAATGCCCTTGGCCTTCGCCCGCTCGAGCAGCTCACCAAGGCCTGCAATCGGCTTCATCAGCTTGACCCCGTCCGCCTCCTCCTCGAGCCCCTTGTCGACCTTGAGGAATGGCACGACCCCGCGCTCCCACAGCAATTCGGGCACCGGCTTGCCGCCCGCCTCACCGTCCATCGTCCGCTCGAACAGGATCGCGCCTATGACCTTTTCGCCGGTGAAGCAGGGCGAGGTCATCACCCGCTCGCGCATCGCGTGGATAAGCGCGAACATTTCCTCGTCGTTCGAAAAACGGTCCTCGCCGATGCCGTAGCCCTTGAGCGCCGCCGGGGTCGACCCGCCCGACTGGTCAAGCGCAGCGATGAAACCGTCGCCCTGCTCGATCTGCTGGAGCATGCGGAAGCGGTCAGCGTCGGTCGTCACGGTCATCAGGGCCCTCGAAGCAGCGAATGCATACGTATGCGGCGCGTCCTAGCGCGGGGCTCCAATCGGTGCAACCGCTACTGCTGCAGTGCAGCAACTCCAGGTAAAGTCTTGCCTTCCATCCATTCCAGGAAGGCCCCGCCAGCGGTCGAAACGAAGGTAAAGTCGGGCACCACGCCCGCCATGTTGAGCGCCGCGACGGTGTCCCCGCCGCCCGCGACCGAGACCAGGCTGCCGCCTTCCGTCAGCGCCGCCGCGAACGTCGCTAGCGCCACCGTCGCCGCCTCGAACGGCGGAGTCTCGAATGCGCCGAGCGGCCCGTTCCACACCAGCGTGCGACAATTCTTGAGCACGTCCGACAGCGCCTCGACCGCCGCTGGCCCGACATCGAGGATCATCTCGTCGGGCTCGACTTCGTGGACATTGACGGTGCGCAGGCTCGGCGGATTGGGCGCGAACTCTTTCGCAATCACGACGTCATACGGCAGATGGATCGTGCAATTCGCCGCCTCCGCCTTCGCAAAGATCGCCTCCGCCTCGCCGACCAGGTCATGCTCGCACAGCGACTTGCCGACGTTGACGCCGCGCGCCGCGAGGAAGGTGTTCGCCATCCCCCCGCCGATGATCAGATGATCGACCTTGCTCACCAGATGTCCGAGAACGGCCAGTTTCGACGACACCTTGGCCCCGCCGACCACTGCCGCGAGCGGCCGCTGGGGATCGCCAAGCGCCTTCTCCAGCGCGGTCAGCTCCGCCTCCATCGCCCGCCCCGCGAACGACGGCAGCAGATGCGCCACGCCCTCGGTAGAAGCGTGAGCCCGATGCGCGGCGGAGAAGGCATCGTTGACGTAATAGTCCCCCAGCATCGCCATCCCCCTGGCCAGCGCTGGGTCATTCTCCTCCTCACCGAGGTGAAAGCGCGTGTTCTCGAGGATGCCGATCGAGCCGGCCATCATCGTCGTAATCGCCCGCTCGGCCTCTGGCCCCTGGCAATCCTCGATGAACCGCACCGGCCGTCCGGTCAGCTCAGACAGCGGGCGGACCAACAGCGCCAGGCTCATGTCGGGCCGTACCTGCCCCTTGGGCCGCCCGAAGTGCGACAACAGCAGCACGATCGCGCCCTTGTCGGAGAGTTCCTCAATCGTCGGAACCGCAGCGCGAAGCCGCGTGTCGTCGCTGATCGCGCCGTCGAGGAACGGCACGTTGAAGTCGACCCGCACCAGCACCCGCTTGCCGGTCAGGTCGGCGGGGAGATCGTCGAGGGTCTTGAACGCAGCCATGGGATCGCCCGCAGATAAGAGGTTGGCGACCGACTAGCGGCGGTGAAGGGTCAGGACAAGGCGGCGAGATGCGCTTGCCGAAGCGTGTCGATCTCGGCGAGCCGGCCGTCTCGCTCGAAATGCCAGAAGGTCCAGCCGTTGCAAGACGGCGCGCCCTGCAGCCCGGCTCCGACCTTGTGGATCGAGCCCGCCGTGCCGTCGCACTCGACCGTGCCATCGGCGCGAACACTCGCGCTCCAGCGGCGCTTGGCGTCGACCAGCACCGTCCCCGGCGCGACCAGCCCACTTTCCACCAGCACCCCGAACGCCACCCGCGGCGCCGATCTTTTGTCCACCATCACTGTCATCGCGCTCTCGTCGAGCGGCAGGCTCGCCGCGATCCGTCGCCTGGCAACCTCGACATATTTGCTCTCGCGCTCGATCCCGATCCACCGCCGCCCGAGCCGCTTGGCCACCGCGCCCGTGGTCCCCGTCCCGAAAAAGGGATCGAGCACGACATCGCCCGGCTTGGTGCAGGCGAGGAGGATGCGATACAGCAACGCTTCGGGCTTCTGCGTCGGATGCGCCTTGTGACCGTCGTCGCCCTTCTCGCGCTCGCCGCCCGAGCAGATCGGGAACAACCAGTCCGAGCGCATCTGAATGTCGTCGTTGAGCGCCTTCATCGTCGAATAGTTGAACGTGTAGCGCGCCTTCTCCCCCTTCGAACACCAGATCAGCGTCTCATGCGCATTGGTGAAGCGGGTGCCGCGGAAGTTGGGCATCGGGTTGGTCTTGCGCCACACGACATCGTTCAAGATCCAGAAGTCGGCATCCTGGAGCAGCGACCCGACGCGGTAAATGTTGTGGTACGACCCGATCACCCAGATCGTGCCGTCGTCCTTGAGGATGCGCCGCGCCTCGGCGAGCCACTCTTTGGTGAACTTGTCATAGACCGCGAGGCTGGCGAACTTGTCCCACGCATCGTCAACCGCATCGACCCGCCCGCCTTCCGGCCTGAACAGGTCGCCGCCCAATTGGAGATTGTAAGGCGGATCGGCGAAGATCATGTCGACCGATTTGTCGGGCAAGCCAGCCATCGCGGTCACGCAGTCGGCCTGGATGATGCTGTCGAGCGGAAGTGCGGGCGGAGCGAGCTTGAGCTTCGGGGGTTTCGCCACGGACCGCGCACGGCCCTGCTTCTCCCCGA
This sequence comes from Sphingomonadales bacterium, assembly GCA_038319435.1. GTDB lineage: Bacteria > Pseudomonadota > Alphaproteobacteria > Sphingomonadales > Sphingomonadaceae > Sphingomicrobium. Next base: position 34,740 of record JBBQDG010000019.1, on the reverse strand, counting down.
CTGGCGCGATCAGATTCATTGCGTCCCCCTGCTTGGGCGACAAGGTGAGTCAGCGCGGACTTGCGGTCAAGTCAGATGGTTAAGCCGCGTCTGTAAGAGACGGTGCGAACGAACCGAGTCCGCTCGGGCGATAATACCAGATGTTGAGTACTTCGCCTGGGACAAGACTCAACCGGTAGTGGTGTGACCCAAAGGACTCGCCAGCTCCAATTCCTGCTGACGGCCCATTTCGAGCCGCTCGCGGACCAGGTTGAAGCTGCGCCGGTGGAGCGGGGTACAGCCGAGTTCGATCAGCGCGCGGCAATGGTGCGGGGTCGGATAGCCGCGGTTGGTCTCCCAGCCATAGCCCGGATAGCTGCGCGAATGGTCGAGCATGATCCGGTCGCGGGTGACCTTGGCGACGATCGAGGCGGCGGCGATCGAGCGGCACTTGGTGTCGCCGGCGACGATCGCCTTGGCCTCACTCCGCTCCCACCGTGGCAGGCGGTTGCCGTCGACCAGCACATAGGCCGGCTCGAACCCCAGCGCCGCCACCGCCCGCTGCATCGCCAGCATCCGCGCCCAATAAATGTTGAGCGTGTCGATCTCCTCGACCGAGGCGATCCCGACTCCGATCCGCGCGACCTTCTGCAATCGCCCGAAAATCGCCTCACGAGTCTCGAGGTCGAGCTTCTTGCTGTCGTCGATCCCGCGTGGGAAATGATCGCGGTCGAGCACTACCGCGCCCGCCACCACCGGTCCGGCGAGCGGTGCGCAGCCTGCCTCGTCGACGCCGGCCAACGGCTGCGCAAATGCGCGCTCGATCTTGAAACAAGGTCGCTTCATTGATCGCTTCTTTCGTCATCCCGGACTTGATCCGGGACCTGCCTGACCTTCGTCCTTGGCGGAAGGTTGGAAGAACAAGGCGGGTCCCGGGTCAAGCCCGGGATGACGGCAAGAATGAGAGTCACTCGCTCACCCGCCACGGCGGATAGCGCCGCGCCTCTCCTGCCTTGTAGAGGAACACGGTGTTCCCCGCCGGATCGCGCAGCCGGGCCTCGCGCCACATCCATGGCTGGTCGCGCGGGCCATGTTCGAACGCCATTCCGCTGCGCGCCATCCGTTCAACCCGCTGGTCGAGGTCGTCGCACTCGAAATAAACCGCGGTCGATTCCGAAATGACTTCCTCGGGGTCGATCTGGACCGAGAAGGTCGCGCCGCCCGCGCTCTCGAACCGGGCATAGTTGTTCTCCGGCGCATCGACGATCTGCTTCAGGCCCAGCGCGCGATAAAAAGCCGTCATCGCGGGATAATCCTTGCCCGTCACCGTCACCTGGTTGAGCCGCGGCCCGGCGCCGCTATCGAGCCGCACCGACTGCTGCCCGAGCGGCCCGTGCCCCGTCCCCAACCCAGGCGCACCGTGCAACGCCATCCGCACGAAATGCCGCGCGCGCTCGACCGAGCGGACCAGGCCCTCGCCGCAGCCGAGATGAAAGGTGATCGCGCTCGCAAGGGTGCAGCCGGTGCCGTGGGTGCTGGTCGTGTCGATCCGCTGGCCCTGCCAGCTGGTGAGGTTATCCTCTTCAATCAGCGCGTCGGCCAGCGCGTCGCCCTCCTCGTGCCCGCCCTTGACCAGAACCGCGCAGCCGTGGCGCGAGACCAGCGCCAATCCCGCCGCAATCGGATCCTCGTCGCCGGTCAGCCGCGCCAACTCAGGCAGGTTCGGGGTCGCCAGCGTCGCGACGTCCATCAACAGCCCGAACGCGGCGATCGTCGCCTCGTCGGCCAGCGCCGCACCACTGGTCGCGAGCATCACCGGGTCGAACACGATCGGCACCTTCAATTCCGCAAGTCGCAGCGCCACCTGCGTCGCGGTGAAGGCGCTGCCGATCATCCCCACTTTGACCGCATCGACCCCGATGTCGCCGACGACGGCATCGATCTGCGCGAGGACAATCTCGGCCGGGACCGGATGGACCGCGCTGACGTCGAGCGTGTTCTGTGCGGTGACGGCGGTGATCGCGGTCATCGCGTGGCCGCCGAGCATGGTGATCGTCTTGATATCCGCCTGAATGCCCGCGCCGCCGCCCGAATCCGAACCGGCGATGACGAGGATGCGCGGGGTTTTGTGGACCGTCATTGCGAGGAGCCGAAGGCGACGCGGCAACCCAGCGCAGGCAAATACTGGGTTGCTTCGCTATGCTCGCAAAGACGAGGGGAGTGGCGCAAGCTCATCCTTTATACTTCCGCGTCATCGAGGCAGGGTGCTTCACGAGATTGGCCTTCGACCGAACCGGGCGATCGGTCAGCTCGCCGCCGCAATTGGGACAGCGATCGTCGAGCGCCTCGGCACAGGCGGCGCAAAAGGTGCATTCGAACGAACAGATGAACGCGCCCGCCGCCGAAGCGGGCAGGTCGGTACCGCAGCGTTCACAGTCGGGGCGCATGTCGAGCATCGGGCCGATCTAGGGGGGTTTGCGGCGGAGCGAAAGGGTGGCGTGGTGGAAGGAACAAAGGCTGGAAGGTCAGTCTAAAATCAGCCGCTCGCAGCCTGTCGGCCAGGTCGCTCTGGACCCGCGAATGTTCACAATGTTCGCACCATCGACGCCATTTCGTCGAGCGCGGTTCCGACCAGCAAGAAACAGCAACCGCGAACGACTCGTGATGGGAAGTGTCTCACAATCGGGATGCAGTAGGACAGCAAAATCGACCAAGAATGTCCGAACTTACGGACATGATCATCGATCAAATCCAAAAGCTTGCCGAATTGCACGAGCAGGGTATCGTCACCGACGAGGAATTCACTGCGAAGAAAACTGAACTGCTGTCGCGCCCTTAGCGCCCTGGCCGAAAGTAGAATCAGCCAGATTAGGCAGCCGCCACCCTGACGGCGTCACAAATCCCGTCGACCAGCGTCTCGACCATCGCGAGGTCATCGCCTTCGGCCATGACGCGGATCAGGGGCTCGGTGCCGGACTTGCGGATGACGAGGCGGCCGCGCCCGGCGAGTTTGGCTTCGGCATCGGCGATGGCGGCTTTCACCGCCGCGTCTTGAAGCGGCTGGCCCTTCACATAGCGCACATTCTTGAGCAGCTGCGGCACCGGTTCGAACAGGTGGAGCAGCTCGCTCGCCGGCTTCTCGCGCTCGATCAGCGCGGCCAGCACCTGCAGCCCGGCGACCAGCCCGTCGCCGGTGGTCGAATGATCGGACAGGATGATGTGCCCGGACTGTTCGCCGCCGACGTTGCGACCGCGCGCGCGCATCGCCTCGAGGACATAGCGGTCGCCGACCTGGGTCCGCTCGAGCGCGATGCCATCGTCGGCAAGGCGACGCTCCAGGCCGAGGTTGGACATCACCGTCGCGACCACTGCATTGCCCATCAGCCGCTGCTCGCGGTGGTGTTCAATTGCGATCAGCGCCATCAGCTGGTCGCCGTCGACGATAGTGCCCTGCTCATCGACCACGATCAGCCGGTCGGCATCGCCATCGAGCGCGAGGCCGATGTCGGCGCCCGACGCGACCACGGTTTCCTGGAGCAGCATTGGTTCGGTCGATCCGCAGCCGTCGTTGATGTTGAGCCCGTCGGGCGAAACGCCGAGCGGGATGACGTTGGCGCCAAGCTCCCACAGTGCCTCGGGCGCGACCGAATAAGCCGCTCCGTTGGCGCAATCGAGCACGATCTTGAGCCCGTCGAGCCGCAACCGGTCGGGAAAGGTCGATTTGGCGAAATGGACATAGCGGCCGCGCGCGTCGTCGATGCGTTTCGCGCGCCCGATATGGGCTGAATCGACCAGCACGGGCACTTGGCTCAGCCGCGCCTCGATCGCCAGTTCGTCCTCGTCCGACAGCTTGTAGCCGTCGGAGCCGAACAGCTTGATGCCATTGTCGGCGAACTTATTGTGGCTGGCGGAGATCATCACGCCGAGGTCGGCGCGCATCGAGCGGGTCAGCATCGCGACCGCCGGGGTCGGCATCGGCCCGAGCAGGACGACGTCCATGCCGACGCTGGCGAACCCGGCGACCAGCGCCGATTCCATCATGTAGCCTGACAGGCGCGTGTCCTTGCCGATCACGACGCGGTGGCGATGGTCGCCGCGCAGGAAATGCGCGCCCGCCGCCTGGCCGACCTTGACCGCGATCTCGACTGTCATTGGCGCGGTATTGGTGCGCCCACGGATGCCGTCGGTACCGAAGAATTTACGGGTCATGTGGCGGCCCTAGCGGCCTATCCGAGCCAGCGCCACGGCCCCGCGCCAATCGCGCCATGGGCAAAGGTCGCGAACAGGAACAGCGCGGTGCCGCCGAGGTAGGCGAACCACCCTGGCGAGGCCAGACCTTTTCCAAACGGAACGAAGCTCGTCTTTGCCTCCCATTCCTTCCACGGCGCACCGATCAGCCGCTCTTTCTTCGCATCCTGGCCAATCGCCCCGCCGAGCGACAGGATGAAGATCGCCGCGACCAGCACCAGCCCCGGCTGGGTCGGCGCGACGATCGCATGCGTCGCCGCCCACAGGATGAAGCCCCACAGCATCGGGTGACGCGTGATCCGGAACACGCCAACCGGAGTGCTGGCGCGCGACATCGGTGCGCCAGCCCTGGGAAAGGCCGGATTGCGGCGGAACGAGCCGATTAGCAGGATCGTGCCCAGCCACAGCAGCAGTGTGCCGACGATCCACCCGGCATTGCCCGCATCCCACAGGAATGCCACTGCGCGATGCGCCGCCCGGAAGGCGACGACCATCCAGATCAGCGTCGCGAACGAGACCAGCGAATAGACGCCCAGAAACCCCCGCTCGCCGAGCCGCGCGACCATGGCGGCGCGCAGCGGGTGCGACATCGCGAAATGGCTGCCGACGAAGGCGGTCGAGGCGATCGCGAGACTGAGAAGTGGGGTCATCGCGTCATTTCACCCCGTGCATCAGCTTCCTCAGCGGCCACGCCAGAAGCAGCAGCACTGCCCCGACGACAATCGCGAACAGGCCGATCTTCTGAAACACCCCGACATAGGTGTGGAGCGACACGCCAAGGTTGGTGACCTGCCCGCCGACGGTCTCGACCGAGGCGAACTGCGCGACGACGCCGGCGACATATTGCGCCACCGCGATCGACAGGAACCACACCCCCATCATCATGCCGACGATCCGCGCGATCGACAGCTTGGTGATCATCGACAGGCCGACCGGCGAGATGCACAATTCGGCGATCGAGTGGATCAAATAGAGCCCGGCAAGCCACCACAGGCCGACCTTGAAGTCGGGCCCGGCGAACTGCGCGCCCCACACCAGGAACAGGAAGCCCGCGCCAACCCCGACCAGCGCGATGCCGAACTTGACCGGAATGGTCGGCTCGATCCCGCGCTTGGCCATGCCGTTCCACATGATCGAGAATAGCGGGGCGAGCAGCACGATGAAGGCGGCGTTGAAGAATTGGGTCTGTCCGGCCGAAATACTGAACAGGCCGAACACGCTGAGATCGGTATTGCGGTCGGCGAACAGGGTGAGCGACGAGCCGGCCTGCTCGAACAAGGTCCAGAACACCGTGTTGAAGGTGATCAATATCATCGCCGCCAGCATCATCTGGAATTCCTGGCGGCTGCCCTTGACGAACGACCAGATCATGATCCCGGGGACCGAGATCAGGAAGGTCCCGAACATGATCTTGCCCATGATCGGCAGCGTCGCGATGTAGCCGATAATGCCCGATCCGGCGGCGGGCTTCACATAGTTCATCAGGTTGGTGAACAGGAAATAGGCGACCGGAATCGCCAGCACGGCGCAGATATAGATGATGAAATCACGGTTGGCCGGCGCACCCTCGGGGCGATCGCCATAGCCGTCCAGTTTGCCGCCATCGAACTGGATCAGCAGCCACGACACCATCATGCCCGCCGCGGCGAGTGCGAAGCCGGCCCACCAGCCAAGCCCGCCCCAGCTGCCCATGCCCACCGCAAGCAGCGGACACAGCACCTGGCTGAACAGCGAGCCCAGATTGATGCCCATGTAGAAAATGGTGAAGCCGGCGTCGCGGCGGCGGTCGCCGTCGGCATAAAGCGAGCCGACGATGGTCGAGATGTTGGGTTTGAAGAAGCCATTGCCGATGACGACCAGCGCCAAGCCGATCAGAAGGAGGAACACCGACAGCGGATTGCGCTCGCCCTGGGCTTCGAACCCGCCCGCGGCGACCTTGCGCGCTTCGTGGCCGTCGGCAGCGATCAGCGACACCGACTTGTCGTCGTTGCCTTTGATCAGCAGCTGCTGGCCGTGATCGACGACATATTGCTTGGCCGCCTCACCGCGTCCTTGCTGGACGACTTCGTAACGCTGACCGTCGATGGTCGCGAACGGCTTGGCCGGCTGGCCGCCGAAGCACAACGTCAGATAGCCCAGGCTCATCATGATCGCGCCAAACTTGACCGAGCGCTTCGAGCCCAGATAGCGATCCGCCAGCAGCCCGCCGATCAGTGGGGTCAGATACACCAGCGCAGTGAAGCCACCGTAGAGCCCGGTCGTCGTCGTGTCCGAGAACAGGAAATGCTGCGCGAGATACAGCGTGAGCAGCGCTCGCATGCCGTAATAGCCGAAGCGCTCCATCGCCTCGGTCGTGAACAGACGCGAGAGTTGGCGCGGGTGGCCGAACCATTCTTCGCGCGACGCCGGATTCTCGTGAGTGATGTCCGGCTCGCGGCGGTTGTCCGCCGTTGGCGTGTCGACCATGTCTTGATACTCCCCGAGAGCTCGACGTTTCGCGCAAGGACGCGCGCGCCGTTTATTTGGTTGCACGAGAGACTTAGCGGCAAACGCACGGGTGTAAAGTTGGCGTGGGGGGGTTAGGGGCAAGCCATGCTCAACGATCGCTCCTCGACCCTCGCCCTGCTCGCCACCCGCCGCTCGGGCAAACCGCGCGAAATGGTAGCGCCGGGGCCTTCTCCCGACGAACTGGCTCATATTCTCGAGCTTGCTGCCCGCGCGCCCGATCATGGCAAACTGTTCCCGTGGCGCTTTATCACTGTCCCCGACGATCGCCGCGCTTCGCTGGCCGACCTGCTGCTTCAGGCCCTTTCAATCGAGGACGCCGAGTGCCTGTCAGCCAAGCGTGACGCCGCGATCGAGTTTGCACATCAGGCGTCCTCGCTGGTTGTCCTCGTGTCCGCCCCGATCGCGGGGCACAAAATCCCGCTGTGGGAGCAGCAGCTGTCGTCGGGGGCGGTGGCGATGAATCTGCTCACGGCGACCACCGCGATGGGCTACGTCGGCGGCTGGATCACTGGCTGGCCAGCCTATTCGGAAACGGTCCGCGCCGCCTTCTGCGCGCCAGGCGAGCGGATTGTCGGCTTCTTCTTCCTCGGCTCGCCCGGTCGAACGCTGGAGGAGCGACCGCGTCCCGCGATGGAGCAGATTTCGCGCGTCTGGAGCATGCCGCCGCGGCCATGACAGTTGCATGACGCTGCGCACTGCTGTATTAGGACAGCATGACGCTTCGCTCGATGCCTGAAAAGCCCGTTTACGTCCGCCTGCGCGAAGTCATCACCGACGCGATCCTCGCCGGTCGCTTCACCGATGGCGACCCGCTGCCTTCGGTCAGAGCACTGGCGGCGGAGGAAGGCGCCAACCCGCTGACCGTCGCCAAGGCCTATCAGGGATTCCAGGATGAGGGCCTCGTCCTCGTCAAGCGCGGCATCGGCATGTTCGTCGCGCCCGGCGCTCGTGCCCGCCTGCGCGAAAGCGAGCGCGAGATGTTCATCACCAGCGAATGGCCGGCCATCGCTGCGCGGATGAAGCGCCTCGGGATAGAGGCCGCCGATCTGGTCGAACAGGCCTAGGCCAGCGCCTCTGCCGAGACTGCGTAAAGCGTCCCCGCCCCACCGACCGCCGCCGCTGAGAGCCCAAGTGCTTCGGGCACGATCGCCTCGACAAAATAATCCGCGGCGCTGCGCGTGCGCTGCTCGAATGCCCCTTCGCCAAGGGTCGTCCGCGCCATCCGCTCCATCAGCCAGCCCGCGACCAGCACCGAACACATTGTCAGGAACGGATAGCTCCCCGCGAGCCGGTCCTCGGCCGCAGCGGCTCGCAACGTCACCGCCGCAACCTCGACCGCATCTGCCAGCGCAACGAGCTGCGGCGCGGCGACCTCGGCCCGCACATCGGCGATCAGTAGGTCGAACGCCGCCCCGCCGTCGAGCCCGAGCTTGCGCCCGACCAGGTCCGCCGCCTGGATGCCGTTGGTGCCTTCGTAAATCGGCGCGATCCGCGCATCGCGCAGGTGCTGGGCGGCGCCGGTCTCCTCGATGAACCCCATCCCGCCATGGACCTGGATGCCGAGGCTGGCGACTTCGCACCCAACATCAGTGCCCCACGCCTTGGCCATCGGGGTCAGCACTTCGGCGCGAAAGCCCGCTGCCGCGTCGCCCGCGATCTTCCGATCAAGCTCGCCGAACGCATAATAGGTCAGTGCGCGCGCGCCATTGGTCAGGGCGCGCATCCGCAGCAGCATTCGCCGCACATCGGGATGATCGGCGATAGCGCGCCCAAGCTGCCGCCGGTCGAGCGCATAGGCCACCGCGCGCTGAGTCGCCCGCTCGGCGATGCCGACGCCCTGCAGCGCGACGTTGAGCCGGGCATTGTTCATCATCGTGAACATCGCCTTCATGCCGGCCTGCTCAGACCCGATCAGCCAGCCGGTCGCCCCGCCCTCATCGCCGAAACTCATCACCGCGGTCGGCGAGGCATGGATGCCAAGCTTATGCTCGATCGACACGCAGCGCAGGTCGTTGCGGGACCCGTCGGGAAGGAATTTGGGAACGAGAAACAGCGAAATCCCCTTGGTCCCCTCGGGTGACCCGGGGGTCCGCGCCAGCACGAGGTGGATGATATTCTCGGCCAGGTCATGCTCGCCATAGGTGATGTAAATCTTGGTCCCGCTGATCTTCCATGACCCGTCACCGACCGGCTCGGCCTTGGTCTTGAGCGCGCCGACATCGCTGCCCGCCTGCGGTTCGGTCAGATTCATCGTCGCCGGCCATTCGCCACTGATGATCTTGGGCAGATAATCCGCCTTTTGCTCGTCCGATCCGTGCGCTTCGAGCGCCTCGATCGCGCCCATGCTCAGCATCGGGCACAGCGCGAAGCCGATATTGGCCGCGTTGAGGTCCTCCATCAGTGCCGCCGACAGCGCCAGCGGCAGCCCCTGCCCGCCCGCCCCGACCGGCGCAGCGAGTGTCATCCACCCGCCTTCGACGAACGCCGCATAAGCATCCTTGAAGCCCGGCGGCGTGGTGACGACTCCGTCGGCCCATTTCGATCCGACCGTGTCGCCGATTCGATCGAGCGGTGCGAACTCGCCGGTGGCGAACTGCGCCGCGCCTTCGAGCACCGCATCGACGGTTTCGCTCGTCGCATCGGCAAAGCGTTCCGTAGCGGCAAGCTGGTCGATCCGCACGATTAGGTCGAGGACGAGGCGCTGGTCGCGGACCGGGGCGGCGAAACTCATGCGGTTTTCCTTGGCTTGAACTCGCTTGGCCTATAGCCGCGAGGCCATGTCGTCGCCAGTGACCCTCCCCGTTTCCGCCGAGGCGATCGCCCGCGCCGCGCATCTGGTGGCGGCGGGTGAGCCGGTCGCGATGCCGACCGAGACCGTCTATGGGCTGGCAGCGGACGCAACCAATGCCGCGGCGGTGGCGCGGATCTATGCGGCCAAGGGGCGCCCCAGTTTCAACCCGCTGATCGTCCATGTCGCCGACCTCGCCGCCGCGCAGGCGATCGGGCGGTTCGACGAGGCGGCGCTGGCACTGGCCAAGGCGCATTGGCCGGGGCCGCTGACGCTAGTCGTGCCGCTGCGCGACAATTCGGGGATTGCGGCGCTCGTGACCGCCGGGCTCGACACGATTGCAATCCGCGTGCCTGCCCATCCGGCGATGCAGCAACTCTTGCGGCTTACCGGCAAGCCCCTCGCCGCCCCATCCGCCAACGCTAGCGGCCGCATCAGCGCGACCCGCGCCGAGCATGTCGCGGCGAGCCTGGGTGAACGCATTGCCCTGATCATCGACGGTGGCCCGTGCGTGCGCGGGATCGAAAGCACCATCGTCGCTGCGACCGGCGGCCTGCTGCGCCTCCTTCGGCGGGGTCCGATCGAGGTCGATGCGGTCGTCGAGTCTCGCGGGATCGAAGCGCCCGGTCAGCTCGAAAGCCATTACGCCCCGGGCAAGCCGTTGCGGCTTGAGGCCACCAGCGCCGAGCACGACGAATATCTGATCGGGTTCGGGCGCGTCACCGGCGACGTCTCGCTCAGCCCGACCGGCGACCCGGTCGAGGCCGCCGCACGCCTGTTCGACCTGCTGCATCAGGCCGACGCCGCGCCGCAATCGCGCATTGCCGTCGCGCCGATCAAGGGCGAAGGCTTAGCCGCCGCCATCCGCGATCGGCTCAGCCGGGCCGCCGCGCCGCGCTGACGACGCTAAGCCGCTGCCGTGCTCTTCAACTTCGCCTGGCTCTTGCGCAGCTTGGCCAGCTTGGGCGGAATCGTCGCGAGGCAGTAAGGATTGCGCTGGCCTTCGCCGTCCCAGTAATTCTGATGATAATCCTCGGCCGGATACCAGGTTGCCGCGGGCTCGATGGTTGTCACGACCTTGCCGCCATTGGCCTCGTTGGCCCGCGCAATTCCCGCCCGCGCCTCGCCGTCCTGTTCGGGCGACTGCGGGAAAATCGCCGAGCGGTATTGCGTGCCGACGTCATTCCCCTGCCGATTGAGCTGGGTCGAATCATGCGTCGCGAAGAAGATGTCGAGCAAGTCGCCGAACGCCAGCTCGGCCGGGTCGAACACGATCTTGACTGCCTCGGCATGGCCGGTATCGCCGCCGCAAACCTGCTTGTAGGTCGGCGCGATGACCTGCCCGCCGGTGTAGCCACTGGTCACCGACTTCACGCCGTAGAGGTCGAGGAAGATCGCCTCGGTGCACCAGAAGCATCCGCCTGCCAGCACTGCGGTTTCGTCAGCCATGTCACTCTCCTCAAACGCCCTCCCGCCAGATATGGGGCGCGTTGTCAGGTGCGCAAGGCGAACGGGGTGAGGTTGGTCGCGGTGTCGTACACGTCGAGCCCTTCCTTGCGTTTGAGCCAGCTGACGATCGCGTAAGTGGCGGGAGTCAGCAGCACTTCCCACGACACTTTGAGCACGAACTGCGTCAGCATCACCTTGCCCAGCGTCGCCACCGGCCACCCGGTCACGCCATAGAAAGCGAGCGGGTAGAAGATCAGACTGTCGAGCCCCTCGCCGACCACGGTGCTCCCAATCGTCCGGGTCCACAGCATCCGGCCCCGAGTCCACACCTTCATCCGCGCCAGCACCACCGAATTGGCGAATTCCCCGACCCAGAACGCCGCGATCGAGGCGCATACGATGCGCGGCACCTGTCCGAACACTTGCTCGTACGCCGCCTGCCCCGTCCAGCCGGCATCGGGCGGAAGCGCGACCACGATCAGGCTCATCGCGACCATGAACAGCATCGCCGCGAACCCCGCCCAGATGCAGCGGCGCGCGCGGGCATAGCCGTACACTTCGGTCAGCACGTCGCCGAGCACATAGCTTAGCGGGAAGAACAGGATGCCGGCGCCAAATGGCCACGGCCCGATCAGCGGCAGGTCGATCACCGCCCGCTTGCCCGCGCCGATCACGTTCGACAGCAGCAGGATGACGACGAACGCGACCATCACGAAATCGAACAGCTTCATCGGCCGCCCGGCGACCTCGTGCGCCTCGACCGCGCGGACGTCTGACGCTTGATGGTCCGGATCATTCATCGCAGGATGATTATCGATCAAACCCCACGAACGCCAGCGGCCGCCAGCGTCGTCGTTCGCCCCGCTAATCCTTCTTTATACTCGCCTTGAGCGCCGCCATCTCGAGCCGCTTGCCCATCCATTCGGCCAGCTCGTCGAACTTGAGCGGCTCGTCGAACACGATGCCTGCCTTGCGGTCAGCGAACCAGCGCACCTCGCCCTTGACCGGGCGCAGGCTCTCGACGATCACGACCACTTCCTTGCCGAGGCAATATTCCTCGATCGGCTCAACCTTGATCCCGCCGAGCGACAGATCGTGGACGTCGACCGTGTAATAGGTTTTGCTGAGTCGGAGGCTCGCCTTGCACTTGACCTCCATCCGCGGCGGGCGTGGTCGGAAGCCGTGGCGCGGCTTGCGTCCGGCGAGCAGCTCGCCAAGATCGATGTTCTGATCGAATTTGAGCCCGCACATCCCGTCGCGCTTCCACACGACGGTCGAAGGGATCTTCTGCGTTCCGATCTCGAGCTTGGCGACGTCGCCGACACTGAGCCGCTGGCCATGCTCGGCGGCCAGTCCACCGGCCGACATATTGCGCACGCGGATCAACTGCTCGCCGTCTTCGGTGATCAGTTTTGCGACACGCAGCAGCGCGGGGATGCGGTCATCGCCACGCCGTTCGATCGGGCGCGGCACGTCGGTCGTCAACGAAAAGGTCGTCGAATCGAACGCAGCCTCATCCTGTCCGAAGGATCGGGCGGGTTTGCGACGGATAAATGCGCCGAACATGATACCTCACAATTGTTCGTCTGAACCGGAACATCTAGAGACTACAGCGTTAACATCCCGTTGCGGCTTTCTGCTGGCGTCGCTGCCCGCTGTGCGCGTATCCTGGATCGATGAGGATCGGATGACGCGAACGACTGCGCCAAAACTGCTGTTGATCGACGACGAGCCGGCGCTTGCGGCCTATCTTGCCGATGCCGCAATGATCAGTGGATTCCTGCCGGTCGTCGCGAAGGACGACAGCGATTTCAAGGTCTTGCTGGCTTCCGAGCAACCTCAGATGGTGGCTATCGACCTTGGCATGCCGGGCATGGACGGCGTCGAACTGCTGCGTTTCCTCGCCAGCGAAAAATTTGCCGCCCCGGTGCTGATCATCAGCGGGTTTGATCGCCGCGTCCTCGAAAGCGCGTTCCGGCTGGGTGTGGCGCTGGGCCTGAACATGGTCGGGCCGCTCGAGAAGCCGACTCGACTCGCCGATATCGAGCGCATCCTCAACACGCTCAGGCTCAAGCTGGTGTCATGATCCCGGTGGCGGACCTTGGCATGCTCGATGGCTTCGAACGGGCGCTGATCAACAATCGGCTCCACCTCGCCTACCAGCCCAAGATCAGCCTCGTCGACGGGACGCTCAGGCGGGTCGAGGCGCTGGTCCGCTGGGACGATCCCGTGCTCGGCAGCGTGCCCCCGTCGCGCTTCGTCCCGTTGGCCGAGCGTCACGGGTTGATCGACCCGCTGACCGAGTGGGGCCTGCGCACCGCGCTGCGCCAGTGGCGCGTATGGCACGCCGCGGGGATCGACCTCTGCCTTGCCTTCAACATCTCGGCGCTGAGCCTCGACCAGCTCGACTTCCCCGACCTTGTCGAGCGATTGTGCCGCGCGATCGGGGTACCGACCGAGCGCCTCGTGCTCGAGCTGACCGAGGGCGCGACCCAGCCGCTGGTCAAGATGATGGACACGCTCACCCGTTTCCGCATCAAGGGTGTCGGGCTCGCCATCGACGACTTCGGCACCGGTTATTCGTCGCTGATGCAGCTGCGCCAGCTGCCATTTACCGAGCTCAAGATCGACCGCTTCTTTCTCACCGACATGATCGCCAGCGCCGACAGCCGGCTGATCGTCAAGACGATGATCGACCTCGCCCACGGCCTCGGCCTGACCGCGACCGCCGAGGGGGTCGAGACCGAGGAGCAGCTGCGCCTCCTCCGAGATCTCGGCTGCGACGTTGCGCAAGGCTATCTGATTTCCATGCCCCTCGCTCCGGAAATGCTGTTGGGGTGGACGATTGGGTGGAAGGCGCGCTGGGAGGAGTTTGTCGCTCAGCCGGTCAAGCCCTCAAAACGAGCGCGCGCGCGCGCCTGAGTGCCGCGATCCCCGCATCGATCGTCTCGTCGCGCTTGGCAAAGCATAATCGTACAAGTTGCCGCGGCGGATCAGTTTCTGCAAATGACGACAGCGGAATGACCGCTACACCGGCTTGGTCGAGCGCGAGGCTCGCAAACGCCTCGTCCCCCATGGCTAGCCCCGACGCGGCGAGATCGACACACAGGAAATAGGTCGCCGCGCTCGGCAAGACGGCATAGCCCGCCTCGCTCAGGCCCGTCGCCAGTCGATCACGCGCGGCGGCGAAGCTCGCGCGCATCGGCGCAATCCAGGTGTCGCCGTCGGTCAACCCGAACGCCACCGCCGCCTGCAAATTGGGCGGCGAGGCGAAGGTCAGGAACTGGTGTGCGCGGGCGACCAGCGTCGCCAACGCCGGCGTCGCCACCGCCCACCCGATCTTCCACCCGGTGAGCGAAAAAATCTTTCCCGCCGAGCCGCATTTGATCGTCCGCTCCGCCATCCCGGGCAAGGTCGCCAACGGGGTGAAGCCCTGGCCGTCGAGCAAAACATGCTCCCACACTTCGTCGCTTATCACGATGAAATCATTCGCGATCGCGACCGCAGCGACTGCCTCCAGCTCGGCGCGGTCGAACAGCCGTCCGGTCGGATTGTGCGGATTGTTGAGGATGATCGCGCGCGTCGCCGGCGACACCGCCGCCGCGATCGCCGCCCGCTCGATCCGCCACCCCGGCGGCTGCAGCGCAACCTCGCGTACGACCCCGCCCGCGCGGCGAATCAGCGGCGCATAAGCGTCGTACGCTGGAGTCATCACGATCACCTCATCACCCGGAGTGATCGTCGCGAACAGCGCCGCGGCGATCGCCTCGGTCGCACCGCTTGTCACGCAGACATTCTCGGGCGCGAACTGTTCGCCGAAATGTCGCCCATAATGCGCCGCCACCGCCTCGCGCAGCACGGGCAGCCCACGCGACGGGGCGTATTGGTTCGATCCTTCGGCAAGCGCTCGCGCGGCGGCGTCGATCATCTCCGGTGCCCAGCCAAAGTCGGGAAACCCTTGTCCCAAATTGATCGCCCCACGCGCCGCCGCTCCCAGCGACATGCGCTCAAACACACTCGTCGCCATCGATTCATAGAGCGGGTTCACCGCAGCGCTCCGTTCGCCCGGAATGCGGGAATCTCATCCGACGAATAGCAAATCGTCAAGCTTGCAAGTGGGCCCGGCATGGCGAGATCAGTAGAGCGACTGCGCGGCGAGGCAAGCGACGGGATCAAGGCGCGATACGAAAGGACGATCGGTGGGCGTTGCCATGCTATCGAACTGCGATTAGCTGCGACAATGAATTTTACCCCTTCCCTGCGCCTCGGTCTCGTCGGCCTCGGCAAAATCGCGCGAGATCAACACTTGCCCGCGATCGCCGCCAACCCCGCGCTGACACTCACGGCCACCGCCAGCCGCAACGCCAGCGCCGACGGCATCGCCACTTTCCATGACCTCGACACCATGCTTGTCGCCGATCCCGGGCTCGATGCGATCATATTATGCCAACCGCCCCAGGCGCGCTTCACCGCTGCGCGCACTGCGCTTCTCGCGGGCAAACATGTGTTCCTCGAAAAACCACCCGGTGCGACGCTGTCCGAAGTCCAGGCGCTCGACGATCTCGCCGCGGAGCGCGGTCTCACCTTGTTCGCGTCATGGCATTCACGCCATGGCAAAGCCGTCGCCGCTGCTCGCGCCGCGCTCGCCACTGCCGACATCCACGGGGTCCGCATTATCTGGAAAGAAGACGTCCGCGTCTGGCACCCGGGGCAGGACTGGATCTGGCAACCCGGCGGCTTTGGCGTGTTTGACCCCGGGATCAATGCCTTGTCGATCCTGACCGAAATCCTTCCTGAGCCCGTTCGCCTGATCGCCTCAACCCTCGACGTGCCCAGCAACCGTGCCGCACCGATCGCCGCAGAGTTGACGATGGAGACCGCTTCGGGAACCCCGATCGCCGCCAGCTTCGACTTTCGCCAGACTGGCCTGCAACATTGGGACATCGAGATCGATACCGCCGCCGGACCGATTATCCTTGCCGACGGCGGCAATAGCCTGACGATCAGTGGAGTATCGCAGCCGACGAGCGATGAGGGCGAATATCCCGCTCTTTATGCTCGCTTCGTCGAGCTCGTCGACACTCGCCAGCGCGACGTCGACATTGCGCCGCTGCGCCTCGTCGCCGACGCCTTTCTTGTCGGCGAATACCGCATCACCGACCCATTTGACTATTGATTGTTGAGTGCTGACCGAACCGCGGCGAACAAGGGAACTGCTTGTGCCATATTCGGTCGGCCGGGACCTTGGTGATCGGCGCCAACGTTGACGCGGGGAAATTCATCCCCTGGCGAGAGTCGCATTACGCCACCGCCAGAGAGTGCGATCGGCCGACAAAAATCGCTCGGGGAAAGCCACCGTTCAATCGCCGTCCCGAGTGGCGGAAGTTTCTTGCGCAAACTCGCCGCCTTTGCCGGCCCGGGCTATCTAATCGCCGTCGGCTATATGGACCCCGGCAATTGGGCGACTGATCTCGCCGGTGGATCGGCCTATGGCTATTCGCTGCTGTCGGTCATCCTGCTTGCCAGTCTGCTCGCCATGGTGCTGCAGGCATTGGCGGCCAAACTCGGCATCGCCACGGGCCTCGATCTCGCCCAGGCCTGCCGCGAAACCTATTCCCGCCGAACCAATCTCATGCTGTGGGCACTGTGCGAATTTGCCATCGTTGCCTGCGACCTCGCCGAAGTACTCGGCACGGCGATTGCGCTCAAGCTACTGTTCGGGCTTCCGCTCGCCGGCGGCGTCATTCTGACGGGGTTTGACGTTTTCCTTATTCTTGCGCTCCTGAATTTTGGGTTCCGCAAGCTGGAAGCGTTCATCATCGCCCTGCTGATCGTTATCGCCGGCTGTTTCGCGTGGGAACTGGTGATTTCCCAGCCGGCGTGGGGCGCGGTGGTTCACGGCCTTGTCCCGACCAGCCAACTGCTCGCTGATCCGAACATGCTGTACATCGCGATCGGTATCGTGGGCGCGACCGTCATGCCCCACAATCTCTATCTCCATTCGTCGATCGTGCAGACGCGCCGATTTGAGCGGACCGAGGCGGGCAAGCGGGAGGCGGTCAAGCTGGCAACGATCGACAGTTCCATCGCCCTGACGCTCGCGCTGTTCGTCAACGCCGCGATCCTGATCCTCGCCGCATCGACATTCCACGTTGCCGGGCGGACCGATATCGCCGACCTGTCCACCGCCTATCACCTGCTTTCCCCGATGCTCGGGGCGAGCGCCGCCAGCGTATTGTTTGCCGCCGCTCTGCTCGCCGCTGGTCAGAATTCGACGGTCACCGGGACACTGGCGGGGCAAATTGTCGCCGAAGGGTTCCTCGACTTGAGGATGCCCCCGTGGATTCGTCGTTCCGTCACCCGCGCCCTGGCGATCGTTCCCGCCGTCGTGGTGGTCATTGTCGCTGGTGACGCGGGCGCTACGAAATTGCTCATCGCCAGCCAGGTCATACTCAGTCTTCAGCTGCCGTTCGCGGTCGTTCCCCTCATCCGGTTGACGAACGACCGCTCGAAAATGGGCGTTCATGTCAATTCGCGCCTGGTAACGTTCGTCGCATGGGTGATCGCGGGAACACTCATCTTCCTCAACTCCGCCTTGATCGTGAGCCTCATCTTCTGAGCGTTGAGGGAGGTCGAGTTGACGCAAGTTGGCTGGTGTCACTACTTGTGATCGACGCATGGCTGTCAGATGAAGGGACTTATGTTGGAACCGCGTCGCCGTTCGATCGCTTTGAATATTCGGCTATTCCCATTTCCCAGGGTGCATTTCGAAATTCGCAAGCCGGGCCGCCTTTGATGTCATACGGCCCGCTTTTGAAAGCGACTGCCGCACTGTCGGCTGCCGCAATAGCTCGGAGAGGCCTGCAACTCCATCAGCAGAGGGCCGAGCGTGGCAGTCTTGAGCGACTTGCCCGAACAATGACGGACGGTACGAACGATGGCGTTGAACAGGCGACCATCCTCGGTTTGTGGCGAAGTGCTCGGCACGACCCAATGAATAGCGTGCTAAGTGCCGAAGGCGGAATCCGGCTGATTACCAGCGGCTGGGCGGGGTGGCTGCGATACGCCGAAGACGGCCAGCGATCGATCTTCCTGTTCCTGATGCCGGGCGACTTCATTGTCCCAAGCCTGTTCGAGCCGGGATGCTGCGAGGTCGTCAGCCTCACGCCGCTGCGGACGGTCGACGCCTCCCCGCTGATACAGGAAGGCACGTCTACTACGCCGAAATCAGCCGCGATGATCGCCCGCAGCGGACGCGATTACCGCCTGTTGCTGGTCGATCATCTCACGAGACTGACAACCGGATGCACGAAACGCAGCGTTGCCAGCCTGCTGAGCGAATTTTACGAGCGGTCGCTTCGTGCCGGCTGGTGTGCGAACGGCCGCTTCAGCCTGCCGATCGGCCAACGCGTCCTTGCCCGGTCGCTTGGACGCAGTACGGTCCAGATTAACAAGATAATCAATCAGTTCCAGGCCGAGGGCTTGCTCAAGGTCGGCTATGACTGGGTCGATGTGCTGCAACCCGAAGCCCTTCGCAACGTTGCCGGAATGCCGCGTAGCGTTCGTGTTTCGTCGCCGGCAGGTGCTGGCCTGGGACAAGCGGTCGCTGCCTGAGGCCGACGTCTGTTCGAATAATGTTGCGGCTGCCAAACTTGGACGATTACTTACTTCTTTCAATGAATTCCTCTGCCCCTCCAATGCGGACCCCGTTCTTGCGCTCTCGCGAACGAGTCGAGCGTGGCAGCATGCTTATCGCGATCATCGCGATCCATCTGCTGTTGCTGCTGTGGTTCGTCACGCGGCCGCCCGCGGTGCAAGCGGTCCGTGATCACGGGCGCGGCCTCACGCTGATCTCGCTCGCTGACGGTCAACGTTCGGCAACTCCGCCCACCAAGCCGAAGCCTCCGCAGCCTAGTCTGATTCCTCCTCCGGCAATCATCCTTCCAAGCTTGCTTGCCACCCCGACCGCGGCACAAAATCCGTCAGCTTCGGAATCCGGAACGCCGCAAGCGGGCGAAGCCGGCGGTTGCTCGCTGTCAGTCCGCACGGTCGAGGCAATCGCCACGGATCCCGCTGCGATGGCCGAACTCGCGGCACTAGCACCCGCATATCGCACGTCGGCCGACGCGGTATTGCTGTGGAACGGCGAGTGGCTGGCAAGTGGACAGGGATCGAGCGCATCGCCGGTTACGCCAGCGCTGCGTCGGGTGATCGAGCAAATTGTCACCGAGGCGTCCCCCGAATGCCAGGCGGCGCCCACCACCGGTCCGCAATTCCTCGCGATCCCCGAGCAAGGCCGTACGACGATACTCGTGATCGGATCAGGGACGTGGCGATGGTCTGATCTGCTGGCGACATCCACGACCTGCCTCGGGAGCGCGCCCGAAGCATGTTTGTCGCCCTCCCCACACCCCTGATCGATAAATTATCTAAACGTCATGACGAATGTTCGGAGGCGATTGCAACCTTCGCCTCGGTCGCCCGTATCTCAACGAAGAACACGCGCCAAGGGAGGCTTAGTTATGACGAGTAGCTTTAGGATAACGTCGGCTATCGGATTGGTATCGATGTGTATCGCCAGCACGGCAATTGCATCGAGCCACCGTGAGGCGCCGGGCATTACCAAGATGCCCAAGGTCGACAATACCGATGTCTATGCCTTCCAAAGTTACGAAACCGGACGCGCGGGCTTCACCACGCTGATTTCCAATTTCCAGCCCCTCCAGGATCCCTATGGCGGACCCAATTATTTCACGATGGACCCCGACGCGGTTTATGAAATCCACATCGACAACGCCGGCGACGCCAAAGAACATCTGACGTTTCAGTTCAAATTCACCAACACGCTCAAAAACGATACCGGCAAGACCGTGACTGTCGGCGGCAAGGTGCTTCCGATCGCACTTCGCCACATCGGCCCGGTATCGGCTCCTCTCGACGCCAACATTGGCGAAGACGAGCAGTATACAGTCACAATGATCACTGGCGATCGCCGGACCGGAACGCGGGCGTCGGTCACCAATGCCAGCGGTGGCAGTTCGACTTTCGTGAAGCCGTTTGACAACGCCGGCAACAAGTCGGTTCCCAACTACCCGACCTATGCCAACCAGTTCATCTATAATGTGAACATCCCGGGATGCACGACGGCTGGACGTTTGTTCGCCGGTCAGCGCCAGGAGGCCTTTGCAGTTAACCTCGGGCCGATCTTCGATCTCGTCAACTTCGTGCCGATCGAGGGCAGCATCGTCCAGAGCGACGCCAATCAGGAATTGATTGGCTCGAAGAATGTCACCTCGTTGGCGCTTGAAGTTCCAACCTCCTGTCTCGTCGGAAGCGGAAACGGCGTTATCGGCGTCTGGTCAACAGCCAGCGTGCCACAAGCCAAGCTGTTCAAACCCAACCCAACCTACAAGAATCCGACGCTGTCCGGCGGCGCTTACACGCAGGTCTCGCGTCTCGGCAGCCCGCTCGTCAACGAACTGGTCATCGGACTGCCACAGAAGGACCTCTTCAATGCGGCTAA
This sequence comes from Sphingomonadales bacterium, assembly GCA_038319435.1. Taxonomy (GTDB): domain Bacteria; phylum Pseudomonadota; class Alphaproteobacteria; order Sphingomonadales; family Sphingomonadaceae; genus Sphingomicrobium. The sequence continues at coordinate 14,245 of JBBQDG010000019.1, read as the reverse complement.
GCCAACGCAAGACGGCGCGCTTGCGGACTATGTGACGAATCCGACCTTTCCTGCGATTCTTGAGGTGTTGTTCGGCGGGGCCGGGATCAAGGCTCCTACCAATTTCCCTCGCAATGACTTGGTTGCAACATTCTTGACCGGGATCGCGTCGCTGAACCAGTTGAAGGCGGTCACGCCGTCAGAAATGATCCGTCTCAATACGGCGATTACGCCAACCCCAGCCGCAAGCCAGAGCAGCCTTGGCGTTGCGGGCGACGATCTGGCCGGATATCCGAACGGTCGCCGTCCTGGTGACGATACCGTGGACATTACCCTGCGTGTTGCCATGGGTCGCCTCTGCTATCCGGTGCCAATCGCCGGAAAGCTGACCGATCTCGGGCTCTGCAAGCCAGCCGACGCACCCTCGGGCCAGGTGCCGTTCACCGATGGGGCTCCGAGCAACGCCTTGGGCGCCTACGTTGGTCCATCGGGCAACGTCGGTGCGAACTCAGGCTTCGTGTCGCCTCCTGGACCCTATCTGCTGCAAACTTTTCCGTACCTTGCAGATCCGCTTCGCGGGTCGCCACGTCCTACAGACCGGCCATGAGGTCGTTACTGGGATTTAAGTGGCAGGTGAGGAATATGACATGACGAAGAAGCAACTTTTGCAACGTGCATTGATCGGGACTGCCTTGGCCCTTCCTCTCGCCGCATGCGGCGGAGGCGGAGGCGGGGGATCCGATACGGTGATTGCACCACCCGTGGTCGTTACGACTGCTCAGGAAGACAAGTTCGGAGTTCAGTTCGGAAATGATTTTCGCGCGTCGATGAATTCTGACCCGACGAGCGTCAACGACAGCGACATCGTTCCCGTTTCGCTGACCACGAATCCGATCGACATCACCTGCTAGCGACAAACAAGGCCCGGCGGTCTAATGGTCGCCGGGCTTTTATTTATCGACTGCGTTTGGCGGCGTATCCGAAGGTAAGACTGGAAAAGGTCGTCACGAAGTCGGCGCCCCGTGCTGCTACTGGCTTGGTCCAGATGACATTGACGAGCCACGATCCGACCGGGGGAACTTCGAAGCTGGCTCTTCCCGTTCCATCCGAGCGAACTACGCGCAGCGGCTTGGCGTCGAATTCGAGGCTGGTGAGTTTCACAAGTGCTCCAGCCAGAGGATGGCCCTCATACAATATCTGCACGGGGAGGACATGATCGGCGCCGAGCGAATAGGGATTGCGCAAGGGGACTATCTCAAGCGTGAGGCCGAGCGGGCGCGTGGCGAATGCATCGTCGCTCTTTGTTTGCCTGCCGACCTGGATCAACGCCTTGGCGCGTCGGCTGTAAAACTCGCGGCCGTTGCTGTTCATCGTGCCGCTGCGGGTCCGAGCGTCGATCGCGGGGGTCAGCCCTTCGACTTTGATATAATCGTTGAAGCGGATCGACGGCAGGTCGCTGGCGGCGTTGGTCGAAACCAGACTGACGATGTGCAGACCTTCGCGGCGGAAGGTGCGGGTCAGGTGCGGGACCTCGCCGCCCGGCTTGAACAGCGGCCGAACGTCGACCGCACCGCCGCGCGCCAGATCGCTGAGGGCCAGCAAGTGACCACCGTCCGCTCCCCATTGCTGGCGATATTGGCCGTGTCCGATCTCGACGATAAATGGCATCGGCGTGCCGGGCGTGGCCTGCCAGCTTTGCGGCTGAAGCCAGAAGTCGTGCGCCGATGCGGCGCCGGCGAGCGACAAGCCAATGATAGTTGCAGCAAACCCACGCATCCGCATCGTTCCTTCTTTCGAATGCGGTCAGTAATAGCGAGATTAATTGCGGGTGTCTCGCTAATAATGATCGCCGGTCCGGCAGTTGCACATGCAGGAACAGGGTTGCCTGGTGGATTTGTTGCTGGTGTCGAGCATCCCTTAACCGGACCTGACCATATGTTGGCGATGGTTTCAGTTGGTCTTTGGGGATATTTTCTTGGGAAACCGTTGATTTACTTGTTGCCGATGGTATTCCCGATCATGATGGCAATCGGCGCAGGTGTCGGAATTGCCGGCGTGGCCCTGCCGCCCGTTGAACTTGGCATCGCCGTCTCGGTCTGCGTACTCGGCGCTTTGATCCTTGGAGCGGTCAAGGCTCCGACGTGGATCGCTTGCGCGGTGGTCGGCCTGTTCGCGCTGTTCCACGGCTATGCCCACGGGATCGAACTGCCGTCCGCCGCTGACCCGATCGGCTACAGCCTCGGGTTTGTCTTTGCGACTGGTGCGCTTCACGTCGCGGGGATCGCGATCGGCTCGCTCGCGGCGCTTCCGCGTGGCGAGACGGTCTTGCGCGGCCTCGGCGGCGTGGTGTGTGCGATCGGGCTGGGCTTCCTGTGGGTCGCCGCGCGATGAGGGGGGGCTTTCTTCCTCCTGCGGTTCTCATCGCCGCACTGGGCATCGCACTCGCGTTCATTCCCCTCCGCCGCGCGCTCGTGGCTGCGGCGATCATGGCCGTCGTTGCGCTTGCGACGTGGTGGGCCGGACCGCCGGTGCGCTGGATCGAACCCATCTTCGTCGCTTGTTGGCTGAGCGTCATCGCCACCGCCGCGCTGGTCCATCGCCCGCTCGACTTGCCGCCAGCGATCTTCCCCGCCGCCGCCGCCAATGCTGGGCTGTGGGCCGGCGCGGTGACTGCCGTAGCGGGCAAGGCAAGCGACCTGGCGATCGCGCTGCCGTGCGTCTTGTTGCTCGTCGTCGGCCGCCCAATTGTCATCCGCGGGTGGGGGATCGGCGTGAAAGTGGTCGCCAGCTGGCTGACTGCGGTTGCCATTCTCGCCACGATGGTATCCCTGACCCCGACGCCGGGTTACAAGCAGGACCACATGGAATGAGGTTTATGGCTGATCGCATTGATTCTCCACGGCGTTTTGCCTTCTGGTTCGGGCTCGCGGCCGTGTCGTTCGCCGTGCCCGTGCACGCCCAGGTGATCGAGATCGGCGACGACGGCGCGGCGCGGACCTATGCCAAGCCGACCCGTTTCATCGGTGACGATGCCGCTGGCGAGCTCGCGTCAACGGTCACCATCCGCCCGCCAGAAGTCGATCGCTACGAGCGTGCCGCCAAGGCCGAGGGTCTCGACGTCCACCTGCTGCGCGCGGTCGCCTGGACCGAATCGCGCGGCCACCAGAATGCGGTCAGTCCCAAGGGTGCGCTCGGCGTGATGCAGCTGATGCCGTCAACCGCCGCCGAGATGGGCATCAACCCGCTCGATCCCGAAGCCAATCTTCACGGCGGGGCACGCTATCTCGCGCGGCAATTATCGCGCTTCCAGAGCGTCCCGCTCGCGCTTGCTGCCTATAATGCAGGCCCGGGCGCAGTGCTCCGCTGGGGCGGCATCCCGCCCTATGCCGAGACCCAAGCCTATGTCGCGCAAATCCTGTCGCGCTATCAGGGCACGCCCGCTCCGCTCGTCCTTCGTAAAATTGTCCCGACGCCGGTCGCCCGCCGGGTCGATCTCATGCTCATCGAGGTGCCGTCACTGTGAAAAAACTCATCCCCGCCGCCGCGCTCGCCCTGTTCGCCGCGGCCCGCGCCAACGCCCAATACGCCGCCCCCGACCCCGCCGGATCGGGGCCGATCGTTGGCGCGGTCGACTGGCTGCAGGGGACGCTGCTCGGCAATGTCGCAACCGCCGTCGCGGTGATCGCGGTCGCCGCGGTCGGCTTCATGATGCTGACCGGCCGGATCAACTGGAAATATGGCGCGACCGTCGTCATCGGGCTGTTCATCCTGTTCGGCGCGGCGTCGATCGTGGGCGGCATCCGTTCGGTTGCCGGCTAGATGGCCGACCCGCTGTTCCGCGCACTCGCCCGCCCGCAAATGGTGGCGGGCGTGACCTATCCGTTCTTCGTCATGAACGGGATCGTCGCGGCGGAACTGTTCCTGGTGTTCAAGACCCCGCTTGCCCTGCTCCCGGCGGTGGTCATCCACGCGCTCGGCTACGCCGCGCACCTGCGCGATCCGCACGTCATGGCGCTGTGGATGACGCGCCTCCGCCGCACGCCCAGGGTGGCCAATTACAAGCTGCGGGGGGCCAATGTTTACTGCCCGTAACCGCGCCGCGCACAAGGAAGTCGCGGCCGGGGTCCACCTCCCCTATCTGGCGCAGGTCGACGACCACACGCTGCTGACCCGCAACGGTCAGATGATGCAGATCATCAAGCTCGACGGATTGCCGTTCGAGACGATCGGCCGCGCCGACCTCGATTCCAGGCTCGCGGTGCGCGATGCGATGTTCCAGTCGATCGGCTCGTCGCGCTTCGCCATCGTCCACCATCTCGTGCGCCGGGCCGTCGAGCCGCGTTTCGACGGCCAGTTCGACGACCCGTTCAGCGCGTCGCTCGACGCAGCTTGGCAAGCCCGGCTCGCCACCCGCCGCCTGTTCGTCAACGACCTCTATCTGACGCTGGTCGTTCGCCCGTTGCGCGGCCGCGCCGGGTGGGCGGAGAAATTGCTCGGGATCGCGGGCAGCCGGTCCGATCAGGGTGAGCAAGGCGCCGATCTGCGGCTGCTTTCCCAAGCGCGCGAGCAACTGATGGCCGCGCTCGAGCCCTATGGACCGACCTTGCTCACCGCCTACGACCTGCCCAGTGGGCTTGCGTCGCAGCAACTGGAATTCCTAGCAACGCTGTTCAACGGCACCGCGACGCCGATGCTGCTCCCGACCGGCGACCTTGGCCACGCCGTCCCGCGCCGCACGATCAGCTTCGGGGCCGACACGATCGAGCTTGGTCCGGTCGATGGCGAGCCGCCCGAATTCGCCGCGATCCTGTCGGCCAAGGATTATCCCGGTTCGACCTCCGCCGGGATGCTCGACGATATTTATCGCCTGCCGTTCGCGATGCAGGTCACCCAAAGCTTCGCCTTTGTCGACCGTGGCCCGGCGCAGGAGCGGATGGATCTCGCGCTTCGCCGGATGCGGTCGGCCGACGACGCTGCCGTGTCGCTGCGCACCGAACTCAGCGCCGCCAAGGACGATGTCGCAGCCGGCCGCGCGGGTTTTGGCGAGCATCACCTCTCAATCCTGATCAACACCGACAGCCCCGATAGCCTCGACCAGGCAACCGGCGAAGTCCAGGCCGCGCTTGCCGAGACCGGGTTCGCGGTGGTCCGCGAAGAATTGGGCCTCGAAGCCGCCTTCTGGGCGCAGTTCCCCGGCAATTTCGACTATATCGCCCGGCGCGCGCTCGTTTCGACCGCCAATTTCGCGGGCTTCGCCAGTGCGCACAACTTTCCTGTAGGACGCCCCGACGGCAATCATTGGGGCGACGCCGTCACCCTTTTCGAAACCACCGCCGCTGGGCCTTATTTCTTCAACTTCCACCGCGGCGACCTCGGCAATTTCACCGTCATCGGGCCTTCGGGATCGGGCAAGACCGTCGTCCTCGCTTTCCTCCTGGCGCAGGCCCGCCGGTTCGACCCGCGCATCGTCTTCTTCGACAAGGATCGCGGCGCCGAGATTTTCCTGCGCGCGATCGGCGGAACTTATGAAGCATTGCGCCCGGGCGAGCCGACCCGGATGAACCCGCTCGCACTGCCCGACACCCCGGTCAACCGCCGTTTCCTCGCCGAATGGCTGGCGCGGCTTGCGGTCGGCGAGGGCCAGCCGCTCAATGTCGAGGAAAGTGCCTGGATCGTCGAGGCGATCGACACGGCCATGGCCGGTCCCGCCGAACTCCGCCGCCTGCGCCATGTCGCCGAGCTGTTTCGCGGGCGCGGACGGGCATCTGCCGGCGATCTCGCCGCGCGGCTCGCGCCATGGCATTCGGCGGGCGAATTCGCCTGGCTGTTCGATAATGAGGAGGACCGGCTCGACCTTTCGACCCCGACGCTCGGGTTCGACATGACCGCGGTGCTCGACCAGCCCGCGCTGCGCGCGCCGACCATGCTCTACCTGTTCCACCGGGTCGAGGAACGGCTCGACGGCAAGCCCACGATCATCGTCGTCGACGAAGGCTGGAAGGCGCTCGACGACGAGGTGTTCGTGGCGCGTATCCGCGACTGGGAGAAAACCATCCGCAAGCGTGGCGGGATCGTCGGTTTCGCCACCCAGTCTGCCTCCGATGCGCTCCAGAGCCGCATCGCCAGCGCGATCATCGAACAAGCGGGCACGCAAGTCTTCATGGCCAATTCTAGTGCGCAGGCGTCCGACTATATCGACGGATTCGGGCTGACCGAGACCGAATATGACATCGTCCGCTCGATGCCCGAAACGGCGCGCGCGTTCCTCGTCAAGCATGGCACGGACAGCGTCGTAGTGCGCCTCAACCTTGGCTCGGAGCCGCAGTTGCTGACCGTGTTGTCGGGCCGCGAAACGACAGTCCGCCTGCTCGACCAGTTGCGCGCCGAGGTCGGCGACGATCCCGCCGACTGGCTTCCCCGGCTGGTGGCGGCGGCATGAACGCCGACCTGTGTGCCCCCGCCGGCGCCCCCGGCCTCGTTTCCGATCTGCTCGCCAACACCGACTGCCAGGCGTCGAGCCTCGTCGAGCGTGGTTATTCGGCGTTGTCCACCCCGGGTGCCGCGACCGCCGCCGTCCTGACCTCGTTGATGGTCATTGCCGTCGCGCTCTACGGCTACCGGCTTTTGCTCGGCAAAGGGCTCGCGCTCAGCGATGTCACCGGCCTCGCCATCCGCCTCGGCGTGGTCCTTCTCCTCGCCGCCTCCTGGTCGTCGTTCCAGGCGCTTGCCTACGACGCCTTCGCCCGCGCCCCGTCGCGGATCGCCAGCGAACTAGTCGTCGCAATCGATTCGCCCGCCCCCCTCGACGGCGTGCAGTCGGCGCTCGACCGGATCGAGCAGGGTAATGTCGGCTGGCGCACTCGCGCCGGGATCGCCTCGCCGCTGGTCGGTGGCGCGCCGACCGCTGCGATGGCGCTCAACGTCTCCTCCTTCCTGCTGACGCTTTCGACCGTCGGCCTGCTTGTCGTCTCGCGTATCCTGCTTGCGCTGCTGCTCGCGATCACCCCGGTGATGGCCGGGTTCCTGTTGTTCGACGCGACGCGCGGGCTGCTCGAGGGGTGGCTGCGCGCCCTCACCGGCGCCGCGCTGGTACCGCTGTTTGTGCTGATCCTGTGCGCGATCGAGCTCGCCATCCTTTCGCCCCTGATCGACCATATGCTCGCCGACCAGGCGAGCGGCCGGTTCGAGCTCGACACCGTCACCCCGGTCGCGCTGGTCGTGATCGTGTTCAGCATCGCGATCGTCGCCTCGGCGCGCGCCGCAACCACCATCGCACGCGGCATCCGGCTCCCGCGCAAGGGCTTCAGCGGCGGCGCGGCGGCTGCCGATACCGCCCCCACCGCGATCGCCGCCGAGCGTCCGCTGTTGCTGGCCGGCCCCCGCTCGGCCGCCGCCTCCCCCGTCGCGCGCGCGCTCGAAAGCGCGGCACGACGCGATGCCGAAGAAAGCACTCAGCGCACCGTCGCGACGGCTTCTCGCGGCGCGCGTGAGATCCGCAGCAGCACCACCACGGTTACGGGCGGCACGAGCGCGTCGAATCCGTCCGAGGCGGCCCCGCGACCGTATCTGCCACCACCGCGTACCCGTCTTCCGCGCGCGTCACGCGCCGCAGCCCGCAGGGATATATGACCGAACACGACAAATATTATGCTGCCGCCCAAGGCTGGGCCGACGAACGCGTCGAGTCCGAACGCAAGGCGCGCAAGCTCGCCTGGACCGTCGCCGCAGTCGCCGGGGGGATCGCATTGGTCCTCGCGCTGGCGCTAGCGATGCTGGTCCCGCTCAAGACCGTCCAGCCCTATGTCCTTACGGTCGACAAGCAGACCGGCGCGGTCGAAGTCGCGACCACCGTCGCCAACGGCCGGCTGACCCAGAACGAGGCCGTCATCCAGGCGCAGCTCGCCAATTATGTCCGTGTCCGCGAGACCTTCGACGCGAGCGACCTCGTCGCCAATTATCGCCGGGTCCAGTTGTTGTCCGGCCCGGACGTGCGCACCGCCTACATCGCCTCGATGGCGGCGGCGAACCCGGCGAGCCCGCTCCACACCCTGTCCCCCGGAGACACGCTTGCCGTGCGGATCAAGAGCGTTTCGCTGACCGCTGCGGGCAGCGCGCTCGTTCGCTACGACCTCGACCGTACCGTCGCCGGCGGCCGCGGAGTGAGCTCGAGCCCCTATGTCAGCGCGATCACCTACGGCTTCAGCGACAAGCCGTTGCGCGCCGCCGACCGGTTCGAAAACCCGCTCGGGTTCGAAGTCACGCGCTACCGCCGCGATGCCGAGGGGATGACCCAATGAAGCATATCCTGCTCCTTGCGCTCAGCCTGTTCGCGCTAACCGCCGAGACCCTGCCCCGCCCCGGCCCGGTGGACCCGCACATCCAGCGCGTGCTGTTCAATCCCGAGCAGGTCGTGGCGCTCCACGGCGCGCTCGGCTGGCAGGTGATGATCGAATTCGGCGGCGACGAGCGCATCGAGAATGTCTCGATCGGCGACAGCCTGGCGTGGCAGGTGACCCCGAACAAGCGCGCCCGAATGCTGTTCCTCAAACCCCTGCTGCGCCACGGCGCGACCAACATGACCGTCGTCACCAGCCTGCGCCGCTATGCCTTCGCGCTGTCGACCGGCCCGCGCGAGCGACGCACGCCGTGGGTGCTCCACTTCGACTATCCGCCGCCGCCGATTGTCGAGACGCTGCCCGAACCGCCGCCTCCGCCACCGGTCAAGCTCGACTTTGGCTATACAAGGCTGGGCGACCCGTCGGTCATGCCGTCGCGCGTCTGGAATGACGGCCGCCAGACCTATTTCGAATTCGCCGAGGACACCCCCTTCCCCGCCATCTTCGCCTGGGGCCCCGGCAAGAACGACGAATCGCTGGTCAACGTCGCAACCCGCGGCCGGATCCAGGTCGTCCAGCAAATGGGCCAGCGCTTCATCCTGCGCTCGGGCACCCACTTTGCGACCATCACAAGGAGCTATCAGCGATGACCGAGCTTCCCCCCGTCAAAATTCCCCGCGTCGGCCGCACCGCCGCGCGCACCCGGATCGCGCCGTTCGCAATCGGGCTCGGCGTGATCGGGACCGCGGTGTTCGCCAGCCTCGCCAGCCACCGGTCCGCGCGCGAGGATCAGGCGACAGCGCTCCCGCCGCTGCGCACGACCACGATCACCGCCCCCGCGCCGCCCCCGCCTGCGCTCGTCGCCGGCGCCACGACCATTGTCCCGGTCCCGATCCAGGCGCCGCAACCCGTCGCGGTCGTCGCCGTGCCGCTGCAGACGCAGCGCCCCTATGGAATCGTCCCGGCGGTTCGCGCGCCTCGCTCCGACAATGGTGCCGCCGAACGAGCGCGCGCCAGAATCGCGGCGCCGGCGCTGATCGTCGACTTGCCGCCGGCGCGGACCAGCAGCGAGACTCCACGTTCGGGCCAGACTTCGTTCAACGAAAGCACGATGCCACTCGCGGCGTCGCTGTTCCGGACCGCCTCGTTTCAGGACTCGACCGGTGCCGCGATTGTCGCGGCGGGCCCGCCTGCCATCCCCGAGACGATCCTGCCCGTGGCCTCGATCGACCCCACCCCGCGCGACCTTAATGCCAACGAGCGTTTCTCCACCCGTGCGGGCAATAAGGAGACCGAGGTTGTCCGTGCCCAGCGCCTGCCCAACCAGGACTTTCTCGTCGCCCAGGGCACGATCATCGGCGCTGTGATGGAAACTGCGCTGGATAGCGACCTGCCCGGTTTCGCCCGCGCGATCGTCACCCGCGATGTCCTCTCATTCGACGGCAGCCAGGTGCTGATTCCGGCCGGGAGCCACGTCATCGGCGAATATAATTCGGGGGTCGCCCAAGGCGCGAGCCGGATCTTCATCGTCTGGAATCGCCTCATCCGCCCCGACGGCGTCTCGGTCGCGCTGGCCTCGCCCGCAGTCGACGATCTTGGTCGCGGCGGATTGGGCGGCAAGGTCAACCGCCACTTCCTCCAGCGGTTCGGTGGCGCGATCCTGCTGTCGGTGCTGACCGGCGGGATCAGCGCGGTGACTCAGTCGCTGTCACGCGGATCGACCGTCATCGTCAGCAGCACCAACGAAGCGACCTCGCTCGCCGGGCAGGCGTCCAAGGGCAGCGACATCGCCCCGACGATCAAGACCCGGCAAGGCGCGACCGTCCGCATCTTCGTCGCGCGTGACCTCGATTTCTCCGCCGTTGGCCCAACCATTTGACCGCGTCATGAGCAGCCAGCCGCTACTGTTTCTCGACGCCTTCCTCGCGCCGCTCGCCTCGTCGCTGGCGCGCGACGATGTCACCGATGTCTACATCAACCGCCCCGGCGAACTGTGGCTCGAGACTCCGCACGGGATCGAGCGCCACGAAGACCCGCGGCTCGACGACGACGCATTGTGGCGCCTCTCGCGCCAGATCGCCGCCGCCACTGACCAGGGCATCAGCCGCGAGCATCCGTTGCTCGCCGCGACCCTGCCAAGCGGCGCCCGCGTCCAGGTCTGCGCGCCGCCCGCCACGCGCGGCCATGTCTGCGTCGCGGTGCGCAAGCATGTCGTCCCCGACCTGACGCTCGACGATTATCTTGCTGCCGGTGCGTTCGACCGGGTCGGCGAAGCGGCCCTGTCGCAAGCCGCGACCGACCTCGCGCTCAAGGCCCAGCTGGCATCGGGCGATGTGCGCGGTTTCCTCTCCGCCGCGGTCCGCGCGCGCAAGTCGATCCTCATCTCGGGCGGCACCGCGACCGGCAAGACCACGCTGCTCAACGCGCTCCTCAAGGAGGCGCCGGCCAATGAGCGGATCGTCTTGATCGAGGACACCCCCGAAATCCAGCTGACCCACGCCAATGCCGTCGGCCTGGTCGCGGTGCGTGGTCGGCTCGGCGAGGCATCGGTCAGCGCGGCCGACCTGCTCGAGGCGGCACTTCGGCTGCGCCCCGACCGGATCATCATGGGTGAAATCCGCGGCGTGGAGGCATTGAGCTTCCTGCGCGCGGTCAACACCGGCCACCCGGGTTCGATCACCACCATCCACGCCAGCTCACCCGACGGCGCGCTCGAACAGCTCGCCCTGATCGCGGCGCAGGCCGGAACCGATCTCGGACGCGAGGAGCTCAAGGCCTATATGCGCTCGGTGCTCGACATCATCATCCAGCTGGGCCGATCGGACGGCCAGCGACTGGTCAGCGATATCGTCTTCCTGACTAAGGAGTAGCGGGCGTCACCGACCGCAGCGCCATGCGGAAGCGAAGCGTGCTGTTGGCCGGGATCGGTCCCGCCGCCTGCGCGCCATAGCCAAGAGCCGGCGGAATCCACACCACCCACTCGTCACCGGGGCGCATCAGCTTGAGCGCTTCGTTGAACCCGGGAACGAACTGCCCGACCGCGCCGCTGATCGGCGTGCCGCGGGCAAAGCTACTGTCGAACACCGTGCCGTCGAGCAGCTTGCCCTCATAATCGAACGTCACTGTCTCGCCGTCGACCGGCGAACGGCCCGCTTTGGGACCCTTGCTAACGACATGATAGGCAAGCCCGCTCGGCGTCGTGACGTGACGAACCGATGCGAGCGCAAGCGGAGTGCGATCGACGTTCGACCCCGCCGGCTCGGTCGCGCAACCGCCGAGCGACGAGACCAGAAATGCACTGGCAGCGATCAGACCAAGACGCATGGCCTAGCCGCGTTCACCCTTCGACGGTGGCGGCGGCGGCGGGGGCGGTGGGGGCGGCGGAACCGGGCAAACCGCAGCGGCGTCGATCACCGACCCATCGGCGCAGGTCTGAGTCGCGGGTGGTGGCGGCGGCGGAGGCGGTGCCTCAACCACTGCCGGCGGAGGTGGTGGCGGCGCGGCCTCGGCACCGCCGAAGTTGAAGATCAGGCTCGCCAGCAGGCTGTGCGAGCGGAACTTGCCCGTTTCGGCGAAGGTCGAGGTCGAGGTCGCGCCGGTCACCGCATCCCTGAACACCGCGCCGTTCGAGAAGTGCAGGCGCGCGGTCTGGAAATAGCGATATTTCAGCCCCAGATCGATATTCGGACTAATCGCGGTCGCGACGCCGCCGATCAGCTGATAGGCCCAGGCATTGTCGCGCTGGCCGAGCGTCTTGACCCGGGCGCGGCCCGCGCCGCCTCCGCCATAGATGCGGAAACCGGGGGCGATATTGACGTCGATCAGGCCATTGAGCATCGCCGACGTGACCCGCGTGCGGTCGCCGAAGGCAAAGCTGCTGGACGTGACTCCGCTAATCGGCGCGGTGTTGATCGCGGTCAGCAGCGTCGGGCTGGCGGTGAACGACTTGTCGCGCGTTCGCTTGTAGCCCAGCTCGCCCTCGAGCCGGACGAAGCCGAAATCATAGCCGGCGATGGCATCGATATCGAGGCCCTTCTTATAGTCGGCGACGAAGCCGCTGCCGTAGCGATTGTTGGTCGTCGTGACCGTCTGTCCGAGCAATCCGCCGCCCGTCGGCACCGACTGAACGCTGATCGAATCCACGCGGTAGTTGGTGTTGCGCGGGAACAGGATACCGCCTTCGACGCCGACATAGGGCGCGCCATCTCGCGCCGCGGCCGGAGCGGCGATCGCCGTCATGAGTGTTGCCGCGATGATCAATTGACGCATATTTTCGCCCCTTTTTTTTGTTCCTACGCTTCAGCTTGACGCAAGAGAAGGCAAAGATCTCAGCACCGTCGTGCGATCGCAAAATTCATCGGCGATCGTATCAATATTTGCACATTGAGCTACGAGGCGTCCGTCGCAGCCCGCGAAATTGGCTGGGGCGGCAGGATTCGAACCTGCGAATGCCGGCATCAAAAGCCGGTGCCTTACCACTTGGCGACGCCCCAACGAGGCGCGGCCTTAGAGCCTGATCGATTGCGGTGGAAGCGCTTTGCGTGCCCGCTCACCGGTTCAGGCGCGGCGACGGAGCGCATCACCGCCATCGTCTTGCTGCCGCTGCGTCAATCGAACTGCCTCGGCCGACACCGGGCGCCCGAACAGAAACCCCTGCAACTGCGTGCAACCCAGGTGCACCATGAGGCCGGCCTGCGCCACAGTCTCAATCCCTTCGGCCGTCGTCTCGACCCCCAGCCCATTCGCCAATGCGAGGATCGAATTGACGATCGCCAGGCTTTCGCGCTGACCGTTGGCGGCGCCGCGGACGAACAGCTGGTCGATCTTGATCTTGGCGAAACAGGCGCGCGAGAGATAGCCGAAGCTCGAATAGCCCTTGCCGAAGTCGTCAAGTACCAACCGCACGCCAAGTCCTTGCAGGCTTGCCAGCGCGGCTAACGTCGCTGCATCGTCGCCCATGAACACGCTTTCGGTTACTTCCAGCTCGAGGCGTGACGGCGCCAGCCCGCTATCGCCCAGCGCTTGCTCGACGCTCTCGCGCAATCCTGCCGCAGTCAATTGAGCGACCGAAATATTGACCGCGATGCGCTGCCCGCCGGGCCACGATGCAGCCTGGCTGCATGCCTCGCCGATCACCCACCCGCCGATCTGGTGGATCAGGCCGACATCCTCGATGATCGGCACGAACACGTCGGGCGCGATCGACCCGCGCTCGGGGTGCGACCAGCGCAGCAGCGCTTCATAGCCAACTACCTCCATCGACACTGCATCGAGGATCGGTTGATAGGCCAGGTGAAGCTCGTCGCGCCGCATCGCGTCGCGCACGTCATTCTCGAGCAGGCGATCAGCCTGCGCTTTCGCCAGCATCCACGGTTCGTAAAAGGCGAAGCGTCCCCGTCCCTGCTCCTTGGCGCGGTACAGCGCGAGGTCGGCGCTGCGCATCAGGCGATCTTCGCTGTCGCCATCGCTCGGAGCGCGTGCGATCCCGATCGTCACCCCGACATGGACCGCGCTCAGTCCGATGTGAAAACCGCGACCGATGGCGGCGGCAATATTCTCGGCGAGCGTCATCAGCGTCAACGTGTCGGTCGCCCCGCGCCACACCACAGCAAACTCGTCGCCCCCCAGCCGTCCGACCGAGGCCCGCTCGCCGCACGCCTGCTCGATCCGCCGCGCGACCTCGATTAACAGCTGGTCGCCAACCGCGTGGCCAAGCGTGTCGTTGACCAGCTTGAAGCGATCGAGGTCGAGCAACAGCAGCACACATCCGCCGTCTCCCGCGACCTGGCGCAACCGCGCTTCCTCGAGCATCTCGCGGATCATCAGCCGGTTGCCGAGCCCGGTCAAGGGATCGCGCCGCGCCACTCGGATCCCCTCGGTGCCGCTTCCCGAGCGCAGCCGCGTGATGTCCGACCCGACCCCGCGCCAGC
>JBBQDG010000018.1:0-49809 GCA_038319435.1 Sphingomonadales bacterium | reverse complement strand
TCGATCGATGGAGTTGCCATGAGAAGTTCCTCTTGTTGAAGGAACTCCATCGTCCATCGCCAACCCCGCCGCGCCAAACCTCAATGCAGGTGCGCTACCGCCCGCCAAGAACCCCTGCCGCGAAGCGGCTTCGTGCTTTGGCCGAAAGCGGACATTCAATGAGAAAGCCGTCCACTTCCTCACCCCCCTCACTTATCCACCCCCTTGATTTTCCCCCAGGTGCGGGCGGCGGTGTAGCCCAGGTAACCGGTGCCGAAGAGGGTGTAGAGCTCGTCGGGGATGCCGCGCAAATAGGCGGTCATGCCGCTTGAGATGGCGACCGCCATGCCCGGCTGGACCGCAGCGATCAGGCCCATCGGGATCGACCACAGGATCAGCCCGTACATGATGTAAAGGAACGACGGCCGCGCGCGGCTGGTCCACGGGTCGGGCGACTGGGCCTCGGCGACGATCGCCTGCATCTGGGTCGTCAGGCTGGCCATTTCCTGGTCGCCCTGCAGTTTGAGCAGCTGCAGCTTGGCCTCGTCGCGCATGCGCGGGTCGGGGATGATGCGGTCGAGAAGCTGCGAAATCGGTCCGATGATGCTGTCGAGCAAGGCCATGATTTGTCTCCGAAAAAAATTGAAAGGTTAGGCAAAGGTTAGGGCTAATCGCATTTTGCGGTCGTCAGTTGTTGCCAACGCGGTTCGCCAGCCAGCCGTAAAGAAACGCCTCATTGGCGGGGCGACGCTCGGCGAGGCGAAGGTAGCGCTCGCCCTGCAGCGCTTCGAGCGCACGCACCAATACGGTTTCACCATTGGGTGCCCGCAGCTTGAGAAAGGCATCGAGCGCGGCGAGGGTTTGCGGGCCCGAGCGGCCATCGGGGGTCAGGTCCGGATAGTCGCGCCCATTGCGGTTGAGCGCGGTCAGGCTGCGCTGGAGGAAGGTCGTGGCGACCGCCGGGCCCATGTTGGCGCCGGTGTCGAACAGCTCGGCGGCGATACGCGGCGCGCGCTCGGCGATGGCGTCATAGCCGGGGCGGAGCCAGTAGAGGCGGCGGTAGATTGCGGCGGCCTCGTCGCGCGGCAGATCGACCATCGGCCCGGCAAAGCCATGGGCGCGGGCGACGGCTTCGGTGATGCCGAAGCGGGTTGCGCCACCGCGATCGGCGGGGTTGGCGACATAGCCGCCCTCGCGGTCGATCAGCGCGTCGACGAGCTGATCGACGGTGGCGGGGGACGGCAACTCAGTTCCTTGCATGATCGGTTCCTTGGCTACTGAACCAATGAACCACATAGGCACTGCTGTAGGACAGTGTTTTCGCACACCCCCGTGTGATTGCGGTAGTGGCGGGGACGATCTAGGTTGGCGGGATGACTATCACTCGCCCCCGCGCAACCCTCGCCACCCTGTTGTTCACCGCCGCGCTATCCGTCTGTGCCGCGCCCGCCGGTGCCGCTCCCAGTGCCGCCGAGCGAAGGATGATCGCGACGGTCGATGGCGAGCAGGGTCGGACGCTGGCGATGCTCGAGAAATGGGTCAACCAGAACAGCGGGTCACATAATCTCGCCGGGGTCGAGGCGGTTGGCGCGATGGTTCGCGCCGAGCTGGAGCCGCTCGGTTTCGCGGTGCGGTTCATCCCGCTGCGCGAAACGGGTCGCGCGGGACATCTCGTCGCGCACCATCCTGGCCAAGGGACAAAACGCGGTAAAAAACTGCTTCTGATCGGTCATCTCGACACGGTGTTCGAGACGGACTCGCCGTTCCAGAAATGGGTCCGCAAGGGCGACTTCGCCAACGGGCCGGGGGCGAGCGACGACAAGGGCGGGGACGCGGTGATCGTCGCGGCGTTGCGCGCGATGACGGCGGCGGGGACGCTGCGGGACGCCGATATGACGGTCTTCCTGACCGGCGACGAGGAGGACAGCGGGACGCCGCTCGAAGTGGCCCGGCGCGATCTGGTGGCGGCGGGCAAGGCGGCCGATGTCGCGCTCGATTTCGAAGGGTTGGCGCAGCTTCCCGGACCCGACGGCAAGCTGGTCGACATGGGCTCGGTCGCGCGGCGCGGGTCGGCCGGCTGGACGCTGACGAGCAGCAGTGCGGCGGCACACTCGAGCGGCATCTTCTCGAAGGAGTCGGGCTATGGCGCAATCTACGAGCTGGCGCGGGTGATCGACGGGTTTCGGACCGGCCTGACCGACGACAAGCTGACCTATAATGTCGGCATGATCGGCGGCGGGCAGAGCGCGGTGCTCGATGCGGGGAAGATCAGGCTTTCCGCCACAGGCAAGACCAATATCATTCCCTCGGCCGCGGTCGCCCGCGGCGATATGCGCGCGCTGACACCCGAGCAGTTCGACCGCACGGTGGCGAAGATGAAGGCGATCGTCGCCCAACCGCTGCCGGGGGCGACAAGCAAGATCGAGATTGACGGCGACGTATATCCGCCGATGGCGCCGACGGCGGGGACAAGAGCGCTGCTCGCGCGGCTCAACCGGATCAATGCGGACCTCGGGCTGGCAGCGATGGCCGAGCTCGATCCGCTCAAGCGCGGCGCGGGGGACGTCAGTTTCGTCGCACGGGATGTCGACGGGCTGGTCGGGCTGGGACCGGCGAGCACGGGTGACCATACGGCGGCGGAGACGGTCGATATCCCGTCGCTGTTCCGCCAGGCCAAGCGCGCCGCGATCCTGATGTCGCGGCTTTCTGCCGAGCCGCGCACGAAGCCGTAGCGTCAACCGCTTGAAACTTGGCACCTGTTGCCCGCGCGCCACTTCCCACGGAGTTAGAGTGGCGCAATAGTCGCCCCCGACAGGCCGGTTACGGCCGAAGGGGAGGATGTTTCATGACTATTCGTCGTATCGCCGTCGTATCGCTGCTTGCCGCCACCGCGCTCGGGCTCGCCACGCCCGCCTCGGCCCAGCGCGTGACGCGCATCGTCGGGTTCGGCGACAGCTATGCCGATACCGGCAATCTGTTCCGCATTATCGGCGTCGCTCCGGCGAGCACGATCATCTACCCGACCGGGCGCTTTTCGGGCGGGACCAACTATCTCGACACGCTGAGCACCCTGCTCAACGTGCCCCAGGTCAACTTCGCGATCGGCGGCGCGACCACCAGCACGGTCAACGTCGCCGCGCCGGCGCCGCTTGGCTTCCAGACCGAGGTCGCCAGCTTCCTGGCAGGCGGGGGGACGCTGTTCCCGGCGACCACGCCGCGCTTCGGCCCCAATGATTTGCTGGCGCTGTCGATCGGCGGCAATGACGCGCGCCTCTATCAGCAGAGCGGCGGCACGGTCGCCGGCGCACCCGCCGCGGCCAACATCGCGGTCGCCAACTTCACCGGCGGCGTCAACGCCCTGGTCGGGGCCGGCGCACGCAACATCAGCTACATCGCGCTCAACGCCTCGACTGCCCCTGAAGTCGCGGGCGATCCCGCGGCGCAAGCGGTCCGCGGCGTCTTCTCGACGACGTTCAATACCGGGATCCAGGCGCCGCTGGCTGGCTATGCCGCCAATGGCGTGATCGTGAATTATCTCGACGTGGGCCTGGTCGGGGCACGGATCACGGCCAGCCCGGCGGCCTTTGGGTTGACCAACGCCGGTCCGTGCACACCTATCGCGAGCTGCCTCAACACGGCTTACTCCGGCCAATTCCTCTTCTATGTCGACGGGCTCCACCTGACCTCGGCCGGGTTCGCGATCGTCGCCAAATATGTCGCGGCGCAGATGGAGGCGCCGCTGGTGCTGCAGGCGACCAGCGACCTCGCGCTCGACACCGCGCGCCAGTTCGGGCGGACGCTGACGACGCGGATGGACGTCGGCAGCCCGCGCGACGGCGAGTTGCTCAGCGGCGTGCGCCTGTTCGCGGTCGGCGACAGCTTCAGCCGCACGGCCAAGGCCAGCTTCACCAACGATCAGTTCAAGTCGACCAGCGTCGGCGGGACGGTCGGGATTGAGGCGGGCTTCGCGGGCGGCACCGCGGGGATCGCGGCGAATTACTCCAAGCCGCGCGTCCGGTTCGAAAACCAGGCGGCGCGGACCGCCTCGCACAGCATCCAGGTCGGCGCATTCGCCGGCTTCGGGCTCGCCGGCGGGTTCGTGCAGGGATACGCCGGATATGGTCACGACAAGCACCGCATCGAGCGCACCGGGGTGATCGACAATTTGAGCGCACGGCCGTCGGGCAATCACTGGCTGGCCGGTGCCAAGGCCGGATATCTGGCGCCGATGGGCGGGTTCAGGGTCGGGCCGGTGGTCGCGCTCGATTATGCCAAGGCCAAGGTCAACAGCTATACCGAGACGGGCGATGCGGCGCTGGCGCTCAACGTCAATTCGCAGCGCTTCTCGTCGCTGCGGGGCGATGCCGGGCTCGAGCTGCGCGGCGACTTCGGTGACAATGGCGCCAAGTTCCGGCCGTTCGCTTCGCTGGTTGCCGAGAAGGATTTCAAGGGCGATGGGCGCACCGTCTATTATTCGCAGACCTCGGCACCGACGATCGTCAACCACTTCGCGTTCGAGAAGTCGAGCAAGCATCCCTATGCGCGGGCATCGGTCGGGCTGGCTGCATCGATCGTCAATGCAGTTTCGGTCGACGCAGGCATTTCGGCCACGTTCGGCAAGCGCCAAGGCAACGAGACGTCGGGCCAGGTCGGATTCAACTTCGGGTTTTAAGGTTTTTTCCGGAAGAACGCTCACTAACAAAAAGTTCGTCACGGATGAGGGCGGTCCTGGAAAGGGCCGCCCTTGTTATTTGCGGCACATCGCGAACGGGCGAAGCGAGATCGGCGAGGGAGCGGTGACGAGCTTGGTCGTGCCGGTCAGCGCAATCTCGACCGGGCCGGGGCCGGAGAAGACCCGTGCGACCGCCTGGGTGGTGTCAGATGGGGCTTGGGTTCCAAGCCAGCTGCTCGACAGCGTGGCGGTGTCGCCGATCGCGACGGCGGGGACCGAGGCGGCGCGGCCGTTGCCGGTGAAGCTCATCGTGCCCTTGCCGCCGGATGGAGCGGCGTCGATGCGGTGGAACAGCAGCTTGCCGCCCTGACAGACGATCTCGAACGCGGGTGCTTGCGGGCCGGCGCCATATTCGGCGGCGCCTTCTTCGGCGTCCCAGCGCCACGCCATGCCGTCGGTCGGCAGCGGCAGCGAGGCCTTGGCGACGGCTTCTCGTGTGGCCGAATTGGCGGGGGCGGCAAGCCCTGATGCCGGGGCATCACCGACGGCATTGTCGGGCAGCGCGACGGCGTTGTTGGCGACCGGCGACGAGCGGCTGCAGGCGCCGAGCGACGCGGCCAAAGCAAGTCCTGACAGGAGCGAAACGATTTTCATGATGGCCCAACGCCGGCTGGACAGCGAAGTTGCCTCGGCGGCGGCTTGACAGGAGTGGCGGATCGGCGCGTCATGGCGCCTCCATAGTCGCGTATCGGGTTTGCAACCAGCGGGAGGGATGGCGATGGATCAGGCAATCGACGACGATGCGCGGGCGGACGCAAGGGCCGGTCGACCGTGGTATTTGTGGGTGGTCGGGATCGTGTCGCTGGCGTGGAACGCGTTCGGCGCCAACGACTATCTCCAGACGATGCTTCACAACCAGGCCTATCTCGCGGCGGAGCCACCGGCGGTGATCGCCTGGATGGCGCGCTTCCCGATGTGGGAAGTGGCGCTATGGGCATTGGGCGTGTGGGGCGCGGTGACGGGGTCGCTGCTGTTGCTGGCCCGCAGCCGCCATGCGGTGACGGCGTTCGCACTGTCGCTCGCCGGGCTGGCCGGGAGCAGTGCCTACCAATGGCTGGTCAATCCGCCACCGGCCGAAGGACGCAGCGGAGCGATGATCGCGATCGTGGCGGTGATCTGGGCGGTGGCGGTGGGACTGCTATGGTATTCGAGGCGGATGCAGGCGCGTGGCGAGTTGCGCTAGGCGGCGCGCGGGACGATGCGGTCGAGACTGCCGTTGAGCGCGCGCTTGGCTTCTAGGAGCTCGTAATCGACCTGCAAACCAAGAAAAAACCCATCCGACATGCCGAAATAGCGGGCCAGGCGGAGATCCAGTTCAGCGAACATGCGACGACTGCCATCGATTACAGCCTGAAGCTGATCGGCCTCAAGTTCGATGGCGTTGGCAAGATCGGCGACACCGATGTGGCCGGGTTGCATAAACTCCAGCCAGAGCATTGCGCCAGCATGCGGATTGGGTAGCCAATCCCCGGGATTACCCCCCCACTTCTCAGCCGTGATAGTCCGTAACTTCGACATTTTCGCACGCTCCATCGACCGGGGTGAAGGCGATCCGCCACTGCCGATTGATCCACAACGCATATTGGCCCTTGCGGTCTCCGCTCAAGGCGTGAAGCTTGTTGCCAGGCGGGTTCCTGAGCTCGTTCCAGTCCTTGCAACGTATCATGACGAGCAGCAGACGCATAGCCTTGGGCTGGATCGAAGGGGGCAGACCGGCTACTCCAATGCCCTCCGCGAGTTGCCTTGTGCGCTTGTCTTTTATCGAACGGATCATTGGCCTTCCTTAGATTGGACGACCAGCCAGGTATCAAGCCCGACGGACT
Organism: Sphingomonadales bacterium; assembly: GCA_038319435.1. Classification (GTDB taxonomy): domain Bacteria; phylum Pseudomonadota; class Alphaproteobacteria; order Sphingomonadales; family Sphingomonadaceae; genus Sphingomicrobium. The sequence continues at coordinate 43,275 of JBBQDG010000018.1, read as the reverse complement.
CACGCGTTTGAACAATTCCTCGGGCTACCGTTTCCCACCCCATTTCGTCTTCGACTGCTTGCCGAACCGGGTCTTGCGCGTGCCCGGCTTGCCTTCGTTGGAATTGCCCACGGGCCTTGGCGCGCGGCGTTGTTGCTGGGGGATGCCGAGGTCGTCTTCCTCGAGCCGGCGGATTTCGTCGCGCAGGCGTCCGGCTTCCTCGAATTCGAGATCGGCGGCGGCCTTGCGCATGCGGCTTTCGAGGTCGGCGATATAGGCTTTGAGATTGTGCCCGACGAGGTGCGGACGCTCGTCGTCGCCGGTCTCGACCAGCACGCCGTCGCGCAACGATACGTCGCTCATGATGTCGTTGATCTGGCTCTTGATCGAGGCAGGGGTGATGTTGTTGGCGAGGTTGAACGCGACCTGGCGCTCGCGGCGGCGGTCGGTCTCGTTGATCGCGCGCTCCATGCTGCCAGTGATGCGGTCGGCGTAGAGGATGACGCGCCCGTCGATGTTGCGCGCGGCGCGGCCGATCGTCTGGATCAGCGAGGTTTCGGAGCGCAGGAACCCCTCCTTGTCGGCGTCGAGGATCGCGACGAGGCCGCACTCGGGAATATCGAGCCCTTCGCGCAGCAGGTTGATTCCGACGAGCACGTCGTAGACCCCGAGGCGCAGGTCGCGGATGAGCTCGATGCGCTCCAGCGTCTCGACGTCGGAATGCATATAGCGGACGCGAAGCCCGGCCTCGTGGAGATATTCGGTCAAATCCTCGGCCATGCGCTTGGTCAGCGTCGTGACCAGCGTGCGATAACCGGCCTTGGCGACCTTCTTGGCTTCGTTGACGAGGTCGTCGACCTGGTCCTCGACCGGCTTGATCTCGACCGGGGGGTCGATCAGCCCGGTCGGGCGAATGACCTGTTCGGAAAAGACCCCGCCGGTCGCCTCCATTTCCCACGGGCCGGGGGTGGCCGAAACGAAGGTGGTCTGCGGCCGCATCGCGTCCCATTCGTTGAAGCGCAGCGGGCGATTGTCGATGCATGACGGCAAGCGAAAACCATATTCGGCGAGCGTGATCTTGCGGCGGTGATCGCCCTTGGCCATCGCGCCGATCTGGGGGACGGTCTGGTGGCTCTCGTCGACGAACAGCAGCGCGTTGTCAGGGAGATATTCGAACAGGGTCGGGGGCGGCTCGCCGGGCAGGCGGCCGGTGAGGAAGCGCGAGTAATTCTCGATCCCCGCGCAGGAGCCGGTGGCGGCGATCATCTCCAAATCGAAATTGGTGCGCTGCTCGATCCGCTGCGCCTCGATCAGCTTGCCTTCCGCGACCAGCTCCTTGAGCCGCTCGGCCAGTTCGTGGCGGATCGCCTCCATCGCCTGCTTGAGCGTCGGGCCGGGGGTGACATAGTGCGAATTGGCGTAGACCTTGACGCTGTCGAGGCTCGCGACCTTCTTGCCGGTCAGCGGGTCGAATTCGACGATCTCCTCAATCTCGTCCCCGAAGAAGGAGATGCGCCACGCGGTGTCCTCATAGTGCGACGGGAAGATTTCGAGATTGTCGCCCTTCACCCGGAAATTGCCGCGCCCGAACGCCGCGTCGTTGCGCTTATACTGGAGCGCGACGAGCTTGCGGATGATCTCGCGCTGGTCGGCGTGCGCGCCCTTCTTCATCGAGAAGATCATCGCCGAATAGGTCTCGACCGAGCCGATTCCGTAGAGGCACGAGACCGAGGCGACGATGATCACGTCGTCGCGTTCCAACAGCGAGCGTGTCGCGGAATGCCGCATCCGGTCGATCGCCTCGTTCACCGAGCTTTCCTTCTCGATGTAGGTGTCCGAGCGGGGGACATAGGCCTCTGGCTGGTAATAATCGTAGTAGCTGACGAAGAACTCGACGGCGTTGTCGGGGAAGTAGCTTTTGAATTCGCCATAGAGCTGCGCGGCGAGGATCTTGTTGGGCGCGAGGATCAGCGCGGGGCGCTGCAGCGCTTCGATTACCTTGGCCATGGTGAAGGTCTTGCCCGACCCGGTAACGCCGAGCAGCACCTGATCCTTCTCGCCCTGCGCCGCGGCCTCGACCAGCTCCTTGATTGCGGTCGGCTGGTCACCGGCGGGAGAATAGTCGGACTTGAGCACAAACGCCCGCCCCCCCTCGGCCTTGTCGGGGCGGGCGGGGCGGTGCGGGACGAAGGTGTCCCCGACGTCGTGTTCGTCGAGCGAGGTGCGGATCTGGATAGGCATTTGAGCGAACATATGGGGCACAGCGGGCGCTTTTGCCAGTCGTCCGGCGTCGTTCGTTCGCGCCGGTTGTAAAGCGCGCATTTGGGTCTAGGTTCTGCCCCGAACAACGCGACGGAGGGGGCAATGCGCGCACTTTTACTCATGTTGACGGTGGCGGTGACGGCTTTGGCCGGGTGCAATCGCTCGCCGTCGATCGAGGCGCACAATGCCAGCGCCGCCGACGTCGCGAAAAAGGTCGCGGCGGCGGGCGGCGTGGAGAGCTTCATCCGCGCGGGCAAGTGGCAGACCAGCGTGACGATCGACTCGATCGACGCCCCCGGCATGCCGCCCGCGGCCAAGTCCCAGATCAGGGCCAACGCTCAGACCGTCGGCAGCTGCGTCACGCCCGAGCAGGCGAAGAAGCCGACGCCGGAGATGTTCTCGGGCGATAGGGGCAACTGCCGTTACGACCGGTTTGCCATGGGCGGCGGCAAGCTCGACATGGTCATGCGCTGCAGCGGCGGTCACGCCATGGGGGTTGGATCGACGATGACGATGACCGGCACCTATGATCCCGACAATTATCATATGTCGATGACCAGCAAGACCGAAACCGGCGCGCCGGACATGGGGCCGATGACGATGAAGATGCACCTCGATGCCAGGCGCATCGGCGAGTGCGACGCAAAGGGTTGAGGGAGAATATAGCATGATCAATTATCGCCTGAGGCTGGCGCTGCCGCTGGTTATCGTTCCGTTCCTGCTGCTCGCCGCCTGCTCCGACGACGCGCCGCCGGTCGACAAGCGTGCGGGCGAGGCCAAGCAGCTTGCGGCGGGAGGCTATGCGGTCGAGGCCAAGGTCGAGAGCATGACTGCCGCCGATCACGGCCCGCCGGCGAGCAAGGCCAAGCCGGGCGACATCATCACGCTGGCGGGCTGTGTCGCCGCCGACGGGACCCCCGACGCGAGCCTGTTCGTCCACCCGGGCGATCAGTGCCGGGCGATGCAAAGCTATGCGCGCGGCGCGATCCTCAACATCCAGTATAATTGCACGCGCAAGGGCGGGGCCGGATCGGTCAACTACTCGGTCGACGGCCAGTTCACCGCCAATGCCTTCACCGCCAAAGTGACCGAGGGGACGAGCTTCTCGACCCCCGACGACTATGTTCTTGTCGCGAGTTTGACCGGCAAGAAAACGGGAGTTTGTCCCCCCCCGGTTCCGGCGGCGAAAAGCTAGGGAGCGGAAGCGCCAACCCGTGCGTTAGCCCGGCCATGAACGCCGTGATCCTTATCAACCAGAGCGGCGGTACCGCCAAGGGCGACCCCGAGATCGGGGCGAAGGTTGAGGCGGCGATGCGCGCAGCGGGGATCGCGGGCGAGGTCGAATTGCTCGACGGGGCCGGGGTAGCGAAGCGCGCCAAGGATGCAGTCGAGGCGGGCGCGAAATTGGTCATCGCCGGTGGCGGCGACGGCTCGATCAGCGCGGCGGCGGGAGCGATCGCGGGGAGCGAAACGGTGCTCGGCATCCTGCCGCTCGGCACATTGAATCACCTCGCGCGCGACCTCGGCATCCCGTTCGACATCGAACAAGCCGCCGCGATCATCGGGAGCGGCGAGGAGCGGCGGATCGACGTCGCCGAATTGAACGGCCGGGTGTTCGTCAACAACAGCGCGCTCGGCCTCTATCCGCTGATGGTGGTCGACCGCGATGCGCAGGAGAAGCGGCTCGGCCGATCGAAGAAGCTCGCCATGGCGATCGCCGCGGCGCGGACGATCGTGCGCTTTCGCCATAGCCGGGTGACGATCTGCGCCGACGGCGATCGGCTGGCGATCGACACCCCGCTGCTGTTCATCGGCAATAATGACTATGACGTCGCGCTACCCACGGCGGGCAAGCGGGCGAGCCTGTCGGACGGCAAGCTGTGCGTGCTGGTGCTGCGCAAGAAGGGGCGGTTGGGGCTGTTTGCCGCCGCTTTCCGCGCCCTGTTCGGGCTGACCCGCGACGACGACATGATCCGGCTGGATGCGGTCGAGGAATTGCGCGTGGAGAGCCGCCGCAGCCATTTGACCGTGTCGATCGACGGCGAGACCGAGGCGCTGAAATCACCGCTGAGCTACCAGATCCGCAAAGGCGCGTTGCGGGTGATGGCCCCGCAGCCTTCGGCCGAGCCACCCACAGCGTGAAGGCCGCGGCCACCGTGCTGGCCTTGCTGCTCGCCGGGTGCGCGACGGTCCAGCCACGCGACCATGTCCGCGCCGAGGTCGAAGTGGCGTTCGATCGCGATGGCGAGATCGGGGCGGCGGCGCGCGGGGTGGCCGACCCGGCGAGCGGTCGGCTGGTGACCCCCGACGATCCGGTGCGCGTCGCGTCGGTCAGCAAGCTGGTCGTCGCGGTCGGGGTGATGCGGCTGGTCGAGCAGGGCGTGCTCACCCTCGACGAGGATGTGTCGGTCAAGCTTGGCTGGCCGTTGCGCAATCCGTCGTTCCCCGATCGCCCGGTGAGCCTGCGGATGCTGTTGTCGCACACCGCGTCGGTGCGCGATCAGGGCGACAATTATGCGCTTGCCCTCGATGCCAGCGTGCGCGGGGCGATGGCCGACCCGAACAGCTGGGATCGAGCGCACGGTCCGGGCGACGGCTATTACACCTATTCCAACATGAATTTCCCGATTGTCGCGAGCGTGATGGAGCGCGCGACGGGCGAGCGGTTCGACCGGCTGATGAAGCGGCTGGTGATCGATCCGTTGAAGCTCGACGCCTGTTTCAACTGGCCGACTTGCGGGGATGCGGCCATCGCCCACGCGGTCGAGCTCGATGGCCCCGACGGCAAGCCCGCGAAAGATGATTTGCACGGCGTGCGACCGGCCTGTCCGGTGTCGCCGCCCAAGGCCGGTCCGTGCGATCTCGATCGCTGGCGCGCAGGCGAGAATGGCGCGATCTTCTCCCCGCAAGGGGGGCTTCGCATCAGCCCGCGCGGGCTCGAGCGCGTCGGCCGGATGCTGCTGCGCGGCGGCGAGCTCGACGGGGTGCGGATCCTGTCGGCAGCCTCGGTCGAGACGATGATCGCGCCGGTGTGGCGCTATGACGGCCGCAACGGCGTCACCGACGGCGGGTTCGCCTGTCGCTATGGGCTGGCGGTGCAGACGCTCGCGACGAACCATGCGGGGTGCGGCGACGATCCGGCGGGCGACGGCGTCGCCTGGGTCGGACATGCCGGTGAAGCCTATGGGCTCCGCTCGGGCCTGTGGGTCGACCGCGCGGGCGGGCGCGGGGTGGCCTATTATGTCACCGGGCTGAGCGACCACCCCGAGCGCGGCCGAGGGGGCTTCTTCGCGGCCGAGGAGCGCGCCTTCCGCGCCGCGCTCGGTTTGTCGCATTCGCGCCACTAAGGGACGGATTTCTTCATCATTCGTTAAATTTTGTCTTGCGCTCGGCCCGCGATTCAAACACTATCCCTTGTGTAACGCCGGGGGGCTCTCTCAACACCTAGTGGTTGGGGCCGAATATACATATATTCGGATCGAGCCCGCGCGCGCCCTGTGGATATCGGGGACGAGCGCCAGAAAAAGCCCCGCGGCGGTGCGAAATGGGCTAGGCTCGGGGCCATGGTCGCGAGTCGAACAGAAATAGAACAAGGGGAGCAAAGCGCTCCCGCCAAAAGACAGGAGCCGGTGATGGATTTCGCAAGCAGCAGCACGGTCGACGCGGGCGACGTGGCACCGGTGCGCGACAGCAAGTCGATCGACACCCGCGCCTTCAACGTCGTCACCGACGCCAGCCGCGACGCGCTCCTGACCGATTTCGGCAAGGAGACGCTGAAGGACCGCTATCTGCTTCCAGGCGAAAGCTACCAGGATTTGTTTGCGCGGGTCGCCTCGGCCTATGCCGACGATCAGGATCACGCCCAGCGGGTCTATGACTATATCTCGAAGCTGTGGTTCATGCCCGCGACCCCGGTGCTGTCGAACGGCGGGACCGGTCGCGGGTTGCCGATCAGCTGCTATCTCAATTCGGTATCGGACAGCCTCACCGGCATCGTCGACACGTGGAACGAGAATGTCTGGCTGGCGTCGAAGGGCGGCGGGATCGGCACTTATTGGGGCAATGTCCGCGGCATCGGTGAGCCGGTCGGCCTCAACGGCAAGACCAGCGGGATCATCCCGTTCGTGCGCGTGATGGATTCACTGACGCTTGCGATCAGCCAGGGCTCGCTGCGGCGCGGGTCGGCCGCCTGCTACCTCGACGTCTCGCACCCCGAAATCGAGGAGTTTCTCGAAATCCGCAAACCCTCGGGTGACTTCAACCGCAAGGCATTGAACCTCCATCATGGCGTGCTGATCACCGACGAGTTCATGGAGGCGGTGCGCAACGGCGACGAATTCATCCTTCGCTCACCGCGCGACCAGACCGAGCGGGGAAAGGTCGACGCCCGCTCGCTGTTCCAGAAACTGGTCGAGACGAGGCTGGCGACGGGCGAGCCATACATCATCTTCATCGACCAGGTGAATCGGTCGATGCCCAAGCATCACCGCGATCTCGGGTTGAAAGTTACAACCTCCAACCTTTGCTCGGAGATAACACTTCCCACTGGCAAGGATCATCTCGGCGCCGAGCGTACCGCGGTCTGCTGTCTCTCTTCGCTCGCCCTGGAGACTTGGGACGAGTGGAACGGCGACAAGGACTTCATCGAGGACGTGATGCGCTTCCTCGACAATGTCCTGTCGGATTATATCGCCCGCGCCCCCGACGAAATGGCGCGCGCCAAGTATAGCTGCGAGCGCGAGCGGTCGGTCGGCTTGGGCGTGATGGGGTTTCACTCCTTCCTCCAGGCGCGCAGCCTGCCGTTCGAAGGGGCGATGGCCAAGTCGTGGAACCTCAAGATCTTCAAGCATATCCGCGCGCAGGTCGACCAGGCCTCGATGATGCTGGCTCAGGAGCGCGGCCCGTGCCCCGACGCCGCCGACATGGGGGTGATGGAGCGCTTTTCCTGCAAGATGGCGATCGCGCCAACCGCGTCGATCTCGATCATTTGCGGCGGGACGAGCGCGTGCATCGAGCCGATCCCGGCCAACATCTACACCCACAAGACGCTGTCGGGCAGCTGGTCGATCAAGAACCCCTATCTCGAGAAATTGCTGGCCGAAAAGTCGAAGGATTCGGCCAATGTGTGGAACTCGATCCTCGAGCAGGGCGGGTCGGTCCAGCACCTCGATTTCCTGACCCAGGACGAGAAGGATACGTTCAAGACGAGCTTCGAGATCGATCAGCGCTGGCTGCTCGAACTGTCGGCCGACCGCACGCCGTTCATCGACCAGGCGCAGTCATTGAACCTGTTCATCCCGGCGGACGTCGACAAATGGGACCTGATGATGCTCCACTTCCGCGCATGGGAGCTGGGCATCAAGTCGCTCTATTATCTGCGGAGCAAGTCGGTCCAGCGCGCCGGGTTCGCCGGCGGAGTCGAAGCCGACAACACCGCCGAACCGGCCAAGTACGAGTTGCCCACGACCGACTATGACGAGTGTCTGGCGTGTCAGTGACACGGAGTGTTGTGGACGAGACGGTTGCGACCGAAAACTATGGCTGGCACGCTCCGGCGCCCCACAGTGCGACGTATATCAACGCGGCGGTTCGCGCGCTGGTCGCTGAGGTCCGGCCGCGCGACGTCCTCGACGCGGGGTGTGGCAATGGCGCGCTGGCAGCCGAACTGGCAGCCGACGGCTATCATGTCGTCGGGATTGACGCCGACACGCATGGCCTTGAGCTTGCCCGAGCGCGAGCTCCCGGCGTGAAATTCGTCCAAGCCGTTTTTGAAGGCGATCCGGCCAGCCTCGAGGCAACCGCCGATGGCCGCGTCGATGTCGTCGTCAGCACAGAAGTGGTTGAACACCTCTATGCGCCGCACGAACTGGTCCGCTTTGCCTTCGCCGCGCTCAGGCCGAGCGGACGTTTCATCGTTACCACCCCCTATCACGGTTTTCTCAAGAATCTGGCTCTGTCACTGGTCAACGGCTGGGACCGACATTTCTCCGTCGACTGGCACGGCGGCCACATCAAATTCTGGAGTCGGCAAACCTTGGCCACCCTGCTCGAAAAGCAGGGGTTCCGGGTTATCGGTTTCCGCGGCGTAGGCCGGATGCCCTATCTGTGGAAGTCGATGATCCTGATCGCTGAGCGCCCCGCGCGATGACCCCCACCAACCTCATCTTCACCATCGCCGGGATCGCCGCGCTCGTCGCCGGGCTGGTCACGCTGCTGCGCCCGGCGCTGGTCCGCGCGCTGTTCGGGATGACGGCGAGCGAACCGGCCAAATATGCCCTGCTGATCGCCGGCATGATGCTCGCCGCGTTCGGAACGCTGCTCGCCGGTTTCGCGATCGGTTATACGACGGTCAAGCCACTCGACATGAATGTGGGGAATGGCCAGTGAAATTGCGCCGCTATCACCGCTGGCTGGCCCCCATCTTCGCGATCGTCTTCCTGTGGATCGCGGTGACGGGGCTGACCATCCAGTTCATCCGGCTGACCACCCCCGCCAAGCCTGGCGAGGAAGAAGCGGCACTGATCGTCTCCTCGGCGCAGGCCCATGAGCATGGCAAGGTCATCCCCGCCGCGCCCGAGCCTGCCCCGGTCGAGCCAGCCCAAGCCGCGCCCGCCCAAGTTGAGCCTGCCCAAGCCGTGCCCCCTCCCGCGATGACCGCCCTGGATCGCGAGCGCAAGGAACGCCGCGATCTGAGTGAATTCGTCATGGATCTTCATTCGGGCAAGGCGTTCGGCCCGCTCGGCACCTGGCTGTCGATCGTCTCGGGCGCGGTGCTCATCTTCCTCGCCCTGTCCGGGCTGTGGATGTACGTCCAGATGTATCGCCGCCGCAGCCATAGGCACCACGACGGCAAGAAGCTGTTCTGGTGACCGCTCCAGCGCCCCCTGCTGTCGGCGATTATGCCGGCTATGCCGAGTGGAAGTCGTGGGACGCGGGGGCGTTCATGAGCCCGTCCGCTCTCGAACGAAGCTATTATGCCGCTGAGCTTCGAGGCCACGCCATCGCTGGCAAGCCGGTACTCGAGCTCGGGTTCGGCAACGGCGGTTTTCTCGCCTGGGCGCGTGACCACGGCGCGATTGTCCACGGCACCGAGCTCCAGCCCGAGCTTGCGGCCAGAGGGGCCGCCGCAGGAATCATCGTCGAGCCCGAGGACATTGCCACCCTCCTCCCCGCCGCCAGCGCCAAGTTCGCGCTCGTCGCGGCGTTCGACGTGTTCGAGCATATCGAGATCGCCGCGATCGCCTCCCTCCTCGCCACCATTGCCGATCTGCTCGAAGACGGCGGGCTGCTGATTGCGCGCTACCCCAACGGCCAGTCGCCGCTCGGCCGCGTCCACCAGCATGGCGACATGACCCATCGCACCACCCTTTCGGCCGCCATCATGCGCCAGCTAATCGCCGGCCTGCCGTTTGACGAGGTCCACCTCGGCAATCAGGCGCACAGCTCCGGCCTCGTCGAGAAAGCCCGCGCCGCCATCCACCGTAGCCTCGAGATCGCACTCCAGCGTCTTTATGGCCACTCGACGCCTCTCGCTCCGAACAGCGTCGCCATCCTTCGCCGCCGCGCAAGAAGCACCGCTAACCCCCATATCATAGCCTAAGACAGGAGAGCCCGATGTCCCTTCTCGAAGCACGCAAGCAGTATAAGCCGTTCGAATACCCGTGGGCGTTCGATTTCTGGAAGCGTCAGCAGCAGATCCACTGGATGCCCGAGGAAGTGCCGCTCGGCGAGGATTGCCGCGACTGGGCGCAGAAACTCAGCGACCACGAACGCAATTTGCTCACCCAGATCTTCCGCTTCTTCACCCAGGCCGATGTCGAGGTGCAGGACTGCTATCACGAAAAATACAGCAGCGTGTTCAAGCCGACCGAGATCAAGATGATGCTCGCCGCCTTCTCGAACATGGAGACGGTCCACATCGCCGCCTACAGCCACCTGCTCGACACCATCGGCATGCCCGAGAGCGAGTATGGCATGTTCCTCCAGTACAAGGAGATGAAGGACAAGCACGACTATATGGCGTCGTTCACCGTCGACACCGACGAGAACATCGCCCGCACGCTCGCCATGTTCGGCGGCTTCACCGAGGGGCTGCAGCTGTTCGCCAGCTTCGCCATGCTGATGAACTTCCCGCGCTTCAACAAGATGAAGGGCATGGGCCAGATCGTGTCGTGGAGCGTCCGCGACGAGAGCCTCCATTGCGAAGGCATCACCAAGCTGTTCCACGCCTTCGTCGCCGAGCGCCAGTGCCTGACCAAGGCGGTGCGCGACGACATCATGGACGTGTGCCAGAAGACCGTGCGGCTGGAGGATGCGTTCATCGACCTCGCGTTCGAGCATGGCCCGGTCGAAGGCATGACCCCGACCGCGATCAAGAAATACATCCGCTACATCGCCGACTGGCGGCTGGGGCAACTGGGGTTCAAGCCGATCTACATGATCGACGAACACCCCCTCCCGTGGCTCGCCCCGCTGCTCAACGGGGTCGAGCACGCCAACTTCTTCGAAACCCGAGCGACGGAGTATTCGAAGGGGGCCACAAGGGGCAATTGGAACGAAGTGTGGGACAGCTTCGATCGGCGAGCGAAAGCGAAAGCGAGCAATGATGTCGAGGTCGTGACGGAGCCCGGCGCGGCGGAGGATATGTTTGCGCGGGCTGGGGTGGCGGCGGAGTAGGGACGGCACTCCCAAAGATTTATGGAGCATGTGCGATAGACTGGTTTGCGTCCTCAGCTGGCTTGGCTTCCGTTGGCATAGCGTCTTTTATGGGGCTGCTTATCGGTCTTGTTGGGTTTGGGATAACCCTACGGCAGTTGCATTTAGTTCGTGACGCCACCTCCGCTGCCGAAATCGCAATGAAGGATTTGCGGCTGCGTTTCTCTCATTTTGATGTCATTCAGGAATGCGCAAACGCTGAAACCGCATTAAACGAGCTTCGAAAATCAGACAATTTGGATCATTCAGTTGCGCTACGCTTGTCCGATGCAATCGCGACGGCTCTTATAAATATTGTAGAGCGAATGCCTAACCTAGATGTCGCGACGACGAGTCAGATCAACTCAGCAATTGAGAGAGCAAACTCCGTTATACGGTTTAAAGCGAGAGGTCAGCTGCTGCCGGACGCGCACCGTGCCAAAGTGTTAACGAGCTTGAGAGAGGTGCACAGAACGTTGGTGAAGATACGAACTATCGTCGAAAGGGAGCAATGAAGTGCCAACTACGAGTGAGCGCCTTCGGTCCTTGGTCGAGGGACTATATATTGCTACGAATAATAGTACGTTGAAATGGTCAACGACCAACAACAGTTCTACTTTCACCGTTCAAGTTGGTCAGAACACCATAGAGATTGGCTCGGAGTCCGGGTCAGGTGACATAGATGATATTAGAATAACCATCTACAACTCGGCTGGCGACGCGGTGGATAGTTTTACTGATACGTACTTTGCTCAACAGAAGCCGCTAAACATTGCGCACACGTCTTACTATCCAGCCATGCTCGTCCTGCTGGAAGGCGCCCGTCGAAGTGCTACTTGCGCCGACAAAGTTGTCGATGAGATCCTACTTGGCCTCGGAACGCCTAAGGTGACTGATGAGCCCACTTTCTAGCGCTTTTCGCCGCAGCGCAGCAGGAACAACGCTTGGACTACGAGTTTCGTGAATTGATTGCGAATCCCTCCGCCCACAAGTGTAACCCACCCCCGCTCAGCTTTGCTGAGTCGCCCCTCCCTTGCAGGGAGGGGGTCGTGAGTGAGTGACGGCGCGCATCCCCTCCCATTCAGGGAGGGGCGACTCGCGCCAGCGAGCGGGGGTGGGTAGCGAGCGAAGCGAGCCGGTGGCGCGGGGGGGCTGGTGGTGTTGCGGCGGCGCGGCGGAGCTGGTTTCGGGTGTCGGGACTGCTTTAAAGAAGAACCCACCCCCAGCCCCTCCCTTGCAGGGAGGGGGTAGAGCGAAGAACCCACCCCCGGCCCCTCCCTTGCAGGGAGGGGGGTAGAGCGAAAAACCCACACCCGGCGCGTGCCTTGCAGGGAGGGGGGTAGGGCACGACCGCCGGAGAGACCCACCCCCGCTCAGCTTTGCTGAGTCGCCCCTCCCTTTCAGGGAGGGGAGGTCATGCTGCGGTGATTACCGGCTTGCCCGCTCACCTCCCGTCACTAGCCTCGACCGATGCGCCGCATCGCCGAACGCCTCACCCGCCACGCACGCGACTTGCGCAATAATGGCACGCGAGCCGAGCGCACCCTGTGGCGATTGCTGTCGCGCTATCGCCCGCGCTTCACGCGGCAGCTGGTGGTCGGGCCGTATATCGTCGACCTTGCCTGCCGCGCGGCGAAGCTGGCGGTCGAGCTCGATGGTGATCAGCATGCGCTGGCGGCGGTTTATGACGCGCGGCGGACGGCGTTCCTCGAGCGCGAGGGGTGGGTCGTCGTGCGCTATTGGAACTGCGATGTGGTGGAGAATGGGGAGGGGGTGGCGGAAGCGATCCTGCGGGTGGTCCACTCGCGGATAGAGACCCACCCCCCTCCCCTCCCTTTCAGGGAGGGGAGGACGCGCAGTCCTCGGTCGAAAACCAACCCCTCCCTGCAAGGGAGGGGCGACTCGCCGCAGGTGAGCGGGGGTGGGTAGCGAGCATTCGCGAGCCCGTGCCGCAAGATCGACTGCCCGATCCCGCCCGTTCACCGCCAATACATTCGCCGGTCGGACGCGCCAATTAGCGCGGCGAATGCCTACCCCTTCGCCGCCAGCGACGCCTTGATCTCCTCGGTCATGGCATTGTTGAGCTTGATCAGGCGGTGGACATTGTCGCTGATCTCGAGCAGCGCCTCGGCGTCGCGATAGGTTTGCAGCGCCTGCTTGTCCGACGCCGCCGCGCCGACCTTCTGGCCGACCATGATGATCGACAGCAGCACCAGCTGGAGGAAGGTCTGCGCGATCCACGAGACCAGCGGGCCGATCCCACCGGCGATCGCCGTCGGCAGGCTGATCAGCGCCAGCGCGGTGAAGGCATAGGCGCACCACATCGTGCCGACGCCGTTGGTGATCGCGAGTGCCAGCCGGCCGTTGAAATTGTCGAGCTCGCGCAACGTGGTGTGCACGCCATGCCGCTTGCGCCGCGCGAGCTGTTCATGCGGTACGTGGTCGCCGGCATGGCTGGCGGCGGGCATTGGAACATCGGTCATGCGTCATTCTCCCCGGCACTGCGCCCTGCTGGTGATCAGCATGACGGCGATACCGGGGAGAGCGCAATCCTCAAACTGTCGTCGCCCGGCCTAGAAGTTCACCCGGCCGGTGATGCCGTAATAGCGATCGGCATCGCGCGGGATCTGGTAGCGGTAGCTGCCCGACGGTCCGCCGTTCTGGATCGCGGCGGCGTAGCTTTGGTCGAACAGGTTGCGGACCTGCGCGGTCAGGCGGAAGCGGTCGCCATGGTCGCCGACACCGGCCGACAGGTTGACGATGCCATAGCCCTTGATCGTGCCGAGCCGGCGCTGAACGTCGCTGGCCGCGAACAGGGCGAGCTGGCTCGACTGGTAATTGCCATTGGCACCGAAGAACAGGTCGACCGGTCCTTCTGTCCGCACGCGATAGTCGATCGACAGGCTGCCTTTCCACTTGGGCGAGAAGCCAAGCTGGGTGCCGGGCGGGATGACCGCGGCCGTCGGGGTCGGCTGGTTGAACTTGTCGACATGGGCATTGGTGTAGGCGATGCCGCCATTGATGGTGAGGTCGCGCACCGGACGCCACGACAGATCGGCCTCGACGCCGCGGGTCGAGACGTCGCCGGCATTGGTGAAGCGGGTCACGACCACGCCCGACACCACGTCGGGGTTGTTCGCCTGGAAGTTGCTGTACTTGGCATAGAAGGCGTCGAAGTTGAGCGTCAGCCGGCCACCGGCGAGCGTGTTCTTGAGGCCGACCTCATAGCTGTTCGAGGTCTCCGCCGCGATCGCGTTGGTACCGGTCGCGGTGAGGTTGTAGAAGACGTTGTAGGCGGGTCCCTTGTAGCCGCGCGTGTAGCTGACATAGCCGGTCACGTTCGGCGTGAAGTCATATTGAAGCGCCGCCTTGCCGGACACATTACCCTTGCTCGTCTGGGTGCGGAACGGGATGCCGTTCGACGAGGCCACGGCCTGCGTCACCGCGAGCGCCGGTGACACGCCGGCGGCGACCAATGCGACATAGGCATCATAGACGCCCTGGTCGAAATTGGGCTGAATCCCCGCCCCGGACAGCGGCGTGACGCGCTTGTGAAAGACGCTCAGCCGATCCTTCGAATAGCGCAGCCCGCCGATGACCCGGAAGGTCGGGCTGAGGTTGGCGGTCGCCTGGCCGAACAGCGCGAGGTTCTTGAAAGTCGAGCCGAAGTCGGCCGACCCATTGGGAGTGGTCGACGGGACGGCGTTGGCGCTGCCGCACGGGATCAGCACGCCGGTCGGCGCGCCGACTGCCGCGGTGCAGACGATGTCGTTGCGGGTGAACACCCGCTCCGCCTTGGCGCGCGAATAATAACCGCCCAGGACGTACGACAGGAACTGGCTGGCGGGCGAGGTCAGGCGCAGTTCCTGAGTGACCGTGTTGCTATGCTGCGGGCCATTGTCGTGAAGCTCGTTGAACCCGACGTAAGCGCCAGGCAGGAAATCGCCGTCGCGGATTTCGGTGTTGTTCCACTTGCGATAGGATGAGATGCTGGTCAGCGTGTTGGTGCCGACGGGGATATCGGCCTGGAGCGAGAAGCCGTAACCGGTCTCGCGCGTGCGGGTGACGAGGTTCTGGGCGACCGAGCGGGTCTTGTCGCCGCGCGGAGTCGGCAGCACCCCAAACGCGAGGCTGGTGGATGGCAGACCAGCCCCGGTGAGCGGGCCGGTGCCGATGACCTCGGCGCAGCAATCGTCGTTGTTGTGGTGATAGTCGGCGATGAACGCGAGCTGCACTCCGCCCGCTGGGCGATAAGCGACCTGCGCGCGGCCGCCATAGTGGCGATAGCCATTGACCTTGTCGCCGGTGGTGACGTTGCGGATGTTGCCCTTGTAGCTGCCGTAGAAGCCGGTGAAGCGGCTGAGCAGATCGCCGCCGAGCGGCAGGTTGATCGATGCGCGGGTGCGGAACTCGCCGCCCGAGAAATAGCTCGCTTCGGCGGTACCGCCGGCGGTGCGGGTCGGTTGCCTGGTAGTGATGTTGATCACGCCGGCCGACGCATTCTTGCCGAACAATGTGCCCTGCGGCCCGCGCAGAACTTCGAGCTGAGCGACATCGATCAGGTCGCTGAACGCCTCGCCCGAGCGGGCAAAGACGACGCCGTCGACCACGGTCGAGACGGAGGGTTCGCCGGCGATCGAGAAGCTGGCGGTGCCGACGCCGCGCAGGAAGATCGACTGGTTGAGGGTTGTGCCCGACTTCTGGAAATTGAGCGACGGGACGAGCTGGGCGGCGCTCTCGATGCTTGGCTTGCCCTGTGCGGTGAGCGCGTCGCCGGATACGACCGAGACGGCGAGCGGGATTTTCTGGAGGCGCTCCGAACGCTTTTGCGCGGTGACGACGATATCGCTCGGCGAAGCAGCCTGGGCCGCGGCGTCGCTCAGCGGCGCGACTGCAGCCGGAGTCGCGGCGGGCGCCGGATCGACGGTCTGCGCGGCCACCGGTGCGGCGGCGATGAACAGGACGGCGGTGCCGCCGAGCAGGATCGACTTCATGATATTCCCCTCCCAATCCAGGCGCGCCGTTGCGGTACGTCCCGAACATATTCGACCGTTTGTTCGCGGCCCGTCGGACGAATACTTGATGCCGGCGAGCGTTTATGTCAAGCGGTGTCATACGGTCGCAAGTCGACGGGACGGGAGGATGAGTGATCGAGGGGAGCGGTAGCGACGGCGCGTTGACCCTGTCGCTTGCAGGCCGTCCGCTGCTCGTCCATTCGCCTGATTCGCCCGCATTTTCATTCGCCCGGGGCGCGCCAAACGTCGCCATGGACCGTGGCAATTTCGATATTTCGGATACGCCGGCGGATGCTATTTCACCCGCCTGGTGTTGCTCCGTCGACACGGACGCTTGGGAGCTTTGCGAGGCGATCGGCGGACCCGCCGTCGCTCGCCTGACGATCGAACAGGCCGACAGTATCGCCAGCCTCACCGTCCGCGCGATCAACCCGACGTTCGACCGCATCATCGTCCGCTTCGCCGCCGAACCGGGCGGGGCAGTGTGGGGCGGGGGCGAGCAGATGAGCTACCTAAAGCTCAACGGCCGCCGCTTTCCGATGTGGACCAGCGAGCCCGGGGTCGGCCGCGACAAATCGACCGAGATCACCCGCCAGATGGACGCGGCGGGCAATGCCGGCGGCGATTATTGGACGACCAACTATCCGCAGCCGACCTTCCTCACCTCGGGCGGCCGCGCGGTTCATCTGGAATCGACGGCATATTGTGTGCTCGACTTCACCGATCCTGCGGCACATCGGGTCGAGATATGGGAGAGCGAAGCCCGCTTTGCCTTGTTCGCCGAACGATCGCTTCCGGCGCTCGTCTGCCGCCTGTCCGATCATTTCGGCCGCCCCGCCTCCCTTCCCGATTGGGCGCTCGAAGGCGCAATCGTCGGCCTGAAAGACGGAGACAACAGCTTCGACCGGCTCGACGCGATCGTCACTGCCGGAGCAGCGGTCGGCGGGCTGTGGTGCGAGGACTGGTGCGGCGTTCGCGAGACCAGCTTCGGGCGGCGCCTGATGTGGGACTGGCGCTGGAACGCGGCCCGCTACCCCGACCTGCCGGGCCGGATCGCCGCGCTGCGTGACACTGGTATCCGCTTCCTCGCTTACGCCAACCCCTATCTCGCGGTCGACGGCGCGCTTTACCAGGAGGCGGTCGCCGGCGGGCACCTCGCGCTGAACCTCGGCGATGACCAGCCGCGCCACGTCGACTTCGGCGAGTTCGATGCCGCCGTGGTCGATTTCACCCGTGCCGAAACCCGCGACTGGTTCGCCGACCGGATCATCGGCCGCGAAATGCTCGATCAGGGCATCGCCGGGTGGATGGCCGATTTCGGCGAATATCTGCCGACCGACCTGCGCCTCGCCGACGGCAGCGACCCGATGCTCGCGCACAACCGCTGGCCAGTCTTGTGGGCAAAGGTCAACGCACAGGCGATCGCCGGTCGCGGCAAGGCGGACGAGGCGATCTTCTTCATGCGCGCCGGGTTCAGCGGCATACAGCGCTACTGCCCCTTGCTGTGGGCGGGCGACCAGTCGGTCGACTTCACCCGCCACGACGGAATCGGCACGGTCATCACCGCGGCGCTGTCCGCCGGGCTGGTCGGCAATGCGGTCAGCCATTCCGACGTCGGCGGCTACACCAGCGTGCTCGGCAATGTCCGCAATGAAGAACTCATGCTGCGCTGGATCGAGCTTGGCGCGTTCACGCCAGTGATGCGCAGCCATGAGGGCAATCGTCCCGACGACAATCTGCAGATCGACAGCAATCCGCATATCCTCGAGCATTTTGCCCGGTTCAGTCGACTGCACGCCGCGCTCGCGCCCTACGTCCGGACGTTGCGCGACGAAGCAGCGGCGACCGGCCTGCCGATCCAGCGCCCGCTGTTCCTGCTCGACCCCGACCCGGCTCTATTCGCGGTTCAGGATTGCTTCGCTTATGGCGCGGACATGATCGTCGCGCCGGTTATCGAGGAAGGCGCGACGCGGCGCGAGGTGATCCTTCCCAGCGGCGAGTGGCGCCATTTGTGGAGCGGTGACGTCTACGCGGCGGGGCGCCACGAAATCGACGCGCCAATCGGCCAGCCACCGGTCTTCACCCGCGTCGCAAGCGATTTCTCGCCCCTGTTTGAAAGCCTCGCCAAATGAGTGACCGCTCGAACATCCGCGACGTCGCCGCTCGCGCCGGCGTGTCGGTCAAGACCGTCAGCCGGGTGCTCAACAACCACCAATATGTCGGGGCCGCGACCAGGCTCAAGGTCGAAGCGGCGATGAATGCGCTGCAGTTCACGCCAAGTGTCGCGGCGCGCATCCTGGCCGGGACCAAGTCGGGCCAGGTCGCGCTGATCTATGACAATCACAGCCCCTATTACATGAACCGCATCCAGTATGGCTGCTGGGAACGATGTCGCGCCGGGGGCTTGCGCCTGCTCTCACAGCCGGTCGACGTGACCGATCCCGAGGTCGGCAAGGCGGTCCGCGACCTCGTCCGCGAAACCCATGTCGACGGGGTCATCCTGTCGTCGCCGGTGACCGACTGCCAGCCCGTGCTCGATGCATTGGAATCGATGGATGTGCCGTTCGTGCGCATCTCGCCCGGACGCAACCATGCGCTGACCAGTTCGGTGTTCATGGACGACGCGCTCGCCGCCGACGACATGACCAGCCATTTGATCAACCTTGGCCACCGCCGGATCGGCTTCATCAAGGGCCATTCCAACCACGCCGGCAGTGCCGACCGGCTGGCCGGTTATGCGCGGGCGCTGGGTCGGGCCGGGATTGCGGTCGATCCCGATTATGTCCGCGATGGCGAATTCGATTTCGACAGCGGGGTGGCGGCTGCGATCGCGCTGCTCGACCTGCGCGTGCCGCCGACCGCAATCTTCGCCAGCAATGACGACATGGCGGCGGGCGTGCTGTCGGTCGCCCATGACCGGCGGATCGACGTGCCTGGCGCGCTGTCGGTCGCCGGGTTCGACGACACCACCGTCGCGCGGATGGTGTGGCCCAAGCTGACCACCATTCACCAGCCGATGTGGGAGCTGGCCGAAGCCGCCACCGCGCTGCTGGTCGAGGACGGTCCGACCCAGCATGTCCGCCTCGCCCACCGGCTCGTCGAACGCGAATCCACTGCCCGTCCTGCCCCGATCAAGGATCTTGCATGAGTGACCTGACCCTTCCCGCCGCCCGCCGCCCGCTGGGCAAAAGCGGCATTGACGTGTCCGCGCTGGCCTGGGGCCACTGGCGACTATCGGCGGCCGATCCCGCGCGCAACGCCCGGCTCGCCCACGCCGCGATCGACGCGGGGATCGACTTTTTCGACACGGCGGACATTTACGGTTTTGACGGGAGCCGGGGCTTCGGCGCGGCGGAGGAAGCGTTCGGGCGCCTGCTCGCCGCCGAGCCTGGGATGCGCGCCCGGCTGGTCATCGCCACCAAGGGCGGGATCGACCCGGGCGTTCCCTATGATTCGAGCGAGGCCTATCTGACCCGCGCGATCGACGCCTCGCTGCGGCGGCTCGGGATCGACACGATCGACCTGTGGCAGGTCCACCGGCCCGATATATTGACCCACCCGCACGAGATCGCCGGGGCGGTCGAACGGGCGTGCGCTGCGGGCAAGATCCGCGCGTTCGGCGTGTCGAATTTCACGGTGGCGCAGATCGCCTCGCTCGCCGCCGCGTCAAGCGTGCCACTGGTGTCGAGCCAGCCGGAACTGTCGGCGCTGCGCTTCGATCCGTTCTTCAATGGCGAGAGCGACCAGGCGATCGACCTCGACCTCGCGCTCCTCGCCTGGTCCCCGCTTGGCGGCGGCCAGCTGGCCGAGCCGACCGAGCCGCGCGCGCAAGCCGTCGCCGGCGCGCTCGACGCCGTCGCCGACGAGCAAGGCGTGTCGCGCAGCGCCGTCGCTTTGTCGTGGATCATGGCGCATCCTTCGCGCCCGGTTCCGATCATCGGGTCGCAGACCGCGGCGCGGATCGCCGACGCGGTCGACGCGCCCAAGGTCCGCTGGACACGAACCAATTGGTATGCGGTGCTGGTCGCCGCTCGTCAGGAGCCCCTGCCATGAACGGACACCCCGCTTCCAACGGACAATGCGAAGTCAGCTGGTTTTCCGCGCTGTGCGACGATGATTATGAATTCCTCGGCGTCCCCGACCCGATGTTGCAGTCGAGCTGGGCGCATTGCCGCGACATCGTGCTCCAGGCCGAAAGCGGCGGCTATGACAATATCCTGCTGCCGTCGGGCTATGCGCTCGGGCTCGACACTACGGTGTTCGCCGCGGCGATTGCGCCGATGCTCCGCAAGATGCGCTTGCTGTGGGCGGTGCGCACTGGCGAGGACTGGCCGCCGCAACTCGCCCGCCGGATCGCGACGCTTGACCGTATTTTGGGAGGTCGACTGACGGTCAACATCATCTCGTCCGACCTGCCCGGCGAGACGCTCGCCAGCGCGCCGCGTTATCAGCGCACGGTCGAGGTCATGAAGATCCTCAAGATCATGCTGTCGGGCGAGCATCTGAACTTCGACGGGGAGTTCTATCAGCTCGACCTCGCGCCGCCGCGCATGACGACGCTCAGCGGCAAATGCCCGCCGCTCTATTTCGGCGGGCTCAGCCCCGCCGCGCGCGATGCCGCTGCGCAGGCCGCCGACGTCTATCTGATGTGGCCCGACACCATGCCCGTGGTGCGCGAGATCATCGCCGACATGACCGCGCGCGCCGCGACTTACGGACGGACGCTCAAGTTCGGCTATCGCGCGCACGTCATCGTCCGCGACACCGAGGAGGAAGCACGCGCCTACGCCGACCGGCTGCTGTCGAAGCTTGACGCCCCGACCGGCGACGCGATCCGCGCCAAGTCGCTCGACAGCGCCAGCGTCGGAGTCACGCGCCAGGCCGAACTGCGCTCGACCGCATCGGACGACGGCTTTGTCGAGGAGCAGCTGTGGACCGGGATCGGCCGCGCGCGATCGGGCTGCGGGGCGGCGATCGTCGGCGATCCCGACCAGGTGCTGGCCAAGCTGCGCGCCTATCAGGCCGAGGGGATCGAGGCGTTCATCCTGTCTGGCTATCCCCACGCCGCCGAGGCCGACCTGTTCGCGCGCCACGTGCTGCCACGGCTCGATCACGGACCCTTGGTGCTTTAGCTCTTCACGAATTCGAAGGCGAAGGCGAAGGCGAGCAGCAGCGCGGTCAGCGAGGCGGCAGCGATGACGATCAGCGGCTTGCCGCCGGTTTTCATCAGCGTTGCCATCGGCGAGCGGATGCCCGTTGCTGCCACGGCGCAAGCGAGGCAGCCGGCAGCGAGCTGCTGCGCGGCGGTCGCGACCACCGGCGGGATCACCCCGGTCGAATTGACCATCGCCAGCACGAAGAAGCCGATCACGAACCACGGCAGGATCGGCGGCCGCTTGCCCGCCTCGGCATCGGGTGGGAAGAACAGAGCGACTACCGCAAGGGCCGGGGCGAGCAGCGCCACCCGGGTCAACTTGACGATCGTCGCGGTCTGCCCGGCGGCGGCGGAAAAGGCGTAGCCCGCGCCGAGCGCCTGGGCGACGTCGTGGATCGAAGCGCCGAGCATATAGCCCGCCTGGGCGTCGTCGAGGCCGCTGTGGTGGGCGATGATCGGATAGAAGAACATTGCCAGCGCGCTCGCGGCCGAAATGCCGACGAGAGTCAGCGTCAGCTGGGCATTGTTGATGCGCCGCTCGCCGAGCAGGCTGGCGAAGGCCATCGCCGCCGACGCACCGCAGATCGCGACCGCGCCGCCGGCCAGCACGCCGAACGGCGCGCCGAGCTTCATCCGCCGGGCGACGAGCACCGCCATGCCCATGGTCGCGGCGATGATCGCGATTGTCGCGAGCAGCGCGGAGGGCCCGAGGCTGACGATTTGTGCCAGCGTCACGCGCACGCCGACAAGGACGATGCCGACGCGCAAGAGGGTGCGCGAGGCGAAGGCGAGTCCCGCGACCAGCCGGTCGTCGCTACCAAGGAAATTGAGCGCGAGCCCGACCAGCAACGCCATCAGCGTCAGCGGCGCGCCATAATGATCGGACAAATAAGCCGCAGCCGCGGTCGCCGCGAGCGCCACCGCCAGCCCCGGCGCCATCTCGCGCACAGTCGATGGCGGGGCATATTCGAGGTCGTTGTAAAGGTCGGCGGCTTGGTACTTCATGCGGTGGCCTGTCCCACATTATCTTCTTCGGCGACCAGCGTCAGGCGCGGTTGGAGGAGGTGAACCCAGCCCAGCCCGAGGAGATAGGCGGAGCCGCAGACCAGGAACAGCGGGGCATAGCCGAGACCATGAACAAGCGACCAGCCGGCGAACTCGATGATCCCGGTGCCGGTAAGATTGCCCGCCACCGCGCCGAACGCGATGACCGTCGCGATCCGCGCTGGCGGGACGATGTCGGTCGCCATGCCGAAGATGTTGGTCGAGAAACCCTGGTGGGCAAACAGGCCGGCGCCGATCAACAGCGCCGCGATCCACGGATTATGGACGAGCAGCGCGAACGGCATCAGCAACACGACCAGCGCGAAGAACAGCATCGACAGCTTGCGTGCCGCGTTGATCGACAACCCACGCGCGAGAAACAGCGGGAACAGCCCGCCGCTGGTGATTGCGCCCAGAGCAGCAAGCGTGAAGATGATCGCGATCGGTCCGCCGAGATCGCCCTGGCTCATGCCGAACTGGCGGTGGAAGAAGTCAGGCATCCAGAACAGCACGAACCACCAGACGAGGTCGGTGAAGGCCTTCGCCCCGATCACCGCCCAGCTGCGACGGTCGGATAGCAGGGCGCGCATATCGACCTTCGGGCGCGGCGCTGCGGCATTTGCGGGCACGATCGGAACCAGTTTGCGCGTGCCGATAATCCAGAAGAACAGCCAGATGAAGCCGAGCGACCCCGTCACCACGAACGCCGCGCGCCAGCCGAACGCGACGGCGAACGGCGGGATCAGCAATGGGGTGAGGATCGCCCCGATGTTGGGCGCGGTGTTGACCAGCCCGATGCCGAGCGAGCGAGCGCGCAGCGGCAGATACATCGCAGCGGCCTTGATCGCGGCCGGCGTATTAACCGATTCGGCCGAGGCGAGCACGACCCGAGCGAGAACGAACTGCTGGACGGTGGCGGCCAGTGCGTGCGCCATTCCGGCGAGGCTCCACAGAGCCACCGCTACGCCGTAGGCAAGGCGGACACCGAAGCGGTCGACGATCCAGCCAACGCCGAGCAAGGTCACCGCGGCGGCGAGCTGGAAGGACGAGCCGAGATGGGCGAACTGCTCGTCGTTCCAGTGAAATTCCAACTCGAGGGTCGGCTTCAATAGAGCCAGCACCTGGCGATCGACATAGTTCAATGCGGTGGCGAAAAAGATCAGCGCGACGAGCAGCGCCTGTGCGCGCGTGATGCCAACCTGTTCGGTTGCCGGTGCCTGCGCCATTCCCTCCATTGACCAGCTCCTCCTGCGGGTTATTCAGGTTCGGCCTTGATTTAGCCGATCTGTGGCCGGTATGGGTATGACACCGATAGACAGACGGCAAGTGCCAAGCAGTGCGGGGCGCTGTCGAGGGAGATGAGATGGCCGGCGGCGGTGCCGACAAGTCGAACGCGGGGGCACCTTTCGATCTTGCCGTGATTGGCGGCGGGGTCAACGGCTGTGGCATTGCGCGCGACGCCGCCGGGCGCGGGGCGCGGGTGCTGCTGCTCGAGCGGGGCGACCTTGCCAGCGGGACCTCGTCGGCCTCGACCAAACTGATCCACGGCGGGCTGCGCTATCTCGAGCATTATGAGTTCGGGCTGGTTCGCGAAGCGCTCAGCGAACGCGAGACGCTGTGGCGGATCGCGCCGCACATCATCCACCCGCTGCGCTTCGTCCTGCCGCACCGCAAGGGGCTGCGCCCGAGGTGGCTGCTTCGGGCCGGGCTGTTTCTCTATGACCATCTTGGCGGACGCAAGCTGCTGCCGCCGACGCGCTCGATCGATCTTCGCCGGCATGTCGCGGGGGTGGCGCTCAAGCCGGGGTTGGCGCGGGGTTGGGAATATAGCGACGGCTGGGTCGACGATGCGCGGCTGGTCATCCTCAACGCGCGCGATGCCGCCGATCGTGGTGCGACCATCCTGCCGCATCACCGCCTGGCCAAGGCGACGCGCGAGGGTCCGCTGTGGCGGCTCGATGCGGTGCGCGAGGAGGGGAGCGAGGTTAGTTTCACTGCAAGGGCGCTGGTCAATGCGGCCGGGCCCGGCGTGCTCGACGTGCTCGGCCTGACCCCCGTCGCGAGCCGCGACAAGATCCGCCTGGTGCGCGGATCGCACATCGTCGTGCCGCGCCTATTCGACCATGAATTCGCCTATTTCTTCCAGCTGCCCGACGAGCGGATCTTCTTCGCCATCCCCTATGAGCGCGATTTCACGCTGATCGGCACCACCGACCGCGACCATGATGGCGGCCCCGTTCGGGCGAGCGACGAAGAGATCGAATATCTGTGCGCCGGCGCGAACGATTATTTCCAGCACGAGATTACGCCTGCCGATGTCGTATGGAGCTATTCCGGAGTGCGACCGCTGGTCGACGACGGCAGCGGGCGGCCCGAGGCGGCCAGCCGGGGCTATCATTTCGAAATCGATGCGGACAACGGCGCAGCGCCGTTGCTGTCGGTATTCGGCGGCAAGATCACCACCTATCGCCGGCTTGCGGAGGAAGCAGTCGCGCAGATGGCGTCGTTGCTGCCGGCCCTGTCGGGGCAAGCCTGGACTGGCACCGAGCCCTTGCCAGGCGGTGATTTCGCCGTAACCGGGCGTGGCGCGCTGGCCGAGAAACTGGCCGCTCGCCATCCCTTCCTGGGCGAGGCCGAAGCGGCGCGAATCGCAGCGGCCTATGGCACGCTGGCGTCGCAATGGCTTGGCGAGGTGCAGACCCGGGCCGAGTTGGGCGAAGACTTTGGCGGGGGGCTGTCGGCGGCGGAGGTCGACTATTGCATGGACCGCGAATGGGCGCGAAACGCCGATGACATGCTGTGGCGCCGATCGAAGCTCGGGCTGAGAATTTTGCCCGAGGGCCGAGCAGCGCTCGAGCGCTACATGACGGGAAGGGTTAGTCGATGACCAAGGCGAGCGTCGCACGGGCGATCGACCGGCTGGCCGCGGGCGGGATGATCCTCGTCACCGGCGACGAGTTGCGCGGTGGCGACATCGACCTCGTCGTCGCGGCGCGCTTCGCCGACGCCGCCGCGGTCAACTTCCTGGCGCTCAATGCGCGCGGGCTGATCTGCCTGGCGGTGCGTCCCGAGCAGGCGCTGCGGCTTGGCATATCCCTGCTCAACAGCGGCAGCGAGCGGCAGAGCGGGCGGCCGTTCGGCCAGTCGATCGAAGCGCGCGACGGGGTCACTACCGGCATCTCAGCCGCCGATCGCGCGCGCACGGTCGCAGTGGCGATCGACCCCGACAGCAGTTCGAGCGATCTCGTTTCGCCCGGCCATGTCTTCCCCCTGATCGTTCGCGCGGGCGGAGTTCGCGAGCGGCCCGGCGCGGCGGAAGCGGCGGTCGAGCTGTGTCGCCGGGCCGGGACTGGCGAGGCGGCGGTGATGAGCGCGGTGCTGCGCGATGATGGCGGAACGGCGCGGGCGGAGGACATCGCCGCGCTGCTCGCCGATCATGACATCCCAGCGGTGTCGGTCGCCCAGGTCGTCGCCAGCATGTCGGCACGCGACGAATGAGCGACGAGCCGCTGCTGCTGGTGCTCGACGCGGGGACGTCGTCGGTGCGGGCGTTGCTCTATGCCGCCGGCGGCGCGGTGCTCGCCACGGCGCAGCGCGAGATCACGCAATATTATCCGCAGCCGGGCTGGGTCGAGCATGACCCCGGCGAGATTTGGGAGCGGACGCTGGTCTGCGCGCGCGATGTCTTGGCGACGGCTGGCGACGTGGGCCGGATCGCCGCGATTGGTATCACCAACCAGCGCGAAACGGCGGTCGCGTGGGACAAGCTGAGCGGCCAGCCGCTGACGCGGGCGATCGTGTGGCAGGACCGCCGCACCGCTGATGCCTGTGCCTCGCTCAAGGAAGCCGGGCACGAAGCCGCCGTCAGCGCGGCGACCGGGTTGACCCTCGATCCCTATTTCTCGGCGACCAAGTGGCGCTGGATGATCGACCATGTGCCCGAGGTCGCGGCGGCCGGGGCGCGCCTGGCGCTCGGCACGGTCGAAAGCTGGCTGGTGAGGAAGCTGTCGGGCGGCGCGCACGTCAGTGACGCGAGCAATGCCAGCCGCACCTTGCTGTTGCCGCTCGAGGGCGCGGGGTATGATGCGGGGCTGTGCGACCTCTTCGGAGTCCCGCTCGCCAGCTTGCCGCAGGTGGTCGACATGGCCGGTCCGATTGCCATTTGCGATCCGGCGTGGCTGGGCGCGGCGATTCCCATTTGCGGGCTGGCGGGGGACCAGCAGGCGGCGACCATCGGCCAGGGCTGCCGCGAGCCCGGCGCGACCAAGGCGACCTTTGGCACGGGTGCCTTCGTTCTGACAGCCACCGGCCCCAAACCGCGCCGCTCGCGCCACCGGCTACTGGCGACGGTGCTCAGCCAGATCGGCGGCAAGCGGACCTATGCGCTCGAGGGCTCGGTGTTCGTCGCCGGCAGCATGGTCAAGTGGCTGCGCGACGGGCTCGGCTGGATCGGCCATGCGCGCGAGACCGAGGCGCTGGCGCGGGCCAACGACAATGGCGGGGTGACGGTCGTGCCGGCGCTGGCCGGGCTCGGCGCGCCGCATTGGCGGCCCGACGCGAAGGGTGCGATCTTCGGACTGACGCTGGGCACGACGCGCGAGCAGATCGTGCGCGCGGCGCTCGAATCGATCGCGCATCAGTGCAGCGACTTGCAAAGTGCGTTCGCCGCAGACGGGGCCCCGTGGCAATCGCTCCGGATCGACGGCGGCATGTCGCAAAATGGTTGGCTGGCGCAGGACCTCGCCGATATGCTCGGACTAACAGTCGAGCGCCCGGCCGATGTCGAAAGCACGGCGCGTGGCGCGGCGATGCTGGCGGCTGTCGGCGCCCGTCTTTATTCGTCGATCGAGGGGGCGGAGACGATGCTTCCGACAATCGAGTGGTTCAATCCCTCGGCCCCGGCGGACGCGGTCACTGCTCGCCTTGCCGCGTGGCACGATGCGCTTGAGCGAACGCTGATGGCCGGAGGTAAGCCGCCGACCGCAAACGACTAGTGCGCCCTTGAAAGCGGGGATTGTGGAGGTTCAATTTGCAGCTCGATCGAATATTTGCTGAAATTGTTGCAGTTCTTTTGGGTCGATATCCGACACCGCCCAATATTCCAGTCCGCCCCGCGTCCATCGCACCAGGCTATAGCCGTTGCGGCGGGTGACGATCCCGACCGGCGAAGAAAACGCATTCGCCGGCCGGACGAACAGGTTGATGGTGTGAAGGCGGCGTCGGTAGACGATCGCCGGAACGACCCGTCCGTCGACATAATCGAGCCGTCCTCCCACCAACGCAAAGCCCTGCTCGGCAAGTTCGACCACGGGTGGCGCGAAATCGATTCGACCGTTGAACCATGGCTTGACGACGTGGCGGTTCGAGGTCGCGATATCGGTCAGGTGGTTGGCGAGCAGCGAACGGACATGACTGGCGACAAGCTGGTCCTGAACCGCGACCGTCGTCAACTGCGGGGCTGCGAACAACAGCGCGAGGCTGGCCGCCACCGCCGCGAACGACCCCCCAGCGAGCCACGGGCCGTTAGAAGATCTGCGGTATGCATTTGGTCGGATCTGGATCGGTGGCATTTGGGTCCGGATTTGGGTCTCAATCCGGTCGCGCAACGAAGGGGGCGTGTCGTACCGGAGCGACGGATCGGCCAGCCTCGATCGCAATTCCTCGAGCCGTCGCTGTTCGTCGGCACAGCCTGCGCAGCCCTTGAGATGCGCCTCCATGGCGACGCTGTTGACGGCGTCGAGTTCACCATCGATCAGGCCGTGCAACAGGATGACGCGGTCGGGACAAGCGGTCATGGATGTGCCCTCATGTCAGCGTCGCCCGCGGGCATCAGCAGGTCGCACAGCATCGCGCGCGCCCTGGCCAAGCGGGACATCACTGTCCCGATCGGAACCCCACTGATCATCGAAATTTCTTTGTATGAGAATTCTTCCAGCTCCCGCAGAATGAGTGTTTCGCGGAACGGCTCGGGTAGATTGTCGATTGTCGATCGCACCAGCGTCGCGTCCTGCGTGCGCTGCAGGATTGCCTCGGGCGTTTCATCGTCGATCGCCGCCCTGACCGCGCTCACTCCCGGCTCTGTAGAGCCTTCGTTTTCGAACAGCCGCTGGCGCTCGCGATTGGCGTTGAGCCAGTCCATGCAGCAGTTGCGGACGATCGCGAACAGCCATGCCTTGGGCGCTTCGCCGCGAAAGCCGTCGAAGCCTCGAAACGCGCGCAGGAAAGCATTCTGGACGATATCCTCAGCCGCGACGGGATCATGCGAAAGATAGCGGGCGAGCGAGTATGCGGCGTCCAGATGGGGCAGCATCACCAGGCGAAATCGCTCGGCATTGTCGCGCGAATCCGCCGATATTTCCGGCAAGTGATTCCGCCAGCTCGCGCTAAACGCCAAATGTGGCCGGGAGAAAAGTCTGCCGTTGGTCACTTACGCGTTCGCTCTGTTGATTGATCCATCAAGCCTTGACGATCACCTTGCCGGTCATGTGCGGGTGAAGCGAGCAGAAATAGGCAAAATCGCCGGCCTTCCTGAAGGTGAAAGTATATCTGCCGCTGGTATCGATCGCGGCCGAATGGAAACTCTTGTTAGTGGCGGTCACTGTGTGCGGATCCTCATCGGTGTTGATCCACGTGACGGTTGTTCCTGGCGTAACGGTGACTACAGCTGGGACGAAGGCAAAATTCTTGATCTGGACCGTCAGCATCCTAGCCTTGGCCGGCGACGCAACCGCCGCCGCCTGCAGCGAAAAATAGGCGGGAGCGCCGAGGCTCAGCATGATTGCCATGGCGGGAAAAACTGTGCGCAACGAGAGTGACTTCAAACAACGATGCAACATGGCATTTCTCCAATAAGTTAAAATTCGGGACGGGCCTGTTCAGGCCAGTGTCGTATCGATCAGGGCAATGCCATCCCGTCCCGTGACCACCGTTCCGGTGCGTATTCCAAGGACGGAATGAAGCTGCTCTGTCGGCACTTTGAGGGGGCCGGGCGACGGTGCCGCTCCTGGCGCGGGCTGCGGGTAGGCGGTGGATCGTGCGC
Organism: Sphingomonadales bacterium; assembly: GCA_038319435.1. GTDB lineage: Bacteria > Pseudomonadota > Alphaproteobacteria > Sphingomonadales > Sphingomonadaceae > Sphingomicrobium. The sequence goes on along the minus strand of JBBQDG010000018.1, from coordinate 14,087 downwards.
TATGGAAGCTGATGTTGCCTTCCACTTTCTGGATGACCTGGTGGATATGGCCGTTGAGCACGGTGACCGATCCGAACCGCCTCAGACTTGTTAGCGCCTGCAAGCTGTCGTCGGTGCCCCAACCCCACTCCGCATAAACCGTCCACAACGGGATATGGGCGAAGACGACAATCGGTGTGCTGGATGCCAATCCCGCCAGATCCCGCTTCAGCCACGCGATTTGGTCGCTGCCGAGATGGGCCATGCCACCGGCCTTGAGATTGGAGACATTGTTCAGGGCGACAAAATGCACGCCGTCATGATCGAAGCTGTACCAACCCAACCCCCGCGTGCCTTTGCCATAGCGCGCCAGATAGGCCTTGCCAGCGCCTTCATCGAGCATGTCGTGCTCGCCGGGCACATGGAACACGGGAAGACCGGCGCTCCTGATGATGTCGTCGGCGTCGGCGAATTCCGAATCCTTCGACAGATGGGTGATATCGCCCGTGTGAAGAATGAAGTCGGGCTTGACGGGGAGGGCTTTGACCTTCTCGACCGCTTCCACAAAAGTCGCGCGAGCGTTGGGGTTTGCCGGTTTGTCGAAGCCAATATGGCTGTCGCTGATCTGGAGGAAAGTGAACGGCTTGACCTTGCCATGGCGCGGGGTCGCGGCGAGGGCAGCGTCGAGACTGACCGACGAAGCCACGCCACCGCTCATCAAATAGAGCGCGCCGGTTCCGGCCCAGCCCACGCACTGCAGCAGCCCGCGCCGATCGATGATGTCGCCTCGATGCTCGGTCATCTTTTCGCTCCGCCGGAAATACCATTCGGAGGATAAGACCACGGTTGTCTCAAGTTTATTCCCGAGCGGTCAAATATCCGTTCGGCGTTCGTGAACCTTGGGTCTGCGCATCATTAGATATGCGGCAGGGATGATCAGCATCGAGAGCAAGGGCGCGGTCAGCATGCCGCCGATCATCGGTGCGGCGATGCGGCTCATCACCTCGGAACCGGCCCCCGTCCCGATCAGGATCGGGAACAGCCCGGCGAGGATGACCGCGACCGTCATCGCCTTGGGCCGGACGCGCAGCAGTGCGCCCTCGCGCACGGCGACTTCGACATCCGCAGCGTCAGGGGCGGGCCCTCGTTCGGCGAGCGCGTGCTTGAGGTAGATCAGCATCACCACCCCGAACTCGGCCGACACGCCGGCAAGTGCGATGAACCCGACCCCGGTCGCGACCGACTGGTTGTAGCCCAGCAGGTAGAGCAACCACACCCCGCCGGTCAGTGCGAACGGCAGCGTGCCCATCACCAGCGCCGCCTCGTCGAGCCGGCGGAAGGTCGCGTAGAGCAGCAGGAAGATGATCAGCAGCGTCGCCGGCACGACGATTTTCAACCGCTCGACCGCCCGCTGCAGGAATTCGAACTGCCCGGTGTAGCTGACGCTGATCCCGGGCGGCAGCTTCACTTTGGCGGCGATTGCGCGCTGAAGGTCGCCGACGATGGTGGTCAGCGGTGCGCCGCGACCGTCGACATAGATCCAGGTCACCGGCCGACCGTTCTCGCTGCGCAACATCGGAGGACCGTCGGTGACGCGAATGTCGGCGACGGTGCCGAGCGTGATCTGCTGTTGTGACGGCGTGAGCAGCGGCAGCGTGCGCAGCAAGTCGATACTGTCGCGGATCTCGCGCGGGTAGCGCACGCTGATCGGATAGCGGGCGAGCCCTTCGACCGTCTGGCCGACCGTCTCGCCTCCGATCGCGCTCGACACCACCGACTGCACGTCGGCGACGTTCATGCCATATCGTCCGGCGGCGGCGCGGTTGACGACGACATCGATGTAGCGCCCGCCGGTGAGCCGTTCGGCGAGTGCCGAGCTCACGCCCGGCACTGTCTTGGCGACTTCTTCGATTTGGCGCGCAGTCGCGTCGATCTCGGCGAGGTTCGACCCTGCCACCTTGATTCCGATCGGGCTCTTGATGCCGGTCGAGAGCATGTCGATGCGGTTGCGGATCGGCGGGATCCAGAAGTTGGCGAGCCCCGGCACCTTCACCGCATGGTCGAGCTCGTCGATCAGCCTGTCCTGCGTCATCCCCGGGCGCCACTCGCTCTTCGGCTTGAATCGGATCGTCGTCTCGAACATCTCGAGCGGCGCGGGATCGGTCGCGGTGTCGGCACGCCCGGCCTTGCCGAACACGCTGTCGACTTCGGGCACGGTCTTGATCAGCCGGTCGGTCAGCTGGAGCAGCTGCCCTGCCTTCGCGGTCGAAATGCCGGGGAGGGCGGAGGGCATGTAGAGCAGGTCGCCCTCGTTCATCTGCGGGATGAACTCCCCGCCAAGCTGGCTGATCGGCCAGATGCTGGACGCGAACACCAGTCCGGCGATGACCAGCGCCTGCTTCGGCCGCGCCAGCACCCAGTCGAGCGCGGGGCGATAGAGCCGGGTCAGCACGCGGTTGATCGGATTGGCGCTCTCCGACGGAATGTGCCCGCGAATGAGATAGCCCATCAGCACCGGGATCAGCGTGATCGAGAGGATCGCCGCCCCCGCCATCGCATAGGTCTTGGTGAAGGCGAGCGGCGCGAACAGCCGTCCTTCCTGCCCCTGCAGCGAGAAGATCGGAACGAACGAGAAAGTGATGATGAGCAGCGACAAGAACAGCGCCGGGCCGACCTCGACCGCCGCCGCGGTGATCACCCGCCATCGCTCGGGACCGACCAGCTCCTCACCGGGATGGTCGCGCGTCCAATGCTCGAGATGCTTGTGCGCATTCTCGATCATCACCACCGCGGCATCGACCATCGCGCCGATCGCGATCGCGATGCCACCAAGCGAGAGGATGTTGGCGTTCAACCCCTGCACCCGCATCGCGATGAACGCGGCGAGGATGCCAAGCGGTAGCGTCAGGATCGCGACCAGCGCCGAGCGCGCGTGCCACAGGAACAGGATGCACACGATCGCAACGACGATGAACTCCTCGAGCAATTTGCTGCGTAGATTGTCGACTGCGCGATCGATCAGCCCCGAACGGTCGTAGGTCGTGACGATCTCGACGCCGGGGGGAAGGCTTTTCTTCAACTCGTCGAGCTTGGTGCGCACACCGTCGATCACCTCGCGGGCATTCTTGCCCTGCCGCATGACGACGACGCCCCCCGCGACCTCGCCCTCGCCATTGAGTTCGGCGACCCCGCGCCGCATTTCGGGGCCGATCTGGACGGTCGCCACGTCGCCAAGCGTAACCGGGACGCCGCTCACGCTTTTCAAAGGAATGGCGCGAAAATCGTCGATCGAGGCGAGATAGCCGGTCGAGCGGACGATATATTCGGCCTCGGCCATCTCCAGCACCGAGCCGCCATTCTCCTGGTTGCCGCGCTTGAGCGCCTCGATCACCGCCTCGTGCGTGATCCCGTAGGAGGCGAGCTTCTGGGGATCGAGCACCACCTGATATTGTTTGACCATCCCGCCGATGCTCGCGACCTCGGCGACGCCCGGCACCGCTTTGAGCTCATAGCGCAGGAACCAGTCCTGGATGCTGCGCAGCTCGGCGAGGTCGTGGCGGCCGCTGCGATCGACCAGCGCATATTCATAGACCCAGCCGACCCCGGTCGCGTCTGGCCCGAGCGAGGCCCTGGCGCCCTCGGGCAGCCGGCTCTGCACCTGGCTCAGATATTCGAGTACCCGGCTGCGCGCCCAGTAAAGGTCGGTGCCATCCTCGAACAGCACATAGACGAAGCTGTCGCCGACGAACGAATAGCCGCGCACGACGCGCGCGCCGGGCACCGACAGCATCGTCGTGGCGAGTGGATAGGTGACCTGGTCCTCGACGATGCGCGGCGCCTGCCCCGGGTAGGTCGTGCGGATGATGACCTGGACGTCGGACAGGTCGGGGAGCGCATCGACGGCGGTCGAACGCAGCGCGCCGATGCCGACTACGACCAGCGCGAACGCCGCCAGCAGGATGAGGATTCGCGCCTTGACCGAGGCCTCGATGATCCGGACGATCATTTGGCGTCGCCCGAGATTGGGCGCGCGGCGATACCGGTCAGGCTCGCCTCGCTGTCGAGCAGGAACTGGCCCGAGGCGACGACCTTCTCGCCATCCGCGAGGCCGGCAATGATTTCAGTCTGGCCGCCGGCCTCTCGACCGATGCGCACTTCGGCTGGCCTGAAGCGGCCCTTGCCGCCGGCGAGCATGACCAGCGTGCGCTTGCCGGTACGGATCACCGCCTCGCTCGGGACGAGCAGCGCCAGTTGCGGCGTTCCACCAAGATGCACCGTCGCGAACATCCCCGGGCGGAGGCGGCCGCTGCGATTGGCGAGATCGATCCGGACGGTCAGCGTGCGGCTGTCGGCCTGAGCCGTGGGCAGGACCGCAATCACCCGACCGGCGAAGCGCTCGCCGGGGAAACCAGCGAGGTCCGCAATGGCGGTCTGGCCGACCTTGACCTCGGCGGCACGCACTTCGGGCACCGCGGCGTTGAGCCATACGGTGCCAAGCCCGTTGACCTGCGCGAGCGTCTGCCCCGCCGCCAGAGTCACCCCGGCGCGGGCGTCGAGCGTCTGGATCACCCCGCTGATCGGACTGCGCACCGTGGTCATTCCGTGACCATTGGGCGATCCGCCGGGGATGCCGATCAATCGCAGGCGCTGACGCGCGGCGGCGATCAGTGACCGATCACCGGTCCGCCGCACAGCCTCATATTCGGCCTGCGCGCCGCCCCATTCGGGCACCAGCATGTCGGCGATCGGAGCGCCGGCGCGGATCACGTCGCCCGGCGCGCGGTTGTAGACGCGGCTCACGAACCCGGCGGCGCGCGCCTGGATGATCGCGACGAAGCGCTGGTTGAAGTCGATTGCGCCGGTGACATCGAGCCCGCCAGCAAGGGTACCGCGCGTCGCGGTTGCCAGTCGGATGCCGAGGCTCTGCATGGCGGCGGGGTCGACCGTCACGCCCAGGGGCTGTCCAGTTCCGGCGCCGGAATCGGCGTATTTGGGGACGGTCTTCATGCCCATCGAAGACAAGGAATCGGGATTGTCATAATGCTCCAGCGGCACCATCGGATCGAAGTAATAGAGTGGCTTGCGACCGCCGTCGGATGACGCCGCTGCCGGCCCACCTCCATCCGGCGCGGCGAGGAAATAGCCGCCGACCCCGGCTGTCAGGGCGACAGCAGCGAACGCGGCGGCGAGCTGCGATTTGTGGAGCGTTGTCATGGTCACCGGTCGGTGCTCCCATAGAGGAAGGTCAGGCGAACCCCGTCGGCGACGACGGCGGCCTCACGATCGAGCGTGTTGAGCGTGGCGTCGGCCAGCGCGGCGTGTGCGTCGGCGAGATCGACGAGCGTCGCGCGGCCGGCGCTATAGCTCCCGGTCTCCAGCGCGACCCGCTCCTGGGCGAGCGGCTGCAACACGCCGCGCGCGCGCATCCATTGGTTATGGTGCATCACATGGTCGGCAAGCCCGGCCTCAAGGTCGGCGGTGAGCGCGCGGCGTGTCGCTTCGGCGTCGGCCTGCACCTTGCCGGCCTCGGCGAGCCTGGCAGCAACCAACGGCTCCTGCCGGTTCTTCTTGAACAGCGGCAGCCCGATCGTGACGCCGGCCGACACATAGTCGCCGAAGCGCGGATCGCGCCGTTGATAGGACAGGTCGACGCCGAAGTCGGGGCGGCGATCGGCCTCGGCAATCCGAAGGTCGGCGTTCGCCCGCCCCGTCTGCGCCGCGAGCAACGTCAACGAGGGATGCCGTGCCAGTGACGCCCGCAGCCGGGCAGGATCAACCGCGAAATCAGGCAGCGCGCCGGCGGTCTCGGGGTCGGATTCGCCGGTCCAGCGCGTCAGGTCGGCACGGGCGCGGGCCGTTGCCGACACCAGTTCATCCCGCCGGTCCTGCAGCTTCGCAATCGCCTCGCGACCGGCCAGCACCTGCGCCGGCCGCGCCGAGCCCGAGGCGACCGCGCCAGGCGACGCTCGCACCATTCGCGCGAGGCGGCCCATCACATCATCGAGCGCGGCGAGGCGGCGCTCGGCGAACGCCAGGTTGATCCAGGCGGTCGCGGTCTGGACTTCGACGACGCGCTGCTCGACCAGTGTTTCGGCACTCGCAACGGTGATAGCGGCGTCGGCGCGACCACGTTGCGCCCGCCGCTTGGCGAGGTTGGGGATGTCCTGCGACACACCCAATCTGATCCAGGTGAAGTCGTCGCGTGATGGCTGGAAAGCGAGCGGCCCGGAGATGGGAAAGCTGTCGATGCCCAGCGCCAGCTTGGGATCGGGAAGCTGCCCGGCGGCGATCCGCGCGGAGCGCGCGGCACCCTCGCCGAGCGCCTTGCCCTGGAGCGACGGGGCGCTCCTATGAGCTTGCTCGATGGCCGAAGCGAAGGTCAGCGGGCCGGCCAGCGCCGGTTGGCTGGCCAGGGCGGCAACGGCGCAGGCGAGCACGTGCCGGACCCGCGGTCGTGAAGGGAATCGCATTGTTCGATGTCCTGAATACTGAGTTGATGCGGCGCGAAGGTCCGAGCGCACATGCGTCGGACCGCGTGCATGACACGCACGCTCGGCGAGATCAGGTCAGGCGGTAGGGGGTTCGGGTTCGGGGGCGGTCGAACGGCCGCGCAATGCGATCGACGTGCCAATCCGCTCATCGCGCTCGGATCGGGGCGACACAATGATCATCGCCGTTCCGCCCGCGAGCATCATGGGCGCGCCCGACGCCATCATTGCGATGCATTCGGCCAAACCACATTTGCACGGCGCGTGGGTCGCATTACGATGCACCTGCGCTGCACAATCTGGCATCGACGCCATGTCGCTCCTGGCCATCGCGGTCATGTTCATCTGGCCGATCGGCCCGGCAAACGCTTGCGCGGGCAGCGGCATCGCCAGCCCGATGACAACGCCGATCATCAGTAGGAGGAGGGAGAGGCGCTTCACCTGAATATCCTGCGGCTTGCCCGGACGACTGTCAATCGGGCCACCGTCATTCGGCGCGGCCGTGATTTCGTTACAGTCATGCAGTCTTCACCTGGCTGAAAATCGGCATCCGGGTCTCCCTCAGCGTGAGAATTGTAACTGAGTAAGGGATCGGAGCGAATGCCGTTGGCAATGGCATCAGCGTTCAGTCCCGAAGTCCGCAACCAGAAGCATTGCTTCGCGGTGCCGGATCGGGTCGCGGCCAGCCCACCTCGCAATCCCGGACGCCTCAGTTTGCGCGAATGTCAGGCGGAATCCTTCGCGCAATTGTTGCCGCTGCTCGGGTGTGGCGAGGAGGCGGCGGCCCTCGCGTTCGACGGGCTTGCGATCTGCTACCGCGATGACGACGTGGTCGCGGCATCGCTCAAGCTGATTGCTCATGAAGAGCGGATTCATGAAGCCCTCCTGTTCCAGCTCAAACTCGGTCTGCCCGACGCGCAATCCCAGGCTGATGTGGTGGATCGAGCACAACGACTCCATATCGGATTGCGGCGAGGCGGCACGGCTCATCACCTCGCGCGGATCGCCGCGCTCGACAGCGCCGTATGCACCTTGCTCAGCCGATTGCTCGACGGGACAGGGCCGATCGCCGCCGATCCGCTGCTGTCGCGAACCCTTGCCCGCATTCGCCGCGACGAAGCCGGTCATGTGCGTCTGTCGCGAGAACTTGCCAGCGGGCTGGGCGCAAAATCGGTCATTGACGACGCGGCCGCCGAGGCCCGATGCAGCCTGGCCGACCTCCTCAGCCTGGTTGGCGATGCGTTCGAGACGCTTGGCGTCGATGCGGCTTTATTAGACCGCGATATCCGGCGGTTGCCCAACGGGCTGTTCGCCGGGTGACGACGGCACGACCCGCGTCGCCGTGGTTTTCAAACGGCGAGCTCAGCGTCTTGGGAATGGGTGTGGCGTTGCCGGGCCCCCCGGTCTCAACCGAGCAGCTGGTCGACCAGCTGACGACGCGGTTCGGGCTACGGTGCGGTCGCAAGGCACTGGCCATCGCCGGGATGCTGGAGATTGAAACACGCCATTTGTGTCGAGCGTTGGACGAGCGGCACGAACTGGCGATTCCTGGCCGCGCCAATCCGGATCTCGCCGCCGACGCGGTCAGCCGGGCATTGGACCAGGCTGGGCTCGACGTCGGCGACATCGGCTATCTCATCGGCCACACGTCGACTCCCGCCCAATCCCTGCCCGCGAACATCGCGCTGGTTGCGGACAGGCTGGGCTATGGCGGACCGCACATGGAGCTGCGCCAGGCCTGCACCGGCTTCGCCAACGCGCTGGTGATTGCCTTTGGACTGCTCGCCGCGCCCGGCGCCCGGCCGGTGGTGATCGTGGGGTCGGAAACCGGGTCGCTGTACTTCGATCCCCCCCGCGCCGATGAAAGCGTCGGGCAAATGGTCAACATGGTGCAGATGGGGGACGGAGCCGCGGCGATCGTGCTTGCCCCGGTAACTGGCACGGGCGCGACCATCAGCCAAACCTGGTTCGGGGCCACCGGGGTAGGGCGCTCTCCCGGGATCGAAATCCTGGCCGACCGGCCGCATGAATTCCAGCATCATGTCGAGGCAATCCGGGACGCGGGGGCAGGATTGTTCGATGCCGCGGCGGACGCAGCCAGCCGGCAGGGCGTGGGGACCGGCGACGTCGATGCAATCATTCCCCACCAGGTCAGTGGCCGCATCGGCGCCCAATGCGCGGAGTATTTTGGCATTCCGGCCGATCGTTTCTTCGTCAACGCCTCGCGAGTCGGGAATACCGGTTCGGCGGCGATCTGGCTAGCATTGGCCGAGCTGCGCGAGCGCCCACTCGGCAAAGGCTTTCGCGCGTTGGCGCTGGGCACCGAGGCCAGCAAATATATGCACGGCGGGTTCGTCTATGCTCACCGCTGAGCCGCTCATCGACGTTGTTGGGCTTGGCAAGTCTCACCGCGATCGGGCCGCCGTAAGCGGGGTCACGTTGCGACTGATGCACGGGCAAATGGTTGGCCTCGTCGGTGCCAACGGCGGCGGCAAGACGACCACGCTCAAGATGTTCGCCGGGCTGATGCGACCCGACGAGGGGAGCGGCCGCATCCTCGGCCGGGAGGTCGCCGACGAGAATCCGCAACGGCGGCGGCTGCTGGGCTATATGCCGCAACGATCGTCGCTTTATGCCGACCTTAGCGTCCGCCAGAATTTGCGATTTCGCGCCGACGTCTACGGTGACCCTCGGCCTGCGGCGACAATCTCGGCGGCGGTGGCGCGCTGGGGCCTGGACGAAATCCTCGATTCGCGGGTGGCCAGCTTGTCGGGTGGGTGGAGCCGCCGCGTCCAGCTTGTTGCCGCGGTGCTCCACGCGCCCCCGCTGATCTTGCTCGACGAGCCGACGACCGGACTCGATATCGTGTCGAAGAACGAACTTTGGCGCTGGCTGGGCGAACTGGCGGCGTGCGGCCACGGGATCGTCATTGCGACGCACGATCTCGTCGAAGCCCAACGCTGCCCGTCGATCCTCCATTATCACGACGGTCGCGTCACCGGGCCGGTCTCTCCCGCGGACTTGGTCGCGATGAGCGGCGCGAATTCGCTGGAGGCGGCGGTCGCCGCGCTGGCGACCGGACGACCGACATGACGACGATGCGCCGAATTATCGCGATGAGCCGCATCGAAACCGCGCTGCTGCTCAGATCGCGGGCGACTTTCACGCTGATCATCCTGGTGCCGGCGCTGCAGATGCTGTTGTTCGGTTACGCCGTCCGACCCGGCAATGCCTCGGTCAGCGTCGCGGTCGCGGCTTCGTCACCGATCGACGCCCGCAACATCGTCCGCGAACTCGAGCATGAACCGGGGTTCGTCGCCATCCCGGGCGAGTATAAACCCGGCGAGGCGGCGGCGGCGGTGCGGGCGGGACGCGCACTGGTCGGCATTGAGCTATCCCGGCCGACATCCTCTACTCCATCGAATTCCGCCCGCGTCGTGATCGACGGAACCGATGCGTCGCGCGCGGCTAGCGCCGCCGCCGCGATCGAGGCTATGTTCTGGCGCGGGCGTGCCGAGCGGGCCGATCCGTTCGGCCAGGGGCCAACGCTGCAGATCGAGCGGCTTTACAATCCCGACTCGCGTGCGGACTGGACATTCCTGCCATCGCTGATCGGCGTCACGGTGATGATCGCGATGATCATGCTCGGCAGCCTCAGCGTCGCCCGCGAGCGTGAGACGGGTAGCTGGGAAGGGCTGCTCGCGCTGCCGCTGTCACGCGCCGAGATCCTGATCGGCAAGGCCTTGCCCCATGTCGCCATCGGCACGGTCCAGGGACTGCTGGTCCTCGGCACCGGAATAGCGCTGTTCGAGCTTCCGGTGCGGGGTAGCTTCGTGGCGCTTATCGCCATCCTGCCGCTATTCGCCGCTGCCCATTTCCTGATCGGTTTCGTGATTTCGATGCGCGCCAGGACTCAGCTCGCCGCGTTGCAGGGAGCGGTCGCTATCTATCTACCGGCGATGCTGCTGTCGGGGTTTCTCTATCCGTTCGACACACTGCCGCGCTGGGCGCAGGCGGTCGGCAATGTCTTTCCGCTGACCCATTGGATCAGGGCGGCGCACGGCGCCTTGCTTCAGGGCCGCGATGCCCCCGCTGTGCTGGCGTTAGCGATCCCGATGATTGCGTTCATCCTGATCGGCCTCGCCGCAGGGCTGTTCGTCCGACCGCCGCAGTCCGATTGAGCCCGGGTCGGCGTAACTTTACCCGGCTCGCGAACGAATGTTGGTTGTATTTGCCTGAAACCCGGGAGGTCTCCATGCCGACATATCGTCTTGCCGCCGCTGCACTTGCCATCGCCTTTTTGTCAGCCCCCGCCACCGCCGTGGCCGCAGATGATTGGCGGCCCTTCGACCGCGCCGCCTTCTCGGCGGCACAGGCGCAGAACCTGCCGATCCTGCTCGACGTCCATGCCTGGTGGTGCCCGGTGTGCGCATCGCAGGCACGCACAATTCATCGCATCGTCGCGACTGGCCAGCATCCCCGGCTGGTCGTGTTCCGGATCAATTACGACAAGCAGAAGGACGTCTGGCAAAGCCTTGGCGTCAAGAAGCAGGCGACCCTGATCGCCTTCCACGGACGGCGCGAGACCGGACGCATCGCCTTCATGACCGATCAAACGAAAATTGCGCAGCTCGTCGCATCGACCGACCGCTAGGGGTGTCGTCCGGTCTGAATCCTTTGCTCGCATTCGTGGCAGGCACGCTGACGATCCTGTCGCCATGCGTCCTGCCGTTGGTGCCGATCGTCCTTAGCGGGGCTGGGCGTAGCCATAAGTGGGGCCCGATCGCACTGGGACTAGGGCTGGTCTTGTCGTTCACGGCGGCCGGCTTCGCCATCGCGGTGTTCGGCCAGTCAGCCGGGTTTGACGACGAATTCGTGCGTGCGGCGGGCGCGGTGATAATCTTGCTGGTCGGACTGCTCCTGATTGTTCCCGGCGCGCAGTCGCTCCTCGCACGGGCAACGGCGCCGATCGCTTCATGGGCCGGCGAACGGCAATCGCGCCTTGAACGCTTCGGCCTTGCCGGACAGGCGGGCATCGGCGTGTTGCTGGGGCTGGTGTGGAGTCCATGCGTCGGTCCGACGCTTGGCGCGGCGACAGTGCTGGCAGCCGAAGGGCACAACCTTGTTGACGCAGCGGTCGTGATGGCAGCCTTCGGGCTCGGCATCGCCACGATGCTGGTCCTGCTCGCGTTCGCCTCAAGGTCTTTCCTGTCGCGTTGGCGAGGCCGGATGCTGTCCGCCGGAGGACATGGCCGGATCATCTTCGGCATCGTGCTGGTCGTGGTCGCATTACTCATCCTGACCGGCGTCGACCGACTGATCGAAGGCATCTTCGTCGAATTATCACCAGATTGGCTGACAGACCTGACGACCTCCGTGTGACGCGATTTGTGCATGGCAAACGCGCCGACGACTGCGGCTCTGCTTGACGTCATTGTGGGTGCGCTTGAGTATGCGGCGCCTGAAGGTCAGTCGCACTCATCGCTTTCTTCTCAAAAACACTGCACCGAGAATGCACATGCGCAACAGCAATTCCCGTATAGTGCCAACGCATCGTGTGACCCGGGTCGGCGTTGCGCCCGGCGAGCGCTGTGTGCCGGTCGAAATGCCGATCGCCATCAGCTTCCTCGGCATCGGTTATGCAGTGATGATGGCGACGCCCGAAGACCTGGAGGACTTCGGGATCGGTTTCGCTCGATCCGAGCGGCTGATCGAAATGACCGGGGACGTCGAAGGCATCTCGATAGAAGAGGCGGAAGGGGGCATGTTGCTCAACCTCGAACTGGTGCCGGCACGCCATGACGGGCTGCTCGGGCGCGTTCGGCACCGCGTCGGCGAGTCGAGTTGCGGAATGTGCGGGATCGCCAATCTCGAGCAGGCGCTTCGGCCGCTGCCCCGGCTTGCGCCGCCATTGAAAATAGCTCGCGCCGACATCTTTGCTGCGCTCGAAACAGTGCGCGAGCACCAGCCACTCAACCGCCAGACAGGTGCGGTGCACGCAGCCGCGCTATTCTCCCAGAATGGGAATCTCGTCGCCCTGCGCGAGGATGTCGGGCGCCATAACGCCTTTGACAAGCTGGTCGGGCATTGCCTGCGAGAGGCGATCGACCCGGGCACGGGGTTCGTCCTGCTGACCTCGCGCTGCTCCTATGAGCTGGTCGAGAAAGCGGCGCTGGCCGGGGTGTCGCTTCTGGTCACGGTCTCGGCTCCGACCAGCCTGGCGATTGAACGGGCAAGGGAGGCCGGGCTGACCCTCATTGCGCTGGCCCGAAGCGACGAGATGCTGCTGCTCGTCGATCCGCACGGTCTGTTTGGATAATCAGCCAGCGTCGGACATCAGGTCGCGGTCGGCGGCGGCATCGATCGCCTGGTTGAATTTGGTCGCCTTGGTCATCGATCGGGGTTCGCCGCTCGTCTCATCGAGCTCGGTCAGAGCGGACACGACGACCGGGTCGAGGCCCGCTGCACCGTCATGAAGATGAGCCAGGATCATCGCTCGCATTCGCGGATCCCAGAAATGCCAGATATGGTCACAGGTCGCCTCCGCGGCCTGGCCCGGACGCTGGTTGGCGAACTCGCGCCCGATCTGGTTCGCCATGTAGACGAGATTATCGAGCGTGGAGCGGGTCATTCGGCGGCTTCGGGCACGATCCGGCGGCTCAGCGAGGCTTGTTCCTGATAGCGTTCCTGCCAGTCGCTCGGCCCGTTCGACGGACTGATCTCGACCGCCGTCACCTTATATTCCGGACAGTTGGTCGCCCAGTCCGAATAGTCGGTGGTGACGACATTGGCCTGGGTCAGCGGGTGGTGGAAAGTGGTATAGACCACGCCCGGCGCGACGCGGTTCGTGATGAGCGCGCGCAGGGTTGTCCCGCCGGCGCGACTGGCAAGGTTGACCCAATCGCCGTCGCGCACCCCGCGCTGCTCGGCATCGTGCGGGTGAATCTCGAGGCGGTCTTCCTCGTGCCATACGACATTCTCGGTCCGCCGGGTCTGCGCGCCGACGTTATACTGGCTAAGGATGCGGCCAGTGGTCAGCAGCAATGGGAAGCGCGGGCCCGTGCGCTCGTCGGTCGGGACATATTCGGTGATGACGAACTTGCCCTTGCCGCGCACGAAGCCGGCGGTGTGCATCACCGGCGTGCCCTCGGGCGCCTTTTCGTTGCACGGCCACTGGATCGAGCCGAGCTCGTCAAGCCGGCCGTAGGACAGGCTGGCGAAGCTTGGGGTCACGGCGGCGACCTCGTCCATAATTTCGGACGGGTGCGTGTAGTTCCAGTTCAGACCGAGCGCTCTTGCCAGTTCCTGGGTGACTTCCCAGTCGGCAAGCCCGTTGCGCGGCTCCATGACCTTGCGGACGCGCTGCACGCGGCGCTCAGCATTGGTGAAGGTGCCGTCCTTCTCCAGGAAGGTCGAGCCGGGGAGGAAGACATGGGCGTAATTGGCGGTCTCATTTAGGAACAGGTCATGGACGACGACGCATTCCATCGCTTCCAGGCCGGCGGCGACATGCTTGGTGTTGGGATCCGACTGAAGAATGTCCTCGCCTTGGATGTACAGTCCTTTGAATACGCCATCGACCGCCGCGTCGAGCATGTTGGGAATGCGCAGGCCCGGTTC
>JBBQDG010000017.1:0-50849 GCA_038319435.1 Sphingomonadales bacterium | reverse complement strand
GCCGACAAGATCATCGCCGCCTGCCTCGCCACCGGCGCTGAGGCGGTGCACCCGGGCTATGGCTTCCTCAGCGAGCGGGCGAGTTTCCGCGAGATGTGTGACGCGGCAGGAGTCGTGTTCATCGGCCCCCCGGCAACTGCGATCGCCGCGATGGGCGACAAGATCGAGTCGAAGAAACTTGCCAAGGCGGCGGGGGTCAATGTCGTGCCGGGGTATCTTGGCGAGATTGCCGACACCGACGAGGCGGTGAAGATTGCCGGCGAGATCGGCTATCCGGTAATGATGAAAGCCTCAGCTGGCGGCGGCGGCAAGGGGATGCGGCTGGCGTATAGCGAGGCCGATGTCCGCGAAGGATTCGAGGCGACCAAGCGCGAGGGGCTGGCGAGCTTGGGCGACGACCGCGTGTTCACCGAGAAGTACATCGAGCAGCCGCGCCATATCGAGATCCAGCTGCTCGGCGATCAGCACGGGACGATCCTCTATCTCAACGAGCGCGAATGCTCGATCCAGCGGCGGCACCAGAAGGTCGTCGAAGAAGCGCCGTCGCCGTTCGTGTCGCCCGAGATGCGCAAGCGAATGGGGGAGCAGGCGGTCGCGCTGGCGCGCGCGGTGGGCTATTATAGCGCGGGGACGGTCGAGTTGATCGTGTCGGGGGCGGACACGACCGGGGAGGGGTTCTACTTCCTGGAGATGAACACGCGGCTGCAGGTCGAGCATCCGGTGACCGAGGAGATTACCGGGCTCGATCTGGTCGAACAGATGATCCGGGTGGCGGCGGGGGAGAAGCTTGGGCTGACTCAGGACGAGGTGCGGCTCGATGGCTGGGCGGTGGAAACGCGGGTCTATGCCGAGGATCCGTATCGCGGGTTCCTGCCGAGTACGGGGCGATTGGTGCGGTATAATCCTCCCCGGACCGGGGAGGTGGCAGCGCGCAGCGCTGACGGAGGGGCGGTTCCGCGAGAAACGCCTTCGCGGGAGGCCCCCTCCACCCCCGGCTTCGCCGGCGGTCCCCCTCCCCGTGCCGGGGAGGATCCTGTGCGCATACGCGTCGACGACGGCGTCGTCGAAGGGGGCGAGGTTTCGATCTTCTATGACCCGATGATCGCCAAACTGGTCACCTGGGCGCCGACGCGGATCGCTGCGATCGATGCGCAGGCCGAGGCGCTCGACGCGTTCGAGATTGACGGGATCGGGGACAATATCGATTTCCTGTCGGCGCTGATGCAGCATCCGCGGTTCCGGTCGGGGGAGATCACGACCGGGTTCATTGCCGAGGAATATCCCGATGGGTTCCACGGCGCCCCGGCCAGCGAGGAGTTGCTCGAGGATCTGGCGGCGATCGCCGGGCTGGTCGCGGCGGCGAGCGAAACGCGGGCGGCGCTGATCGACGGGCAATTGGGCGGGCCGGTCTATCCCGAGGGCGATTACGTGGTCCGCGTGTCAGGTGACGAATTCGCGGTGGCGGTTGAGCCCTATGATGGCGGACTGCTGGTCAGCGTCGATGGCGAGGAAGAGGTCGACCTGATCGCCGATTATGTCCCCGGACAGCGGCTGCTGGTCGCCGACATCGACGAGCGGCGGCGGATCGTGCGGATCGCGAAGGAGGGGCGCGGGTGGCGCTTCCAGACGCTCGGCGCGCGGCACCATGTCGAGGTGATGGCGCCGCACGTCGCCGTCCTGACGCAGCAGATGATCGCCAAGGTCGCGCCCGACATGTCGCGTTTCCTGCTGGCACCGATGCCGGGGCTGCTGACCAGGCTGGAGGTCAAGGCGGGCGACACAGTCGAGGCGGGACAGCCGATCGCGGTGATCGAGGCGATGAAGATGGAAAATATCCTGCGCGCGCCCAAGTCAACGACGGTCAAGGCAACCCCGGTCGCGGCGGGGCAAAGCCTGGCGGTTGACGAGGTGATCGTCGAGTTTGAATGAACTGAAAACTCAAGAAGGAGAGTGAGCAATGTATAGTCACATGATGGTCGGATCGGACGATATCGACCGGTCGAAGAAATTCTATGACGCGGTATTCGGCGCGATCGGGGGCAAGCCGGGGACGGTCGATGGCAAGGGGCGACTAATCTATGCCAAGGACGGGGCGATGTTCCTGGTCACGCCGCCGATCGACGGGCAGCCGGCGACCAACGGCAATGGCTCGACGATCGGCTTTGCGGTGACGGGGCCGGAGCAGGCGCATGCCTGGCACGAAGCCGGGATTGCTGCTGGCGGCAAGGCGATCGAGGATCCGCCGGGCAAGCGCTCGGGTGGGGGCATGAACCTGTATCTCGCCTATCTGCGCGATCCCGACGGCAATAAGCTGTGCGCGCTTCACCGGCTTCCCGCCGACGCGTGAGCGGACCACGCAACTTTCCCGGGCGCGCTTCATTGAGCGGGCAGACCCCTTCACGGAGCGCGCCCCATGACCAAGCATCGCATCGCCTTTCTCAACGGATCGTTGCGCAAGGATAGTTTCCACGGGCGGCTCGGCCTGGCGATTGCGGCGGCGGTGGGCGAGCGGATGGAGATCGTGCCGGTCGCGATTGGCGACCTGCCACTTTATAATCAGGACAAGGACGGCGATGCCGCGCCGGAGCAATATGCCGCCTTTCGCGCGGCGATCGCGGACTGTGACGGGCTGTTGTTCGGCAGCCCTGAATATAATCGCGGGATCACCGGCGCGCTCAAGAATGCGATCGACGTGGGCTCGCGGCCCTATGGCAAGAGCGTCTTTTCAAAGAAGCCCGCGGCGGTGTTCTCGGGCTCGCCGGGGATGACCGGCGGGTTCGGGTCCAACCATGCGCTGCGTCAATGCTGCGTGTTCCTCGACGTGCCGGTGATGCAGCAGCCCGAGGCCTATTGGGGGACGCTGAGCGACGCGAAGATCGCGCCTGACGGGTCGATCGGCGACGAGATGCTGGGCAAGTTCGTGAGCGGCTTTGCTGCCGCGTTCGCGGATTGGGTCGATTTGATCGTCGCGGGGCGGACGAAGCTGGCGGCGAACCCCGCCTAGAGCTTGGGCAAGGTGACGCCCTGCTGATGCATATATTTGCCGGCGCGGTCGGCGTAGCTTGTTTCGCACGGCTCATTCCCCTTGAGGAACAGGAACTGGCAGGCGCCCTCATTGGCGTAGATTTTCGCGGGCAACGGGGTGGTGTTCGAGAATTCGAGCGTGACATGGCCTTCCCAGCCGGGTTCCAATGGGGTCACGTTGACGATGATCCCGCACCGCGCATAGGTCGATTTGCCAAGGCAGATGACGAGCACGTCGCGCGGCACGCGGAAATATTCGACCGTGCGGGCCAGCGCGAAGCTGTTGGGCGGGATGATGCAGCAATCGGTCTTGCGATCGACGAAGCTGTTGGCGGCGAAATCCTTGGGATCGACGATGACCGAATCGATGTTGGTGAAGATCTTGAACTCGTCGGCGACGCGCGCGTCATAGCCGTAGGACGAGAGGCCATAGGAGATGCAGCCGTCGCGGCGCTGGGCCTCGACGAACGGGGTGATCATGGCGTGGTTCTGCGCTTGTTCGCGAATCCAGCGGTCGGAGAGGATGCTCATGGGGGGAGGGGTAGCGGGCGATTACGCTGCCGTCACCCCGGGCTCGACCCGGGGCCTGCCGACTTCCGTATTGTTCGCACCGACGAAGGCGGGTCCCGGGTCAAGTCCGGGATGACGACCGACTTACCCACAGCGCATCCACATGAATTTTAGGTTGGGCGGGTAGAGCCAAGCGCTCAAACGGCGTAAACCGTGGTCATGGCCGAAATCCTCCGCATCGACGGGTCGCAGGACCTTCCTGCCGCTCACTCCCTGCCCGCCAACGTCGAGGCCGAGGCGGCGCTGCTTGGCGCGCTGATGATCGACAACCGGATCGTCGAGGATGTCCAGTTGCGATTGAAAGCGCATCATTTCTTCGAGCCGTTGCACGGGCGCATCTACGATTCGATTCTGCGCATGACCGACAAGAACATGATCGCCAACCCGGTCACGCTGCGCCCGATGTTCGAGGGCGACGAGGCGATGAAGGAAGTCGGCGGGCCGGCCTATCTGGCGCAGCTGACCGGGTCGGGCGCGGCAGTGATCGGCGCGCGCGATTTCGCGGCGCAGATTTACGATCTCGCCTTGCTGCGCGCGCTGGTTGGGGTTGGGCGCGACATGGTCGAGGGGGCGCTCGACACGAGCGAGGACGTCGCTCCGCTGGCGCAGATCGAGCGGGCGGAAACCGAGCTTTATCGAGTCGCCGAGGAAGGCGGGAGCGAGAGCAAGGTCAAGAGTTTCGCCGAAGCGTCGATGGAGTCGATCAAGAATATCGAGCTGGCGCTTCAGCATGGCGGGCATTTGTCGGGGATCACCACTGGGATCGACGCGATCAACACCAAGATCGGCGGGTTGCATCGGTCCGATCTGACGATCCTCGCTGGGCGTCCGGGCATGGGCAAGACCGCGCTCGCGACCAACATGGCCTTTGCCGCGGCGCAGCGTTTCTCGCGCGATGTTGAGGACGGGATCGACAAGGACAAGTCGGCGGGCGCAGCGGTGGCCTTCTTCAGCCTGGAAATGTCGGCCGATCAGCTGGCGACGCGCATCCTGGCCGAGCAGTCGGGGATCAGTTCGGAGAATTTGCGTACCGGGCGGATCAGCAAGCAGGAGTTTCAGCAGCTCGCACGGGCGTCAGGCGAGTTGTCGGGACTGCCGTTGTATATCGACGACACGCCGGGGCTGACCATCGCGGCGCTGCGGACGCGGGCGCGAAGGTTGAAGCGGCAGAAGAATGTCGGGATGATCGTGGTCGATTATCTCCAGCTGCTCCAAGGCAGCGGCAAGGGCTCGGCGGGCGACAATCGCGTGCAGGAGATTTCGGAGATCAGCCGCGGGCTGAAGCAGCTTGCCAAGGAATTGCATGTGCCGGTGCTGGCATTGTCGCAGCTCAGCCGAGCGGTCGAGCAGCGCGAGGACAAGCGCCCGCAGCTAAGCGATCTGCGTGAATCGGGGTCGATCGAGCAGGACGCCGATATCGTCCTGTTCGTTTATCGCGACGATTATTACCTCTCCTCCAAGCAGCCGTCGGAGGATCATCCGGGCTTCCACGAATGGCAGGAGGAGATGAACCGGGTGTACGGCACGGCGGAACTGATCGTCGCCAAGCAGCGCCACGGTTCGACCGGCAAGGTGCGGATGCGGTTCGATGCGCGCGTGACCAAGTTCAGCGACGCGGCGCAGGAGGAGTATCTGCCCGAGTTCAGGAGCTGATTCCTCCCCTGCGCTGCAGGGGAGGTGGCAGCGCGAAGCGCTGACGGAGGGGCGGGTTACGCGGTCGAACTGCCCCTCCACCATCCTACGGATGGTCCCCCTCCCCGGAGCTTCGCCCAGGGGAGGATTTAGCGGTCGCCTTTGGGGTCGCGGAGGCCTTCGGCGATGGTCGCTCGGGCGATGTCGGCTTCGACGCTGGTGACCGGGTAGGCGCAGTAATCGGCGGCGTAATAGGCGCTCGGGCGGTGGTTGCCCGAGGCGCCGATGCCGCCGAACGGGGCGTTGGAGGGCGCGCCGTTGGTCGGGCGGTTCCAGTTGATCACGCCCGAACGGACGTTGGCCCAGAACTTGTCGTACATCTTGGGGGTGCCGCCGATCAGGCTTGCCGCCAAGCCGAAGCGAGTGTTGTTGGCCTCGTCGATCGCAGCGTCGAAGTCCTTCACGCGAATGAGCTGGAGGACGGGGCCGAACAATTCCTCGTCGAGGCGGTCGCGGGCGTCGGTCATGTCGATCAGCGCAGGGGTCAGGTAGGGGCGTTCCTCATGGGGGCGGTCCAGGCGGCGAATGGCTTTGCCGCCCTTCATCATCAGGCCGAGGAAGCGGTCCTGGAGAATGTCGGCGGCCATGAGGTCGATGACCGGCCCCATGAACGGCTGCGGGTCGGCCATTGGTTCGTCGACGATAATCCGGTCGATGAGCTTGACGATCGCATCGAGCAGCGGGCCTTCGGCACCGTCCTCGACGATCAGGCGGCGGCAAGCGGTGCAGCGCTGGCCGGCGGAAAGATAGGCCGATTGAACGATCATTGTCGCGGCGGTGTCGAGGTCCTTGACGTCCCACGCGACGATCGGGTTGTTACCACCAAGCTCGAGCGCGAGGATTTTGTTCGGCGTTTCGGCGAACTGGCGGGCGAGCGACGCGCCGGCGCCGGCCGATCCAGTGAACAAGAGGCCATCGATGCCGGGATCGCGGGCGAGCGCCTTGCCTTCGTCGACGCCGCCGATGAGCAGGCGAATGACTCCATCGGGGACACCGGCCTCGATCAGGCAATCGACGAGAAAGGCGCCGCTTGCCGGGGTCTTTTCGGACGGTTTGAAGACGACCGCGTTGCCGGCGATCAGAGCGGGCACGATGTGGCCATTGGGGAGGTGTGCGGGGAAGTTGTAGGGGCCGAGCACCGCGAGCACGCCGTGCGGTTTGTGACGGACCGCGACTTTGGCTCCGAGCGCGCCTTCCATCTTGCGCATCGGGGTGCGCTCGGAATAAGCCGCGACCGAGATGTCGACCTTGGCGATGACCGAGGCGACTTCGGTCTTGGCCTCCCAATAGGGCTTGCCGGCTTCGCGCGCGATGAGATCGGCAAAGACGTCGCCGCGCGCGCGGACGACATTGGCGAAGCGGCGCAGGGTCTCAATGCGATAGGTGACCGATTGCGCCGCCCAGGCGGGCCAAGCGGCGCGCGCTGCGGCGACTTCGATCGCGGCGTCGCCGATCGGGCCGGACCATAGTTCGGCGCCGGTCGCGGGTTCAGTCGAGATCAGGCGGTCGATGGTCTTGCTCACCGGCGCGGTGCTGGCCTTTTCATTAACGCCGGTCAAGCCGGGCGCTCCGCCGTCATGGCGTCGCCCATGCGGCGGATCGCGGTGAGCTTGGCGTGGAACAGCGACCAGTCGTCGGCGGCGGCGATCGGCGACCAGATCGCTTCGACTTCCTCGATATGGAGCGAGCAGGGGGCGGGGTCGGACCAATAGGGGTGGGTCGGAGTGACAGCGCGGCCGGCAAGGGCGGCGGCGAGGGCGCGGAAGGGTTCGCTCGCGTAGGTCTCTCCGCCGGGATCGCGGCCACCGTGCCAATCGAAGAACAGGCGGTCGATGGTGACGATGCGGGTCTGGAGAGCTTTGATCAGCGCGGCGGTAAGGGGGCGGTCGTCGGCGGTTGGGGCGACACCGAGGCGAGCGATCAGGGCGGAAGTCAGGGCGACCTGGAAGCGGTCGCTCCAGCCGTTCAATGTGTCGGCGAGGCCGGGGACTTCGCCCAGCAGCGCGAGGCAGCCGCCAAGCTGGGCCAGGTTCCAGTGGATTGCCTCGGGCTGGCGGCCGAATGCGTAGAGGCCGGTCTCGTCGAAATAGGCGGCGGTGAAGGCTTCGTCCCACTCGGGGGTGAAGCGCCACGGGCCATAGTCGAAGCTTTCGCCGGAAATGGCGATATTGTCGCTGTTTAGCACGCCGTGGACGAATCCGGCGGCGAGGTAGGAGGCGGCAAGGCGCGCGGTGGCGACGGCGACGCGGTCGAACAACAGCGCGGCGTTGGTGAGGGGGTCGTCGGTGGGGGTCTCGGCGTAGAGGTTGGCGAGGCAGTAAGAGGCGAACTTGGCGATATTGTCGGTCTGGCCGAGATAGGCGAGGCGCTGGAAGCTGCCGATGCGAATGTGGCCGTGGCCCAGCCGGGTGAGGACGGCGGAGCGGGTGGGGGAGGGCTCGTCACCGCGCCACAGGTCTTCACCGGTCTCGTAAAGGGAGAATGATTTGGAGGTGTTGACGCCGTATGCCTCGAGCATTTCGGTGGCGAGGATTTCGCGCATGCCGCCCTTGAGCGTCAGGCGGCCATCGGCGCGGCGGCTCCACGGGGTCTGGCCTGAGCCTTTGGTGGCGAGGTCGAGCAGGCGATTTTGGTCGTCTCGCAATTGGGCGAAGAGGAAGCCGCGGCCGTCGCCGAGGTCGGGGTTGTAGTGGCGAAACTGGTGGCCGTGATAGCGCAGCGCGAGTGGCTGGGGGAGGTTGTCGGGGAGCGGCTCGAAGCGAGCGAAATGGGCGATGCGTTCGGCCGGATCGAGTCCCCCGAGGCCGATACGATCGGCCCAACGGGCGTTCCAGAACCGCTCGACCTGCTGGGGGAAATCGGCCGGGGCGACGGGATCGTAAAACTCCCCGCCCAGGGCAAGGATGGCGGGATCGGGGCGATAGGCTTGCGAGAGTGGCATCGGATCGCGATAGGGGCTTCGCGCGCGAAGAGGAACCATATGGCGAATTACACCGACCGGACCTGGAACAGCCCCGACGGGCTTCGCCTCCATTATCGCGATTATGACGGGCCGCGCGACCGGCCACCGATCCTGTGCATCCCCGGACTGACCCGCAACGCGCGCGACTTTGCGCCGGTGGCCGACCGCTTTGCCGGGGAGTGGCGCGTACTCGTCGCCGACCTGCGCGGGCGGGGGATGAGCGAATATGACCCCAAGCCCGCCAACTATATTCCGCAGATCTATGCCGCCGATCTGCTCAAGCTGCTCGACCAGCTCGGGATCGCCGACGCGGTGTTCGTCGGGACGTCATTGGGCGGGATCGTGACGATGGTCATGGCGATGCGCGACGCCGAGCGGATCGCGGGGGCGTGCCTCAACGATGTCGGGCCGCAGATCGAACAGCGCGGGCTCGACCGGATTTCATCCTATGTCGGCAAGCCAACGACCTATTCGAGCTGGGACGAGCTGGCCCGGGTCTTGATGGAGAATAATCGCGACGCCTTTCCCGACTGGGACCTGGCGCGGTGGGCGACGTTCGCGCGATGCTCCGCGAGTGAACGTGATGGCGCGATTCGCTTCGATTATGACGCGGCGATCGCCGATGGATTCAACGCGGCCGCGAGCGCGCCTCCGACAGATATCTGGCCGTATTATTGTGCGCTGGCCGGACGGCCGGTGCTGTTGTTGCGCGGCGAGTTGACCGACCTGCTCGAGGCCGATGTCGCGGAGCGAATGGCGCGAGAAATCCCCGATGTCGAGCTGGTGACGGTGCCGCGCATCGGCCATGCCCCCGCGCTCGACGAGCCTGAAAGCCTTGCTGCGATCGAGCGGTTGTTGGCGCGGGTGCTGGCGAGGGAAGAGATGCCCGCCTAGCTTTGCGTCAGCGCGCCCAGGTAAATGGGATCCTCGAGCGCGCGACCGGCGCCCAGTGCGACACACATCAGCGGATCGTCGGCGATCGCGACCGGAAGCCCCGTCTCGTCGGCGAGCACCGCGTCGATCTGTGGCAGGAGCGAGCCGCCGCCGGTCATCATGATCCCGCCGTCGATGATATCCGCGGCGATTTCCGGAGCGGTATTTTCCAGCGCGCGGCGGACGGCGTGCATGATCTGGCCGACGGGTTCACGAAGTGCGTCGACAAGCTCATCCTGGCTGATTTCAATCTCGCGCGGGACGCCGCGCGCGACATCGCGGCCGCGAACGAGGGCGCGGCGCGGTTCGACACCGGCGGCGACCCGCGCGGTCCCATATTCCTTCTTGAGCTTCTCTGCGGTCGCCTCGCCGATCAACAGATTATGGTTGCGTCGAACCGCCTGGCTGATGGCGTCGTCCATCTTGTCGCCGCCGACGCGGACCGACATGGCATAGGTCAGGCCGCGCAGCGAGATCACACCAACCTCGGTCGTGCCACCGCCGATGTCGACCACCAGCGAGCCAGTCGGGTCGATCACCGACAGCCCCGCGCCGATCGCCGCTGCTAGCGGTTCGACCAGCAGCGAAACTGAGCTCGCGCCAGCGTTGGAAGCAGCGTCGCGGATCGCGCGGCGTTCGACCTGGGTCGATCCCGAAGGCACGCAAATGACGATTTGCGGGCCGCGGGTGAAGCGGCTGCGCCCGCCATTGGCCTTGAGGATGAAGTGTTTGAGCATCTGCTCGGCGACATCGAGGTCGGCGATGACGCCGGCGCGCAAGGGGCGGATAGTCTTGAGCGAGGCAGGGGTCTTGCCCATCATCAGCTTGGCATCGACCCCGACCGCGCGGACGCGGCGAACCCCGGCTTGGGTTTCCATCGCGACCACAGACGGCTCGTTGATGACGATCCCGCGACCGCGCGCATAAACGACGGTATTGGCGCTGCCGAGGTCGATCGCGAGGTCGATCGAGGCGAGCTTGAACAATTGGCTGAAGGCCATGGATAGTCTTTCCACCCCGTGATCAGCGGTCACCCGGGGGTATCACGCGGCGAAATTCAACCTGCGGCAGGCCACATTGGTGATGGTTAATGACGAGGAGAGCCCGGAGCGCGATGAAATGGAGGGTCGCGCCGGTTTGGTTTTAAAAGACCCGGAAGGGTGGTGACCGTTCCGTACATCGCGGCGCAACCGCATGCCTGGTTCAGCGGTCAACGGATTGAGCCGAGCGCTTCATTCTACCGGCTCGTGATGAGGTCTTGCGCCGGGTCCGTGAACAACAGCGTCGCGGCTTGCCCCATTCGCAGGCAAGTTTGCTGTTTTTGGCGGAGAAATCGCAAGCAGCTAACAGCGGCGACCCGTTATGCTTAGACACAATCGCGGGACTGGTCGATTTCGCCGCAGAAGGCCGCCGTCGATCCCTGTCGACGACGTGTAGTCCCGAGAAGCGGGGACCGATACACTCAAGCCCAACCCCAGATTGCCTCAGGTACGAAAATGTCTCCGTCCACGTAGATTTCGCTCGCGTGCGAATCGTCAGCCAAGGCGAAAGGACCGTCCAGATCCACTATATCGCACAATTGTCCGACGACGAATCCGGGCGCCATGGCCAAGGTCGAACCTCCCATGTTGCCGATCATGACTTTCTTGCCCATCGCGCGGACGGCGTGCGCCATCGCGAGTGCCTCCGTAAGTCCGCCGCATTTGTCGAGTTTGATATTGATCACGTCGAACGGATTGGCTCTTTCATCGAGTTCACCAAGATGAAGAATGCTTTCGTCCGCTGCGACAGATATGCCAGGTCGCCAGCCGTCAAGCGCAGCTTCATCCCCACGCCGCACAGGCTGTTCAATCAACCCAACCGAATAATCATGTGCAATTCGTGCAAGTCCATCAAGATCCTTGCCGGTGAAGCCCTGGTTGGCGTCAACTGAGAGCCAGACATCGGGCCGCGCTGACCGAACCGCGGCAACGCGCTCCCGATCTTCGTCAAGGTTACCTTCAAGCTTCAACTTAATTGCCTTGGCAAACCCTAATCGCTTTATCTTTTCAGCAATTTGCGCGGGCTTATCAGCGGGCAGCGTGAACGTTGTCAGCAAGGGCCGGGGAGGCGGCAAGCCAGCCAACGACCAGACCGGCCGGCGGGCAACGCGAGCATCAAGTTCCCACAGCGCACAGTCGAGCGCGTTTCTGGCGCCACAGGGGGGCAGAAGGGTTTGAAGCTCAGCGCGTGTTGCGCCCGCTTCGATTGCGGACGTCACGCTCTCGACGTCCGCAATCATGCGGGTCTGATCTTCATTGTGGTAATAAACGCCTGCGGCTTCGCCGCGACCAATCTCCTCCCCATCGCCAATCTGCGCCACGATCGAAGGCATCGCCTCGAACAGATAGCCCGAAATACGGAATGGCTCGGCGAAGCGAGTCGCTGCTCGTTCGACTGAAAGAGTGCGTTTTGATAAGGTGCTCATGGATCGAGCATAGCGCGGTGTTTTAAAGTTTCAAATAAAGAAACACTAGGTTGAGCGATTTGTGTCTTCCGTGAGGCGCCAGCTTTGCCCGGCCGCGCCGGCAAGTTGCTGTATGCCCGGCCCCGCACATATGGAGAGTACCGTGCACTTCTCCTCACTCGTTCGAACGTAAGCGTGGGCCATGCCACTGTCGAAATACACCGAATCTCCAGGCCGCAGCGGAAGTGGGGCGTAAAGGTCCGAATGAAGCTCCATCGCCCCTGCGAGGATGTAAAGATATTCCTCTCCCGAATGGCGGACCAGGCCGCCCAGTTCCCCAACGCTTTGTGCACGGACGTCGATCACAATGGGAATCATCATCTTTCCAAGGAGTTCGGCTGCCGGATAGTGATGAGCGTGGCACTCGGATTCGGCTTCTAGCTCTTCACCCGCCTTGGTGACGCTGCGTCTTCCCAGTGCAATCGGTGCCGTCGGCTGTTCAGTGCCGGCAACAATGTCTTTGAGATCGACTTTCAATGCCTGCGCAAGCCGAATGAGCTTATCATAAGTCAGCGCCATCTTGCCGTTTTCGAGTTTCGAAAGGGTCGAGTATGGCAGCCCAGCCCGAGCCGACAGGGCGCGGAGGCTCAAGCCCTGAGCATTTCGCGCTTCACGAATTGCCCGGCTGGGAGGTGAGAGTCCAGGCGCCGCACCGGGCTTCCCCGTTCCCTGTGTCGGCATGATAGCGTTAACTGATCTCATTTGATGCCAATCCACGAAACTAGTTGCCATTTGCGAAACATAGCGCGATAATTGCACGCAGAACATTGGAGGGCTAGGGGAATGACTCGTTTACACGTCAATCGGTTGATGATCGGTACCTGCATTGCTGCAGTGGCGGCTTCACCGGCACTTGCGGCTCAAGCCGCGCCGCAGGTGCAATCCACCCCGGAACGGTCTACGTCAACTCAGGCGTCGCCCTCGTCGAACGAAAACCAGGACATCATTGTCACCGCCCAGAAGCGCGCCCAGCTGCTGATCGATGTGCCGCAGTCGATTTCGGTTATTTCGGGCGGGACGCTCGAGAAGCAGCAGGCGAACAGCTTCCAGGACTATTTGAAGCTGGTCCCGGGCCTGCAGCTCGATCAGAGCACGCCTGGCGAAGGCCGTCTGATCTTGCGCGGAATCAATACGGGCGGCGTCGCGTCGACCGTCGGCGTCTACATGGACGAAACCCCGTTCGGATCGAGCAGCGGGCTTGCGAACGGTGGTAATCTGGCAGGAGATTTCGATACGTTCGATCTGGATCGGGTCGAAGTGCTGCGCGGACCGCAGGGCACCATTTACGGGGCGAGTTCATTGAGCGGCGTGCTCAAATTCGTGACCAAGCTGCCGTCGACCAGCGGCATCGTCGTTCGCGGCCGGGTCGGCATAGAGAACGTCAAGGGCGGCCAGACCGGTTATCAATCTAATCTCGTCGTCAACGTACCGCTAGGCAGCAACCTCGCCTTTCGCGCGTCAGGCTCCTACCGCAAGGATGGCGGCTTCATCAATTCCATCGGAAAAGGTGGATCGGACCTTGTCGACTCAATCAACGGCGACAAGAGCTACGGCGGGCGTGCTTCATTGCTGTTCAAGCCGAATTCGAACGTCTCGGTGCGGCTGACCGCGCTAGCACAAGACATTAAGGCGCGCGCCCCATCGATCGTGGAAAGCGATCCAGTGACACTGGAGCCTTTGTACGGTCAACTGAGTCAATCTCAGTTTTCGCCCCAGTCCACCACTGTCAAATATCGTCTCTACAACGCAA
Source organism: Sphingomonadales bacterium (assembly GCA_038319435.1). Lineage (GTDB taxonomy): Bacteria > Pseudomonadota > Alphaproteobacteria > Sphingomonadales > Sphingomonadaceae > Sphingomicrobium. The sequence continues at coordinate 37,412 of JBBQDG010000017.1, read as the reverse complement.
CGATGGTGTTCGGCTTGGGCTTTGCCGACCTGACATCCTCTTCAAGCTACAGCACGCAAAAGCAGAATTTTGTGGCCGATCTAACCAATTCCCTCAGTCCTCTCATCAAAGCCATATTCGGTGTCCCCAACGAGTTGGTTGAACCGGAACAAGTCAATCTCAGGAAATACTCTCAGGAAGTCCGGCTGTCATCGCACTCCTCGCGCCTGGACTGGTTGCTCGGAGGCTTCTTCACGGACGAGAAAGCGCTGATCCTGCAGGATTTCACTGCTTATGTTCCCGGGACTTTCACGCCGATCACCACCTTGCCGCTTCTCGCGCATGCTAATGTGACTTCAAAATATAAGGAATATGCCGGGTTCGCGAATGCGACTGTGCATTTCTCCGACATGTTCGACGTCGACTTCGGCGGCCGTTACAGCCACAATAAGCAGGAGGCACATCAGGTCTCCGCGGGTGCCCTGGCGGGAGGTTCCAACGACTTCGGAATCGACCGTTCGCGCGAGAATGTGTTCACCTATTCGCTAGCCCCCAAGTATAAGCTGAATAAGAACGCTGCGATTTACGCGCGTGTTGCCAAGGGCTTCCGGCCTGGCGGCCCCAACATTGTCGTGCCTGGTGCTGGTACCCCGGATAACCTTAGGAGCTACAAGTCCGACTCTATCATCAGCTATGAAGCGGGTTTGAAAACCCAGAGCAGCGATCGTCGGTTCAGTCTCGATGTGGCGGTTTTCCATATCGACTGGAAAGACATCCAGTTATTTGCGCGGATAAACGGTTTCGGAGGTAACGCCAACGGTGGCGGTGCAAAGAGCGATGGTGCGGAGTTTACCGCGACGGCAAGGCCGATCGTTGGCCTGGATCTCTCCGTCAACGGTGCCTACACGCACGCTCGTCTGACGACGGATACCGATCCGGTGGTCGGCGGACGCAAGGGCGACGAGTTGCCGTTCACACCTAAACTCAGCCTCGGCCTGAATGCCGACTACCATTGGTCATTGGCCCAGGGCGTTGGCGGGCATGTTGGCGGCTCGCTGCGACATCTTTCTCGTCAGACGGCAGGTTACGATGGCAAGTTCGTCACAGACAATGGCCGTCAGCGCGAAATCAAGGCCTACGACGTGGTGGATGCTGCTGCGGGCATTGATTTCGGAAAGTTTTCGGTTGACCTTTATGCGAAGAACCTTGGCAACAGTCATGGCTTGACCTCAACCACGGGAACATTGGTTTTCAACACATTTGCCGCCTACCCGGGGGGCGCTATCGGAACAGGCATCATCCGGCCGCGTACGGTCGGCTTGTCGATCACTGCGGCTTACTAGGTTGAAATTGGCGAACGCTGCGACGGATATGGACTTCGGTTGCCACAACGTCGCGGCGTGCGTCGCAAATTGCGCGAGGGCCCACGTTAACGTTCATCTTCGAGCCTAGGACGGTGGCGTGACTGCTGGATTCAATAATTGGAGGGGCTGAAATGCGAAATTTGAAGTGGGCATTAGCCGCGCTTGTAGCTTTGGCCATGCCGGCCTCCGGGCAGTCTCCTGCGCAACTGCAGCCAAACGCTTCCAACAAGACGGTTCTGGCGCCTGCGCCGACGCCTTCGACGTCGTCGCCTGAGACCGCCGCTCCTCAACTTACCAAGGCTGACGTCGATGCCTGGCTGGATGGATTTGCGCCCTATGCGCTAAAGTCGGGTGGAATCCCCGGTATGGTCGTCGTTGTCGTCAAGGACGGTCAGCCGCTGACGATGCGGGGGTTCGGCTACGCCGATGTAAAGGCGGCAAAGCCGGTCGATCCGAACTTGACCCTGTTCCGGCCGGGATCGGTGTCGAAGCTGTTTACCTGGACTGCGGTCATGCAGCAGGTGCAGGCCGGCAAGCTCGATCTCGACAAGGATGTGAACACCTACCTCGACTTCAAAATTCCGCCCAGGTCGGGCAAGCCGATCACGCTTCGCAATTTGATGTCGCACACGGGCGGTTTTGCCGAGACAGCAAAATATTTGATCAACGAGCGCGATGAGCAGCCGAAGTCGCTCGACAAAGTGCTCAAGAATTGGATTCCTGACCGGATCTACGAAGCGGGAGAAATCCCTGCCTATTCCAATTACGGGGCCTCGCTCGCCGGCTACATCGTCGAACGCGTGTCGGGGGAACCGTTCAACCAATACGTCCAACGACACATTTTCGTACCGTTGGGAATGAGCCATTCGACCTTCGATCAGCCCCTGCCGGCGAGCTTGAGGCCGCTGATGTCTAAGGGATATATGTTCGGCTCGGACAAGCCAGGTGGCTATGAGGTTGTTCCGCTCGCACCAGCAGGATCGCTCGCTTCAACCGGCGCGGACATGGCCAAGTTCATGATTGCCCACTTGGCAAATGGTGGATCACTCCTCAATCCGGCGACCGCTACCTTGATGCATGCTCAGGGCAACCGTCCCTTCTCGGCCTTGCCTGGCATGGCGCTGGGCTTTTACCATGAGGATCGCAACGGTCTGAACATCATCGGCCATGCTGGTGACCTGACGTATTTCCACTCGGATCTGCACCTTTATCTCGACAAGAATGTCGGACTCTTCATGTCTGTGAACAGCCCCGGAAAAGCCGGTGCGGCGCACGTCTTGCGCGAGCAGCTCTTTCACGATTTCACCAACCGCTATTATCCCGAGACTGCGCCGGTACTTCCGACAACAAGCACGGCCAAGGCACATGGTGAGGCCTTGGCGGGACATTACGTCAGCAGCCGCGCGGGTGGGTTTACCTTCATGCGCATGCTGACGCTGCTCGGCGAGATGAGCGTTGGCGTCGACAAGGACGCCAATCTGATCGTGTCCTCGGTAACCGACCCTTCGGGCCAACCACGCAGCTGGCGCGAAGTGGCACCATGGATATGGCAGGAAGTGGGCGGCACCGATCGTCTGCAGGCCGTGCTCGACGGCAACGGCAAGGTGAAAATGTTCTCGATCACGCCGTTCGCGGCGATCATCGAGTTCGTGCCGGCTCCAATGTCCTTGAACTCGGGATGGATACTGCCGGCTGCGGGCTTGGCACTGCTCATCATCGTGCTTGCTGCGCTCGGATGGCCGATCTCCGCACTGACCCGCCGCCGGTACAAAGTGGCGGCGAAGCTGCATGGCAGACCGCTAATGCTGCGCCGAGCGACGTACGCAACCGGCTGGCTGTTCATCGCGCTGATCGTCGGCTGGCTGTTGATCCTGACGTTCCTTCAGAAGGATCTGACGCTGCTCGATGACCGGCTCGACATATGGATGCGGCTGCTTCAGCTCATTCTGGTTGCCGCGATTGTCGGTACGGTTGCGGCGATATGGAATGCATACAACGTGTTTCGTGCCCCGGGCCGTCACCGGATCGCGACGATTTGGGCAACTGCGGTTGCGCTGGCGGCGGCATTCCTTGTCTGGGTTAGCCTGGACGCGGGGTTGCTGACGACTTCGCTAAATTACTGATCTCGTGGACCGGGCCGGCATCAACGCAAATGGGGCTAAGCCGGCCCGGACGCTATTTGGTCATCCGCCGGGCCTGACGGTTCTCTTCACGACCCAGATGTGGGCGGAGTTTTCGTTCTTCGGGCTCCAGGCGTTGCTCGTCTATTACATGACCAAGCATCTTGGTTTCAGTCAGGCCAAGTCATCGCTTATCTACGGTGCCTACGGCGCCGCCGCCTTCTTCAGTCCGTTCTTTGGCGGCCTCATCGCCGACCGCTGGCTCGGTCGTACCGCCAGCGTGATGATCGGCGGGACGCTGATGATGTTCGGCCATTTCGCGATGGCGTTCGAAGCGTTGTTGTTTCCGGCGCTGGCGCTCGTCGCGCTAGGCAACGGCTTGTTCATTCCGCCGCTCGCGATCCAGGTCGGCAGCCTTTATGCCGCCGATGACCCGCGTAAGGCCTATGCCTATAGCGCTTACTATATGGGCATCAATCTGGGCGGCCTGATGGCGCCGCTGGTCTGCGGCACCTTGGGCGAACTCTACGGCTGGCATTGGGGCTTTACCGCGGCCGGCGTAGGGATGGGCCTTGGCCTGATCATCTACTTGAGCTTCCGCCGATTTCTTCCCGCCGAGCCTGATCGAACGAAGTCCGCCAATGACCCCGGAGTCTTCGCCTCGCCCACCATTCGGCAGCATGTCGCGATCCTGTTGCTGATGATTGCAATGGTCGTGCTCTTCCGGGTCGGATACGAACAAAGTGGCAATGTGATCGCCTTGTGGGTCAGCGATCGGACTGATCGCTCGGTGGAGCTTCTCGGCCAGGCTTTCGTCATTCCCGCGACATGGTTCCAATCGATCAATCCGTTGCTGATTATCCTGGGTACGCCAATCCTGATCCGTCTTTGGCGGCGCGGCAGAGGCAAGGAGACGATTTCACACTTGCTGCGGCGCATGAGCTTCGGCTGTGTCCTGGCGAGCCTCGCAATGCTGGTCATGATCGCCGCCGCCGCCGCGAGTGGCCCCGCAGGGGCGCGCGTGAGCTCGCTGTGGGTGTTCGCCTATTTCGCACTGCTGACGGCTGGCGAACTGTTCGTTCTTCCTGTCGGCCTTGCACTGGTGGAAACGCTGGCGCCACTCCGCTTCGCATCGATGGCGATGGGCGGCTGGTATATCGCCAAATTCCTCGGCAGCCTGCTGGCAGGGTTCATGGGTGCCTATTGGCTGGTGATTCCGCCGACGGCCTTCTTTGGTCTGGGCCTTGGTTCAACGCTGCTGGCGGCGGCATGTCTGTTTGGAATGGCCAAGTTTACGAAGAATGTTCCGACCAGCCGGGACTCGGCAGTGCCGGCGGAATGAACTCCGCCCAAACCGCGAAGGAGGCGCTGGGACCGTATCTCTTGTTTCTCGGAGACACGACCGAGCCTGCCTATGCGAAAACCGCGTTCGGCGTTCATCATTGGGCGCCGGATCGTTGCATTGGCGAGTTTGCGCTCGGCGGCGCGACCGTCACGACCGGCCTCCCGCGGTTCAATCCGTTCGAGGCCCATGCGCGGGGAGCGCGCGCGCTTCTAATCGGTGTGGCAACACCGGGCGGGGTGATACCCGGCCACTGGCTCCCCGCGTTGATGGACGCACTGCGCGCAGGTCTCGACATTGTCTCGGGAATGCATGCCAAACTGCATGAGATCGCAGAGCTGGCCGCAGAAGCATCACGAACGGGTCGCCGATTGATCGACCTTCGCATCCCGCCGTTGAACATCCCGGTCGGGAGCGGGCGGCGCCGGTCGGGGCGACGCTTGCTGACCGTCGGAACCGATTGCGCCCTGGGCAAGAAATATACCGCGCTCGCCATCGCGAGCGGGCTGGCGGCGCGCGGTCTCGCTGTGGATTTTCGAGCGACCGGCCAAACCGGCATCATGATTGTCGGCGCCGGTATTCCGATCGATGCGGTGGTTGCCGACTTCGTATCGGGGGCGGCCGAGATGCTCAGCCCCGACGCGGCACAGGATCATCTCGACGTCATCGAAGGACAGGGCTCGTTGTGTCACCCGGCCTATGCCGCGGTTTCGCTTGGCCTCCTGCACGGTAGCCAGCCCGATGCCTTCGTCGTCTGCCATGATCCCACGCGCCGGCACATCCTCGGCTACCCCGATTTTCCCTTGCCCTCGATCGAGCAGGTGATCGATCAGACGGTCGCAATGGGACGGACCACCAACCCCAGTATTCGCTGCTGCGGCATCAGCCTTAATACGTCGGCGCTGGATGATCGTGCGGCGGCGCAAGAAGTTGCGGCAACGGCGCAGCGAACCGGCCTTCCGGTTGCCGATCCGGTACGCGGGCTCGGCCTTGAGCAGTTACTCGACGCGTGCGCGCAATAAGATCGTGAACGCGAGCGCTCCAGCCACTGCTTCACGCTTTCAGCGGTTCTGGCTGCCGGGGTTGGCGTTCAAAGCGGTGGTGATTGGCGGTGGCTACGCGACTGGTCGCGAGCTCGCCGAATTCTTCCTGCCCAGCGGCCCGTGGGGCGGGTTTGCTGCAGTTCTGGTCGCAACGGTCGTTTTCAGTGTGGTGTGCGCAGTCACCTTCCTGTTCGCCCGCAAGGTTCAAGCATGGGATTACGTGACCTTTTTCGAACAGCTGCTCGGCCCCGGCTGGGTCCTGTTCGAAGGCGCTTATGTGTTGTTCATTGTGCTGATCCTGGCCGTCTATGGAGCTGCGGCGGGGGCGATCGGGGCGGCGCTGCTCGGAGTCGCGCCGATCTGGGGGACCATCATTCTCGCCGCCGCGATCATCGCCGTGGTAAGCTTCGGCAACGCCTCGGTCGAGCGCATGTTCGCCTACGTCTCCTATCTGCTCTACGCGGTCTACGCGCTATTCATCCTCCTTGCGTTCACGCACTTCGGGGACCGCATTTCGGCAGGCTTTGCGCGCGGCGGGCCGATGGACGGATGGGTGGCCGGAGGGACGGTCTATGCCGGCTATAATCTGATCGGCGCGGTGGTCGTGCTTCCGGTCATCCGGCACCTCACGAGCGATCGCGACGCAATCATTGCGGGGATGATTGCCGGTCCGCTGGCGATGCTTCCCGCCTTGCTATTCTTCATCGCGATGATCGGCTTTGCGCCCGGGATTGCGAGTGCGACGCTGCCCAGCGACGTCCTTTTGCAGCAGCTCGACATTCCGTTGTTTCATTTGCTGTTCCAGCTGATGATCTTCTCGACCCTAATGGGAAGTGGGGCGAGTTCGGTCCACGCAATCAACGAGCGCATTGCTCGAGCCCTCCTCGTTCGTCGCAACATCGTGCTGAGCAACCGTGCGCGGCTGCTGATCGCACTGGCGCTGCTGATCGGATGCATGTTCGTCGCTGATCGGTTCGGGCTCGTCGCGCTGATCGCCAATGGATACCGCACGCTCGCCTATGTCCTGATCGCCGTTTACGTCCTGCCCGTGCTCACGCTCGGAGTATGGCGGATCACCCATCCCAAACAGGAGCGAACCGCATGAGACGCGCTTTCCTCATCGCATTGGTTGGTCTGGCCACGCCGGCCTTTGCCGCGCCGCCCGCGGGCTTCGATCAGCGGGTCGAGCAACTTCGCACCACCTACGGAGCGCCGGGTGTATCGATCGCCATCGTCGAGAATGGCGCGCCGACTCTCGCCAAGGGCTGGGGCTTGAGGGAAATAGGCAAACCCGAGCCGGTCGGTCCCGACACGATCTTCGTCATCGGCTCGACCAGTAAAGCCTTCACCGTCGCCGCGCTCGCTATCCTGGTCGATGAGGGCAAGCTGAAATGGGACGACAAGATCATCGACCACATGCCCGATTTCCGCATGTGGGATTCGTGGGTAACGCGCGAGATGACGGTGCGCGATTTGCTGGTCCACCGCAGCGGCCTCGGCCTCGGAGCGGGCGATCTGCTGTTCGTTCCCAACAGCGACCTGACGCGCAAGGAAACCGTCAGGCGGTTGCGGTACATCAAGCCGGCGACGAGCTTCCGCAGCGCCTACGCTTATGACAACATCCTCTACATGGTGGCAGGGGAGCTGGTCGAGGCGGTCAGTGGCGAGCCGTGGGAAAAGTTCACGCACACGCATATTTTCACGCCGCTGGGCATGAATAATTCGACCGACACCAATGCGGAGTTCCAGGCGTCTCCCGATCATGCGAAGCCTCACGGTCGGATCGACGGTCCGATTGTCGGGATGGGCCGCCAGCAGACCTATGGCCCCGAAGCGGCGCTGGCCGACAACGCCGGCCCGGCGGGTGGCGTGGCGACCAGCGCTAACGACATGACTCGCTGGCTGCTGACGCAGCTCAATCATGGTCAGGTTCCCGGCGGTAGTTCGCGCCTGTTTTCCGCCGAGCAATCGACCCAGATGTGGGCTCCCGTAACGCTGCAGCCGATCGATCCCAAACCGCCGGAACTGTCGGCCACGCAGCCCAATTTCGAAGCTTATGCGCTTGGCTGGGATGTTCAGGATTACCGCGGGACCAAGATCATCTCGCACGGCGGCGCGGTGTTCGGATCACTCACCACGGTCGTCTTGATCCCAAGCAAGAATGTCGGCTTCTCGATCGCGGTCAATAGCGAAGATGGCGAGATCGTGCGCGGCCTGATGTACGAGCTGCTCGACCATTATCTCGGCCTGCCCGCCGATCGCTGGCCCGAGAAGATCCATGCCTACAAGCAGACACGGTTAGCCGCCGCAGCCAAGCTGGTTAACGCGAAGCAGGCCACGCCCGCACGCGTCGGGCCGTCACTGCCGCTCGATCGCTATGTCGGTGATTATTCGGACCCCTGGTACGGCACGATCCATGTGCGCCGGACTGCCGATGCGCTGGCGATCCAGTTCCCCCATTCAACCGGCATGGATGGCACGCTGATCCACCATCAGTACGACACTTTCCGGACTCAGCCGCGGCTTCGCTGGATCGAGCCGGCCTATGTGACCTTTTCGATCGACGCCGATGGGAAAGTCGATCGGGTTCGGATGAAGCCGGTGTCGCCGCTCGCGGATTTCAGCTTCGACTATCAAGACCTCGATTTCACGCCAGTTGTGGCAGCCACTCACTGACAAGGAACGGCAAGATGGCGAAATGGCTCGGACTGGTCGCAACGTTGTTGGCGACCGGATGCGCAAGCGGGTTCGCGACCGCAGTCAGGGGCGCCGCTCCGGCCTATGATGTCCTGATCCGCGGTGGTACGATCTACAACGGGAGCGGCGCACCGGCCTATGTCGGCGACGTTGGCATTCGCGGCGATCATATAGTTTACGCCGGTCGCGCGCAGGGAGGGAACGCGCCGCGTATCATCGACGCACGCGGATTTGCGGTAGCGCCGGGCTTCATCAACATGCTCAGCTGGTCGAATGAGTCGCTGCTTGTCGACCCGCGCGGACAAAGCGAACTTCGCCAGGGGGTCACGTTGGAAGTGATGGGCGAAGGCTGGTCGATGGGCCCACTCAACGACAAGATGAAAGCGCTCGCGGTCAAGCAGCAGGGCGACATCAAATATCCAATTCAGTGGACCACGCTTGGTGACTATCTCTCGTTCGTCGAGCACAAGGGCACGGCGTTGAACGTCGCCTCGTTCGTCGGTGCGACAACCGTCCGCCAGCATGAACTTGGCGACGACGATGTCGACCCCAATCCGGCACAGCTCGACCGCATGCGCGCCTTGGTCCGCCAGGCGATGAAAGAAGGCGCGATGGGGGTCGCAAGCTCGATCATCTACCCACCGGCGACCTTCGCCGAAACCGACGAGCTTGTGGCGTTGGCGGCAGAAGCGGGGAAATGCGGCGGAATGTACATCAGCCACATGCGATCCGAAGGCGATCGCCTGCTCGAAAGCGTCGATGAGCTGATCGATATCTCGCGGCGTTCGGGCGCTCCAGCTGAGATTTATCACTTGAAACAGGCAGGCCGCGCGAACTGGGGCAAGCTCGACCAAGTCATCACCAAGGTCGAAGCGGCGCGCGCGTCAGGTCTGCGGATCACGGCCAACATGTACACCTACACGGCCGGCGGGACGGGGGTCGCCGCATCGATGCCGCCGTGGGTGCAAGCGGGCGGGACGGATGCAATGCTCAAGCGCCTGAAAGACCCCGCGATCGTCGAGCGAATCAAGCGCGAGATGGTCAAGCCGGGCACCAATTGGGAGAATCTTTATTACCACGCCGGACCGGATGGAATTCTGCTCAGCAACCTGACCGAAGCGTCGCTGAAGCCGTTGATCGGCAAGACGATCGCGCAGGTGGCGAAGGAGCGAGGTACCAGCCCCGAGCAGGTCGTGATCGACATCGTGTTTGCTGACCAGGGCCGCGCCGGAGCGGTCTATTTCTTGATGAACGAACAAAATGTCCGCCGTCAGACGGCCATCCCGTGGATGAGCTTTGGATCCGACGCTGAAGCATCCGCACCCGAAGGCGTGTTCCTCAAGTCGAGCACCCACCCGCGCGCTTTTGGCAATTTCGCGCGCCTTCTCGGCAAATATGTTCGGGACGAGAAAACTACGACGCTCGCCGATGCGGTGCGTCGACTGACCGCTCTGCCGGCGAGCAACCTAGGATTGCGCGATCGCGGCCATCTCGCTGCTGGTATGGCGGCCGACGTCGTGGTGTTTGACCCCAAAACCATCTCCGATCACGCAAGCTATGAACACCCAATGCAATATGCGACGGGCGTTCGCGACGTGATCGTGAACGGTGTGCCGGTGTTACGCGGCGGGGAGCCAACCGGCGCAACGCCCGGTCGTTTTGTCAAAGGCCCCGGCTGGGCAGGATGGCCGAATGGCGGAGCCTGTCGCACGGGGAAAGCCGGATGATGGCGCAATCAGCAGCGGTAATGGAGGCCCGAGCCGGAATCGAACCGGCGTGCGAGGATTTGCAGTCCTCTACGTAACCACTCCGCCATCGGGCCACGCGTGGTGGCGCCCTCTTAGCGACTGCTGCCTTCAAGGCAATGTCCTTGTCGGGCAGGACGGCGCTAGCCCGCACTCCCCGCCCGGCCAACCCGCAAACCACACCGAGTGGGTTGGCCGGGTCATCCTTCCCGAATGTCCCCTGGACCTTCGGATGAATAGCGGGTGCGGGCCGGAACCGCCCTTTTGTCTTAGTAGCGGTAGTGGTCGGGTTTGAACGGACCCGCCGGCGGTACGTTGATGTAAGCGGCCTGCTTGTCGGTCAGCGTGGTGAGCTTGACGCCGAGTTTCTCAAGATGAAGCCGCGCGACCTTCTCGTCGAGGTGCTTGGGGAGAACATAGACGTCCTTGCCGTATTTGGCCGCGCCTTCCCACAGCTCAATCTGCGCGAGCACCTGATTGGTGAAGCTCGACGACATCACGAAGCTGGGGTGACCGGTCGCGCAGCCGAGGTTCACCAGGCGGCCTTTGGCCAGCACGATGATCTTCTTGCCGTCGGCGAATTCGACGAGGTCGACCTGCGGCTTGATCTCGGTCCACTTCATGTTGCCGAGCGCCGCGATCTGGATTTCGCTGTCGAAATGGCCGATGTTGCACACGATGCTCATCGGCTTCATCGCGCGCATGTGGTCAACGGTGATGACGTCGGCATTGCCGGTGGCGGTGCAGAAGATGTCGGCGCGGGTGACCGCTTCCTCCATCGTCACGACCTCGAAGCCCTCCATCGCCGCCTGAAGCGCGCAGATCGGGTCGATTTCAGTGACGAGCACGCGCGCGCCGCCGTTGCGCAGCGACTGCGCCGAGCCCTTGCCGACGTCGCCGAAGCCGGCGACGCAAGCGACCTTGCCGGCGAGCATGACGTCGGTCGCGCGGCGAATGGCGTCGACCAGCGATTCCTTGCAGCCGTAGAGGTTGTCGAACTTCGACTTGGTCACGCTGTCGTTGACGTTGATGGCGGGGAAGGGGAGCTTGCCCTGCTTGCTGAGCTCATAGAGGCGGTGGACGCCGGTGGTGGTCTCTTCCGAAACGCCCTTGATGTTGGCGACGGTCCTGGTGAGGTAGCCGGGGCGGTCCTTGAGGAAGCGGGTCAGCGTCGCGGCGAAGATTTCTTCCTCTTCGTTGGTCGGGGTGAAGAGGGTTTCGCCCGCTTCGACGCGCGCGCCCCACAGCGCGAACATGGTCGCGTCGCCGCCATCGTCGAGGATCATGTTGCAGGTTTCATCCTGGCCCCAATCGAAGATGCGGACGACATAATCCCAATATTCCTCGAGCGTCTCGCCCTTGATCGCGAATACGGGCACGCCGGTCGCGGCGATCGCGGCGGCGGCATGGTCCTGCGTCGAATAGATGTTGCACGACGCCCAGCGGACGGTCGCGCCGAGCGCGGTCAGAGTCTCGATCAGCACGGCGGTCTGAATCGTCATGTGGAGCGAGCCGACGATCCGCGCACCGGTCAGCGGCTTGGTCGTGCCGAACTCGGTGCGCAGCGCCATCAGACCGGGCATCTCGGTCTCGGCAATGTCGATTTCCTTGCGGCCATAGTCGGCAAGGGCGATGTCGGCGATGACATAGTCACGCTCGAGGGTGGTGGTGGCCATTATCAAATTCCTTCGGTTTTAATTGGCGACCGCTGCTTTGAGCGCGTCGACGAGGTCAGTCTTTTCCCACGGGAAAAAGTCGCCCTCGGGGGTGCGCCCGAAGTGGCCGTAGGCGGCGGTGCGGGCGTAGATCGGCTTGTTGAGTTTGAGATGCGTGCGGATGCCGCGCGGGGTCATTCGGCCGAGCACATCGATCTTGCCGATCGCGGTTTCGAGCAGCTCGTCGCCGACCGTCCCGGTCTCATGGGTGTCGACATAGAGCGACAGCGGCTCGGACACGCCGATCGCATAGGCGAGCTGGATTGTGCAGCGCGTTGCGAGCCCGGCGGCGACGATGTTCTTGGCGAGGTAGCGCGCCATATAGGCGGCCGAGCGGTCGACCTTGGTCGGGTCCTTGCCGCTGAACGCGCCGCCGCCGTGCGGGGCCGCGCCACCATAGGTGTCGACGATGATCTTGCGCCCGGTCAGGCCGGCGTCGCCATCGGGCCCGCCGATCTCGAAGCTGCCAGTCGGGTTGATGTGATAAACAGTCTCGTCCGACAGCAAATGCGCGGGCAGGACGTCGGCGATCACGCGCTTCACATAGGCGTGGAGGACAGCCTCCGCTTCGCCCTGGTCATAGCCCTTGCCGTGCTGAGTCGAGACGACGATCGCGGTCGCGGCGACGGGGGTGCTCTCTTCGTAGCGAAGCGTGACCTGGCTCTTGGCGTCGGGCTCGAGGAACGGCGCGGCGCCCGAGTGGCGGTCGGCGGCCATGCGCTCGAGGATCTTGTGGCTGTAGTAAAGCGTGGCGGGGAGCAGTTCGGGGGTCTCGTCGGTGGCGTAACCGAACATGATTCCCTGGTCGCCCGCGCCTTCGTCCTTGTTGCCGCTGGCATCGACGCCCTGCGCAATGTGCGCCGATTGGGGGTGGAGGCGGTTGTAGAACGCAAAATTCTGCCAGTGGAAACCGTCCTGCTCATAGCCGATGCGCTTGACCGTATCGCGTGCGGCCTGCTCGACTTCAGCCTCGACGCCCGGCGCCCAGTTGCCGGTTTCGTCCATGATACCCTTGCCGCGGATCTCGCCGGCGACGACGACGACGTTGGTCGTGGTCAGCGTCTCGCACGCGATCCGCGCCTCAGGGTCCTTCGCCAGGAACAGGTCGACGATGGCGTCGCTGATCTGGTCGGCGACCTTGTCGGGGTGGCCCTCGGAAACCGATTCGGACGTGAAGAGATAGCTGCTGCGCATGGGCACCCAGTGTGGTTTGAGCGGACAAATAGAGATATAAGGATGACTTTATGTGTGGGCGGAGGTGAAGTCAATCTCAGTCGAGGTTTGGTCGTAGCCAGCGGCGCGCTTCGTCGACGGGCATGTCTCGCCTGACCGCATAATCGGCGAGCTGGTCCTCGCCAATGCGGGCGACTCCGAAATAGGCGGCTTGCGGATGGCCGAAATAGAAGCCCGACACCGCCGCGGTCGGCAGCATCGCGAAATTCTCGGTCAGCGTGATCCCGGTCGCATCGGTCCCGCCGAGCAGGTCAAACAGGATCGGTTTCAAGCTGTGATCGGGGCAGGCGGGGTAGCCCGGCGCGGGGCGAATGCCGAAATATTGCTCCTTGATCAGCGCCTCGTTTGTCAGCTGCTCGCCCGGTGCGTAGCCCCACAGGTCGGTGCGGACATGCTGGTGGAGCCGTTCGGCGAACGCCTCCGCCAACCGGTCGGCGAGTGCTTTGAGCAGGATGTCTGAATAGTCGTCGGTGTCGGCCTTGAACCGCGCGATGTGCGGGTCGATGCCGTGGATGCCGACTGAGAACCCGCCGATCCAGTCGCCGTCGTGCGACACGAAATCGGCGAGGCACATGCTCGCCCGCCCGGCGCGCTTGGCAATTTGCTGGCGCAGGAAGGGCAGACGGACGTGGCGCTCGTCCTCGAGATGGAGAATGACATCGTCCCCTTGGCGGCGGCACGGCCACAGCCCAACGGTGCCATGAGCGGTCAGCCATTTCTCGGCGATGATCTGATCGAGCATCGCCTGCGCGTCGGCGAACAGGCTTGTCGCGCTTTCACCGACGACGGCGTCGGTCAGGATTGCGGGGTAGTTCCCGGCCAGCTCCCACGCGCGGAAGAACGGCGTCCAGTCGATCAGCCCGCGCAAATCCTCGAGCGGCCAGTCGGCGAAGCGATGGTCACCGGGCTGCAGCGGGGCAGGGGGCCGGAGGTGCATGTCGGTCGGAAAGGCGTTGGCGCGCGCATCAGCGATCGGGAGGAGCGCGTTCTGGCCTTTGCCCTCGCGGGTCTCGCGGACATGGGCATAGTCGCCCTTGATGTCATCGACATAAGCGGTTCGCCCGCCGCTGTCGCTGACCAGAGTGGTCGCGACCCCGACCGCGCGGCTGGCGTCGAGGACGTGGATCACGGGGCCATCATAGGCGACGTCGATGCGTAGCGCGGTGTGGACCTTAGAGGTCGTCGCGCCGCCGATCAGCAGCGGCAGCTTGAACCCCGCGCGCTTCATTTCCTCGGCAACGGTGACCATCTCATCGAGCGACGGGGTAATCAGCCCCGACAACCCGATGATGTCGGCATCTTCGGCAATCGCGGTCTCGAGGATTTTGGTCCACGGCACCATCACGCCAAGGTCGACGATCTCGAACCCGTTGCACTGGAGGACCACGCCGACGATGTTCTTGCCGATGTCGTGGACGTCGCCCTTGACAGTGGCCATCACCACCTTGCCCTTGCCGCGCGCGCCGGGGTCTTTCGCCGCCTCGATATAGGGCAGCAAATGCGCGACCGCCTTTTTCATCACACGCGCTGATTTGACCACTTGCGGCAGGAACATCTTGCCCGATCCGAACAAGTCGCCGACGACGTTCATCCCGTCCATCAACGGGCCTTCGATGACCTCGATCGAGCGCGGGCTAAGCAAGCGCGCTTCCTCGGTATCCTCGACGACGAACGCGTCGATGCCCTTGACCAGCGCATGTTCAAGCCGCCGTGCGACCGGCCACGAACGCCATACCTCGGCCTGCTTTTCGGCGACCACGTCGGTCCCGCGAAAGCGTTCGGCAAGCGTGATCATTCGGTCGGTCGCATCGTCCCGCCGGTCCCAGATGACGTCCTCGCACGCCTCGCGAAGCTCGGGGTCGATGGCGTCGTAAATGTCGAGCTGGCCGGCGTTGACGATCCCCATGTCCATCCCCGCCTGGATGGCGTGGTAAAGGAACACGCTGTGCATCGCGCGGCGCACCGGTTCATTGCCGCGGAACGAGAAGCTGAGGTTGGACACGCCGCCCGAGATATGGACGTGGGGGCAACGCGCCTTGATCTCCCGGCACGCCTCGATGAAGTCGATCGCATAGCGGCGATGCTCGTCGATCCCGGTCGCGATGGCGAAAATGTTGGGGTCGAAGATGATGTCCTCGGGCGGAAAACCGATCCCGGTGAGAAGTTTGTAGGCGCGCTCGCAAATCTCGACCTTGCGCTGCGCCGTGTCGGCCTGACCGACCTCATCGAACGCCATGACCACCGCTGCGGCGCCATAGGCCATGACCTTGCGCGCCTGGCCGAGGAATTGCTCCTCACCCTCCTTCATGCTGATCGAATTGACGATCGGCTTGCCCGAAACGACCTTGAGCCCGGCCTCGATCACCGTCCATTTCGACGAATCGATCATGATCGGCACGCGCGCGATGTCGGGCTCGGCGCCGATCAGCTTGAGGAAGGTCGTCATCGCATATTCGGCGTCGAGCAGCCCTTCGTCCATGTTGACGTCGACGATCTGAGCGCCATTCTCGACCTGCTGCCGCGCGACCTCGACCGCGCGTGTGTAGTCGTCGCCGAGGATCAGCTTCTTGAACGCAGCCGATCCGGTGACGTTGGTGCGCTCGCCGATATTGACGAATTGGGCGACTTTCTGGGTCACGAAATTACCTTGATTCAGGCCGCGATGCGCATCGGGTCGATGCCTGCGAGCAGCGTGTCCGGGCGGTGAGCCGGGATCGCGCGCGGCGGGCGACCCGCGACCGCCATCGCCATTTGCCTGATGTGCTCGGGCGTCGTCCCGCAGCAGCCGCCGATGACGTTGACCAGCCCCTGCTCGGCCCACTCGCGCATGAAGCCGGCGGTCGTCACCGGCTGCTCGTCATACTCGCCCAGTTCGTTGGGCAGCCCAGCGTTGGGATAGGCCATCAGCAGCGTATCGGCGGTGGCCGAAAGGACCTGGACGTGCGGGCGCAGGTCGGGCGCGCCGAACGAGCAATTGACCCCGATCGTCAGCGGGCGGGCGTGGCGGACCGAGGCCCAGAAGCTCTCGATCGAATGACCCGACAGGTTGCGCCCGGTGCGGTCGGTCATGGTGAAGCTGATCATCAGCGGCAGTTCGCGGCCGATCGCTTCCTGAGCCTCGAGCGTCGCCATGATCCCGGCCTTGGCGTTCAATGTGTCGAAGATCGTCTCGATCAGGATGAAGTCGACGCCGCCCTCGGCCAGCGCGAGCACTTCTTCACGATACACGTCCTTCAACTCGTCGAACGTGATCGCGCGAAAGCCCGGGTCGTTGACGTCGGGCGACAGCGATAACGTCTTGTTGGTCGGCCCCAAGGCGCCCGCGACGAAACGCGGGATGCCGGTCGAAGCTTCGGCGGCAGCGGCGGCATCCCGGGCAATGCGGGCCGAGGCGATGTTGAGATCTCGCACCAGACCTTCGGCGCCATAGTCGGCTTGACTGATGCGGTTCGCATTGAACGTATTGGTCGAGACAATGTCTGATCCCGCCGCCAGATATGCGTCGGTGATCTCGCGCACGATGTGCGGCTGGGTCAGCGACAGCAGGTCGTTGTTGCCCTTCTGGTCGTGATTGGTTTCGATCTGCCCGCGATACTCGGCCTCGCCGAGCGAATAGCCCTGAAGCATCGTCCCGAATGCGCCGTCGGTGACGAGAATCCGCTTGGCCGCTTCGGCGCGGAACCGCAGGGCCGCTTCGGATGGGATGATTGTCATTCCGCCTGTTCCTTGATCCCGCCCTTGGGGCGCACGCCGAGCAGGTGGCAGATGGCATAGGCCAGCTCGGCGCGGTTCAGCGTGTAGAAGTGGAAATTGCGCACCCCGCCGGCGTAGAGCTGACGGCACAATTCGGCGCCGATCGTTGCCGCGACCAGCTGGCGCGCCGCGGGGAGTTCGTCGAGTCCTTCGAACAAACGGTCCATCCAGCCGGGGATCTGCGCGCCGCACAGTCCGGCGAACTTGCGCGTCTGCGCAACCGACGAGACAGGGAGAATTCCCGGCACGAGCTCGGCGTCGATCCCGGCAGCGGCGACCGCGTCGCGAAAGCGGAAGAAGCAGTCGGGCGTGAAGAAGAATTGCGTGATCGCGCGGTTCGCCCCGGCATCGATCTTGCGCTTCAGATTGTCGAGATCAGCTTGGCTGGTCCCGCTTTCGGGGTGCAACTCCGGGTAAGCCGCGACCGAGATGTCGAACGGGCGCAATCGCTTCAACCCCGCGACCAGCTCGGCGGCATTGGCATAGCCGCCGGGGTGCGGGCGGTACGGCTCGCCCATCACCGGCATGTCGCCGCGCAATGCGACGATGTGGCGCACGCCCGCTGCCCAATATTCCTCGGCGACCGCGTCGATTTCCGCGCGAGTCGCCTCGACACAGGTGAGGTGCGCGGCGGCGGCGAGCGGAGTCTCGCGTTCGATCCGGGCGACGGTTGCGTGGGTCCGCTCGCGGGTCGATCCACCCGCGCCATAGGTCACCGACACGAACCGGGGGGCAAGCGGAGCGAGGGTCTGAATTGAGTCCCACAGCGTCTCTTCCATCTTCGCGTTCTTGGGCGGGAAGAATTCGAAGCTGACGCCGATGTCGCCGCCAAGATCGGCATAGAGGGGCCGGTCGGTCATGCCGCTTTCACCTTCGTCGTGCGCGCGCGCTCCCCGCGCCACAGCTTGATCGTCAGTTCGCCGCCCTTGAGCTCACGCGTTTCGGCCAGCCGCAGCCCGGCTGCCGCCAGCCAGCCGACGATCTGCTCGTCCGAAAAGCCGAGCCGGGCATGGGCATGATCGACCCGCAATTCCTCGCGCTCATGCGGGGCAAAATCGACGATCAGCAGCGCGCCGTCGTCGCTCAGCAGCCGCGCGCATTCGGCGATCGCGCTGGCGGGAGCGGGCAGGAAGTGGAGCACCTGGTGGAGTGTGATCGTGTCGGCGCTGCCATCGGAAAGCTGGAGCGCGTTGATGTCGCCCTGCCGAAGTTCGTAGCCGAGCCCATCTAGTTTCGCCCGCGCCAGGCGGAGCATTTCGGGGCTTCGGTCGATCCCGATCGCTTGGTCTGCTGCGGGGCCGAGCAGCTCCAGGATCCGTCCGGTTCCCGTGCCGATATCAACCAGCCGGCCAAGCTCGATGCCAAGCATTGCGGCCATCGCTGCCTCGACCTCGCCCTCGGGAACGTGGAGCGAGCGGATCTTGTCCCACTCGGTCGCATGGCTCGCGAACCAGCGCTCCGCCGCCGCCGACCGATCGGCGCGAACCGCCGCCAGCCGCACGCGGTCGGCACGAGTCCAGTGATCGCCATCGGCCCCGGCGGCGGCGTCGAGCAGGTTGAACAGCGGCAGCGCTAACGCCGACGGCGCGCACGTCAGGAAGATCGAACTCCCCTCGCGCCGTTTCAGCGCCAGCCCGGCGTCGACCAGCACCTTGATATGACGCGAAACGCGCGGCTGACTCTGGCCGAGTACCTGCGCAATTTCACCGACCGACAGCTCCATCTCGCGAAGCAACTGCACGATGCGCAGCCGCGACGGGTCGGCAAGCGCGCGAAAGATGTCGAGCAACGGCATGTGATGATATAAGGATATCTTTATATGTCAGTCAAGCAATCACCACCCTCGGCCCTTCGTCGGCGCGGATTTTCGACCGGCGGCGGTCGCCTCGCTTGGCGCGCGGCGTGCGCGTCTCTATGGCATGGCTTGAAATTCAGCTGTATTACTCCTATAGAACAGCATCAACTTCGAGGCCGAGCCATGACTTCACCCGCAACCGACTTTGCGATCGCCCGCCGTGCGATGATCGACAGCCAGCTGCGCCCGCAAGGCGTGACCGACGTCGCCGTGCTCGCCGCGATGGCCACGGTGCCGCGCGAAGCGTTCGTCCCTCAAAGTGCAGCAAGCGTCGCCTATACCGATCGTATGATCGCGATCCCCGGCAAGGGCGGGATGATGCCGCCTGCCGCGCTTGCCCGGCTGCTCACCGCCGCCGTGCCGATCCCCGGCGACCGCGCGCTCGTCATCGGTGCCGCCCCAGCCTACGCCGCCGAACTGCTGCGCCATATCGGCCTGTTCGTCAGCGAAGACACCGCCGCCGGACCGTATGACTTTATTTTGATTGAAGGCGCGATCGAGCTGGTCCCCGAGACGCTGATCGACTCGCTTGTCGAAGGCGGCCGCATCGCCACCGCGCTCATCGAGCATGGCGTGACCCGCCTCGCGATCGGCCACAAGCTTGGCGGAGTGGTCGGCTGGACGCGCTTCGCCGACAGCGAGATCGCCCCGCTTCCCGGCTATTCGCGCCCGCCTGTTTTCACCTTTTAAGTCCGAGTTTCCTTGCCATGACCCGTCCCATCGCCACCGCCCTCGCGCTGCTCGCGCTCGCCGCAACGCCCGCTTCGGCCGACACGCTGCGTGACGCGCTTGTGTCGACCTACAACGCCAACCCGACGCTCACCGGCCAGCGTGCCGGGCTGCGAGCGACCGACGCGACCGTCGCCATCGCCCGCGCCGCCGGCCGGCCAAGCGTGATCGGTACGACCAGCCTGGGCCGCGATCTGACCCAGGTCGGGACGCTTCAGCGGGTCAGCAAGGGACCGTTCCTCAGCAGCCAGCTCAGTTTCTCGGTTCCACTCTATTCGGGCGGAAGCGTGCGCAACGGGGTGAAAGCGGCCCAGACCCGCGTCGATGCCGGTCGGGCCACGCTGCGCGCGGTCGAAGGCGACGTGTTCGTCGATGCCGTGACGGCCTATATGGACGTGATCCGCGATCGTGCGATTGTCGATCTCAACCAGAATAATGTCAGTGTCCTGTCGACCAACCTGCGGGCGACGAGCGACCGCTTCAAGATCGGCGACCTGACCCGCACCGACGTGGCGCAGAGCGAGGCGCGGCTGTCGCTGGGCCGGTCTACCCTCGCCACCGCCCAGGGCCGGCTGACCGCCAGCGAGGAGAATTACCGTCGGGTAATCGGCAAGACGCCGGGCGCGCTGCAGCCGCCGCCGCCGCTTCCACCGCTTCCGGTCGGTGCCGACCAGGCGGTCCAGGTTGCGCTCGTCGGTAATCCTGATCTGGTGTCGGTGCTGCGCCAAGCGCAGGCGGCCGGGTTCGATGTTCGCACCGCCCGGGCCGGCCGGTTGCCGACACTGTCGGGGGTAGCGGGGGCGAATTATACTCGCGATTTTTCGGGCGTCGCAGGTTTTAATCCCAACACCGGCCAGAGCAGCGCCTTGTTCGGATCATCGACCAACATCGGCGTCCAGGCACGGGTCCCCTTCTATCAGGGCGGACTTCCCGCAGCGCGCATCCGCCAGGCGCAGGCGCTCGAGGGACAATCGCTCGAGCAGGTTGTCGGCACCGAACGCGCGGTGATCGCGACGACCCGATCGAATTTCGCGACGTATCAGTCGGCGCAGCGCGCGATCGTGGCCAACCAGACGGCGGTCAGCGCAAATACGCTCGCGCTGCAGGGCGCGCGCGCGGAACGTACGGTCGGCACGCGAACCGTGCTCGACGTGCTCAACGCCGAGCAGGAATTGCTCAATTCACAGGTCCAGCTCGTCACCGCGCGCCACGACACGTATGTCGCCGGTTTCCAGCTGCTCAACGCGATGGGCCAAGCGCAGGCCGACACGCTCGGGCTCGACGGCGGGCCGCTCTATGATCCGCTTGGCAATTATCGCCATGTTGCGGGCAACTGGAACGACTGGGCCGGCGATCCCAACCCGGTTGCCGTTGCGACGCGCACCGTTCACGCGGAGGAATTGCCAGTCGCCTACGGCCCGCCGGCACCGATCGTGACGCCGCCGGGGATGACAGCGCCCAATCAATAGGCAATACAGCGGCCATGCAGGGCGCCCGTGAACCGTCGATGGAAGACATTCTCGCCTCGATCAAGAAAGTGATCGCGGAGGAAAAGGAGCTGCGCGCAGCCGCGCCGCTGCCGCTTTCCGTGCCCGAAGAGGATGAGCCAGAGGACGACGTGCTCGAACTCGACGACCCGGTCGCCGCAGCGCCAAAACCGGAGCGTGTGCCGGTCGATCTGGGCCCGCCGCTCGCCTCGGAGGAAGCAGTCGACACCAGCCGCCAGAAACTCGCCGTGCTTCAGGAAGTTGCTGCCGCCGCGCCCCCGCCGCCGGTCGTCAACCCGTTCGAAACGATGGTTCGCGACATGGTTCGACCGATGATGAAGGAATGGCTCGACGCGCACCTGTCGGACATCGTCGACGAGCATGTCCGGCGCGAGATCGGGCGGATCACGGGAACGCCGCTCAACTAGCGTCAGCTGACGCGCGGTCACGCCCCCGCTTGAGTAACCGCCGTCCCCCCGCTAACCGCTCGGCCATGACCGAGCTTGCCAAGACCTTCGACCCCGCCACGATCGAGGCGCGCTGGTACGCCTATTGGGAAGGGGCCGGGCTATTCCGCCCCGACCGGTCCGAAGCGACCCCCTTCACCATCGTCATGCCGCCGCCCAACGTCACCGGCTCGCTCCACATCGGCCACGCGCTCGACATCACGCTGCAAGACATCCTCGTCCGCCACGCGCGGCTTCGGGGCAAGGACGCGCTGTGGGTGGTCGGTACCGACCATGCCGGGATCGCGACGCAGATGGTGGTCGAACGCCAGCTCGACCTGGAACAGAAGAAGCGCACCGATTTCACGCGCGAGGAATTCGTCGAGCGGGTGTGGGCGTGGAAGGAAGAAAGCGGCGGCGCAATCACGCAGCAGCTCCGCCGCCTCGGCGCGTCGTGCGACTGGGCCAATGAGCGGTTCACGATGGATGAGGGGTTCTCGAAGGCGGTTACTCATGTCTTCGTCGAGCTCCACAAGCGCGGGCTGCTTTATCGCGACAAGCGGCTCGTCAACTGGGACCCCAAGTTCCAGAGCGCGATCAGCGACCTCGAGGTCGAGACTCGCGAGGTGCAGGGCAAGTTCTGGACGCTGCGCTATCCGCTCGCCGACGGCTCGGGCTTCGTCGAGGTCGCGACGACCCGCCCCGAGACGATGCTCGCCGACATGGCGGTCGCGGTCCACCCGACCGACGAGCGCTACACCGCGCTGGTCGGTAAAATGATTCGCCTGCCGATCACCGGCCGCCAAATCCCGATCATCACCGACGAACATGCCGACCCTGAGCTCGGCTCGGGCGCGGTCAAGATCACGCCTGGCCATGACTTCAACGACTATGAAGTCGGCAAGCGCGCCGGGTTCAAACCGGGCGACATGCTCAATATGTTCGACGCCTCGGCGCAAGTCGTTCAGTGCGGCGGAATCCCGGACGCGCTGCTTGGCCTCGATCGCTTCGAAGCTCGCGCGCGGGCGGTCGAATTGCTCGAAGCCGACGGCGCACTGGTCAAGGTCGAAGACCGCACTATCGCCACCCCCTTCGGCGACCGCTCGGGCGTGGTCATCGAACCGTGGCTGACCGACCAATGGTATGTCGACGCCGCGACCCTCGCGGGACCTGCGATCGAGGCGGTCAAGTCCGGCGCGGTGAAGATCGTGCCCGAAAGCTGGGCCAAGACCTGGTATAACTGGCTCGAGAATATCCAGCCTTGGTGTGTTTCGCGCCAGCTGTGGTGGGGCCACCGCATCCCCGCGTGGTTCGATGACGAGGGCAAGATTTTTGTCGCTGAGAGCCAGGCCAAGGCGCAGGCGCTCGCTGGCCCTTCAGCGATCCTCCGCCAAGACGAAGACGTCCTCGATACCTGGTTCTCCTCTGCTCTATGGCCGTTCGCGACGCTTGGCTGGCCTGAGCAGACGCACGACCTTGCCCGCCATTATCCCAATGACGTGCTCATCTCGGGCTTTGATATCCTGTTCTTCTGGGACGCGCGGATGGCGATGCAGGGGATCGAGTTCATGGGCCGCAGCGGGGAGCTGCCACTCAACGAAAGCGTGCCGTGGAAGACGCTCTATCTCCACGGTTTAGTCCGCGACGCCAACGGCCAGAAAATGTCCAAGTCGAAAGGCAATACGGTCGATCCATTGGGCCTGATCGAGCGCTTCGGCGCCGACGCTCTGCGCTTCACCATGGCGGCGATGGAGAGCCAGGGGCGCGACATCAAATTGGATGAAAAACGCGTCGAAGGCTATCGCAACTTCGCCACCAAATTGTGGAACGCCGCGCGGTTTTTGCAAGGCAATGGCGTCGGCGCGAGCACCTCGATCGCCGCCCCGACCGCGACCCTCCCGGTCAACCGCTGGATCATTGGCGAAGTCGTCGAGACGCTGGCGAAATTGGACAAGGCTGTCGCCGACCTGCGCTTCGACGAGGCGGCGGACGCGATCTACCACTTCACCTGGGGCACCTTCTGCGACTGGTATGTCGAGTTGGTGAAGGGTGCCTGGGACGACGAAACCCGCGCCGTCTCCGCCTGGGCGTTCGACCAGATCCTCGTCATGCTCCATCCGTTGATGCCGTTCATTACTGAGGAATTGTGGCACGCGATGGGGACGCGGGCGCATGATTTGATCGTAGCAAAGTGGCCCGCGCCAGAGGCTGCTCGCGATGCTGATGCCGCCGCGCAAGTCAGTGCGCTGGTCGATATCGTTGCTCAGGTCCGCAACCTCCGCTCTGAACTTACGATCCCGTGGAGCGCGGCGCTCGTGCCCCATGTCGTCGGTGCAGATGCGCAGACCCTGCAACGCTTCGCCGACAACCAGGCAGCGCTGGTGCGGATGGCCAAGCTCGAGGCCGCCGTCGCCGCCGACGCCGTTCCACCGGCCTCGGCTCAAATTGTAGTCAACGGCGTCACCGTCGCTTTCCCGCTCGGCGACGCGATCGACCTCCACGCCGAACGATCGCGGCTCGAAAAGGCCATCACCGCCGCCGCGAAGGACCGTGATTCCCTCGCCGCCCGCCTCGCCAACCCCGCCTTCGCCGAGCGTGCCAAGCCCGAGGCGGTCGAAAAGGCGCGCGCCGACCACGAGGCTCGCGCCGACGAAGCCGAGCGGCTGAACGTGGCGCTGGCGCGGCTCGGCTAGCAGCGCGCAATGGCCGACACTGAATCCACCGCCGCGCCGTCCGCCGCTACCGGCGAGCCGGCCGCGACCGCGCCGACCCCGACTGCCACGCCCGCCCACGGCGCGCGCGACCTCACGACCGGCCCGATCACGCGCACCCTGCTCGCGTTCATGCTCCCCGCGCTCGGCTCCTCGATCCTCCAGTCGCTCAACGGGTCGATCAACACCATCTGGATCGGGCGGCTGCTCGGCGAGAATGCGCTTGCCGCAACGTCGAACGCGACGACGGTGATGTTCCTCATGCTCGCCTTCGTATTCGGGTTCGGCATGGCCTCGACGATCCTGATCGGCCAGGCGTTCGGGCGGCGCGATGTCGATGGCGCGCGGCGGGTGATCGGGACTGCATTTGCGGCGTTCGCGGCAGTCGCGATCGTGATGAGCGCGATCGGTTACGTCTTCTCGCCGGCAATCCTGAAATTGCTCGCCACCCCCGAGCCAGTCGTCCCGCTCGTGCTCGCCTATCTGCGCGTGATCTTCCTCGGGCTGCCTGCGGCGCTGATGCTCACCATGCTGATGATGGCCTTGCGCGGGAGCGGGGACAGCCTCACGCCGCTATGGTTCATGCTGTTGTCGGTCGTGCTCGACAGCGGATTGAACCCGCTGTTCATTGCCGGGATCGGGCCTTTCCCGAAAATGGGCATCGCCGGATCGGCGGTCGCGACGCTGATCGCCAACTACGCCGCGCTGATCGCCCTGATCGTCACCATCTACGGGCGTGATCTTGCACTTCGGCTGCGCGGGGCCGAGCTTCGCTACCTCCTCCCCGATCCGGCGATCCTGCGGACGATCGTCACCAAGGGTCTTCCCATGGGGCTGCAGATGATCGCGGTGTCGGCGTCGGCGCTGACCATGTTCGGACTGGTCAATCGCCAGGGGGTCGATACCACCGCGGCGTTCGGCGTCGCGCTTCAGCTGTGGACCTATGTCCAGATGCCGGCGATGGCGGTCGGTGCGGCGGTGTCGACGATGGTCGCGCAGAACATCGGCGCCGACAAATGGCAGCGGGTCGGGCGCGTGACGCGGTCGGGGGTCCTGATCACGCTGGCGATCACCGGGGTGATGGTGCTGCTGTTGCTCATCGCCGATCGAACTGTGCTGGCGCTGTTCCTGGGGCACGCCAGCCCGGCGATGCCGATCGCTCAGCATATCCAGCTGTTCGGGACCTGGGGTTACCTCCTGTTCGGGGTGACGATGGTCTTGTTCGGGACGATGCGCGCCAACGGGGCGGTGATCGCGCCGCTAATCATCCTGGCGTTCGGGTTGCTCCCGGTGCGGCTTGGCTTCGCTTATCTGATGCAACCGCTGATCGGGGCCGACGCGCTGTGGCTCAGCCTGCCGGTAGCGTCCGCGAGCAACCTGTTGCTGGCGTCGCTCTATTATCGGCAGGGGACGTGGAAGAGTCAAAGAATGACATCGCCCTGACCCCACTTGCAACTGCGAACTATTCTCAATAGAGGAGTGCGCGAAGGGGAATTTGATGAAGCTTGTTCGTCGTGCTGCCATTGCGGCAATGGTCCTGCTCACGGCAGCGCCGGCATTCGCCGAGGCGCCGCTCGCGACCGAAGTCTATGGCGCAACCGTCGAGAGCGGACTGAGCGAAGGAGAGATCCGCTATGGTCGGCTTGCTGGCGGCGAGGGCTCCGGCACTGAGCTGACCAAGTTCGAGCTCGCCCGCGGTTTCTCCAAACATTTCTGGGGCGGCGTCGTCGCCCAGGTTTCGCGTGAGGCGGGCGCGTCGCGCCGGCTCGAGGCGTTCGAGTTCGAGGGCCGCTTTCCGGTTGGGCGCGTTGGCGGGTTCGATTTTGCCGTCATGGCCGAATATGAAGCCAACACCAATCACCACGCTGATGTCGCCGGCGGCAAGCTGATCGTCCAACGCCACGCCGGCCCGTTCGACGCGCGGCTCAACCTGCTTGCCGAAAAACCATTCGACGGCAGCCCGATCGCGCTCGGCTATGCCGCGCTCGTGACCGACGAGGTGGTCGAGCACGTCCACCTCGGCGCGATGGCGGTGGGCGGGAGCGGCACGACCCGCCGGGTCACCTTGCGCGACGATCATTTCATCGGCCCGTTCGCGCGCCTTGAGTTCGAGCGCGGCGAGGAGGGTAGCGGCGAACCGCGCGGCGAGTTTGAGCTTGAGGCCGGTTATTTGGTCGCACTCGGCCGCGCGCGTGACGACAGCAAGGGCCAGATCCGCCTCGGCGTGGACTATGATTTCCGCTTCTGACCTGCGGGGATGACGTGGGCAGGGCGCTTCGCTAGGATTGCGCCCATGTCACAATTCCCTGCTCTCCGCATGCGCCGCGGTCGATCCGCCCCGTGGATCCGCGCGATGCTCGCCGAGAACGTCCTCACCCCCGCCGATCTCATCTGGCCGCTGTTCGTGGCCGAGGGGACGGGCGGCGAGGAGCCGATCGCGACGTTGCCCGGGGTCAGCCGCTGGACCGTCGACCGCCTCGCCGACCGTGCCCGTGAAGCGCGCGACCTCGGCATTCCGTGCCTTGCGCTGTTCCCCAACACCCCGCGCGAGCTGCGCTCCGAGCGCGGCGAAGAAGCGCTCAACCCCGACAACCTCATGTGCCGCGCGATCCGGGCGATCAAGGACGCCGTGCCCGAGGTCGGCATTCTCACCGACGTCGCGCTCGACCCCTACACCGCGCACGGCCATGACGGGCTGATCGATGCGGCGGGATATGTCCTCAACGACGAGACGACCGAGCAACTCGTCGGCCAGGCGCTGGTCCAGGCGCGTGCCGGGGCCGACATCGTCGCGCCGTCGGACATGATGGACGGGCGGATCGGCGCAATCCGCGCCGCACTCGAACAGGACGGCCACCGCAACGTCGCGATCATGGCCTACGCCGCGAAATATGCGAGCGCCTTCTACGGCCCGTTCCGCGACGCGGTCGGCAGCAAGGGCCTGCTCAAGGGCGACAAGCGCGGCTATCAGATGGACCCCGCCAACGGCGCCGAAGCCTTGCGCGAGGTCGCACTCGACCTCGCCGAGGGCGCCGACATGGTGATGGTGAAACCCGGGCTGGCCTATCTCGACGTGCTGGCGCGGGTGAAGGACAAGTTCGGCGTCCCCACGTTCGCCTATGCCGTATCGGGCGAATATGCCATGATCGAGGCATCGGCCGCGGCGGGAGCGGGCGATCGCGACGCGCTGATCCTGGAGACGCTGATGGCGTTCAAACGCGCCGGCGCGACCGGCGTGCTCACCTACCACGCGCGCGATGCCGCGCGATTGCTCGCGGGCGGCTGACATACTGCGCCGTTAACCAGATTTCCACTCGGCCGGGGTAGCCCGGCATCATGGCCACCCTCGCAATCAAACCCCCCGCGACCGCTCGCTTCGTGCGTGCGCGTTTCACCGCATGCGTCTTCGCGGGCAGTTTCCTACTGTTCCTTGTTCAGCCGATGGTCGCGCGCATGGCGCTGCCCCGGCTCGGCGGGGCTCCGGCGGTGTGGAACTCGGCGATGCTGGTCTATCAGGGGTTGCTGCTGGTTGGCTATGCCTATGCGCATCTGCTCGGGCGGCTTGCCCCCAGGCGACAGGCGCTCGTGCATTTGGCGCTGTTCGGCCTCGCCGCGCTCAGCCTGCCGATCGCGCTGATCGGCGCGACCCCGCCGCCAGATGCCAATGTCTTCATCTGGGTGCCGTGGCTGCTCGTCGTCAGTATCGGGCCGCTGTTCCTCGTCGTCTCGGCGCAGGCGCCGCTGATCCAGCGCTGGTTTGCGCTGGCCGGGGGCGGGGATCCCTATCCGCTCTATGCCGCGTCCAACGTCGGCAGCTTCCTCGGGCTGATCGCCTATCCCGTGCTGGTCGAACCGCTGCTTCCCGTCGCCGCGCAAAGCAGCGTGTGGAGCGCGGGCTATGTCGCGCTCGCCGTGCTGGTTGCGGCCTGTGCACTGCGCCTGCCGCGCGTGGCGCCGGTCCAGGCCTGCGTGTCGATCGCGCCCAAGCCCACGGCCCGCCAGATCGGACGTTGGATACTGCTTGCGGCAATTCCGTCGGGGCTGATGCTGTCGACGACGCTTCACTTGACGACCGACATCGTCGCCATGCCCCTGTTGTGGGTGGTGCCGCTCGGCCTCTATTTGTTGAGCTTCTCGGTTGCCTTCGCGCCCGACCGCCGCGCGGCGGCGCTGATCACCCGCGCGGCGCCGTTCATGCTGCTGATCGCGGCGTGCAGCGTGTTCGCCGATTCGACTCCTGCGGCGCTGCTGATCGCCGCCGCCGCGCTGGCCAGCCTGTTCGCCATCTGCGTCGCGCTTCATGCAATGCTGTTCGACCGGCGGCCGGACCCGGCGCACCTGACTACTTTCTATCTGTCGACGTCGGTCGGCGGGGTCATTGGCGGGCTGTTTTGCGCGCTGGTCGCACCGCTCAGCTTCGATTGGGCCTACGAGCATCCGCTGCTGATCGCCGCCGCCGGCTTCGTCATGGTCGTCGCCAATCCATTTGGGCGGTTCGCCGCGCTGTGGGACGGCAGTGAACGGGCCGCGCGGTTGACCCGCTGGATGGCGGTCGCCGCGCTGTTTCTCAGCCTGGCCGGCACCGCCTTCTTCGGCTTGCCGGAAAGCCACGCGCTCGCATTTGGTGGCGGGATCGCGATCATCGCGCTGGCGATGGTGGCGATCGGCAATCGCACGCTGTTCGCGCTGTCCCTCGCCGCGCTGATGCTCAACATGGGCGGGTGGGACAAGGTCGCCTTGAGCCTTACCCATCAGATGACCCGCAGCTTCTTCGGCATCTATTCGGTGCGGACGATGGACGGTGAAGCCCGCATGCTGGTTCACGGCACGACCGCGCACGGGATCGAGAACCTTGGCTCGCCGGCGCGTGAGCGGATGCAGACGAGTTACTATGCGCCGCGCTCGGGGGTCGGGCTGGCGATGCGCGCGCTGCCGACGATATTCCCCCATGCCCGGGTCGGGCTGGTCGGGTTAGGCGCGGGCACGCTGGCCTGTGCGAGCACGCCCGACCAATTGTGGCGCTTCTACGAGATTGATCCCAAGGTCGTGACGATCGCGCGCACCCGCTTTCATTTCCTCGCCCGCTGCCAGCCCGCCGCCCCGATCGTCGTCGGCGATGCCCGGCTGATGCTGGCGGGCGAGCCCTCGGCCAGCGCCGACGTGCTGGTGATCGACGCTTTCTCGTCGGACTCGGTGCCGATGCATCTCCTCACGCTCGAGGCGTTCGCCCTCTATCGCCGCCACATTGCTGCCAATGGCTTGCTGATGGTTCACATCTCGAACCGCTACCTCGATTTGCGGCCGGTCGTCGCGGCGGCGGCGGCGCGTGGCTGGACGGCGCGCGTGCGAACCTATTACCCGACCCCGGCCGAAACGCGCGAGCATGCCGGGTCGTCGATGTGGGTCATGCTGTCACCTGTCCCGGCGACGATCGCCGCGGTCGAGCGGGCCAGCGGGGCGGAAAAGTGGGAGCCGCTGCCCGTATCGGCGTCGGCGGCGTGGACCGACGATCATGCGAGCATCCTGCCAATCATCAGATGGCGGGGTTGATCGCGGCGCTCGGGGTCGCCATCCGGAACGGATGAGCGAGAGCGCAACGACCACAGAACGGCTGATTCTGCGTGATTGGACAGAAGCCGACATCGAGCCGTTCCTCGCGCGCCTCAACACCCCGGCCGTCATGCGCTGGCTCGGCGGGGTCCAAACTCGCGCGGAATTCGACGCTGCCTATCAACGGCTGATCGGCTATTCCCGTGATTTCGGCCACACCTTCTGGATCGTCGAGCGCAAGCCCGATGGTGGTCAACTGTCGGGCGAAATGCTTGGCTTTTGCGGCCTCAAGCGATCGAATGCGATTGGGCAGCCGGTGTTCGACATGGTCGAAATCGGCTGGCGACTGTGCGAACGGGCGTGGGGCCATGGCTATGCCCGAGAAGCGGCGAGCAAATGCCTCGACCTCGCTTTTACCCGCTTTGCCGCGCCGCATGTTGTCGCGCTGACCGTCGCCGGGAATACGGGCAGCTGGCGGCTGATGGAGCGGCTCGGGATGACCCGCACGCCCGAGCTCGACTTCACCGATCCGCGCTACGGTCCCGAGCTCAACCCGACGATCGTCTATCGGATCGAGCGCAACGAGTGGCCGGTCTAGCTCCCGATCCTGGCGCTGAGCCGCGCGATCGTTGCGCGCTGCGCCCGGTCGAGTGTGCCGGCCTCGTCAGCCGCCGCACGCACCGCGGCGAGGTCCGACGCGCCGATCGCGCCCTTGTTCGCCACCGCATCGCCGGCGATCGCATCGATAGCTGCCATCGCCTTGGGGGTTGCCGCGCGCGCCGCCTCCAGCGCCGACAGCGCCTGCTGCGCCGAGATCCAGCTTTCACTGCGCGAAGGCCCCGCCGC
This sequence comes from Sphingomonadales bacterium, assembly GCA_038319435.1. Classification (GTDB taxonomy): domain Bacteria; phylum Pseudomonadota; class Alphaproteobacteria; order Sphingomonadales; family Sphingomonadaceae; genus Sphingomicrobium. Next base: position 6,797 of record JBBQDG010000017.1, on the reverse strand, counting down.
AGCCGCCGCGCGTTCGGCCGGCCCCAGCGCCGTGCGATAGGTCGCGTCGCCCGCTCGCGCCTGACCCACCAGGATCGCCAGCCGGTCGCGCATGTCCGCGCCGACCGCTCGTTCGAGCAGCGCTCGCTCAACCGGAAGCCGCGGATCGATCGCCTCGGCCGCACGCGGCGCGAGCGACGGCGGATTGAGCGTGCCGTGCGAACAGGCGGCGAGCGTCGCGATCACCGGCAGCGTCGCGGTTATGAGGTATGAGGGGGCCTTCATCGCCTCCGTCTAGGATTGGCGCGCCCGCTTCGCAATCGGCGCGTTTGCGGGTTGCCTCACCCGGCATCGCCCCCTAATAGCCACCCCACCGCGCGCCCGTAGCTCAGCTGGATAGAGCATCAGACTACGAATCTGAGGGTCGGACGTTCGAATCGTTCCGGGCGCGCCAATTTTCCTATTTGTGACAGCGGGTTAGCGGTGGGTCACCTATCGAGGGGTGCGCCGAGCGCTGCTGGCGCAAGCACTTCATAAGCTGCAATTGACTAGGACGGAGCGCTTTCGCGCCCCGCCCTTCATCGGCCGAATTGCTGATTAGGCCACCTGTCGCGACCGATGCTTCATCAGTGCCTTCTCGAACTCACCCACGGCGAACTCGTGGCTCGCCTGATTCTTCGATAGCTTCTGTGGGTCGAAACGAGCCATGTCCAGAACGAGCCGATACGCTCCGGCGATGTCTTGAAGATAGCGATCTAGGAATACATTTGGATCGGTCGCCCAGACTACCCGGTCGTGAGCAATCTCCATCAACCCCTGCAAACCATAGACTAACGGCATGATGAGGCCATCGGGGTAGCGGTAGTTCACCGGAGTGTTCAGGTAATGAGTTTTCGGTTGCGTCGCCACGTACGCGCTTTTGTCCTTTGCCGATTGTCGCCGGATCGGATCGTAAAGCTTGACTATCGGGTTCGATCCGAAGCGGTAGTTGTTGGAGTTGTAGGCGTCCGGAAAGTCGGCGTAGATCTTGTCATATAGGAAAGGCAGATCGGCTAGAATGTCGAAGCAGCTAGCGACCACGTCATTCGTCAGTAGGTGCACCGGACCTTCACAGGGTTCTGACACGCCCGGATCCAACATCAACTTGTCAAACTGCTTCGAACATTCGCCCTTGTTGCGGTAGATGTTCTGTGGTGCCACGCTGATATCGAGCGGAAGCAACCCGGCTTGGTTTGCCTTGTTCAACGGGATCCAGGCGAGGGCTAGCAAGTCCCGCACTTTGATAGGCCGCGCCTCGCTGCTTTCCCACTCGTTGCTCTTCCACTCGACACGTGAAGCGATGGCAGGATCAAGGCGATCCCGAATTTCAGTGTAGAACCCGAGCTTGTTAGACTTCGTCTCTTGAGTAAGTTGGGCGTTGTTGTTTCGGGCCGCACATATGTCGAGGACTGACATTTCGAACTGCTGGACTGCACGCAGGTCTTCGGGGTCCGATGGCACGAGCAGCTCTACTGGGACCAAGAAATCGAATTGCTCCTTCACCCTCTCCAGTTCCTTACGGTGCTCGTCCCAAAGATCCTTCATGTCCTCCCATAAAGATACGCGGCTGATTTCCTTCTCATCCGCCACGGCGGACAGCATGTGGATGCCGATCGCGAGCATATTGTGGCCGCCATCGAGGATGCCCTCGGAGTCGGGATCTTCGAAGTTCAGGTCAAAGCGATTCCGTTGAAGCACCTCGTAGGTCGAGGTCCCGATGAGGATACCCTTTGATTTGAACGGGAAAAGCTCTGGTGTTTCGTTCAGAGACTCGAGGATAGCACGGGTAACCGTACCCGTTTTCGCTGCTCGCGGATTAGCTTCAAGGGAGACGTGATCGAACAAGGCGAACAAGTCGCGACCGCGGACAAAACCGGTATACCGTTTGATTCCGGCGATTGAGTTCTCGGTCGAAACCGAGCTCAACCGCTCTTCGTCACGGGAATTGGGTTGCTCAGCAACCAGAGCAAAGCGAACGATGAGTTTTGGGGTGGTAGTCATTTCCAGTCCTTCAAAATGAAGAGACTGGTCTCGGACCATCGAGCGCACCACTGTGCGCAAATCATGTCGGCGGACCGACCAATTTTGCCGCTTTGCAGCAGCACGACAAACCGAAACCATCTCAGGTTTCTTTTCAGCCTCCATCCAGAGGCGCGGACAAAATGGCTCGAACCCAGGGCCCTGTCAAATCGTTTCGATCCAGCACTTATCGCCGGGTAGGGTGACGGGGGCTTACTATGAGCTTAGTCGGACCTGTCCACTTGGCACATTCGCAATGCGAACTACTAGTTAGGTCGACGGCCCTCCAAATTCCGGGTCTGAGGCTCCTCTCTAGCGCTAAAATCACCATCTCGCTGTATATAGCAGTCCGCCGAGGAACATGGAGCAGCGCGATGAAAATCACCAATGTGACGCCGAGTAAGCCCGAGGTCGATCCGGAAAAGGCCATTGAGTTGTCGGTCGGCGACTACGACGACATCACCAGCGATTGGTATCAGGCTGATATAACGAGCCTTCAAGGCGAACTTGACCGGGCCTCAATCGACTGCGTCAAATACACACTCATGCGGAAATCGGTCGGTGCGGTCGATGGACAGCTGGTCTCCCTGGTTGTCGCGGGCGGCACGGCAGCGTTTCTCCTGCTCAAGGCATGGCTACCGGCCAGACAGGGGCGAAAGGTGCGGATCAGGTTCAAGGACGGGACTGAAATTGAGGCGACCAGCGTCAAGGAACTTGAGAAAATTCACGACAAATTTCTTGCTCATCGCCCGGAGGACGAAGCTAACGAGGACTGACCACAGGCACCGACGAAGGCCAGCTAAGGCCCCGATAAGAGGCGGTAGTCGCCGGTTTCACCGATCTTCGCCGTCTGATACGGCTCTCCCCTTGACCGAGGGGAGCGAAGGTGGCGGGAGAAGTAGAGTTCACAGGTAAGGGGCAGGGGCTTAGGCTGAGTATTCAGCAACGGCTGGGCGGCGGACCCCTGACGATCTTCGGTGCAGCTGCTCAAGCGCACGACCTTTCGATCCGGCAAGTGACCGCAGGTGTTTTGGCGAAGCTGACCGAGGAGTTTCCGGACCTCGTGCTTCGCCAGCGAACGTCGCTTAGCAAGAAAGAGATCAACGACAAGCTATGCAGCTTCGACCCAAGGCTTGGACAAGCGCTCTTCGTTGGGAGCGCAAGCATAAGGCCGGATGGTGCTATCACTGAAGTTCGCGACCGGCACGGCCGCTGGCGGGTCATCCTGGTGGGTGAGTCAAAGCATCAAGGCAACGACGTCGAGATGATCCTTGCTGGCATTCTGCAGGGCAAGAACAAGGATCAGGATTTCATGGCTGCTGGCAACGCTATCGAGCGGATGCACAAGAACGTTTTGGAGCTCCGCAACTTCATGCTTGATGAGCGGCACTTCCCCTATGTTGTGTTTCTGCAAGGCTCAAACTTCGCCACCGAATCGTTTGAGGTCACACGCCCGGATGGCCGCGTAGTCAAAGTCGTGCATGACTCGGGGCTGCTGAACTGCATTGACCGAGTTACGGCCAGCAGCCTCTCTCGAGAGATTAATCAGAACTACTGCGAGAATATCATCGTCAAGGCTGGTGACTTTGAGCATATGTTCCAAGCGGCTTCGCTGTACTGCAAACATACCGCTTGGAAGGCTGGAGAGATGGCCGAGGCTATGCTTGCGGTCGCCAAGACATCGCTCCAGGTTATCGGCCCCGACTTGGACCCCAACCCACAAGGCGTGTGAAACTGCTGGACCAATTCAGGAAGGCTCACGCATGGTCACCGCCACGCTAATCGCAGAAGTGAAAGTGATTTTTTGAATGGCGAATCGATCCCACCGGAACGCAGGTCATCGCGGGATGAATGCGCTAAAAAAGTCCGGTCTTAAGCATTCCTCGGAAGCCCTCGTAGCTGCCGTTCGTACCGAGAGCACAACACATCTTTATGACGTTGGCGACTGTCTCGACGTTCTTTCCAAAATCCCCAGCGATTCCGTTCAGCTCATAATTTGCGACCCGCCTTACAACATCTTGTTAGCCGATTGGGACGACCACGCCGATTACATCGCTTGGGCGAAGCAGTGGTTAGCGGAGGCGGAGCGCGTTCTAGCTCCGAGCGGCAGCATCGCGATCTTTGGCGGCTTGCAGTATCAGGCTGAGGCTGGATCTGGCGATCTGATCTCGATCATTTCTCATATGCGCCTACACAGCAAAATGCTGCTCGCGAACCTCATCATCTGGAATTATCCGAATGGGATGAGTGCCCAACGCTTCTTTGCGAACCGGCACGAGGAGATTGCTTGGTTTGCTAAGTCGAAGAAATACTACTTCGATTTAGATGCAGTCCGTGAACCCTTCGATGAGGCGACGAAAGCGATCTATCTTCGGGACAAGCGACTTAAACCCGAGTCTGTCGAGAAGGGCCGCAATCCGACGAACGTTTGGCGTATTGGTAGACTTAATGGCAACTCGCTCGAGCGGGTTGGGCATCCCACACAGAAGCCGGCCGCCGTCATTGAGCGGCTGGTTCGCGCGCTATCATACCCCGGCTCAACCGTCCTCGACTTTTTCGCGGGTAGCGGTGTGACCGCCCGCGTTGCTATCCAAGAGGGTCGGAACAGCATTTGCACCGACGCCGATCCTGTCTTTCGCGACTACATGGCGAAACAGGTTGAGTTCCTTCAAGCGGAAGGTCTGCTGAATAAAGTCCGGCAATACGAGGTCATGGAAGGCATCGAAAATCTGGAGGCTGCCTACGGTGGACTTACCGATGCGGTGGCAGTTGCGGCGGAATAGAAAGTTCTCAATCGCTTGGTGACTTCGACTGACATATTCTGTGTTTGACGGTTGGCGGTAAGAGGGCAATAGTTACGGCAACGGGGGCGATACGAATGCCGGCTGACCATATATCCCTAAATGGACGGGAGGTCAGGATTCATAAAGCAATCCTGGATCCCCAGTTCTCCGATCCAACAGTGCTTACATCTGACTTCTGGACGTATGTTGAACTATGGCTCAGGCGCAAGAATGCGCGGACGGCGATGTTCTATTGGCAGCAGGCAAGACAATTTTACACGGCATCCCAAGGCCTGAATGAGATTTCGGCGCCGCTTACTTATTACTATTGCTTTCTGAATGCCGTGAAGGCGCTCTTAGAGTATCGAAAAATACCAGTCTCGCCTTACCATGGGACAGTGGGTAGCAGCACGACAAAAAAGGCAACTCTTGCTGGTGAAACAATTTCCTTTCGTAGGCGAGGGATCGCACCGGCTTTAACACAGATCTTGGGCGATACGGACCACCGAGACCAATACACGCTTAAGCAAATACTCTATAATCTCGTGTTCATTCACAGAGCATTCGTTCTGACATTCCCAAAGGAGTCAGAGATGTTTGTGCCTCTAGCTTCAGCCTTATACGTTCGTAAAGACGGTGGATCGGAAGCGTGGTTAGAAATCGATGCCGATAGTAAGTTTCACCCCCAAACGATTGAGCGCAATTTGCCCTTGGGCTTCGAAAGAGATGTTGGGCGAGCAGGCAATATATACAGGACAAAAAGACGCTTCAAATGGAAGGATGGCGACGACGCTGCGGCTGGCAACCTGACCCGAATAGCCAATTACAATGCTCGAACGAGGGCTAGCCTCGTTTACATTAGAGGCCAACCGCCGAGCTGGTACCTCAAGCTATCCTCGATCAGTCGGAATTCCATTTCACGATCCAGCCTGTCATTGATGCTCGCCGCGATGCATCGGCTAAGTGAGTTGTCACGTTACGACCCGCTTCGACTGCAGCTGCTTCTAGAAACTCAACAGAATTGGCTGATATCCGAATTCATCGGAAGTGCCCCGATTCAATTTCTCGATGAGATATCGACTGAGATTACGGGGCAGAACTTAGCCACACCATTCGTGCGAACATCTCGCTGACGCTTGCTGCGCTCTTATCGTCGATACCATACGACCAAAACGCTCGCAGAGTGGTTACGCGAGCCCACACCTCGAATTGGATTGGGAAGCGTGAGTATTAATCGTGAGAATTTCAGACGAGCGTTTGGCGCATTGCCGAAATGGTACTGCCCACGTTGCTCAGTTGGGACGCTCAAGGAAGAGGTCAAGGAACGTGCCTTGGTTGAGCCGGCTTACTCTAAGCTAGAGCACAGCGAAGACTATTGGGATCCAAGTCTCATGACGCAACGCTTTTGCGCGCGCATGATCTGCACAGATCCATCCTGCGGCGAGACCGTGTTTGCCATCGGGAAGATGCACACGGACTACGGCGGATATTACGAAGACGAGGAGGGCGGCAGGTAAGCATCCGGCGAGGGCCGCGATAGCGCGCTTCAGTCGTTTGCCGGCTTCATGATGCGTTTTGCCGCAGCATTGCGTCGAGCGGCAATCCGTCCGAGAGCGCCGTGGATCGGGAAGTCGTCCAGCGCGTCGGGATCATAGTCATCGAGCCATTCGCTGATTTCGGCGTGGTCGGGATGGGCGGGGTCGGCTCTGGCTTCGAGCATCTCGTAGAAGCCGGGAATGCCGCCGCAGTCTTCGGGCGGGCAATCGCGCTCGCCGGCGACGAAGCGGGGGTAGGCGGTGCCGGGCTCGCCTCGCCGCACGTCGCTGACGACAAGCTGGTGCTCCCAATTGTCGCCGAAGTCGTAGGTGTATTCGATCCCGGTCGTGCCGGGGGAGAGCACATCGCGCAGCCGCACCTTTGCCGCCACCTTGCGGGGCGTGGTCCCCCAGTCCTCATCCATGTGCAGGCCGTAGGTCT
>JBBQDG010000016.1:0-51139 GCA_038319435.1 Sphingomonadales bacterium | reverse complement strand
GGCACGAACACGTCCGGCGCGATCGATCCGCGTTCGGGGTGCGACCAGCGCAGCAGCGCTTCATAGCCGGCCACCTCCATCGACTGCGCATCGAGGATCGGCTGATAGGCCAGATGAAGCTCGCCCCGCCGCACCGCCTCGCGCACGTCGTTTTCGAGCAGGCGGTCGGCCTGTGCTTTTGCCAGCATCCACGGTTCGTAAAAGGCGAAGCGCCCCCGCCCCTGTTCCTTGGCGCGGTACAGCGCGAGGTCGGCGCTGCGCATCAGCCGGTCTTCGCTGTCGCCGTCGCTCGGAGCGCGCGCGATCCCGATCGATACGCCAATATGAATTGCGCTCAAGCCAATATGAAACCCGCGATCGATCGCATCGGCGATCCGTTCGGCCAGCGTCATCAGCGTCAGCGTGTCGCTTGCTCCGCCGACTACCACCGCGAACTCGTCGCCCCCCAGTCGCCCGACCGTGGCCTGCTCGCCGCACGCCTGCTCGAGCCGCCGCGCGACCTCGACTAGCAACTGGTCACCGACCGCGTGGCCGAGCGTATCATTGACCATCTTGAAGCGGTCGAGATCAAGCAGCAGCAGCACGCATTCGCCGTCTCCCGCGACCTGCCGCAACCGTCCCTCCTCAAGCATCTCGCGGATCATCAACCGATTGCCGAGCCCCGTCAGCGCATCGCGTCGCGCGACCCTGATGCCCTCGGTACCGTCGCCCGCCCGCAAATGAGTGATATCCGACCCGACCCCGCGCCAGCCACTGATCATACCATCGTCCTCGACCACTGGCCGTCCCGACAGACAATACCAGCGCCGCCCGTCGACCGTCGGGAACGCGATCTCGTGAAACGCCTTGCCTATGTCCAGATGCTCGAACAGCGCCCGAACTCCTTTCGACATTGGCCGGTGATTGCCGTCCGGATCAAGCAATGGGCTAATGTCGAACCCGATCATGTTTTCTGCGGTTCGGCCGATCGCGGCGGCCATCGCCTGAGAGACAAAGCGAATGTGCAGATGGCGATCCAGCTCCCACAACCATTCGCTGCCGCTCGACTGGAACTCGCGCAGCAACTCGATGAGCTGGCCCTGCTCCTCGAGTTCGGTGCGTTCCTGCACTTGCCGCACGAACAGCCGCGCGTTCGAGATCATCGAGTGGCACAGCACGGTCGCGAGCATCAGCGCGAGGCTCGTCATGATCCACGAATCGAACAGCAGCGTGATCCGCAACAGCCCGACGGCCAGGATGAGGACGAACGCGGTCGCAGCGGGCGGCACCGAGCTCAGCGTCGTGCTTCCGCCGGCCATCATCCCGACAAAGACAAGCGCAATGAACATTTGCGCGCGCGGGCCTGCCTGGCCGAACCAGAGGAAGGGCGGAACCAGCCACAACAGCGCAAAAAGCGACACGAAGACGGTGATGTCGGCAAAGGCACGATCGAGCGACTTGCCGCGCCTTACCAATCGATGAAGGCGAACGACATGCCAGCTTCGAAACAGGAGCAATATACCCATGGCGCTGGACCAGGCGAGCATTTGCCCCGCCGCGACAAACTTGTGCACCATCGACGCCACCAGCGCGACCGTCCCAGCGCCCGAGGCGACCCCGACGGGCGCGCTGCGCAGCATCTCGCGCATCTGTTCAAGCCGGATGGCCTTGGCACTTGGCCCCGGGACAGGCGACAATCCATAGAGCTGCGCAACCCGCGGCAGAGGCGCGTCGGCCCGCGAACGACGGCGCTCGGGCAGCGCCGATCCGTCGCGACGAGGTGAAGTCAGTTCCCGGCCCATCCCCCGCACTCGGCGGCGGGCACTCAAGGAAGGGTGAAACTTGCCTCCGAAGCGGAGCGGATTGGCCGGAGCCTAAGCTCCCATCACATGCTCAGCCCGCGCTCCTTGCGCGCCTTGGCGAGCTTCTTGAGCACCATCTCGCGCTTCAGCCGCGACAGATGGTCGATGAACAGCACGCCCTCAAGATGGTCCATTTCATGCTGCAAACACACCGCCAGCAGCCCGTCGAGATTCTCCTCATGCGTCGCGCCTTGCTCGTCGAGCCAGCGCGCGCGCACCCGGTCGGGGCGCATCACCTCGGCATATTGATCGGGCACCGACAGGCAGCCTTCGGTGTAGGGCACCTCCTCGTCGGACTCGCTGAGGATTTCAGGGTTGATGAACACCAGCGGCTCCTTGACCACTTCGCCGCCTTCTTCCGCCGGCTCGTGGAGGTCCATCACCAGCACGCGCTTGGGCACCCCGACCTGCACCGCGGCAAGCCCGATCCCGGGCGCATCGTACATCGTCTCGAACATATCGGCGATCAGCGCGCGCAACTCGTCGTCGACCGTCTCCACCGGAGTCGAAATCTGCCGAAGGACCGGATCGGGGGTTTCAAGAATGCGAAGAATAGCCATTTCCCAGCACTTAAGTCTCTGCCCCCCTCCCTGCAAGGGAGGGGCCGGGGGTGGGTTCTCTTGCTAACTCACCGGCCGCCGCGCCCGCAGCGCCTGCGCCAGCGTCCCCTCGTCGAGATAGTCGAGCTCACCCCCCACCGGCAGACCATGCGCCAGCTGGGTCAGCCGCACCGGGAATTTCTCCAACCGCTCGGCCAGATAATGCGCTGTCGTCTGTCCCTCTAGCGTCGCGTTCATCGCCAGCACGACCTCGTCGATCCCGCCTGCTGCGACCCGCCCGACCAACGTGTCGATCCCCAGATCTTCGGGGCGGATCCCTTCCATCGCCGACAACCGCCCGCCAAGCACATGATAGCGCCCCGGAAACAGCCGCGATCGGTCGAGCGCCCACAGGTCGGCAACCTCCTCGACCACGCACAGCATGCGCGCGTCTCGGCGAGGGTCCTGGCAAAGCTGGCACGGATCGACCGTGTCGACGTTGCCGCACGTCGAGCAGGTGACGAGCTTGTCGCTGACCGCTTGCAACGCGGCCAGCAACGGCTCCATCGCCGCCTGCCGCTTCTTGACGAGATACAGCACGGCGCGCCGGGCCGAACGCGGCCCCAAGCCGGGAAGACGCGCCAGCGCCTGGGACAGATTGTCGAGTTCGCTCGCCATGACTTCGACATAGGGTAGTTGGCGAGGGCGGCAAGGGTCGCCATAGGCATCCCCATGCGGATCATCTTCATGGGCTCCCCCGCCTTCGCCGTGCCGACGCTCGACGCCATCGTCGCGGCAGGGCACGACGTCGCCTGCGTCTACACCCAGCCCCCCCGTGCCGCCGGTCGCGGCAAGAGCGAACGCCGCACCGCGATCCACGACCGCGCGCTCGCGCTCGGCATCCCCGTCCGCCACCCGGCCACGCTGCGCGATTCCGCTGAGCAGACCGCCTTCGCCGCGCTCGTCGCCGATGTCGCGGTGGTCGCCGCCTACGGCCTGATCCTGCCCGAACCGATCCTCGCCGCACCGCGCCTCGGCTGCATCAACGTCCACGGCTCACTGCTCCCCCGCTGGCGCGGCGCCGCCCCGGTCCAGCGCGCCATCGAAGCCGGCGATGCGGTTACCGGTGTGACCATCATGCAGATGGAAAAAGGCCTCGACACCGGCCCGATGTTGCTCACCGTCGAGGTGAGTATCGGTCGGAAGAATGCGGGCCAACTCACGGAAGAAATTGCGAGGATCGGCTCCGAAGCAATGATCGAATGGCTCGCCGATCCATCGCGATACCCGCCCGCACCCCAACCTGCGAACGGCGTCACCTACGCCGCCAAGATCGACAAGGCCGAAGCGCGCATCGACTGGACCCGAGGCGCGGCCGCGATCGAACGGCAAGTCCGCGCGCTCGCCCCCACCCCCGGTGCCTGGTTCGAAGCGCGGGGCGAACGCATCAAGCTCCTCGCCGCTGACGTCTTCGACCTGAGCGCCGCACCCGGCACTATTCTCGACGACCAGCTCACCATCGCTTGCGCCACCGCCGCGCTTCGCCCGCTTCAGGTCCAGCGCGCCGGTTCCAAACCGATGACCCCCGCCGAGCTCCTCCGCGGATTCCCGCTCCCCATCGGCACCGTCCTCACATGACCCGCTGGCGGCTGACCGTTGAATATGACGGCACACCTTTTCTCGGCTGGCAGCGGCAGGACCAGGGCCCGACCATCCAGTCGACGATCGAGGCGGCGATTTTGCACATCACCGGAGAGACCGCCACCGTCCATGGCGCCGGGCGCACCGACGCCGGAGTCCACGCGCTGGCGATGGAAGCCCATGCCGACATCGCCAAGCCGCTCACCGCGCAGCGCCTGCGCGAAGGGCTCAACGCGCTCGTCCGCCCCGCCCCCGTCAGCATCCTCGCCGCAGAACCCGTCGCCGACGACTGGCACGCCCGCTTCAGCTGCACTGGCCGCCGCTACCGCTACCGCCTGCTCGACCGCCGACCGCCCCCGGCAATCGAGCGCGCCCGCGTCTGGCATATCCCCGTCCCCCTCGACCCGGTCGCAATGCGCGATGCGGCGGCCATCCTCGTCGGCCACCACGACTTCACCACCTTCCGCTCGGCCCATTGTCAGTCGGCGAGCCCGCTCAAGACGCTCGACAGCCTCACCATCGATCGCGTCGGCGACGAGCTCCACGTCCGCGCCGCTGCGCGCAGCTTCCTCCACCACCAGGTGCGATCGATGGTCGGCTGCCTGATGCTGGTCGGGCGTGGCCAGTGGACGACTGCCGACATGGCCGCCGCACTCGCCGCTCGCGACCGCGCCGCGCTCGGCCTCAACGCCCCGCCACATGGCCTCTACTTCGTCAGCGCCAGCTACCCCCTGCCCTTGCGCCCCGGCGAATAACTCCCCACCTTTCGTGCGACACTCGAGGGGCAAGGCATGGGTCCGGTTGAACTATTTTCGCTCGCCGCATCGACCAGCCTGCTCGCCGGCTGGCGGCTCTACGTTGTCACCCTCGTTACCGGCCTCGCGATGCATTTCGGCTGGATCGCGCTCCCCGCCAACCTCCACAACCTCGACATCCTCGCCAACTGGTGGGTGATCGGGGCGGCGGGCATCGGCACGCTTGCGGAATTCTTCGCCGACAAGATCCAGTTCGTCGATAGCGCGTGGGACGCGGTGCATGGCTTCATCCGCCCGCTCGGCGGCGCGCTGCTCAGCCTCGCGATCGTCGACAGCTCGAACACCACGCTGCAGGTCGTCAGCTTCCTCCTCGGCGGCGGCGCTGCGTTCGTCGCCCATGCAGGAAAAGCCGGGGCCCGCGCGATGGTCAACGCCAGCCCCGAACCTTACTCGAACATCGCCGTTTCGACCGGCGAGGACGTCGTCACCACGGGTCTCATGGCGATGGCGATCGCCAACCCCGTCCTCGCCGCGATCATCGCCGGATTCATCGTGCTCGGCTCGGGCTGGCTGGTCTACAAAGCGCGCCGCTTCATGAAGCGCATCCTCGGTTCATTCGCCCCGCGTGAGCCGACCATGAAGAATGTGACGCCGTCCTGACCAAGGTCGCCGACCCGCGCTGGACGCTGGCGACATCGATCCTCGCCTCGAGCCTGGCGTTCATCGACGGCTCGGTGCTCAACGTCGCGCTCCCCGCGATCCGCTCGAGCTACACCGCCGGCGCCGCCGAGGTGCAGTGGGTCGTCAATGCTTTCACCCTGCCGCTTGCCGCGCTATTGCTCCTCGGCGGCGCACTTGGCGACCATTTCGGCCGCCGCGCGCTGCTCGTCATCGGCACGATCCTGTTCGCCATCGCCAGCCTTGCCTGCGCGCTTGCGCCGAGCCTCGTGATCCTCCTCGCCGGTCGCGCCGGGCAAGGGATCGGCGCCGCCCTGCTCCTCCCCAACAGCCTCGCCCTGCTCAACGCCGCCTACACCGGCGACAAGCGCGGCCGCGCGGTCGGCATCTGGGCCGCAGCGGGCGCGATCACCGCTGCCGGCGCGCCGCTGCTCGGCGGTTGGCTGATCGCCAACGCCGGCTGGCCGACGATATTCTTCATCAACCTGCCGTTGTGCCTCGGCGCGATTCTCATCGCTCTGCTCTTCGTTCCCGAAAGCCGCGACCCCGCCGCGGGCGGCATCGACTATGCCGGCGCGCTGCTCGTCACGATCGGGCTCGGCGCGCTGACCTATGGCCTGACCCTGTGGTCGGCTCACCAGAAACCCGACCCGATCAGCATCGCCGCGATCGTCGTCGGCCTCGCCCTCACTGCCGCCTTCCTCGCCGTCGAGCAGCGCCGCGGCGACAAGGCGATGATGCCGCTCACGATGTTCTCGGACCGCAGCTTCGTCGGGCTCAACCTGCTCACCTTCCTGCTCTACGGTGCGTTCGGCGGGGCAATGCTGCTCGTCCCCTACGTCCTGATCGAGGCGGCGAATTACTCCCCCATTCAGGCTGGTATGGCGATGCTCCCGCTGCCGATCATCATCGCCCTCGCCAGCCCGCAGATGGGCAAGCTCGCCACCCGTATCGGCCCGCGCTGGCCGCTCATGATCGGTCCGGCGATCGTCGCCATCGGCATGTTGCTCGGCACGCGCATCGTGCCCGGCCAAAGCTATTGGCTCGCAATCTTCCCGGCGATCAGCGTCATGGCAGTCGGGATGGCAATCGCGGTCGCACCGCTGACCACCGCGGTCCTCGCCTCGGTCGACCCACGCCATACCGGCACCGCCTCTGGCCTGAACAGCGCCGTCTCGCGGGCTGGCGGGCTGATCGCCACCGCATTCCTCGGCGCAGTCCTCGCCGCCAGTGGCGCCGCGCTCATCGCCCGCTTCCACCTCGCCCTGCTCGCCACAGCCGCGGTTGGAATCGCCGCCTCGGCGTGCGCGCTCTTTCTCGTGAAAGTCGGCGCGATCGAGGAAGCAGCTAGGCCTTCGCCGCCGCACCATGCTCCGCAATGAACCCCTCGACCACCGGCGCGATCTGCTCGCGCCACTTGCGACCGTTGAAGATGCCGTAGTGGCCGACCCCCTCGGCCATCAGATATTTCTTCTGTGCGGCCTTCAAACCCTTGGCCAGCGTCAGCGCCGCCTTGGTTTGCCCCAGCCCCGAAATATCGTCGCGTTCGCCTTCGATCGCCAGAAGGGCGGTGTCCTTGATTGCGCCGACATCGACCCGCCGCCCGCGATGCATCAACTCGCCCTTGGGCAGCAAATGCCGCTGGAACACCGCATCGATCGTCTGGAGATAAAACTCCGCCGTCATATCGCACACCGAGCGATATTCCTCGTAAAACGCCCGCGTCGCGTCGGCGCTGTCGTCGTCGCCTTCGACCAGATGCTTGAACAGCTCGAAATGGCTGACCATGTGCGACCCCAGGTTCATCGTCATGAATCCCGCAAGCTGCAGGAAGCCGGGATAAACCTTCCGCCCCGCGCCCGGATACGCCATCGGGATCTTGGCGATGACATTGCGTTCGAACCAGCTGAACGGCCGCTGCGTCGCCAGCGTGTTCACCGCGGTCGGCGCCTCACGCGTGTCGACCGGCCCGCCCATCATCGTCAGCGTCAGCGGGCGAGCGGGGTTCTTGTCGGCGGCCATCAGCGCGGTCGCGGCCAGCGCCGGGACCGACGGCTGACACACCGCCAGCATGTGCGGCCGTTGCCCGGTCGTCTCTTTGATCGTCGCACAAAAATCGATCAGATAATCGATATAATCGTCGAGATCGAAACTGCCGTCGGCGAGCGGCACCAGCTTGGCATCGCGCCAGTCGGTGATGAACACGTCCTGCTTCGGCAGCATCCGCTCGACCGTCCCGCGCAGCAACGTCGCGTAATGGCCCGACATCGGCGCGACGATCAGCAGCGGTCGCTGGCCCGTCACGCCATGCTTCACAAAATGCTTCAGCTGTCCGAACGGCTTGCGCGCCAGCAGGTCCTCGCTGACGACGACGCTTTTCTTGCCGACCTTCGTTTCGAGAATCCCGAATGCCGGCTTCCCGCGCGTCGCATTGACGTGGCTAAACACGTCGAGGCTCGCTGCGACCATCGGGCCCATCGACGAATAGCTCAGTGGATTGGACGGGTGATTGAGCCAGTCTGCGCTGAACCCGGCGATCTTGCTAGCTCCCGCGAGCATCGAGCGCTGCACCTCATAGGCGTCGTAAAGCATTCGAGTTCCTGATGTGACCTTGGCGTGACAACCGATGTGGGCGGCTTTCGCTTCTGCGGCAAGCAGCTTCTTCGCACGCGCACCATAAGCGCGATTGAGCCGGTCCTCCTGCCCTGCTAGATCGCCGCAATGGCCAACACACCGGCGCGCCCCAAAGGCCGCAGCATCTCCAGCCTCAACATGATCTGGCGGTTCGCGTCACATTACCCGGGCCGGATCGCCATCGCTGCGCTCGCCCTGCTGTTCGCCGCCGCCGCCACCTCAGGCGTGCCATGGGCGTTCAAGCTGATCATCGACAAGGGGTTCGGTACCGCGGGGACCGCCGGAATCGCCCGCTGGTTCGAATATCTGCTTCTGCTGGTCGTTGTCATGGCGCTCGCCACCGCGACCCGATTCTACTTCGTCTCATGGCTCGGCGAGCGGACCGTCGCCGACATCCGGCTTGCGGTGCACCGCAACCTGTTGCGCCTCTCGCCCGGCTTCTTCGAAGAGAATCGCCCGGCCGAGATCACGTCGCGGCTGACCGTCGACACTACCATCATCGAGCAGGTCGTCGGCACCACCGTTTCGGTCGCGCTGCGCAACATCGTCATGGGACTTGCCTGCCTCGTCATCCTGTTTGTCCTCTCGCCCAAGCTGGCCGGAACGATGCTGCTCGGCATCCCGCTGATTGTTGGTCCGATCATCTTTCTGGGCCGCCGCGTCCGCGCCGTCTCGACCAAGAGCCAGGACCGCATTGCCGACGTCGGCGCGGTCACCTCCGAAGTCCTCAGCGCGATGAAGATCGTCCAGGCATTCGGCCAGGAACCGCGCGAGACCGGGCGCTTCTCCGCGGCCGTCGAATCGGTCTTCGCCACCGCCAAAAAGCGCATGCTGCTGCGCGCCTTCATGACCGCAATTGTCATCTTCCTGATGTTCAGCGCGATCACCCTGGTCATCTGGGAAGGCGCCATCGACGTCGCCGCGGGACGCATGACGGGCGGCACGATCGCCGCCTTCGTCCTCTACGGCGGTCTCCTTGCGGGCGCGTTCGGTGCGCTCAGCGAAACTTACGGCGACCTCCTGCGTGCCGCCGGCGCGTCCGAACGGCTCAGCGAACTGCTGCTTGCCACGCCTGACATCAGCGCCCCCGCCAATCCCGTGACGCTCCCCCGCCCGGCACTCGGCGCGCTGGCGTTCGATAGCGTCACCTTCCGCTACCCGACCCGCCCCGAAGTCTCCGCGCTCGACGGCTTCACTTTGACCGTCGCCCCCAATGAGCGGCTCGCGGTCGTCGGCCCTTCTGGCGCGGGCAAGACCACCTTGTTCCAGCTCGCCCAGCGCTTCTATGATCCGCAGGAAGGCCGCGTCACCCTCGACGGGGTCGATCTCAAGGACGCCGACCCGGCCGACATTCGTGCCCGCATCGCCATGGTCCCGCAGGAGACCGTTCTCTTCGCCGCCTCGGCCCGCGACAACCTGCGCTACGGCCATTGGGACGCGACCGACGATCAGTTGTGGACTGCCGCCCGAGCCGCCAATGCCGAGACCTTCCTCCGCGCCCTGCCGGAAGGCCTCGACACCTTCATGGGTGAGGGCGGCGCGCGCCTTTCCGGCGGCCAGCGTCAGCGCATCGCCATCGCCCGCGCCCTCCTTCGCGACGCGCCGCTGCTGCTCCTCGACGAAGCGACCTCCGCGCTCGACGCCGAGTCCGAGGCGCAAGTCCAGGACGCGCTCGACCGGCTGATGGAGCATCGCACCACGATCGTCATCGCCCACCGCCTGGCGACCGTGCGCGCTGCCGACCGCATTGTCGTGATGGACGCCGGCCGCATTGTCGAACAGGGCACGCACGCCTCGTTAACCGCGCAGGACGGCCTTTACGCCCGCCTTGCCCGTCTCCAATTCGACGACTTCGCCGCCTGATCGTTGCGTCCAGTTCAGGAACCCGGCCGTATATATCCTCTGTAATCGGAGCCGACCTATGACAAAGCTTACTCGCCGCAACCTGATCACCGGTGGCGCCGCCGCTGCCACTGGCGCATTGCTGTTCGCCGGCTTCGGCAAATCCCCTGCGATCGCCGCCGGCCCGTTCGAAGTGCGCAAGTCACCTGCAGAATGGCGTCGTCAGCTCGGCGCGACGCGCTATAACATCCTGCGCGAAGGGGGCACCGAGCCGCCATTCACCAGCCCACTCCTCAATGAACACCGCCGTGGCACGTTCGTGTGCGCCGGCTGCGCCCTTCCGATCTATTCCTCGGCGACCAAGTTCGAGAGTGGCACCGGCTGGCCGAGCTTCTGGCAGCCACTACCCCACTCGGTTGCCGAAACGCGCGACTCGACGTTCGGCATGGTCCGCCGCGAGATCCATTGCCGCCGCTGCGGCGGCCACCTCGGCCATGTCTTCGAAGACGGACCCAAACCGACTGGCTTGCGCTATTGCATGGATGGCCTCGCGCTCGGTTTCCATCCGGCCTGACGCGGAACAAGGCGGCGCATTGCCTCATTAGAAGGTCATGCGCCGCACGCTCTCCACCCCCGCCGACCGCTGGCGCTCGGCCGCACTCGCCGCGGCGCTCAACCTGGTGCTCGGCTATGCGATCGTCGTCGGGCTTGGAGTCCACAACATCCCGCGCCCCGAAGAGGCGCTGAAACTCTTCTCGCTCAGCGACCAGCCACCCCCACCGCCACCAATTGTCCCCCCGCCGCCCGAGAAGGCGCGCAACGAGACGCACAAGCCCAAGGACCCCGAAGGCGCCGCCGCTCCTCCCGCGAAGAAGAACACGCCGAGCGAGCTCGTCGCCCCAAAGGCCAAGCTGGCACCCCCGCCCCCGATCCAGGCCGCTCCCGTCGCCGCGCAGGGCACCGCGCCCAAATCGGGCGCGGCTACGATTGACGGGCCGGGCACCGGTCGCGGCGGGACTGGCAATGGCACCGGTAGCGGCCTGTCAGGCAATGGCAATGGCGGTGGCGGCGGCGGCGCGGCGAGCGAAGAAGAGCAAATCGCCGGGTCGATCGGCGACCGGGATTACCCGCGCGCCGCCCTCGTCTATCGCGCGCAGGGCCGGGTCGAATTCAGCTTCACCGTCCTTCCCGACGGACGCATCGCCAATTGCCGCATCACCCGCTCGAGCCGCAACGCCGCGCTCGACTCGACAACGTGTCGGCTCGCGCTCCAGCGATTCCGCTTCCGCCCGGCGCGCGACGTCTCCGGCCGCGCCATCGCGACTGAGGTCGATTATACATATGATTGGATCCTGGGCCGCGAGATTGAGAGCATCGAACAATAATCGTCATCCCGGCGAAAGCCGGGACTCCAGTCGACTTGAGCGCCCTTGCCGTCACACGGCCACCCTGCTCCGTCTCCCGGGATCCCAACCATCGCCAGAACGACGCGCGCGGTAATGAAAAAGGACGGCCCCTCGCGGGACCGCCCTCATCGACCGGCACGCCGATCTGTTAAAAGCTTGAATACGCCTCGTTACCGACGAAGCCCATCTTGGTGACTTTCGCCCGCTTGGTCACCGCCATCACTTCGTCGACCAGCTCATAGCGCGCGTTCGGCTCGGGCTGGAGGTGGAGTTCGGGCACCGGATTCATCTGCTGCGACACGTCCAGATATTGGCGCAGCTGGATCAGGGTAACCGGAGTCCCGTTCCACAGCACCTGGCCCGCCTGGCTGATGACCAGCACATTCTTGGTCGGCTCGACCGGCGGCGGCGGCGAGTTAGTGTTTTGCGGAAGATCGAGCTTCACCGCATGGGTCTGCGGCGGGATCGTGACAATCAGCATGATCAACAGAACGAGCATGACGTCGATCAGCGGCGTCGTGTTCATTTCCATCATCGGCTGACCTTCGGCGTTCGAGCCGGTGGTTTGCATCGCCATGGCGAAAAGCTCCTAAACTAGAGACGCTGGACCGGGCCACCGGGGCCTGGCTGCGAGATGAAGCCGACCTTGGCGAAACCGGCCAGCTGCATCGTGTAGATCGCCCCGCCGATGCAGCGGTATGGCGTATTGATGTCGCCGCGAATGTGCACCTCGGGCATATTATCCTCGGTGATGTTCTGGGGTCCGCCGACTTTGTCGACCTGAGCCTTCAGATTGGTCACAGCGCGGTCGAGCAGGTCCTTGGATGTCATCTTGGTCATGTTCCAGTAAACACCGCAACTCCCGTCGGGAAGACCGTTGACCGAAAGCGAGACGTTCTCGGGCTTGGTCTGCGTCACTTCATAGCGAACCTTGGGCAGCTTGACCGGGATGGTCTGGATGACGACCGGGACGGTGATCAGGAAGATGATCAGCAACACCAGCATGACGTCGACGAGCGGCGTCGTGTTGATGTCCGACATGGGCACGTCTTCATCGCCGCCTTCTTGTTTAACGGACATGGACATGAGCTGTGGCTTCCTTCGATACTTTAGAAACGCGGCCGG
This sequence comes from Sphingomonadales bacterium, assembly GCA_038319435.1. Lineage (GTDB taxonomy): Bacteria > Pseudomonadota > Alphaproteobacteria > Sphingomonadales > Sphingomonadaceae > Sphingomicrobium. The sequence goes on along the minus strand of JBBQDG010000016.1, from coordinate 38,678 downwards.
ACGAAGTTGTTCGCCCGGCCGTTGGTACGCTTAGCGGATCGTCGGGTCGGCCTGCGCGCCGGTCGAGGTCATCCCGGCACGGAGCGGCTCGCTGCCGGGCTGGGTCGGCGCGGCATTGCTCTTGGTCTGGGCCGAGCCCTTGACCGCCGGCCCCGTCGCTGCCGAGACGCCGCGCGGCTTCACCGCTCCGGCCGACATGATGTAGCCATGGACGTCGTTGGTGAACGCCGCGAGATCCTCGACGATCGACTTGTTGCGGCGGATCAGCCAGTTGTAGGCAAGCACCGCGGGAACCGCAACGACCAGGCCGAGCGCGGTCATGATCAGCGATTCGCCGACCGGGCCGGCGACCGTGGTGATCGACGCATCGCCCGACGCGCCGATCTTGATCAGCGCGCGATAGATGCCGATGACGGTCCCGAACAGGCCGATGAACGGAGCGGTCGAGCCGACCGTCGCGAGGAAGGCGAGGCCTTCGCCGAGGCGGGCTCCGATGCTGCCCTGCGAGCGCGCCAGACTGTTGGCCATCCAGTCATGCTGGTCGATCGGATCGGTCAACTTGCCATGCTGTTCCTGGGCTACAAGTGCGTCGTCGACGATCGAGCGATAGGCCGAACGCGCTTCAAGCTTGGTCGAGGCTTCCTTGAGATTGGGCGAGTTCCAGAAGCTCGAGCGGACCTTGTTGCCCTGGTTCATGATCTTCTGCTGCTGCAAAAGCTTGGTGAACAGAATGTAGAAGGTGCCGATCGAGAAGATCACCAGGATGATGAACACCGACCAGGAAATCACGCCACCTTCGTGGAGTGCTTGGAACAGGCCATAGGGGTTGTCACCTGCCGGAGCGGCTGCGGGAGCTGGATTTTGCATATTTGTCTTCCTTCAGAAAAGCGGTGGTGGTTCGGTTATTCGGCGGGAACCTTCCAGGTAATCCGCTGGGAGTATGTATCGGACGTCGGCTGGCCATTGCTGTCCACCGCCGGAGTGAACCGCGCGCGGCGGCGCAGGATGTTGCAGGTCGCATTATCGAGTGCCGAAGATCCGCTCGATCCGGCGATCTCACATCCCGACACCCGTCCGTCGGTCCCGATCGTCAACCGTACCGACGTTGTCCCCTGCTCGTTCGCTGACAGCGCCGAATTCGGATAATCCTCGGACGAGAACAGTCCGACGAGGCTACCCTTGGCGCGCGCCGACTCGCGCTTGACCGGCGGCGGCGGAGCCGGAGGTGCCGGTGGCGCGGGGCGCGCGGTCGGGGTGATCACCGGCGGCGGCGCGATCGACACCGTCTGGATCTGCGGCGTGACAATGTTGGTGCGCACCAGCGGCGGCGGCGCGACCACTTGCGGCGGCGGCGGCGTGTTCGGCTTCTCCGGGGGCGGCTTTTCTTCCGGGGGTGGCGGGGGCTCGGTGACGTCGAACGTCTTGAGATCGCTCGCTGCGTTCTTGATGACGTTATAGGCCAGGCCCGTCACCAGTGCATAGCCGAGGACGACGTGCAGCAGCGCCACGACGATGATCGACGCCGTTCGATTGGAGCTCATCTGCCTGCGATTTGCGTATGCCATTAAGCCGCATCTCTCCTCGTGTGGCCGTGAATATTTTCACGGTCGAACCGGGCTTTACGCACCCTGATCCGGATTGTTCCCGTTCCGATGTACCAACATATCATCGAACCGGGAGCGCGTTCATTAATGAACGCTCAATGGCGCCGCAACCAATTTTGTTCCGTGTCCGGCACACCGGCGCGCGATTCACGGCTTATTGTGCGACCGAGGAGATTTCGACTCCGACCCCGGCGGCGTCAGGATAGATGTCGGGTTTGGAACTTGCGACGCGTAGATTAGCCACCCCATGCATCGCCGCGAATCGTTCGAACAGCGCGTGGCACAGCGTTTCCTGCAGGTTGAAACGCCGTGACGAGGCGATCCGCCGGATTTCCTTGCGCAGGAAATCATAGTCCCACGCATGACCCGGATCGTCGCCCACCGGCGCGGTTGTCGTCGTCAGCCACAGTTCGACCGTGATCATCAGCCGCTGCGGCGTACCGACCTCGAATTCGTGAAAACCGATGTCGGTCATGACTTCCAGCCGGTCGAGCATGATCCGGCTTTGCCGAACCTTGAGATGCGCCGGCACCAATCCGTCGAGTTTCACTACTTCGCTCATTTCAACTCCAGAAATTGCACGTCGCGGGCCAATTGAAGGAAGCGCTGACCGCCGTCGATCGTCATTGTCTCGCCCGTCACCGCGCGCGAATCGATGAGGTAGCGCATGGCCCGCACCACATCTGCGGGCTCGACCCCAATCCCAAGTGGATTGAGCGCATGTACCGCCTCGAAATTTGCCGCACTTTGCGCGCCCGACGGCAGCATCGCGGCTGGCGCGATTGCATTGACCCTGATCCCCCGTCCCGCCAGTGCCCGCGCGGCAAGCTCGGTCAACCCCGCCAGCGCCTGCTTCGACAAGGTGTAGCTCAGAAAATCGGGGTTCGGCGCAGCAAGCTTTGCGTCGAGCAGGTTGACGATCAGTGACCCTGGCGGCGCAGCCTTCGCGAACGCTTCGATCAGCAGCGCCGGCGCGCGGACATTGACTGCCATATGCGCATCGAACTCGATCGCCGAAAACGCGCCGAAACCGTCGTCGGCAAAGCGGGCTGCATTATTGACCAGCAGTTTGGGCCCTGCCCCAGCCTGCGCGACGATCCTCTCGCCACAGCCCGCATCGGCCAGGTCCGCAACGACCCGCACCGCGCCTTCGGGGATCGGATCATCCGCGTGATGAACATGCGCCACCACCCGCCAGCCATCGGCCAGCAGCGCGCGCGCAATTTCGGCTCCGACTCGCTTCCCCGCACCGGTGACGATCGCCGTCCGCTGCTGCGCCCCGCTGATGCTCTCGTCCACGCTCTCGCTCATTGGCCAGCCCTGCCGTCACCGCCGCCGCCGCGCAAGGCTGGATTGCCCGGCTGGCCCAGCGTAAAGCAGCCACAAATGCCCGAAACCCATCCCCCCGTGACGCTCGAAGGCCACTCGCTCACCGCACTCGCCGATGCCATCTCAGCTCGCACCCTGCCGCCAGTCGAGCAATGGCACCCTGATCATTGCGGCGACAGCGAGATGGTCATCCACCGCGACGGCCGCTGGACTTATCGCGGCGAGCCGATCGACCGCGAGGCGATGGTCCGCCTGTTCTCGACCGTGCTCCGCCGCGAGCCCGACGGCAGCTTCGTTCTCGTCACGCCGGCCGAGCGCCTCATCATCAAGGTCGAATCGACCCCGTTCCGCGCCGTCGCCATGACCAGCGAAGGCGTCAGAAAGGATCGCCGGATCGCCCTCGAAATTGATCGCGCCGACGTGCTGATCGTGGGCCCTCAGCACCCGCTGACAATCATTGCCACTGCCCACGGCCCCTCCCCGCGAGTCCTCGTCCGCGGCGGGCTCGAGGCCGAGCTCTCGCGGTCGCTTTATTACGAACTCGCCGAAATCGCGCTCGCCGAAGGCTGTGATCCGCCTGGAATCTGGTCCGACGGCGCCTTTTTCGCGCTCGGCGAGGCAGGCCAGTGACCCTCGCCCTCCGCCTCAGCGCCGCGCTTGCACTATCCACACCAGCCGACATCTCGACCGGCGACCTTGGCGGCGACGAACTTCCCGGCGATACCCGTGAGGCCGCCGTTCTGGTCGCCGTCACCGATCGCCCCGACCCCGGCGTCCTGTTCATCGTGCGCCCCGAGGCAATGCGCGCCCATGGCGGCCAGGTTGCCTTCCCCGGTGGCCAGGTCGATCCCGACGACCGCGACCCCGCCCACACCGCCTTGCGCGAAGCTTGGGAAGAACTAGCGCTAGACCCAGCACAAGTCACCATCTGCGGTCTCGGCGACCCTTATCGCACCATCACCAACTATCGGGTCACTCCGGTCGTTGGTGTGGTTCCGCCCTACCTTCCGCTCAAGCCTGACCCGGTCGAAGTCGACGACTGGTTCGAAGCTCCGCTCGCGTTCGTCCTCGACCCCGCCAATCACATCCGTCACAGCGTCGAACTCGAGGGGCGCCGGGGAAGCTATACCCAGATCGACTGGAATGGCCGGCGCATCTGGGGCGCAACCGCGGCGATGCTCGTCAATCTCTCGCGGCGCCTGACTTGAAGCTCGATCCCGCAGCCTGGCTCGATCGGCCCGGCATTCCCCTGCTGCTCGATACCCTTGCCGCGGCCGACGGAGAATGTCGCTTCGTCGGCGGCGCGGTTCGCGATCTTGCGCTTGGGACCGACGTTTCCGACCTCGACCTCTCGACACGGTTCGTTCCCGGCGAGGTCATCGACCGGCTGGCCCGGGCCGGGATCAAGTCAGTCCCGACCGGCCTTGCCCATGGCACCGTCACTGCGATCAGTTCGGACACCGTCGTCGAGATCACCACCCTGCGCTCCGACCTCACCACCGACGGCCGCCGCGCTACCGTCGCCTTCACCGACGATTGGGCCGCCGACGCCGCGCGCCGCGACTTCACCATCAACGCCCTTTACGCCGACCCGTTGACCGGCGAGATTTTCGATCCGTCCAGCCATGGCCTCGCCGATCTCGCAGCGCGCCACGTCCGCTTCATCGGCGAGCCACTCGAGCGAATCGCCGAGGATCATCTGCGCATCCTGCGCTTCTTCCGTTTCCACGCCCGTTTTGCCAGCGGCGCTCCCGACCGGCCCGCGCTCGCCGCCTGCACCGCCCGCGCCAACGATTTGATGGCCCTTTCGCGCGAGCGAATCGCCGACGAACTACTGAAACTTCTCGCCCTCCCCGACCCGTTCGCCACCATCGCGATCATGATCGAGCATGGCATCCTCCACCCGGTCCTGCCCGAAATCGCCGATCCCGCGCCGCTCGCCTTGCTCATTGCCGCCGAGCACGCCGCCGCCATTCCCGGCGACCCCCTGCGCCGCCTCGCCGCCCTCCTCACCCGCGATGCGCTCACCGCCGAGAAGATCGCCGCCCGCCTCAAACTGTCGCTCAAGGCCCGCAAGCGCCTCGCTCAGGCCGTCGATCCCATCGACCTCGGCACGCCGCAGGCCCACGCCTACCGCCTCGGCACCCAATCCGCGGTCGATCGGCTATTGCTCGCCGGCCGCCCCGCCGACGCCACCGCGATCGCCGCCTGGCCGCTCCCCCGCCTACCCCTCAAGGGCGGAGAGCTGATCGCGCGCGGCCTTCCGCAAGGCCCGATCGTCGCCCGCACCCTGAAATCGATCGAACAACAATGGCTCGACGCCGGCTTCCCCGTCGGGACCGCTTTCGACGGCATTGCCGACGCAGCCATTGCCGCCGCCGCAGGCGCGCGATAGGCATCATCTCGTGGACACTTCAATCTCCCGCCCCGCCGCCGACCCCGCCGCCCGCGCGCGCCTGGTCGAAGCGCTCGTCGCCACCGGGCGCGAGGACCGGTCTGCCTTCCGCACGCTCTATGACCTGACCTCGGCGAAGCTATTTGGGGTGATCCTTCGTATCTGCAACGACCGGGCCGCTGCGGAGGAAGTGTTGAGCGACGTCTATCTCACCATCTGGAAGCGGGCAGGCGCGTTCGAGCCCGGCCGCGCGAGCCCGATCAGCTGGCTCGCCACTATCGCCCGCAACCGCGCGATTGACTGGCGCCGTTCGGCGCGCCGCGCGCCCTCGATCCCGCTCGACGAAGCGCCTGAGGTCGCCGACGACCGGGCCACCGCCATCGACACCCTGCTTCAGGATGAAAACAACCGCGCGCTCCACTTGTGCCTCGACGCGCTCGACGAAAAACAGCGGGTTGCCATCCGCACCGCGTTTTTCGATGGTCTGACCTACGCCGAACTCGCCGAGCGCCAAGCGGTCCCGCTCGGCACGATGAAAAGCTGGGTCCGCCGTGGTCTCCTCCGTTTGAAGGACTGCCTCGATGCAGCCGACTGACGCCCCCGTCCCGCCAGATCTCGATCCCGACGTCGCGGCGGCCGAACTTGCGCTCGGGTTGCTCGAGGGTAGCGACCGCGCCGCCGCGCTCCGTCGCCAGCTTGCCGATCCGGGCTTCGCGCGCGAAGTTCAGCATTGGCGCGAGCATTTCGCAACGCTCTTCGCCGGCAGCCAGGAACGCGTTCCTCCCGCTGCCGTTGCCGATCGTATCGAAGCGCACCTTGACCGCCCCGTGTCCGGCATCGCGGCCTCCCCGGGCTTCTGGCGACCGCTGGCGCTCGCCTCGAGCCTTGCGGCCGCTGCGTTGACTGGTGTCCTCGTCCTGCGCCCCGCAACGACGTCAGTGCTCGCCCCGCAGGCGCAATTGGTCGCCGCCATGGCGCTATCCGACGGCAAGACCGCCCCGCTCGCCGCTTATTATGACCCGGCGCAAAGGATCGTCCGCATGCCCGGCCCGATGCCCATCCCGGCCGGCCACAGCGCGCAACTTTGGGCGATTACCACCGGTCACGCCCCCGTCCCACTCGGCCTGTTCCACATTGTCGGCAACACCGTCGTCGCCGAGGCGAAAACGACCCAGGCGATCCCCGCCGGAACCACGCTCGCCATCTCGTTCGAACCGATCGGTGGCTCCCCGACTGGTGCGCCGACCGGCCCCGTCGTCGCCAGCGGCGCGCTCAGCAAAGTCTAGCTGCATCCGCCGCGCGGCGGCTTGCGTAACTCCGCCTGCTTCACCCCCTGAAGCACCACAGGAGTTTGCTTCGATGAAAACCACTTTCCTTGCCGTCACCGCCGCGCTGGCGCTGACCGCCGTATCCGCCTCCGCTCACAACCCGATGGTTGGCGGCGCGGCCATGTATTCGACCAAGACGATCGTCGCCAATGCGGTCAATTCCAAGGATCACACGACGCTCGTCGCCGCGGTCAAGGCCGCCGGCCTGGTGGACACGCTCAATTCAAAGGGTCCGTTCACGGTCTTCGCGCCGACCAACGCCGCCTTCGCCAAGCTCCCCGCGGGCACCGTCGAAACGCTGGTCAAGCCCGAGAACAAGGACACGCTGACCAAGATCCTGACCTACCACGTCGTCTCTGGCCGCATCACCGCCGGTCAGATTGCGTCGATGGCCGCGCGTCATCACGGCACCGCCACGCTGACCACGGTCGAAGGCGGCAAGCTGATGTTCCGCAAGGCCGGCAAGGGCTGGCAAGTCATCGACGCCAAGGGCGGAAAAGCCCGCATCACGATCGCCAATGTGATGCAATCCAACGGCGTTATCCATGTCGTCGATACGGTTCTCATGCCGTAACCCGACCGGGCCGGCGGCGTGCGTGCCCCTTTCGCCGCCGGCCCGACCTATCTGATCGACTCATCGCGCGCGCGAAATACACGGGTCCTGCTCAATAGAGCGGCGCGGGTTCCTCAGCGGCAAGGCGGCGAGCGGTGACGATAGTCTGGACCACGAACATCACGATCAGCCCCAGTCCGACCCCGCCGACGAGCAGGTCGAAGCCCGAGATCTCCCCGAACACTCCCCGACCCGCGCCAAGCATCAGCATGGCAACTGTCATCGCGATCAATGCGAAGCGCAGCTCAGTGGGACCGGCATTAAAGTAAGACAGCTTCAATTCGCCGAGCACACGCGCCGCAAGATAAGCGTGGATCGACAGCAGCAAATAACCGCCCAGCGCGACTAGAGCGACGTCAAGCCGAACGTACGGACTAAGGCCGATCCCTGCCAGGATCAGCAGCGTCGTCAGGCCGTCGCAGCTATGGTCGATGAAATAGCCAAATCGCGGGCGCTCGATGGCGCGGAAGCGAGCGAGGCTGCCGTCCATTGAATCGCCGAACCACTGGATAACGTAACCGGCGATCGCAAGCAGCAGGAAGGCCGGGGAAAGGTTGGTCAGCACATAGCCGGCGAAGGTCACCAACGCGCCGGCGACACCAAGTGAAGTCAGCTTGTCCGGCGTTACCCAGCGCGGCATCCGCGCACACAGATGGTTCAGCAGCCGGCGCTCGGAACGGGCAAGGATATTGTCCTGGATGCGAGTGAGCGGCTCGCATTCGATCGGTTCACGCTTCTTGAGCATATCAGCTTATGACGGATTGGTGACTTTCCGGCAAGAGCAACCGCCTCAGGCACAGGTCAGATTGGCGTATCGACGTTTCGGCCATCGAACCGTCCTCGCAATTTCCCGGGCGCCGACTCGGGCAAAGTAAGCAGCACCGGCAGCACGCATAGCGCGACCACCGCGATCATCGCGCCAGGCACCAGCGGCCACCCCGTCCGCCCGATCAGCAATTGTGCCAGCCATGGGGTCAGCCCGCCGAACACCGCCGTCGCCGCGGTCGCACCGAACGCCAGCCCGCTCAACCGTCCTTCGCCCGGAAATTGCTCGGCTGTCGTCACCGCCCCGACCGCGCTGACTCCCCCGGCCACTGCCGCCAGCATCATCGCCCCGATTAGCGCCCTTGCCGCAGACCCGCTCGCCATCAGCGAAAACATCAGCATCGGCAGCAACGCCGCCGCAATCGCCAGCACGATCAGCACCGGCCTGCGTCCGACCCGATCCGACAACAGCCCGACGAACGGCGTCACTGCGATCACCGCCACCGCCGCCAGCGTCGACAGCGTCAGCGCGCTCCCTTCGCCCAGCTTCCCAGCAGACGTCAGGAACGTCGGCACATAAGTGATCCCGACATAATAAGTGATCGACCCGAGCGCCGAAATCGCGAACCCCCGCGCAATCCCCGTGCGGTGGTTGGCCAAGCTATGCTGCAGCGGGCGCGCCGGCACCGTCCCGGCCGCCTGCTGCGCCAGGAAATCAGGGCTCTCCTCGATCGTCGCGCGCGCCACCAGCACCGCGCCTGCCAGCACCGCCCCGAACAGGAACGGGATCCGCCACCCCCATGCGGCCAGCGTCGCCTCGCTCGTCAGCGCGATCGTCGCCGCCGATATACCGACCGCAAGCAGCCCGCCAACCTCGCTCGCCGCTGCTGCAAGCGAGGTCACCAGCCCGCGCCGATGCACCGGCGCGCCCTCCATCAGATAGGCCACGACCCCGGTATATTCACCGCCGACCGAGAAACCCATGATGGTGCGCAAGACCAGCAGCAGCACGCCCGCCACCGGCCCGACGACCGACCGCGTCGGCAGCAGCCCGGTCGCCAGCATCGCCAGGCTCATCATCGCCATCGATGCCAGCATCATCCGCCGCCGCCCATGACGATCGCCGATATGGCCGAACACCACCGCCCCGAACGGCCGCGCCAGATAGGCGATCGCGAACCCGCCGAGCGTGGTCAGCAGCGCCGCTTGGCCGCCACCGAAGAACAGCCGCGACAACACCGTCGCGAAATAGAGATAGAGCGTGAAATCATACCATTCGACGATCGTCGAGAAGCCGGCGATCACCAGCGACGCGCGCGACACGGTTCGTTGCGCGGTCATACCCGCCCTCGCGCATCAAGCTGGAAGTCGCGCATGATTACCTTGTCCCTCATGTCACAGTCCACCGAAACCTAACCGAAAAACCGCGCCAGGTAATCCTCGCCTTCGCTGTCACCAAATCGGCACATCACTGCAATGACGCAGTCGCTCCCCTGACCTAACAGGTTCCCAGCACATCAACGGGCAAAGGGGAACGGCGATGAGCAGGCAGCGCCAGGCGATCGTGGGCAGTTTTGCCAGCCTGACTTCCGGGATCCCCGACTCGCCGCTGTGGTTCGACGAGCCCAAGCATTTCGACCCGCGCCCGGACCGCATCCCGCTGCGCACCGTGTGGATTTCCGACACCCATCTCGGCACGCCCGGCTGCAACGCCGAACTACTACTCGACTTTCTCCGCTCGATCGATTGCGAGACGCTCTACCTGGTTGGCGACATCGTCGACGGGTGGCAGCTGCGCAAGGGCTGGTACTGGCCACCGCGTCATAATGACGTCGTCCGCTGTATTCTCAAACAGGCCAAGCACGGCACCCGCGTCGTCTATGTCCCCGGCAACCACGACGAGGCTTTCCGCGACTATGTCGGCCTCAACTTCGGCGGAGTCGAAGTCCTGCCCGAAGCGATCCATGTGACCGCTGACGGCCGCACGCTGCTGATCGTCCATGGCGACGAGTTCGACGGAGTCGTGATCTACGCCAAGTGGCTCGCCTTCCTTGGCGACCATGCCTACACGGCACTTCTCAAGTTCAATCGTACCGTCAACGCCGTGCGCCGTTGGTTCAAATTGCCCTACTGGTCGCTCGCCGCGCACCTCAAGAAGAAGGTCAAGAACGCGGTCGCGTTCATCTCGAGCTTCGAGGAAGCGGTCGCCCGCGCCGCCGCTGAGCGCGGTGCCGACGGGGTCGTCTGCGGCCACATCCACTCGGCCGAAATTCGTCAGATCGGCGATGTCACTTATTATAATGACGGCGATTGGGTCGAAAGCTGCACTGCGCTGGTCGAACATGCGACGGGACGATGGAGATCATCGACTGGGCCGCCAGGGTCCGCGCCGAAAATTCCGTGAACCGCCTCGAGCGCACGGCGGTGCCCGCATGAGGATCGCGATTGTCAGCGACGCCTGGCACCCGCAGGTCAACGGCGTCGTCCGCGCGCTCACGGCGACCGTCGAGCAGTTGCGCGCAATCGGCCATGAGGTGATGACCATCACCCTCGACAGCTTCCGCACCATCCCTTGCCCGAGCTACCCCGAGATTCGCCTCGCGCTGTGGCCCCGTCCGCGTGTCCGCCGACTGCTGCACCGCTTCGCCCCCGATGCGGTCCATATCGCGACCGAAGGCCCGCTCGGCTGGTCTGCGCGCGGCTGGTGCAAGGCGCACGGTCTGCCCTTCACCAGCTCTTTCCACACCCGGTTCCCCGACTATGTCGCGGTCCGAACCGGCCTCCCCGCCGGCCTGTTCTGGCCGATTATCCGCCGCTTCCACAACGCCGCCGAACGCACCTTTGTGGTCACCGACACATTGGCGCACGAGCTTCGCGGTCGCGGCTTCGCCAATGTCCACCGTTGGCCACTCGGCACCGACCTCGCCGCCTTCACCCCGACCGTCGCCCCCCACCCCGCAATGCGCGGCCTCGCCTGGCCAATCCAGCTCAGCGTCGGCCGCGTCGCGGTCGAGAAGAACCTCGCCGCCTTCCTCGACACCAGCGTCCCCGGATCAAAAGTCGTCGTCGGCGGCGGCCCCGCGCTTGACGCCCTGCGCAAGGCCTATCCCGCCGTGACCTTCCTCGGCGCGCTACACGGTGCCGAGCTCGCCGCCGCCTATGCCGCCGCCGACGTGTTCGTTTTCCCCAGCCGCACCGACACCTTCGGCCTCGTCAACATCGAAGCGCTGGCGAGTGGGCTTCCCATCGCCGCTTATCCCGTCCCCGGTCCGCTCGACATTGTCGGCGCATCGGGCTGCGGCACCAATGGCGGGACCCGCCCGATCGGCGCGCTCGATGAAGACCTCGGACGCGCCATCGAACGCGCGCTCGCCGCCGATCGCTCCGCCTGTCGCGATGAAGCCGCCCATTATGACTGGTCGCGCTGCACACAGGCGTTCATCGCCGGTATCGTGTGTCGATCGGTGCCCGCGCCCAGCCGGGAATTCGCACTTGCCTGACGAAGCCCACATCCCGCAAAATCGAACAGCATCCGTGGCCTGACGCAACGGAAGATTAACCGGTCGCGGCTAAGCCCTTGGCGATGCAGGCATCTGCTCCTCGCAGTCCGGTACCAGCCGGAGCGTTCGACGCGGTTGCGCCGGATGGCGTTTCCGCATGCGTTTCGCCCACCGATCGCTCGCTCCTCGACGCCCTCCCGATCGCCGCCGCCGTCGTCGCGCGCGACGCTGGTGACCCGCTCCGTCTCGTCGCCTGGAACCGGCGGCTCGAGGACGCTATTCGCGCCTCAAACACCGATCACTTCGACCCCGCCGACCTGCCCATGCTGCGCGACGGTCAGATCGCGACCCTGTTGCGCGACTATTTCGATGGCGGCGACAAGGCCATCGACGAACTCGAGTTTCGCGACGGCGACGGGGTGGGTGCGCGCCATTTCAGGATGAAGCTTGCTCCTCTCCCCGGCGACCCCGAAACCGGCGAACGCCGGTGCCTTGTCAGCCTCGTCGATCGTACCGTCGAGTTTCGTGCCGAGCAGTCGCTGCGCGCCGAAATGCTCCGTGACAGTTTGACGGGCCTGCCCAACCGCCTCGGCTTTACCGAGACGATCGAGAAGATCGGCACCCCCTCATCGCGCGATTTTCCCGGTGCCGCCGAACATGCCGTGCTCGTCGTCGACCTGCTGCGCTTCAGCCGCATCAACGAAAGCATGGGCAGCCTCGCAGGCGACGAATTGCTGATTACTTTTGCCCGCCGCCTGATGTCGACACTGCGCTCCGGCGACGTGCTCGCACGCACCGGCGGCAACGAATTTGGTATCCTTGTCGGTATCCGCCGCGGCCGCGACGATGCACGCGCCGCCGCCGACCGCATTCAACAAGTGCTGACCCAGCCGTTCCGCCTGTCCGAGCTCGAGATCAAGGTGGAGTGCGCCATCGGCGTCGCGCTCATGCATACCGGTGACGACAGCGAGGAGCTGTTTCGAAACGCCCAGTTCGCGGTCAAGCAGGCCAAGCACAGCGGCCGCCCGCAAATTTACGAGCCGAGCGAGGCGAGCGCCGCGCGGCGCCGCTTCTCGATTGAGACCGAGCTTCGCCGCGCGCTCGAAAAGGACGAGATAAAGCTGTTTTACCAGCCGATGATCGACCTCAAATCAGGCCGCGTGTCTGGCTTCGAGGCGCTTGCTCGCTGGACCCACGCCGACCGCGGCGAAATCTCTCCGACCGAGTTCATTCCGGTCGCGGAGGAGAGCGGACTGATCCTCGCCCTCGGCCGCTGGGCGATGGACAAGGCCGCGCACACGCTCGCCGGCTGGGATGCTACCGCCGCGCGCGCCCTCCCGTTCACGGTCTCGGTCAACCTGTCGGCGATCCAGGTCGCCCGCGACGACATCGCCAACGTCGTGTCCAGTGCACTGCGCTCGAGCGGCCTCACCGGCAGCCGCTTTATCCTGGAACTCACCGAAAGCTCGATCGTCCAAGACCCGGGCCGCGCCATCCGGGTGTTCGATGCCCTGAAAGCACTCGACACCACCGTCGCGATGGACGACTTCGGCACTGGATATTCCAGCCTCGCCTACCTCCAGCGGCTCCCGATTGACGTGCTCAAGATCGACCGCAGCTTCGTCACCGGCATGATGCGAGATAGCGACAGCATAGCCATCGTCCGCGCCGTGCTCAGCCTTGCCGAGGCGCTCGGCATGTCGACCACCGCTGAGGGCATCGAGACGGTCGAGCTCGCGACCACCCTCGCCGCCCTCGGCTGCGCAAACGGCCAGGGATATTATTACGCCAAGCCGCTCGAGGCCGACGCCGCTTTCGAATATTGGGCATCTCGCTCGGGGACTGGCACCGCCTGACCTTGCGGGTTCGGCAATCCGGCCGCCACTCACCCGGCGTCCGTTATCAGGGATTCCCGACCCACCCCGCTCGCTGCAAGGTAATCACGCGGGCGACGGTTACGACCAGGAACCCTTCTCCTTTCAGATAGCGGCATCCCGAGCTGATCTAGGCATGGCATACGGGGAGAACCCAGACATTCGGAAGGGCGACAGTCCCGGCGCGCGGTTTTGTTTTCGAGCCAGACTCAGTCGATCCCGCCGCCGGAGCGCGGGCATTGTCGCAGCACGGCGGTGGCCGATGAGTGTCCGGCTTCACGTCGCCGAGACGGTCATTCGCACCCGCACCCTTGGTCTTGATCGCACTCGGCTCAGCCGCAACGACGGCGGTATCCGGCACCGGCGCGCTTGGCACGCAATCAACCACGCCTGCTCCCTTGGTCTTGATTGCATGCGCTCCGGCAGGCGTCGCCGCACCGCTCGCCAGCAACGCAGCGACTGCCAAAAGGCCAATTTTCATTTTCATATCAGTCTCCCCCACTGCCATGCATTTATCAGCACGCATCCGCGCACCCATGTCGAATGCCGTCTGGTCTGTTACGCTAGGCTTAACCGCACGAACCACAACTCACCACCAGCCTTCACCCCTCGAACTTCCCGCTCCGGGGAAACCCGATTGGCGCCATCCGTCCCCCCGCGCCCCGCACCGCGCGCCACGCCGTTAGATCGCCCTCTGTCCGCACGCGCCCGCTGCCGCCGCCCTGCGGCCAGCTCAAGCCCTCCCCCATCTTCACCGCGAGCACGTCCGACAGCCCGCCGTCGCGATAGCGCTGCAGCTGCACGCCTGACCCGCGCCCCATCTCGGGCAGCTCGGCGAGCGGGAATACCAGCATCTTGCGGTTCTCCCCGACCACCACCACCGCGTCGGCGCCATCGGGCACCACGCGCAGTACCGCGACCTTCGCCCCTGGCCTGAGGTTCACCAGCTGCTTCCCCTTCCGCGTCTCGGCCATCACCGCCTCGCCGCTCGTCACGAACCCGCGTCCGTCCGACGACGCCACGAGCAATTTCATCCCCGCCCGCACCACCGCGAACGCCAATATCTCGACCTCGGCGGGCAAATCGATCGTCAGCCGCACCGGCTCGCCGAACCCGCGTCCCCCCGGCAACTTGTCCCCGCCCAGCGTATAGGCGCGCCCATTCTCGCCGAGCAGTAACAGCTTGTCGGTCGTCTGTGCGTGGAAGGCGAAGCGCGGCCCGTCGCCCTCGCGCCATTTCTGTTCGCCCAGCTCGGCCAGCGGCACATGCCCCTTCATCGCTCGCACCCAGCCGCGCTGCGACAGCATCACCGTGATCGGCTCCTTCTCGATCATCGCCGACCAGTCGAGCACTTTGGCCCCGCCCACCGCGACCTCCTGGATCAATGTCCGTCGCGCATCGCCAAACTTGTCCTTCACCTGCCCTAGGTCGCGCTTCAGCTTATTCCTCTGCTTGAGCGGACTCTCGATCAGCCCCGCCAGCCCCTCGCGCTCCTTGACCAGCGCGTCGCGCTCCTTGCGGATCTCCATCTCCTCGAGCCGCCTGAGCCGCCGCAGCCGCATGTCGAGAACTGCCTCCGCCTGTCTGTCGCTCAGCCCGAACTCCGCCACCATCACCGGCTTGGGCTCGTCCTCGGTGCGGATGATCTCGATCACCCGGTCGAGATTGAGGAACGCCACCAGAAACCCCTCGAGCAGCTCGAGCCGATCGTCGATCTTCGCTATCCGGACAGTTGCACGTCGAATCATCACCTCGATCTGGTGCGCCAGCCACGCAGTCAGCGCCTGCTTCAGGCTCATCACGCCGGGCGTCCGGTTCTTGTCGAGCACGTTGAGATTGAGCGGGAACCGCACCTCCAACTCGCTCATCCGGTACAGGCTCTCGAGCAACAGGTCCGGATCGACCGTCCGCGACCTCGGCTCCAGCACCACGCGCAACGTCTCCGCACTCTCGTCCCGAACATCGGCCAATATGGGAAGCTTCTTGTCCCCGATCAGCCCGGCAATGACCTCGATCAGCCGCCCCTTCTGAACCCCGTATGGGATCTCGTGGACGATCAGATGCCACCCCCCACCCTTCTCGCGCACCGTCTCGATCCGCGCGCGCAATCGAAACGACCCCCGCCCCGTCGCATAAGCCTGCGCGATCGACCCCGGCCCGTCGACCAGCACCCCGCCGGTCGGAAAGTCCGGCCCGCGAACAAAGTCCATCAGCGCCCCATCCTCGGCCAGCGGATTGTCGACTAGGTGGATCGCCGCCTCGATCAACTCGGCGACATTGTGCGGCGGGATCGAGGTCGCCATCCCCACCGCAATCCCGCTCGATCCGTTGGCGAGCAGATTGGGGAACAGCCCGGGCATGACCTCGGGCTCTTCTTCCTCGCCGTTGTAGGTCGGCTTGAAGTCGACCGTGCCCTCGTCGAGCCCGGCCATCAGCGCCTGCGCAATCCCCGTCAGCCGCGCCTCAGTATAGCGATAGGCGGCGGCATTATCCCCGTCGATATTGCCGAAATTGCCCTGCCCGTCGACCAACGGATAGCGCAGCGCGAAATCCTGCGCCAATCGCACCATCGCGTCATAAACCGACTGGTCGCCATGCGGGTGATATTTGCCGATCACGTCGCCGACAACGCGAGCGCATTTCTTGTAAGCGGAGGCGGGATCGAGCTTGAGCAACCGCATCGCCCACAGCAGGCGGCGATGCACCGGTTTCAGCCCATCGCGAACATCGGGCAGCGACCGCGCCGTGATCGTCGAGAGGGCATAAACGAGATAGCGCTCGGAGAGGGCCGAATCGAACGGGGTATCGATGATGAGGTCGGCGGGGGTCTGCATCGCGCGGTGCTAGCAACCCCGCTTGCTCCCCGCCACTGGCATCCCACCTAAACCGTCATGCCCTTCCCTTCAGATCTTGCAAAGGCCCGAACCATGAACATCTTCGGTCGCGTCCCAGCCCTCTCCCGTCAGCGGGAGAGGGAAGAGCCGCGCAGCGGCGAAAGTTAGGGGGCGGTGTGCACCAACGGGCTGGTCTCGTGCCGGGGTCGTTCTTCCTTCCGATGTTCAGGGTGCGGAAAGTCGTGACATGTGGGCCGCGCCTGGCGTGCACCTCGACCCCTCACCCTCCCGCCGCTGACGCGGCTCCTTCCCTCTCTCGCAAGGGGAGAGGGGAATCACCCCGTCATTCCCGCAAAAGCCGACTACGCAGACCAGCGCAGGATCAGCGGCATCAGCATGTGCGGCACCGTCAGCACTGACAGCACCACGAACGTCCCGCGCAGCACGCCCATCGACAGACGCGGCATCGACAGCAGCGGCGCCAACAGTACCGGCGCCCCGAGCCAGGCGATGACCGCCACCAGTAACAGCGACGCCCCGCTCGCCGCCACTACCGGCCCGCGCCACGCCCGCCCGCCCAACTCTGCCAGCCCGCGCGCGAACTGGCGCGGCGAGTGAAACAATCCGAACGCCAGCGCGAACCCGGCGAGCGGCGGCAGAACCACCATCCCCGCAATCGCCACCGCGCTTGACGCTGCCAGCATGCGCCGTTCGCTGGCCCACAGCAGTGCGCATGCCGTCAGCCCCGCAGCGATCGCCACCGGTGCGACCAGCACCAGCGCATTGGCCAGCGGCGGGATCGATTTCGGCCCGGCAATGATCGCGAACAGCGCGTCGATCTCGCTGCGATGAAACAGCAGCGGCGCGGCGAGCAGCGCCAGCGCGCCGCCATGGGCAATCAATCCCGGACCCGGCCAATCCTCGCCGAAATGCCCGATCGCGACCGCGAAAAACAGCAACAGCGCCGCGCCCGGCATCAGCCACCACAAGGCCGCCATCGCCCCGGCGAGCGCGAGATAAGACGCAATCGCACGACTTCTGGACCGCGCTCCGAGCAGGGTCACCAGGTCGAGCGCACCATGCGGCAATCCGAGCAGCAGGATCGCCGCGCAGCACCACATCGTCGCCGCGCCGCTGCCCAAGTCCACGCCGCCCGCAGCAGCGGCGAGCATCGCCCCCGTCGCCGCCAGGTGAAGCGCCCCCATCCGCGCCTCCCCCGCCCGACGCACGCCAACGCCGGCCGAAGGGCTTTCCCCCACGGCCGGCGCTCCATCTTCCCGGATCAGGGCAAGATCCGGGCTGGGGATCATGCCTTGTAAGGCGTCACAAGTCCGTCGGCTTCGTCCGCCGACTTGCGCACCGCAATGTTGTAGATGAGGATGCCCACCCCCGCCTTGGCGATGATGTCGGCCAGTGTGTAGCCCAGCTGCACCGCGACCTCGGTCGATGCTCCCGACAGCGAGGTGTAGGGGATCATGTAAACGATCGGGTAGAAGCCCCACGACGCGAAGGTCAGCAACCGCGCCTGCTTGACGAGACCACGGACGTTCGCGGGCTGGCTGTCGATCGACTTGCCGAGACCCGCGAACAGCGACCACATGATGTAGGTGAACGGAATCGCCGACAGTGTCCCCCACAGCGCACGCGTCGCGTTGTTGGTGGCAATTTCGCCCGGATAGCCGAGCACGATCATCAGCGCGGCAGCAAAGCCGAGCTTCAACGAACGCGATATCGTTTCATCCGCGGTCAGGCGCATGACCAGCACCAGCTCGATCAGCAGCAACGGTACCGTCAGCAGCCAGTCGACATAGCGATAGGCGTCAACGAACCCGACCCCGGTGACCGTCACGATCCCGGCCTTGACCGTATATGCCGCGTTCCAGCTCTCGAAGATGCGGAAATAATGGTAGGCGGCAATTGCCGTGACGAGCCCCGAAATGGTGATCGCGGTCTTGTAGGCACTGCTGACCTGCGATCGGCTGATCCACAGGAACAGCGTCGCGGCGGCCATCGTCGCCAGGGTGAAGGAGAAGGCGTTGTAGACCAGCGAAAACTGGTCGGCGGTAAGTTCCTGCATATTGTCTTCCTTGCTGGCGAACGCGACATGCGCCGCTCGATCATCGCCGAAAGGCTGCGATCGGCCGGAAGGAAACGGCTTGAAGGCAACAGCATCGGCTCGGTTGCCGCACGGTGGCGAGGAGGAGGAGAACAGGGCGTCAAGCCCCCACCCCCGTGCGACCGCAATGTTCTGAACCCATCACTCGGGCGAACCCATACGGCTTTTAGGCCGTAGCTGGTGCGGCGGTGGCTATAGCCGCGCCTCGACCGCGATGCGGATCGCGTCGGCGATGTTCGACGTGTGCATCTTCTCGAGCAGCAATGCGCGATGCATCTTGACGGTCTTCTCGCTGAGCGACAGCCGGTGCGCGATCTGTTTGCTGCGGAAACCGTTGGCGATCTCGCGCAGCACCTGCTCCTGGCGCGGCGACAGGCTGCGCACCAGCTCGACTGCTTGATGGTGGCGGTTGGACGACGGCCCGACCGCCTCGGGGTCGAGCTCGACCTGCGAACCCATGAAATATTCGAGCTCGCCCGCCTCGTCGAACACGGGCGCGACCAGCACCGCATTGCGGAACGGCTCGCCGTCGCGCTTGTAATTGAGGATCTCGACTAGCACCGGCCGCCGCCGCCGGATGCCATCACTGATCCGCTCGGTCAGCCACGGCTCGGTGTCGGGCCCGGCCAGGAACCGGCAGTTGCGCCCGAGGATTTCTTCCTCGTCATAACCGGTCAGTTCGCAAAAGGCGGCGTTGACCGCGATGATCGGGTTCTGCGGTAGGCGCGGGTTGCTGATCACCGACGCGATCGGACTGACCGCGATCGCCGCGATCAGCGCGTGGTTCGAGGCTCCCCCCTCCGACTCCATCAACGCACCCTCCGACGCAACCCTAGCCCACTGCAAGCGCGAGCGAAATGGTCGAAACTACCGCGTCTTCGCTCCACCCTTCTCCCCTCGGCACCGGTCCGAACAATACTTCACTGCCTCCCAGTCGCGCGCCCACTTCTTGCGCCACGCAAACGCCAGCCCGCACCCCGCGCAGACCTTCGTTGGCAGGTCGCCCTTCCTGATCATCTTCGGCATCCGCCCCCCCTGTCACCCCGCCGCGCGCACAGCGACGAAAAAGGGCGAGCCCTCGCGGACCCGCCCCTCCTTTGCGATTGTCGCTCAGCTCAGACCGGCTTGGCCCCCGGGGTCCCGCACTTGGCGAACTTGCCGTTGGCGCGGCAGCGGACCACGACCTTTTTGACCGTCACACATTTCACGAACTTGCCCTTTTCGCGGCACGGGGCGCCGACCGCCGGGGTGGCGAGGACGCCGAGCGCGACGAAAGCGATGATGACCGAGCGCATTTCACTATCTCCCTTGGTTGGGAGCATGACAATGACGCGGCGGCCGCGTTCGGTAAAGCAAGAATTTCAGCTCACTACGAAGCCTTCGCCACCGTCATCCGCAACCGCGACTATGGAGCCTTGGCAACAGTCACCAATGCCGGCCGCAACAGCCGATCCTTCAGCATATACCCAGGCTGCATCTCCTCGACGATCGTCCCCGGCTCGCTCTCGTGCGGCACCTCGATCATCGCCTGGTGACGGTTCGGATCGAGCGGCAGACCTCTCGCCTCAACCCGAGTGACGTTGTTGCGGGCAAAGATCGCGTCGAGCTCGCGCGCCGTCGCTTCGATCCCGGCGAGGAAATTGGCCGCGGTGGCATCGGCGCGAAGCTCGTCGGTCACCGCCGCCAGCGCCCGGTCGAGATTGTCCTTCACGCTTAACATGTCGCGAGCAAAGCCGGTGACCGCATAGGTCGATGCCTGGACTTTCTCCGCCTCGAGCCGGCGGCGCACATTCTGCGCTTCGGCGGCGGCATAGAGCTTGGCCGCATTGGCTTCCTCTATCTGCGCCTCAAGCTCGGCAATCCGGCCCGAATCGGGGTTCTCGCTGCTATCCGCGGTCAGTTCGTCAGTGTCTTCAACAGGAAATTCGTCGATCATCGTTCCATCAATCTCGTTAGGGCCTGGGCCGTGAAATCCACCATGGGGACCACCCGCGCATAGTTCAACCGCGTCGGGCCGATGACCCCCACAACGCCCACCACCTGCCCTTCGCTCCCCCGCCATGGCGCGGCGATCACCGACGAGCCGCTGAGCGCGAACATCCGGTTTTCAGATCCGATGAAGATCCGTACCCCCTCGGCCTGGCGCGCACCTTCGAGGACACGGGCGATTTCCTGACGATCTTCCAGCTCCTCGAGCAGCTTGCGTACCCGATCGAGATCGGCCGCCATCCCCGCATCGATCAGATTGGCCTGCCCCCGGACGATCAGCACCGGCCGCTGGTCAAGGTCGACCGACCACGCCGCCAGCCCCGAGGCGACGAGCTCGGCCGCGGCGGCATCGAGCGCCTGGCGCTGCTCTGCGACTTCGGCTCTCAGCCGGGCGACCGCCTCCCCCAGTGTCAGCCCCGACAGCCTCGCCGACACGAAATTGCCGACCTCGATCAGCTGGCTCGCGTTCGTCCCGGCGCTGAGCGGCACGACACGGTTCTCGACGCTGCCGTCCATCGCCACCAGCACGGCAAGTGCCCTGCCCGAGTCCAGCTGTACGAACGATAGCTGCCGCAGCCGTTGCTCCTGCTTGGGCGCAAGGATCACCCCGGCGCAGGCCGACAGCCCCGACAACATGCTCGTCGCCGCATCGAGCGCCTGTTCGATCGGCCGGTCGCGCAGCTGCGCCTCGATCGCCGACCGCTCCATCCTGCCCGGCACCGACGTCTGCATGATCCCGTCGACGAATAGCCGCAGTCCACTCTCGGTCGGGATCCGCCCCGCCGAGGTATGCGGGTGGGTCAGCAGCCCGCGCTCCTCGAGCTCCTGCATCACCCCGCGGATCGACGCCGGCGAGAGGCTTACGCTGCCCGCAAGCATCTTCGATCCCACCGGAACTCCGCGCTCAATATACGCCTCGACCACCAGCCGGAAGATGTCCCGCATCCGGGAAGAAAGATCGCCGATTGCCTCGTCCATGCTCCAGGCATCTAGGATTGCCCGGGCCCCCGGTCTAGGGAGCGGGCCAATTCCAAGGAGATCACCGATGCGCCCATCCGGCCGCGCCCCCGACCAGATGCGTTCGCTCAGCTTCGAACCCGGCTTCACCAAACATGCCGAAGGTTCCTGCCTCGTCAGCTTCGGCGACACCCGCGTCCTCGTCACCGCCAGCGTCGAGGAGAAAGTCCCCCCCTTCCTGCGCGGCAAGGGTCAAGGCTGGGTCACCGCCGAGTACGGCATGCTCCCTCGCGCTACCCACACCAGGGGTCAGCGTGAGGCAGCCAAGGGCAAGCAATCGGGCCGTACCCAGGAAATCCAGCGCCTCATCGGCCGATCTTTGCGCGCCGTGGTCGACATGACCGCACTCGGCGAGAGACAGATCCTGATCGACTGCGACGTCATCCAGGCCGACGGCGGCACCCGCACCGCCTCGATCTCGGGCGCGTGGGTCGCGCTGCGCCTCGCCGTCAACACGCTCAAGCTCGCAAACGACCCAATCCGCACCCAGGTCGCGGCGGTCAGCTGCGGTATCCACGACGGCACTCCCGTCCTCGATCTCGACTATATCGAGGACTCATCAGCTGGCTCCGACGGCAATTTCGTCCTCACTGGCGACGGCGCGATCGTCGAGGCGCAGATCTCCGCCGAGGGCGCGACCTTCGACGAGGAGCAACTCCTCCGCCTCCTCCGCCTCGCCCGCATCGGTTGCGCCGACATCTTCGCCGGACAGTTGAAAGCGGTCGGCCGGTGAGGAAGCCGACCAAGCTCGTCATCGCCACGCACAACCCAGGCAAACTGCGCGAGATCCGGGCCCTGCTCGCCCCGCTCGGCATCGAGTGCGTCGGCGCCGAAGAGCTTGATCTTCCCGAGCCCGAGGAAACCGGCAACAGCTTCGTCGACAATGCCGAATTGAAGGCGCGCCAGTCGGCCGACCTGTCCGGTCTCCCCGCGCTGGCAGATGACAGCGGCCTGTCGGTCGATGCGCTCCACGGCAACCCCGGCATCTACTCCGCTCGCTGGGCCGAAGACGAGGACGGCGGCCGCGACTTCGGCCGGGCGATGGAACGCGTCTGGCGCGAGGTGGAATTGGCAGGTCCCGACGCCGGCCGCGACGCGCACTTCGTCTGCGTCCTGTCGCTCGCCTGGCCCGATGGCGCGATCGAGAGCTTCGAAGGCCGCTGCGACGGCACCCTCGCCTGGCCCCCGCGCGGCGACAAGGGGTTCGGTTATGACCCGATGTTCGTGAAGGTCGGCATGACCGACACCTTCGCCGAAATCGACGCGGCCGAAAAGCACCGCATCAGCCACCGCGCCGACGCCTTCGCCAAGCTAGTGGCCGCGCTCGGCTAGGCGCGGCGCCGGGGCGAGCAAGATCCCGTCCTTGTTGCCGGTCGGTGCATAGCGGCACACGAAATAGTCGGTCGTCGCGTTGGACGCCATTCCGCAGCCGACTTCGCTCGTCGCCGGCCACACAATCTGGGTGTAGTGCGCGACATCATGCCATTGGCCAGTCGTGCTGACGTCGGGAAACACGCCGCCGTGAAACAGCCGGCCCTCGTCGATCATCACGCCGACGATCACTTCATAGGCAAAGACACCCCGCGCGCCGCGCCAGATATTCTCGCCCATCAGCTTGCGCCTGCCCGGGGTTGCGTCATGGTCGTAAATCCCGGTCGCGGCCATTCGCCCGGCATAGGCGGTCGCCGCCTCGGCCAGCGCTCCACTCCACCGCATTGGCGCGACCCCGAACGCCATGCGAGCCTGATTGTGAAGTCGCAAGGTGGTGACGCTCAGCATGCCATCATCGCGCACGGCCGGGGCAGGCCAATTGGGGCTCGGCAGCGCTGGCGTCACGGCCGCCGCGGTCGCGCATGGCGCGACGAGCAGAAGCAAGTTAAGGGCCCTCGCCAGCATGGCTACCCTATTTGCAGACCCACTGGTTAAGAAAGACTTCGACGCGCCGCTCGCACTTTATGTGCATTGGCCGTTCTGCGTTTCCAAATGCCCCTATTGCGACTTCAACAGCCACGTCCGCGAGTCGGTCGACCAGGCAGGGTGGTGCGAGGCATTGCTCGCCGACCTCGCCCATGAGGCGGCGCTGCTCCCTGGTCGGAAGCTCAGCTCGATCTTCTTCGGCGGGGGCACGCCGTCGCTGATGGATCCGGCGACCGTTGCCGCGTTGATCGACGCGGCCACTCGCCATTGGCCAGTGGCGGACGATATCGAGATCACGCTCGAGGCCAACCCCAACAGCGCCGAAGCCGCGCGCTTCGCTGATCTGGCGAGCGCCGGGGTCAACCGCATCAGCCTCGGCCTGCAGAGTTTCGACGATCAGAACCTCGCCTTCCTCGGCCGCGCGCATTCGGCCAGCGAAGGCCTTCGCGCGCTTGAAGCCGCGCAGTCTGCGGTCGACCGAGTGAGCTTCGACCTCATCTACGCCCTGCCCGGCGACGACGAGGCGGGCTGGGCCGCAACACTCGACCGCGCTCTTTCGCTCGGCACCGAGCATCTCTCGCTCTACGAACTGACGATTGAGCCCGGCACGCGCTTCGCCTCGATGGTCGCCCGCCGCGAGTTCGACCCGCTCGACGCCGAAATGGCTGCGCGATTGTTCGAGCATACCCAGGCCCGCACCGCCGCTGCCGGCCTCCCCGCCTACGAAATCAGCAATCATGCCCGGCCCGGCGCCGAGAGCCGCCACAACCTCACCTACTGGCGCTACTGCGATTATTCAGGTGTCGGCCCCGGCGCACACGGCCGCCGCACCGGCATGCGTACCGTCCGGCACAAGAAACCCGAAAACTATCTGTCGGCGATGGCCCGTAATGGGCACGGACTTGGCGAGGAGGAGCAGCTTTCCCCCGGCGAGGCGGCGAAAGAAGCGCTCGTCATGGGATTGAGGCTCGCCGAAGGGATCGACCCCGGCGCACTTGCCCGGTGGATCGGGATCGATCGGCTAGTCGACGATGCCGCGGTCGACCGCCTCGTATCGCACGGTCTCATCGCGCGATACGGCACGCGCATCGCCACCACCGAAGCCGGCCGTCTGCTGCTTGACGCGATCCTCGCCGAGATCGCCGCCTGACTATTTCGACGCGGTGATGCTGCCCTTGTCGCGGAAGCGGTCACTCCAGTCGGCAAGATAATCACCGACTTGCGAGTCGGCGTCCGGCTCGGCCTTCTTACGAGTCCAGCCAGCCTTCACGTCATAGCTTATTACCGACGAGCGAAACCCCGCAACCTCCGCCGCGCACGCCTGTCGCGCGAACGCCGCGTAGCCATCGGGCGCGATCTTTTGTTCGCCCGCTTTTTCATACGCGGTCTTCAGGCATCCGGTGAAATGCGCGCGCGCCGAATCATCGTTTCCGCCCGCCAGCAACAGCGCCAAGCTCAATGCCAACATCCTGCTTCTCCCGTACAAGAGATGACGGGAGAATGACTCTTTTTGCTGCGCAGCGGAAGTGCAATAAATTCAGTTGGCAAAAGCCTTTGCGGCGGGTGAGATGATGCTCGTCCCGCTTGCCGTCACCTGCCGAACTTCCAGCGCGCGCTGCGCCACGCCGCGACGGTCGAAGCGGAAGATCCCGTCGACCCCGGCGAACCCTTCGCGGTCGCGCAGCGAGCCCATCGGGAAGCGAGTACCGACGCGCCAGTCGCGGCTGCTGCGGACGGCCAGCAGGACGGCGTCATAACCCAGGCTGGCGATCCGGAACGGTGCCTTGCCATAGCGTGCCTTGTACCGAGTCGCGAGCTGGCCGAAGCGCCCTTCGGGTGCGGCGGCATACCATGCACCGCGCAGGGCCGGCGTCACCCCAAGCGCCTTGTCGTTCGCCCATAATTCGGTGCCAAGCAGTTGCGACCCGCTCTTCAATCCCGGCGCGGCCAGCGCGGCGATGCGGCCGGCATCGGCGATCAGCACGGCGTCATTGACCCCTTTTGCCCGTAGCGCGGCCGCCGCCGTGCGCAGCGCAGCGGAATTGCGGTTATAGGTCTCCATTGCGACCATTCGACCGCCGGCATCGCGCACCGCGGCGAGCATCGCTTGCGCTGCACGCTCCCCGTAAAGACCCGTCGGGACGAGCGCGGCAAAGCGCGCCAAACCGCGCTGGCGGGCGAGGCCGACGACCCGGTCGATTGACTGATTGGGCGTGAAACCCAGGATATAGGCTCCGTTGCCCGCGACCCCTTCATCGTTGGAAAAGGCGACCAGCGGAACGTTGGCGCCGCGCGCGACCGGAACGGCGGCGCGAACCTCCTCGGCAAGCAGCGGGCCAAGGATCAGGCCATTGCCCTCGACGATTGCCTTCTGGGCCGCAGCAGCGGCGCCGCCTGGCCCGGCGCTGTTGTACACGCTGAGGCGAAGCGTGCGGTCGCCACTGTCGATCAGCGCCAAATTGGCGGCGTTGGCGATCGACTGGCCGACCTCGCCGTCAGTCCCGGTTAGCGGGACGATCACCGCGACTCGGTTGCGAGACTCGTTCGGGACGACTCCGCCGACGACCGGCGGCGGAACGTCGATCGGACGAATGATCGGACGCCCCCCGCCGGTTTGGCAACCGGCTAGCGCGAGTGCGAGCAGCGCCGCGCCGATGAACTGACGGCGGGCTTGCGGCTGGTGGGGCAATAATGTCATGTCTCGGCCTTCACGATGAACGAACCCCCGCTCGCCCCCGGCCTCTATATCGTCGCCACGCCAATCGGCAACTTGGGCGATCTGTCGGTGCGTGCCGCGGCGACGTTGCGCGGGGTCGGCCGAATCCTTGCCGAGGACAAAAGGGTCAGCGCCAAGCTTCTTGCCCATGTCGGTGCCACCGCGCCGATGAGCGCCTATCACGACCATAGCGACGCGAGCCTGCGCGAGCGGATCGTCGCCGAGCTCGGCAGCACGGCGATCGCGCTGATCAGCGATGCGGGGACGCCGCTGATCTCTGACCCCGGCTACAAGCTGGTGCGCGCGGCACGCGCGGCGGGAGTCGCGATTTACACCGTGCCGGGCCCGTGCGCAGCGGTCGCGGCGCTGACGCTGGCAGGGCTTCCGACCGACCGCTTCCTGTTCATGGGGTTCCTGCCGCCCAAGGCGAAAGCGCGTGGCGAGGCGATTGCGGAAGTGGTGGGCGTTCGCGCCAGCCTTGTCTTCTATGAAAGCGGCCCGCGGCTCGGCGAAGCGCTTGCTGCGCTGGCGCAAGGGCTTGGCGAGCGCGACGCCGCGGTGGCACGCGAGATCAGCAAATTGCACGAAGAGTGCGTCACCGGGACCCTTCCCGAGCTTGCTGCGCGCTACGCTCAAGCCCTGCCCCGCGGCGAGATCGTGATCGTTGTCGGCCCTCCGCCCGATCGCGTTGCGGCCAGCGAAGACGAGCTCGACTCGGCACTTCGCGTTGCCCTCTCCCGCCTGTCACCTTCGCGCGCGGCAGCCGAGGTCGCAGCCGCGCTGTCGATCCCGCGCAAGCGTGCCTATGCCCGGGCGCTCGAGCTTGTCGCCGGCGATGCGCTCGCCTAGGCGAACGCCCATGTCCTTGCGTGTCGCCGTCCAGATGGATCCGCTCGAATCGATCGGCATCGCCGGGGATTCGACCTTTGCCCTGATGCTCTCTGCGCAGGCGCGCGGGCACCAATTGTTCGAATATCGCGCGGACGCCCTGTCCTATGAAGACGGACGCGTGCGCGCGACCGCCCGGCCGGTCACCGTCAAACGCATGGAGGGAGATCATTTCGAAGCCGGCGACCCGGTGATGCTCGACCTCGGCTCCGACATCGATGTCGTGCTGATGCGTCAGGATCCGCCATTCGACATCGGCTACATCACGGCGACCTACCTGCTCGAGCGGATCGCGGGCGAGACATTGGTCGTCAACGACCCGCGCTCGGTACGTGACGCCCCCGAGAAACTGTTCGTGCTCGATTTCGCACGCTTTATGCCCGCGACGCTGATCACCCGCTCGATCGCCGAGCTGCGCGAGTTCCACGCCAAGCATGGCGAGATCGTCGTCAAGCCGCTCCACGGCAACGCCGGCGCAGCGGTGTTCCGCATCGCCCGCGACGGGACCAACCTCGCCGCGCTGGCCGAGCTGTTCGGCGAAGTGTGGCGCGAACCGTTCATCGCGCAGGCCTTCCTGCCTGCCGTTGCCGAGGGCGACAAGCGCATCGTGCTGGTCGACGGCGAGGTCGCCGGCGCAATCAATCGCCGCCCGGGCAAGGGCGAGTTCCGCTCCAACCTCGCGGCGGGCGGAACCGCCGAAGTGACCGAACTCAGCGAACGCGAGCACGAAATCTGCGCCGCACTTGGGCCGGAACTCAAGGCGCGCGGGCTGATCTTCGTCGGGATCGACGTGATCGGCGGATTTCTTACCGAGATCAACGTAACCTCCCCGACCGGCATCGTCGCGATCGACCGGTTCAACGGCAGCGACACGCCGGCGATGATCTGGAACGCGATCGACGCGCGCCTCGCCGCTCGCGCGATTTGAGGCGATCACGTCCGCGATGGATCGATAAAGTTCGGTTTTTCAGCGTGGCGATCCGTCCGATTCGGCTGATTAGTCTTCGCTTAAGAAACGGCGCCCATCAGGCACAGGTCGTCGCAGCGGGTCCGACATTCCCCACTGTTCGCTCGTTGTGGCGGCTCCCCCATCTTAGTCTTGCCACAGATTGACGAGGTGCCGAGGCCAGCGGCGCGGGACGATCAGGATCGCATCGACGCGCATGTCGTCGCCGGGTCGCCGGTAGCGCTCGAACAGCTGCCCTGCCGCGATGTATACGCGCCGCAGCCGGTAAGGATCGATGGCAAATTCCGCAGCAATTTCACTGCTGCGCGCCTTGACCTCGACAAAGGCGATCATTCGGCCGCGGCGCGCAACGATATCGACTTCGCCCCCGCGCACCCGTGCTCGAATTGCAAGAATCGACCAGCCATGCAGCCGCAGCCACCAGGCCGCGATCGTCTCTGCCCGGCGCCCGGCGCGTTCCGCGAGGACACGTCTGCGCAGAACATTATCTCGCTTATCCAATAGGGTCCGTTCCGCTGTGCTCGATACCCGAAGCCTGGCTCTGGATTACAACTCCGATCCTATGCGAGGCCCCGCGCAGGAACAAGCGCATGACCGACTACGAGTGAACCTCCAGCGGCGAAATTCGCGCAAATCGTATCCGTTACCGACCCGAAAGACGAACGATTTGAATGACTTTTTGTCAAAAGCCATTTCCCAT
Source organism: Sphingomonadales bacterium (assembly GCA_038319435.1). Taxonomy (GTDB): domain Bacteria; phylum Pseudomonadota; class Alphaproteobacteria; order Sphingomonadales; family Sphingomonadaceae; genus Sphingomicrobium. The sequence continues at coordinate 10,126 of JBBQDG010000016.1, read as the reverse complement.
TTCGGTTATTTAGGAGCCGCTTAACCATGCTCCTCAAGCGGGTCGTCAACGTGCGGAAAACCTCACGCCATTCCCGCTCAAGGGCGGCCCGATCGAGGGAAAATCATGATGCGAAAGTGTCTGACCAAATTGTCCGTCCTTGCCGCCGCTCTGGGGGTCACCTCACCGGCATATGCCGCGACCGACGTTACCTTCGCCGCGACCCTGACCAATAGCTGCGTCCTCACCCTCAGCCAGGCCGGATCGATGACCGTCAGCAGCAACGGCACGGTGCTCGGCTCGGAACAGAGCGGCGGAACGGCGGCAATATTGGGCGTGGTCGCGATCGGATCGCTGCCGACGATGACCTTCGCCGCCCCGTCACTGACCGCCAGCCCGTCTGGATGGGTGGCCAGCCACACCGACGAAATCCGCTACACGTCCACGCGCGGCGCGAGCCAGGCCTATACCGCATCGAGCAGCAGCCATGCGCTGACCGGACTGATCGACACGTTCACGATCAACGGCAGAGTGACCAGTTGCGAAGGGTTTGCGGCGGGCAATTACACCTTGCGCTCGGTCGCGACATGTTCCTGAGGAACGGACTGTGCGCGCTGCTGGCCACCGCGATCCTGTCGGGTCCGCTGCTGGCCGTCGGACTCGGTCCGCTGCAGCGTTCGGGCGTGACCGACGGTCCCGGCAAGATCTTCTATCTGACGCTGATCAATCCCTATCCCCACGCCGAGACGTTCGAAGCGATACCCGTGGCCAATGACAGCGAAGCGCTCGCCCCACGGGTCACCATATTCCCAGCGCGCGCCACCGTGCGCGCTAAAGGCTCGCGCCGCCTGCTGGTCATCATCAAGCCCCTGGCCGCCGGGGAAACCTATGCGTTCCGGGTATGCGCTGCGCGCCCGCCTCAACCCCAGGAGACCATTTATGCCCGCGTTTGTTCGCATCTGGTCGCCCGCCGCCTGACTGAAGGTCGCCCTGCTGATCGTTCCGCTGCTGATCGCGGCTAGCACCCCGGCACATGCCGATGGCGTTTATCTCCCGCCGGCGCCGACCGGACCCGGCGGCGAGGACGTCGTCGAGACCAGCGATGGCGCGCGCTGCCGCCAGAGCATGAATTCGTCAGGCGCCTACATGGATGTCGGCATGTCGGCGGGGGGATCAACCCGCGATCCGCGCGGAACAAACTATACCCTGCCGGGCTACGGCGGCGAGGGCGGCAGCAGCCAGCAGGCGCTTGGCTATGCACGGGTAACAATGCCATTGGGCCATCGCCCGCCGAGGATCGACTGTTCGCGCCTTTACGAGCTCGAGATTGCTCGGATGAAACGTGAAATCGAGCTGCTCAAGATGGCCGCCGAATAATGCTCACGCTCGCGGATGCGCGTGGCGATAGACGTCGAGCAGATGTGCGGCATCGACCGCGGTGTAGATCTGGGTCGACGACAAGCTGGCATGACCGAGCAGCTCCTGAAGCGAGCGCAGGTCCGCACCACGGGCCAGCAGATGTGTCGCGAAGCTGTGGCGAAGCGCGTGGGGCGTCAGGCTGTCAGGAAGCCCCAACCGCCCTCGCGCGGCGCGCACCGCTCGGCGGACGAGGTCGGCGTTGAGCGAACCTCCACGCATGCCCACGAACAGATGTGATTGCCCGATGATCGGCCATGGACAAGCAATTACATAGGCGTCGATCGCCTCGCGCACCGCGGGCAGGATTGGCACGACGCGGGTCTTGCCGCGCTTGCCGGTAACGCGCAGCGCCTGGCCGAGCGGAAGGGCGGCACCGGTCAGCGACAGCGCCTCGGACACGCGCAAACCCGAGCCATACAGCAGCAACAGGATGGCGAGGTCGCGCTGCCCGGCCCAAGGCGTGCTGGCCCCCTCGGCAGCGTCCTCGGCGAGACCCAGCGCATCGGCGGGACTCGCCGGGCGTGGCAGGGTGCGTGGGCGACGCGGGGCGCGGGTACGGGGAAGCTGCGGTGTGACCCCTTGCTCGTCCGCCGCAAACGTCAGGAACCCGCGCACGGCGGACATTTCGCGCGCCGACGACGACGCCCCAAGACCACTCGCGCGCCGGTCGGCGAGAAAGGCGCGCAGGTCGGCCGCTGAAAGTTTGAGGAGAGCAAAACGGCCGATTTCCTCGCCACGGTGGCGGCCGAGGAAGGCAATGAAACGATGCGCGGTGGAAACATAGGCGCGCACCGTGTGCACCGAACGACGGCGATCGTGCGCGAGATGCCCCGCCCAGCGCACTGCAAGCGCCTGCGCCGGGTGAAGCTCCGAGGGGTCTAGTCGATCAGCCACCGCCGCATGATAGCCGCGATGCTGCGCCCGAGGAACATCATCAATTCGGACCCGTGGCGACCATCGAGCAATTGGCTGCTGCGTTGCCCAAGCACGAGCAGACCAGTCGGCAGCGGCGGTTCTGCATCGATCCGGATCAACGCTTCGGAGCGGATCAGGGTCGACGCCGGACCAAACAGCGGGTGCCCCTGCTCGACGTTGCGCATCGTCACCCCATCGCTGGCATCCATCGCCCGAATGACAAGCTGTGGCTCGACGAACTGCACGCCATTGGCATCGGCACGAAACCCGCCGTTGCCGACCACCAGTGCCAGTGCGACCGCATCGAGCCCCAGGATCAACGGCCATTCCTGGGTGATGACATGGATTAGTGCGTCAAGCCCGTCGGCGTCCATCGCGGCCAGTACTGCCTCATGGATCGAGGCGGTCGCGCCCGAATGGCCGCGCGCGAAAGCGATCAGGTCCTGGTTGGCTTCCTCCGCCGCGCCGAGCCGCTGGCGCAACTGCGCTACCGCCCGCTCTTCGAAATAAATCACGCTGCCCATGGCCCAAGCTTACGCCGGCCAAAGTTAATTTCCAGTGCTTTGACGGCGCCTTAGCCGATCGCCTGGCCGGTTGCTGCCCAATCCTTCATGAACGACGCGATGCCGGCATCGGTCAGAGGGTGATTGAACAATTGCATCAGTATCTTGGTCGGCGCGGTAGCCACATCAGCGCCGATCTTCGCCGCCTCGACGATGTGCATCGGGTGGCGCACGCTGGCGACGAGGATTTCGGTCGAAAAGTCGTAATTGTCGTAGATCATGCGGATGTCGGCGATCAGATCCATGCCGTTGAACCCGACGTCGTCGAGCCGCCCGACAAATGGCGAGATGAAGCTCGCCCCCGCCTTGGCCGCAATCAACGCCTGCGCCGCCGAGAAGCACAGCGTGACATTGACCATCGTCCCGTCGCTGGTCAGCGCCTTGCACGTCTTGAGACCGGCTGGCGTCAGCGGCACCTTGATCGCGATATTGTCGGCAATTTTGCGCAGCACCTCGGCCTCGCGCATCATTCCGTCATGGTCCAGCGCGACGACCTCGGCCGAGATCGGGCCCGTGGTGATCGTCGCAATCTCGCGCACGGTCTCGATGAAATCGCCGCCCGACTTCTTGATCAGCGACGGATTGGTCGTCACCCCGTCGAGCAGGCCGGTGTCGGCGAGCTCACGGATTTCGGAAATGACGGCAGTGTCGGCGAAGAATTTCATGATGACCCCTTGGCTGGCGCGCTTTGTCTCCCGATAGCGGGGGCGACCGCCAAGGTCATCCGATTCGAGAGCGAGGACAAGCCGATGACCGAACATGTGCGGATCGAGCAGAGCGGCGGCGTGCTGGCGATCACTCTGGCTCGACCCGAGCGGCGCAATGCAATCACGGTGGCGATGTACGCCGCGCTGGCCGACGCAATTGCAGGTGCCGCTGAAGATGACGCCACTCGCCTGATCACACTTTGCGGCGAAGGCGAGGATTTTACCGCCGGCAACGACCTCGGCGACTTCCTTGCGACTCCGCCGACCGCGCGTGGCGAGGAGGACATTCCGGTGTGGCGCCTGCTCCGCGCACTGGCCGTCAACGAGGTCCCGATCCTTGCGGCGGTTCAGGGCAACGCCGTCGGAATCGGCACGACAATGCTGTTCCACTGCGATCTCGTCGTTGCAGAGGACGGCGCGCGCTTTGTGATGCCGTTCGTCGATCTTGGCCTGGTCCCCGAAGCCGCGAGCAGCCTGTTGATGCCGCGCCTCGCGGGCCGCCGCGCGGCTGCCCGTCATCTCCTGCTTGGGGAGCCGTTCGGGGCGAGCGAGGCGCACGACATGGGATTGGCCAGCCACGTCGCCGTAAAGGGCGCGTTGAGCGAGACCTTCGCGAAGCTACGGCAGGCGGTGATCGCCAAGCCGGTTCAGGCACTTCGCCTGACGCAGAAGCTCCTGCGCACCGACGACCGCGACGCGGTGCTAGCTCGCATGACACTAGAAAACGGCCATTTTTCGGAGCGCCTGACTTCCAACGAAGTCAAACAGGCAATCGCGGCGTTTTTCGCCAAACGGAAATGACGGTCTTAGCTGCTTGCGACCCAAACCCGCTTTGACCGGCTCACGTTGATCGTCGGGCCAGGGAATAGCAGCAAGTCGGTCGGCTGAGTATATGTGACCGATAGATCGAAATATTTGCCGGTTCCCGAGTTCCCCGAAACGGGCTCGACGATATTGAAGGTTCCGGGTCCGATGCCATAGACGGCAGCGGTGATCTTCGCCTTGATGTCGTCAGCCGCAGGCGTCGCGCATCCGGCCGATGATGGTAGCAGGCAAAGCGTCGCATAACGTGCGCCTTCGCCCAGAGGATGCTGGATGCCCGACAGGGCGCGATAGATTTGAGCGAACTGTACGAACATCCAGATCATCACGATGAGGACTGGAAGAGCGAACGCCATTTCAATGGTCGCGACACCGGTTTGGTCACGCTTTAAACGACGATAGGTTTTCATGACTGCCTGATCCCCGCCGTTGGTCATCCCGTTCACCTGGCACACCGCTTCGGTTTCCAACGTACCTTCGACGGTATCGTCGTTGGTCGTCTGCATGATCTTTTCGAGTGCTCGCTGAGCGCCTTGTTCAAGCGCGAGCTTGCGGCTGAACGCGTTGCTCATGTCAACCACGCCAAACACCAGCGTTGCGAGCACCGGGGCGACTAGCGCAAGCTCGACAAGGTCCCTGCCAGCGACAGACCGGTTTGCTGATTCTTGGCGAGATCATTGCAGACCGACGATTCGACGCCGGTCTGACTATCGCTTGCGGAGCGCGTGTAGACGCCAGAGATCGCCGCGGAATCCGCTGCCCTTTGAAGCTGACGTTTCCACAAGGTCCACTGGATGGTGTCGGTTGCAAGGCCGGCGCAGCCGACGACGAGGGGCAGCGTTGCTGCCGCGATCAAGATAATATTGCCGCGTTCATTTCGACGAAGCTTGCGCAAATTTAAACATCAGAGTCCCCCGGAGGCGGTCCGTTCAGGGATGGAAATAGTCAGGACAAGGTGTGCAAAGCGTTAAACCCACTGGCTACGACGCGGTGAGCATTGCCGCTTCCATCCCCTTGCGGGACAGCGTCTTACATCTATAATACAGTTGGAACCGCTTGCGGCGGGGCGGTGGGCCGTCCATTTCCTGCTGCAAATGATCAATAGAGGGACTTCGATATGGCCAGCGATCCGACCGCGACGGCGACCGCCACCAAACTCAAGCTCGACCCGCCCGAGGCCCTTCAGCCCCTCGCGGTGAGCGAGGCCGCCGGACTGGTGCCGCTCAAGACCGAGGAAACCAGCGAGCTCGACACCAAGGTCGCTAAATATGTCGCCGAACTCGCCGCGCTCGACAGCAACTCACCCGAGTTCGGGAAAAAGGTCGACCAGCTTACCTCTATGGGACGCAAGGAGATCGCCGACGCGGCGGGTGCGTCAAATCGCTTTCTTGATCGACCGGTCAAGGCGATCGACAGCGAAACCGGCATCGGCTCGGACCTGACCGAGCTCCGCCGCACGGTCGAGGCGCTCGACCCCAAGGCCAATGGCAAGATGATGACCGGGCGCAAGTTCCTCGGCATCATTCCGTTCGGCAACCGCATCAACAATTATTTCGACAAATATCGCAGCTCGCAGACCCACATTAGCGCGATTCTATCGCGGCTTGGCAGCGGCAAGGACGAGTTGCTAATGGACAATGCCGCGATCGACACCGAGCGCGCGAGCCTGTGGAAGACGATGCACCGGCTCGAGCAGATGATTCATATCTCGAAAAGCCTCGACCGCCAGCTTGAGGACAAGGCCAACGAACTCGACGCGACCGAACCCGCGAAATCCAAGGCGATGCGGGAAACGGCGCTGTTCTACACGCGCCAGCGGACCACCGATCTGCTGACCCAGATGGCGGTCAGCGTGCAGGGCTATCTCGCGCTCGACCTGGTCAAGAAGAATAATGTCGAGCTGGTCAAAGGCGTTGATCGCGCCTCGACGACGACGGTGTCGGCGTTGCGGACGGCGGTGACGGTCGCGCAGGCGATGACCAATCAGCGGCTCGTCCTGGAACAAGTGACCGCCCTCAACACCACGACCGCCAACATGATCGATTCGACCGGTGAACTGCTGCGCACTCAGACCGCCGCGATTCACAGCCAGGCCGCTTCGGCGACGATCCCGCTCGAGACGCTGCAACGCGCGTTCCAGAACATCTATGACACGATGGACCAGATCGACACGTTCAAGCTCCAAGCGCTCACGAATATGAAGCAGACCGTCGAAACGCTCGGCAGCGAGGTCGAAAAGTCGAAGGGCTATATCGCGCGCGCCGAAGGGGTGAACCAGGGCCGGCTCGAGGCGAGTTCGTCGCCGTTGACCCCGATCGAGGCGCGCTAGACCAATGACGACGGACAAGGTCGAGCGGGCGATCGCGCGGTTCGATCGCATCACCGAGGCGCTCGATTCGCGCGGCGGGACCGCGAGAGACGCCGCGCGGCGCGAACGCCAGCGGCTCAACGCCGGGCTCGGTCGCACTGCCGGGCGAGTCGGCCTGTCGATCGTCGCGGTCGGCGTGCTGACGATCATCGTCGGGATGATCATGCCGATCGGCATGTTCGGCTTCCTCGCCGCGGTTGCGCTCGCGGTCGGCCTCGCCGCGCTGCTGATCGCGATGCCGGTGCGCGACGCCATCGCGCCGCCCGCCGTGACCCCCGACCTTGCCAACGGCCCGATGGTCGACCGCTTCGACAGTTATCTCTATCGCAGCCGCCCTGCCCTCCCCGCCCCCGCCCAGGCCGAACTCGACCAGATCAGCGCGATGTTGCCGCGGCTCAAGGAGACGTTGACGCGAGTCGAGACGCTCGATCCTGCGGCCCAGGACGCACGCCGTCTGATGTCGCTGCACCTGCCCGGGCTGATTGACCGCTACGCCCACGTCCCCGCCGCCTATCGCGGCGAGGTCGACGGCGAAGGGGTCAGTCTCGACCAGCGGCTGACCGACGGTCTCGCCGCGGGCCGTGCGAAGCTCAGCGAAGTCGCTGACAATCTCGCGCGTGGCGATGTCGCCGCGTTTGAAACCCAAGGCCGCTTTATCAAGTCGCGCTACGGAGAGACCGACAGCCCCGCCTGAAAATACGCGGCCCTAATAACCCATCAGTGCCAGCACTTCGCGGCGCGAGCGATCGTCATCGCGGAAGCAACCCATCATCCGGCTGGTGGTCATCATCACGCCCGGCGTATTGACCCCCCGCGCGGTCATGCAGCCATGGCTCGCCTCGATCACCACCGCGACGCCGTGCGGGTGGAGGTGGTTCCAGATGCTGTCGGCGACTTCGGCGGTCAGTCGCTCCTGGACCTGCAGCCGCCGTGCGAACCCGTGAAGCACGCGCGCCAGCTTGGAAATGCCGACGACCCGGTCGCGCGGCAGGTACGCGATCGCCGCTTTGCCCATGATCGGCGCCATGTGGTGTTCGCAGTGCGACTGGAACGGAATATTCTTCAACAGGACGATCTCGTCATAGCCGCCAACTTCCTTGAAGGTGCGGGAGAGGTGGTCACCCGGCTCCTCCTCATAGCCCCGGGCATATTCTTTCCACGCGCGCGCGACCCGCTGCGGTGTATCGAGCAGGCCCTCGCGCGAAGGGTCGTCACCGGCCCAGCGAATCAGCGTGCGTACCGCCTCGGCGACGTCGTCGGGAACCGGAACCTTGGGTGTCGGCTCGACCAGGTCGCCGTCGTCGGGGGAAGCGCTCATGCCGGACAGGTCCTTCAACTTGGCGGAAAACTGGTGGCCCCGGAGGGACTCGAACCCACGACCTACGGTTTAGGAAACCGACGCTCTATCCACCTGAGCTACGGAGCCACTGCGCTACCCGATACGGTGCGCAGGGCGCCGAATCAAATGATCGGGATCGGTCGGCGGTGGGATAGCGCCGGGACACGGGATCGAACCTCCGTGATACGGGCGAGGTCGATCTCAGCATAGGCCAATTGCGGTTCGCCGCTATCGCCCATGTCGAGCAGCACTTCGCCCCACGGATCGACTACCAGGCTATGCCCGAAGGTGTGGCGATTATCTTCATGGTGCCCGCCCTGAGCGGCGGCGACGATGAACAACCCCGCTTCGATCGCGCGCGCGCGCAGGAGGACGTGCCAGTGCGCCTTGCCGGTCGGAACGGTAAATGCCGCCGGAACAATGATCGTGTCAGCGCCGGCCTCGGCGAGCCGGGCAAACAGCGCGGGAAAACGAAGATCGTAGCAGATCGTCATCCCGATCGTCCCGACCGGCGTACCCTCGACCAAGGTCACGGCTTCGCCCGGGCGATAAGCCGCCGACTCGCGCCAACGTTCCCCGGTCGGCAGGTCCACATCGAACAGATGGATCTTGTCGTACCGCCCCCGGATTTCGCCGGCCGGATCGATAACGAACCCGCGATTGGCGAATAGCCCGTCGCCGGCCTGCACGGCGAGCGATCCGAGGCTGACCCAGAGTCCGTGCTTCGTCGCTGCATCGCGAACCGCCGCCAGAGTCGAATCCTGCTCCTCAGTAACGACCTTGCCACTCGCCCGCTCCCGATTGGCATCGAGCAGGCCCGACATCTCGGGTGTGAACAGCATCGCCGCCCCGCCCATCGCGGCGCCGTCCACCGCCGCAACGAGTGCCGTGGCATTCGTCGCCGGGTCGATCCCCGTCCGCGCTTGGTAGAGGGCAATGCGCGCCATCAGGCAGCGAGCAACTCGTCGAGTTTGCCCTGCCGGTCGAGCGCCAGAAGATCGTCGCAGCCGCCGATGTGGCGCCCACCGATAAAAATCTGCGGGACGGTCGTTCGGCCGTTGGTGCGCTGGACCATCTCGGCCTTCTTCGGGCCGCCCATATCGACGTTGTAATCGTCGCGCGCGACCCCTTTCGAATCGAGTAATTGCACGGCTCGCATGCAGTAGGGGCAGGTCGACTTCAGATAGATTTCCACTTTGGCCACGAACGACTCCTTATCCGGCTTGGCGCCCTAGCGTTCGAATATAGGGTTGCGCACCACCCGCGACCAGCACAGCAGTTCGATTCGCGACGCCCCCGCCCGCTTGAGGCTCCGTGCACAGGCTTCGGCGGTTCTTCCGGTGGTCAGGACATCGTCGATGAGGATGATGGAACGGCCCGCAACCTCAAGCCGCGCTTCGAATGCTCCAGCCACCGCGCGGCGCCGCTGAGAGAAGCTCATTCCCTTGAGCGGAGGCGTTGCCCGCTTGCGGCGAAGCAGTCGCGGGGCGATCTCCATGCTTCTGAGTCTTCCTAGTTCGCGAGCAACAAGCATCGACTGGTTGAACCCGCGTGTCGCCAGCCGTCGCCGGTGAAGCGGGACCGGGACGAGCAGGGCATTGGTTGTCATGCCGTCGAGCAACGGTGCCATGTACCGCGCCATCGCCTTGGCGAGCGCGACCTTTCGGCCGTATTTGAGCCCAATCGCCAGATGCCGCGCGACGTCGCCATATTCCACAGCGGCTCGGGTTCGAGCGATCAGTGGGGGCTTCGCAAGGCAAATGGCACAGACGCCTCTTTCGGTTGCTGCGAGCGGGATGCCGCAAACAGCGCAACCGCGCTCGCCGAGGAAATTGATGCTGTCCCAGCAGGGGATGCAGAAACTGTGCAGGTCGCTAGGCTCAGGACCCATTGATCTGAGAGGCATGATCTGATTCAGGCTCCGCAAGGAGACTGAGCATGAGCAATCTGTATTGGCTGACGGACGAGCAGATGGCGCGTCTTCAGCCGTATTTTCCCAAGAGCCACGGCAAGC
>JBBQDG010000015.1:0-52720 GCA_038319435.1 Sphingomonadales bacterium | reverse complement strand
GCCATGTTTGTCGCCGCGCTTGCCGTTGCCGCACCGCTCGCCGCGCAGGGGTGGAACTCGGTCACGATCAACCGCACCCCCGTGGTGACCGGCAACGGGCAGGTCGTCACCGAGCAGCGCCCGATCGGCGATTTCCGCGCGCTGAGCCTGAGGGGGTCGGGCGACCTCGTCGTGCGCGTCGGGCCGCGCCCGTCGCTGAGCGTGACGGGCGATTCGAACATATTGCCGCTGCTCGTCCAGCGCCGGCGCGGCGACGAACTGATCCTCGAGACGCGCCAGTCGTACCGCTCGCGCACCCGACCGCGCTTCGTACTCACCGTCCCGGCGCTCGACTCGCTGGGCATCGCCGGGAGCGGCGACGCGCGCGTCGAGGGGATTGCGAGCCCGCGCATGGCGCTGGCGATCGGCGGGGCAGGGCGGATCGTCGCGCGCGGCCGCGCCGACCGGCTGTCGCTGGCGATCGGCGGGTCGGGCGACATCGACGCGCGCGGGCTTCGCGCCAGCGCGGTATCGGTGACGATCGGCGGCAGCGGCAATGCGCAGGTCGCGACCAATGGCCCGCTCAAGGGCGCGATCGCCGGATCGGGCAGCATTCGCTACCTTGGCCGGCCAAGCGAGGTGGCGGTGTCGCGCGTCGGATCGGGAACGGTGGCGCCGCTGCGCTGATCGGGGCCGGGCCGTCACGGGAGTCAATCCATCGACGAGGCCGGTTCGTCCCCCGGACTAACCTGCGACGTGCGGGGCACGTCGCACCTCGTTGATCGTCAGTCCTGTCGCCGCTGGGCGGCGCATGCTGGCGGCCTTTCGTGGGTCTCACCTAAACCCGGCGGCGCTTCGCGCCGGCGGGCTTAGGCTCGGCGCTACAGGACTTCGAACAATCCTGCCGCGCCCATGCCACCGCCGACGCACATCGTCACCACGACATATCTGGCGCCCCGGCGCTTGCCCTCGATCAGCGCGTGCCCGGTCAGGCGCGCGCCGCTCATGCCGTAGGGGTGGCCGATCGAGATCGCGCCGCCGTTGACGTTGAGCTTGTCTATCGGGATGCCGAGCGTGTCGGCGCAATAAAGCACCTGCACCGCGAACGCCTCGTTCAACTCCCACAGGCCGATATCTGCAACCTGGAGCCCGAAGCGCTTGAGCAGGCGCGGGACGGCATAGACCGGGCCGATGCCCATCTCGTCGGGCTCGGTTCCGGCAACCGACATGCCGAGGTAGCGGCCGAGCGGGGCCAGCCCGCGCTGCGCCGCCATCTCACTGGTCATGATGACGCACGCCGAGGCGCCGTCGCTGAGCTGTGAGGCATTGCCCGCGGTGATGATGTTCTCAGGGCTGCCGCGCACCGGCTGGAGCTTTTGCAGATCGGCGAGCGTCGTCTGGGGGCGGTTGCCCTCGTCTTTGTCGATCGTCACTTCGTGCATCGAGATCGCGCCGGTCTCCTTGTCCTTGACGCCCATCCTTGTGGTGACCGAGATAATTTCGTCGGCGAAGGTGCCGTTGGCCTGCGCGGCGGCGGTGCGCTGCTGCGACTGGAGGGCATATTCGTCGCACCGCTCGCGGCTGACGCTGTAGCGGTTGCCGACGACTTCGGCAGTGTCGATCATCGGCATGTAGACGCCGTTGTGCATGGCCAGCAGCTCAGGGTCAGCGCCGACGCGCATCTCGCCGGTCTGGACGAGGGAAATGCTCTCGACCCCGCCGGCGACGCACACGTCCATGCGGTCGACGATAACCTGCTTGGCGGCGGTGGCGATCGCGACCAGGCCCGATGCGCATTGGCGGTCGATCGAAAGCCCGGCGACCCCGACGCCGAGCCCGGCACGAAGCGCGGCGGTGCGGCCGATGGTGGTCTGGACACCCTGCTGCATCGCGGCGCCCATGACGACGTCCTCAATGTCCGCAGGAGCGACTCCGGCGCGCTCGACGGCGGCACGAATGGCGTGCGCGGCCAGCGTCGGGGAGGGGGTCGCGTTGAACGCGCCGCGATAGGCGCGGCCGATGGGGGTGCGGGCGGTGGAAACGATGACAGCGTCGCGTGCGGACATTTTCTTCTCTCCTGAAACGAATTTAGACGAACATCATGCCCAGCCATATGGCAGTCAGCGCGGGCTTGGCCTCGCCCTCGATCTCGACCGTGACGGTGTGGCGGGTGAGCAGCTGGCCGGGGGCCTTTTCGTCGATACTGTCGAGCGTGAACTGGCCGCGCACGCGCTTGCCCGAGCGAACGGGAGCGATGAAGCGAACCCGGTCGAGGCCGTAGTTGACCCCCATCTTGAGTGTGCCCGGCCTGAGCATGACGTCGGCTGCCATCCGGCTGAGCAGCGACAGCGACAGGAACCCATGCGCGATCGTCCCGCCGAACGGGGTCTGCGCGGCGGCGGCCGGATCGATGTGGATGAACTGCTGGTCCTCGGTTGCGTCGGCAAACTGCTGGATGCGGTGCTGGTCGACCATGATCCAGTCCGAGGTGCCGATGTCGGCGCCGACTTTGGCGCGAATGTCGTCGAGGCTGGCAATAGGCATGGTTCGTCCTAGGCGCGCATCACGCCGCCCCGCAAGTGCCGGGCCGGTGACGCTACGGCAGCGCCGCCCCGGCATAGGGCGGCACCAGCCGGCCGTCGGGGAGTGCGGTGAAAGCGGTCTGAGTCGGGGTGGCGAGGAGCAGCCCGGCTTGCTCGAGCCCGCCGAGGAATGCGGCCAGCACCGCCGCCTTGCGCGACGCATTCGCGTCGGGCTCGAGACTGTCATCGTCATAGACCAGCTCATGGTCGAGGCTCGACCCGCCGAGCCCGGTGAGTACGCAGCGGACCAGCGTGCAGCCGGGCGCAACGCGGACCGCCGCGATCGCGATGGTGTTCAACTCCGCCAACCGTGCCGCGGGCGTGCGCAGTCCAAGCCCGAACGGCACGACCACGCGCCGCTGCTGCGCCTCGGCGAGATTGTGGATCTCGCGCTCGAGCAGCTTGGTGTTGGCCATGATGACCTGTTCGCCGGTCGGCGAGCGCAACCGCGTCGTCTTGAGCCCGATCCGCTCGACCGTGCCGACGGTCGCGTCGAAGCGGATCGTGTCGCCGCGGCGGAACGGGCGGTCGAACAGGATCGACAGCGCCGCGAACAGGTCGGAGAAAATGCCCTGCGCGGCGAGGCCGATGGCGATACCGCCAACCCCGAGGCCGGCCACGAGCGCGGTAACGTTGACCCCGATATTGTCGAGGATCGCGACCAGTGCGAGCCCGAACAGCACGACCGAGACCAGCACCCGGATGACGCCATAGGCATTGCCGATCGCCGTCCCGCCGGGCTCCTCGCCGATGTTGCGGTGGATCACGCCGAGGATCAGCTCGCGGGCCCAGATCGCCGCCTGCAATGCCGCCACGACGGTGAACAGGACATAGAGCAGATGCTCCGGCCTCGCCGGCATGTCGGCATAGCGTGCGACCGAGTCGAGTGCGGTCGCAACCATGAACCAGATCGAGGTCTTGCGCAGCACACGGCCGAGCACGCCCTTCCAGTGGAGACCGCGCGGGTCGCGCGCGACCATCTTGCCGCCAAGCCAGCGCAGCCCGAGCATGACCAGGACGAGCAGTGCAGCGATGGCGCCGCCGAGGAGCAGCGCATCAGTGTTGTCGCGCAGCCAGTCAAATGCGCGGGGAATAATGTTCATGTGGGGCATCTGACCGCGCGAGCCGCCGGGATCAACCCTTGGCAGGTGTTCGGCGCTTGGGCTTCGACTTGAGGTAAGCGATCAGCCCGACCTCGGCGCTCGACAGCCAGCGGCGTCCCGGCGGGCGCTTGAGCCCATCGAGCGCGTCGCGTGGCGCGTCGCGGACTGCCTCGATCAGGCGCGGGTGGACATAGGATTTGCGGCTCATCGCGACGGTATTGCCCAAAGCTTCGGCGACCGGCTCGACCATCGTCTTGACGCTCAGGCGCGCGCCTTCCTCACTCCCCAGCATCTGCTCGAACGCGATCACGCTGGCCCCCCAGGTGCGGAAACTCTTGGCGGTGAATTCGCCACCCGATGCTTCGCGGATATAGTCGTTCACGTCGGCCGAGGTGACCGCGCGTGGCTCCTCGTCCTCGCCGACATATTGAAACAGGTTCTGGCCGGGCAGATCCTGGCACTTGGCCACGATCCGCTTCAAATTCGCGTCGGTGATCGAGACTTCGTGGACGATGCCGTGCTTGCCGGTGAACTTCATCCGCAGCTTGTTGCCGCGCTTGACGAGATGGCGGTTGCGCAGGGTCGTTGCACCGAAGCTCTTGTTCGACCTGGCATATTGCTCGTTGCCAATGCGCATATGCTGGGTGTCGAGCAGGCGCACGACCGCGGCCAGGACGGTCTCGCGCCCGAGCTTGCGCTTCTTCAGGTCGCCCTCGACCCGCTTGCGGACTTTCGGAAGCACCGCGCCGAATTCGACCATCGACCCGAACTTAGACTTGTCGCGGCGCGCGCGGAAATCGGCGTGATAGCGATATTGCTTGCGTCCGCGCGCATCGATCCCGGTTGCCTGGAGGTGACCGTCGGGCTGCACGCAGAACCACGCATCGATGTAGGCCGGGGGTAAGGCGATCGCGTTGAGCCGATCGATCTCCTCGCGATCGGTGATGCGCTTGCCGTCGGGATTGAAATAACCCCATCCGGTGCCCTTTTTCTCGCGGGTGATTCCGGGCATCCGGTCATTGGAGTGGCGCAAGGCGGGCCTTTCTAGGTTGAGCCTGCGTAATGAAGCGGACCCGCCATCGGTTCCGCGCGAGGGAGCGAGCGACGAGTGACCGCGATTGAAAATGCCCATGTGCTGATCATGGCGACCGACGGCGTTGAAGAGAGCGAGCTGTTCGGTCCGCGCGAAATATTGATGGGGCAGGGGGCACGGGTCACGCTTGTCTCACCGTCGCTGGCGCCGATCCAGGCGACGATACTCGACGATCCGGGCAGGACGATTCGTCCCGACCTGAGGATCTCCGACGCACGGGCCGATGATTATGACGCGCTGGTCCTGCCCGGCGGGGTGATCAACCCCGATACGCTGCGCACCAATGCCGACGCCATCGCGCTGATCCGGGCGTTCGTCGCGACAGACAAGCCGGTCGCGGCGATCTGCCACGGCCCGTGGCTGCTGGTCGAAGCCGATGTCGTTCGCGGCAAGCGGGTTACCGCATGGCCGTCGATCCGCACCGACCTTCGCAACGCCGGAGCCGAATTCGTCGACCAACCGGCGGTGATCGACGGCAATATCCTCACCAGCCGCAGCCCCGACGACGTGCCGGCCTTCACCGCAGGACTGATCGCGATGATCAAGGCCCGCGCTTAACCCTCCGCCAAGCTTTGCGCACTAAGACCGCGTCATGGGCAGGACAGGAGTCGGACATCGGGCGGACCGCGCAGCCGAGCTTGGCGGGGCATGTGCGCTGGCGATCGGGTGCGGGACTTCGGCGTGGCTGCTGCGGTCGTTAGTCGACGGTCCCGACACCGCACTTGTCTTTGCCGGAGTTGTCGTGGGTGGACTGCTGGGCTGGCTGTTCGTTCGCACTGCAGGGTCCTCGCCGACAACGGTGCTCCTGACATTCGAAATCGACGCCATCCCGCTCGCGGATGCCGACGACGACCACGAACTGCTGCTCGACGATCCTGTCTCCGCGCCGATCGCGCAAAGCCGAGTCGTCAGCCTGTTTGGCGCGGCAGTCACACTTCCCACCGCTGGCGAACTGCAGCGCCGGATCGACCGGCACCTCGATCTTGCCGCAACTCCCCAATGGTCAGGTCCACACCTTCTCCCCGACGCGAGCGACGCCTTGTTCGAGGCCCTTGCCGACCTCCGCCGCTCGCTTCGCCGGGGCTGAGCGTCAGGCGCTGACAGTCAGCGCTTGTATCATCAGCTCGATCGTCCCGTCCGTCCCCACGGAGGTGCGTCTTCCATCGATATCGGCAACAAAGTCGCGGCCGAGGTCAAACTCATGTTCATCAAGCCCGTCGAGCAGTCGGGCCAGTGCCGCGTCGCCGTTCTCGCCCGCCAGCCGCGGCCTGATCTCGTGCTGCTCGCCGTCGAACGTCATCGACCGCCACTCGGTCGCGAAATAGGCGACGAGACGGACGCTGCCTGACGGTTCGCCCGCCCGAGCAAGAAGCGCGCGAACGAGGCCGGCTCCAGCCCGCGAAAAGTGCATCCGCATCATTTGCCGCAGTCCTGCAGAAAGCTGCGAACGCGCTCGACGGTCGCAGGACGCGGTTCGCGGCCGCGGCGCAGATCGTGAACGAAGCGCGGATCGCGAACCGCATCGCGTCCAAATCTCGTCGGCTTCGTATCACTTTGATTAAGATGGCGTTCAATGTCCCTTAGCAGTTGCATGATAACGTCCCTCATCATGAGCGACCCGGCTCCTACAGTTTTCCGGTTTGTTTCCTACTTGTCTAGGAGTATTCCTACGGTTATATCATGCGCCTGATGCCAGAGGATCCCCGAAGCGCGCTTGAGCGACTGTGCGTCGAGCGTGGCGAGGAGTTTGCCGCGCTGTCGCGGCTGCTCGGCAAGAACAGCGCCTACATCCAGCAATATCTGCGCCGAGGAACGCCCAAGCGGCTCAGGGAAGACGAGCGTCGCATCCTGGCGCGCTATTTCGGCGTCCCCGAAAGCCTGTTCGGCGCGCCCGAGGGACAGCCGATCACCCCAGGCCTGATTGCCGTGATGCGCGTCCCTATAAGCGCCTCGGCTGGCGACGGGGCGATCCCCACCCACGAGCGCCCGCGACCCTATTTCGCGTTCGACGAGCGCTGGCTCAAGCAAATGACTTCGGCCAACGCCGACGACCTCGTGATCATTCGCGTCGAGGGCGATTCGATGGCCCCGACCTTGGGCGACGGCGACGACATATTGATTGACCGCGGCGACGCTCTGGCCCGGCTGCGCGATGGCATCTACGTTATTCGCGTGGACGAAGCGCTGATCGTCAAGCGCATCGCGCTAAACCCGGTTACGCGGCGAGTGACAGTACAGTCGGACAACCCGGCCTACACCGACTGGCCCGACCTCGCGCTAGCCGACGTCAACTGCATCGGCCGAGTGATCTGGGCCGCGCGCAAGGTCGCCTGATCGGGCGACACTTTCTAACGCGGCTAGCATCTGTGCGGCGAGCCGGCGGCGGTCATAGGCGGCGGCAAGAGCATCACAGCCGGCGACCAGCGCGGATTGCGTGGCAGGGTCTGTGATAGAGTCGAGCGCCACGAGGAAACTCGCCTTGTCTTCGGGGACGAAGGAGAGCCCGGCCCCAAATTCGTCGATAATTTCTTTTGCCTGACCCTCGACCCCAAGCAGGATCGGGCGGCGCATCGCGGCGGCTTCGAAGATTTTCGACGGGATGACGGTTTTGAATGTGGCGCTCCGCTTTAAGGGCACGAGCATGACGTCACAGCTGGCGATGTACCCGACGACCTTGGCTTTCGGGACCGGATCGACAAACGTACAATTCGTCAGCCCGAGATCTTTGGCTCTTGCGACGACCCTGGCTTTCTCGGAACCGGCACCCACGAACAGGAAATGGAAGCGCGGGCTGGCGTCGGCGGCGCTCTCGACGATGAAGTCGAGCGCGTGGGCGGCGCCGTGCGTACCAATATAGGCGACCACGCTCTTGCCGGTCAGCCCAAGCCTGGCGAGCAGCGCCTCGTCCTTGGGCCGCGCCGAGAATTGCTCCATCGCGACACCGTTGGTCACGACCTCGATTTTCTCGACGGGGATCCCGCGTCGGACAAGATTGGCTTTGAACGCGTCGGTTACCGGGATGACGAGATCAGCGTCGCGGTACAGGCCAAGTTCGATCTTCTCGAGGAAATCCAGCAACCGACCCGGCTTCATCGCGCCGACCGCGACGATCGATTCGGGCCACAGGTCGCGAAGTTCGAAGATCCACGGGCGACGCTTGACCTTCGACAGCGCCCAGCCGGCCCAGCTGGTGAAGAATTGCGGCGACGTCGCAACGATGACGTCCGCCTTGACGCGAAGCCCGCCGAAAAACGCCATGGCCGCGAAGCTGACGTAATCGACGATGCGTTTGGCGAAGCCTTCGTTGGCGCTGATGTAGGACCACACGCGCACCACCTCGATTCCTTCGACCGTCTCGCGTTGTGGCCACAAGCGGTTACGGTGGCCGGCCATCAACCTGCCCTCGGGAAAGTTGGGATTGCCGGTGACAACCGTGACCCGAGCGCCCGACCGTACCCATTCGCGACAATGCTCGAAGGTTCGCGACGCGGGCGCGTTCACTTCCGGGGGGAAATTGTCGGTCAGGAACAGGATGTGCATGGGCGCTGCTTTGCCCGTACGAGATTGCGGCGGCTAGCCCTCGCATCTCCCGGGCTAAGTCCCTAGATTCCCCCGGTGAGCACAGCTGATCGTCCCGACCAACCCGGCGCCGCCGCTCGATTCAACGAGGAAGCGGCGACCTATACCGTGAAAGGCGGCGGCGACGCGCCCGACCTCGAGGCCGGGGTCGCGGCAATTCGCAACGTTGTAAGGACGCTGAGCGCTCAGCCGGGGGTGTACCGCATGCAGGACGCGCGCGGTGACGTGCTTTATGTCGGCAAGGCGAGGGGCCTCAAGCAGCGGGTGTCCAACTACACCCAGGTTGCGCGGCTGTCGAAGCGACTCCAGCGGATGGTCGCGCAAACGCGGTCGATGACGATTGTCACGACGCGCACCGAGGCCGAGGCGCTGCTGCTCGAGGCGCAGCTAATCAAGCGGTTTCGCCCGCCCTACAATGTCCTCCTGCGCGACGACAAAAGCTTCCCGTTCATCCTGCTGCGCGAGGACCATCCGTTCGCTCGCGTGCAGAAGCATCGCGGCGCGCGGCGCGCGAAGGGGCAATATTTCGGGCCGTTCGCCAGCGCCGGGTCGGTCACTCGAACGCTTAACGCGCTGCAGAAGCTGTTCCTGCTACGCAGTTGCTCCGACAGCTTTTTCGCCAACCGTTCGCGCCCTTGCCTGCTCTACCAGATCCGCCGCTGCTCGGCCCCCTGCGTGGGGCGGATTGAGCAGCCCGCCTACGCCGAGCTGGTCGAGGATGCCAAGCAGTTCCTCTCCGGCAAGACAACCGGGGTGCAGGCGCGGCTCGGCAAATCGATGTCGGACGCGGCCGAGGCACAGGATTTCGAACTCGCCGCCATCTACCGCGATCGCCTCCGCGCGCTGACATATATCCAGGGCAGCCAGACGGTTCATGCGGAAGGGCTCGGCGACGCCGACATTTTCGCGCTCGCCTGTCACGCGGGCCAGATGTGCATCCAGGCCTTCTTCATCCGTGGCGGCCAGAATTGGGGCCACCGCGCCTTCTTCCCGGCGCATACCAATGACGTGCCCGAAGATGAGGTAATGGCCAGTTTTCTGGTTCAATTCTACGAGGACATGCCACCACCCAAACGAATCCTCATCGACCGCGACCTCATCGAACTCGAACTCCTCACCGAAGCCCTGAGCCATCGCGCCGAGCGCAAGGTGGCGATCGAACGGCCCCAACGCGGCGATCGCAAGAAGCTCGTCGAACAGGCCAGCCGCAACGCTCAGGAAGCCCTCGAGCGCCGCCTTGCCGAGGGCACGACGCAGGGCAAGCTGCTGCGCGAACTCGCCGACAAGTTCGAACTGCCCGACCTGCCCAAGCGGATCGAAGTCTATGACAACAGCCACATCATGGGCACCAACGCCACCGGCGCGATGATCGTCGCCGGCCCCGAAGGTTTCCAGAAGGGAAGCTATCGCAAGTTCAACATCAAGTCGGACATCACCCCGGGCGACGATTTCGGGATGATGCGCGAAGTGCTCGAACGTCGCTTCGTCCGCCTCGAAAAGGACGATCCCGACCGCGCTTCGGGGGAGTGGCCCGACCTGATCCTGATCGACGGCGGCAAGGGTCAGCTGTCGGCAGTGTGCGAGATCATGGAGAATGCCGGGGTCCACGATATCCCCGTGGTCGGGATCGCCAAGGGCCCACATCACGGTCGCGACGGGCGCGAGGTGTTTCACCTCCCCAATGGCCGCGAGATCACTCTTCCGCCCAATGCACCGCTGATGTTCTACCTCCAGCGACTGCGCGACGAAGCACATCGCTTTGCCATCGGCACGCACCGGGCGAAGCGGGCGAAGTCGCTGACCACCTCGACCCTCGACGAAGTCCCCGGCATCGGCCCGAACCGCAAGCGTGCTCTCCTAATGCACTTCGGCACGGCGCGCGCGGTCAAGGGTGCGGCGCTCGAGGATCTCGAACGCGCGCCGGGGATCAGCAAGGCAACGGCGCAGCAGCTCCATGACTATTTTCACCCGCGCGGCTGATCGGCGCGCCCGATGCGCCTGACCACCACCGCGATCGTCCTGTCACTGCGCACGCATGGCGAGCATGGCGCGGTGGTTCGACTGCTCACGCTCGACGAAGGCCTTCAGGCCGCCTATGTGCGCGGCGCGCGCGGGCGGCGGATGCGGCCGATCCTTATCGCCGGCAATCTCGTCGAAGCGCGGCTGTCTGCCCGTACCGATGTCCAGCTTCCTCATGCCGAGCTCGAACTCCTTCACAGCCGCGCGTCGTTGCTCACCGAGCCGCTCCCGACCGCAGCGATCGGATGGGCAGTTGCCCTGACCGCCACCGCGCTTCCCGAGGGCCAGTCCTATCCGCGGATCTACGTCGCACTCGACGGCTTGCTGGCGGCGATCGAGGCGGCGCCAGCGGCAAGCGGCTGGGGTGCCGCCATCGTCCGATACGAGCTCCTGCTCCTTGCCCAACTCGGTTTCGGACTCGACCTCGAGACCTGCGCGGTGACCGGCGCGACCGATAACCTCGTCGCAGTCAGCCCTCGATCGGGCCGCGCGATCAGCGCGTCCCAAGCCGCGCCCTATGCCGGCAAGTTGCTCCCGCTGCCCGCTTTCGCCCGCGTCGGCGGCGAAGCTAATCTGGCCGACATCCTCGACGGGCTCGCGCTCACTGGCCATTTCCTCATGCGCGACCTCATCACCGACCGCGCGCTCCCGGTGGCCGAGGCGCGCACCCGGCTGGTCGAGCGGCTTCAGCGCGCGGCCGGCTAAACATTGTGGCGCGCCCCGCGCTCGCCTAACAGGCGCCATGTCCTCAACATCCTCGACCCTCGCGGTGATGTTCCCCTACCAGGCCACCACCGCCGGCGTGACCGTGCGCGTGGCGGTCAGCTACCTCGCCGAACAATCCAATCCCTCTGCTGGACGCTGGTTCTGGTCGTACCATATCCGGCTCGAGAATGGCGGCGCCAAGGCGGTCCAGCTGCTCGCCCGCGAATGGCAGATCGTCGACGGACGCGGCCTGATACAGCAGGTGATCGGCGACGGCGTTGTCGGCGAAATGCCATTGATTGCCGTTGGATCGAGCTTCGATTACGTCTCGGGCTGCCCGCTGACCACACCCTCGGGGTGGATGGAGGGCAGCTATCAGATGGTCGACGAGGACGGCGAGGCATTCGACGCCGCCATTCCCCGCTTTGCACTCATCGGACCGGTCGCCTGATCAGGCCGCCTTGGCAACGAACAGCGTCATCGTTGCCAGACGAGGATGCCGTTGCGCAAAGTCGCCGCGCGCGCCCTTGCCCAGCAGCGGCGGCGTGCCGGACGATCGTCGCTCGACAATCTCAAATCCCGCCTGACTGAACAGTCGGTCGAGGTCGGCCCGGTAGACTTCCTCGTTGACATGCCGCCGATAGGCCGGGCGACCGATCAGCCGAACCGCGAGCCCTTCGATCTGCCGGTAGAGCGACCTGCAATTGGGCAGCGAGCACAAGAGCAGCCCGCCAGCGCGAAGCACGCGCCGGAATTCCTTCAGCGCCGCGTCGAGTGGCGCGACATACTCGAGCACGCTCGATGCCAGGACCGCGTCAAACGCCCCGTCGGGGAGGGGCAAGTGGCGCACGTCGGCCTGGTAGAAGACCGGTGACGGCGACACACCGCCAAGCGTTCGTCGGGCTTCGCCGACCATTGCCGGACTGCCGTCGATACAGGTCAGGATGACGCCTCGGCGCGCGGCGATCAGCGAAAGATCGCCAGCGCCGCAACCCGCATCCAGGACGCGCATGTCTCGCGCTAGATAAGTGTCGATGACCGCCTGCCAGTCCAGCGCTCGTCGCCGAAAATGCTCCGATAGGCGATAGGCCGAAGACCATGATGACGCCCGCTCGTCATGAAAACCGATCGCCCCACCCAAGCCCGATGCGTCCGGCGTGTCCGCCGAGCCCGCGTCACTTGCCATAGCGATAGTCGTAGCCGTAGCCGTAGCCGTAACCCATGCTCTTCTCGTCGAACTTCGTCAGGACGGCGCCGATGAAGTGGCCGCGGACAGCGAGGATGCGCTCGATTGCCTGGCGCGCCTGGGTGGCGCGGGTGCGGGTCGACTCGACGACGAACACCGTGCTCTCCACGCTGCGCGAGAGGAGCGGGGCATCGGCGAGGCCAAGTACCGGTGGGCCGTCGATGACGACATGATCGAACATCGCTACCGCGGAATTGACGATCTGCTGGACCAGATCGGACGACAGCAGCTCCGCCGGATTGGGCGGAATGCGCCCAGCTGGCAGGAAGCTCAAATTGGTCGTCCCCGATGGCTCGATGAAATCCTCGATTTTGCCGTCGCCAGTCAGCAGGCTGCTCAACCCGCCGCCCAGCGGCTTGTCGAGCAACCGATGGAGCGATGGATTGCGCATGTCGCCGTCGATCAGCAGGACCTTCGCTCCGACCGATGCCAGCCCCAGTGCCAGTGCCAGCGCAGTCGTCGACTTGCCCTCGCGTGGCTGGGTGCTGGTCAACAGCAGCGACTTGGGCGTGCCGTGCGAGGTCGAGAACTGGATCGAGGTGAGGATCGAGAAATAGGCCTCCGACAGTGATGAATTGCTCTTCGCCAGTGCATCGTCGATCGCCGATTGGTCGACCTTCGGCGTCGCCCCGAGCAACGGCACTCCCAGCTTGCGCTGGAAGTCCGCCGAGGAGACCGTCGCTTCGGCCAACTGCTCAAGCAACAACGCCAGTGCGCCGCCGAGGACCAGCCCGAACAGCAACCCGACCATGACATTGAGCCGGAGATTGGGCTTCGACGGCAAGCCGGGCACCAGCGCCCGGTCGACGATAGAGACATTATTCGTGCCGACCCCGCCGGCGACCCCGACTTCCTTGAACCGCTGGAGCAGCGAGTCATACAGCGCGCGATTGGTGTCCACGTCGCGCTGGATGATGTTGTACTGGATGGTGCGCCCCTGCTGGTCGAGCACTTGGCCCTTGAGCGAGTTAACGCGCGATTGGAGCCCGTTCTCGGCCTGAACAGCGGCACGGAACTTGCCGCCAACGTCGCTCGCCACCGATGACGTCACCCGGCCCTGCTCGCGGCCGATCTGGCGATCGAGCTCGCCAATCTGAGACTTGAGGGCGATGACCGTTGGATAGTCGGGACCAAAGTCACTTTGGAGCTTGCTCAGCTGTGCGGTCAGTTCGCTTCGCTGCAGATGAAGGGCATTGAGCGACCCGTTGGTCAACGACGCTTCTGCCGCCTTGCCCGCGCCACCGCCGCGCATGTCGGCCTCGGCTTGAACGCGGGCGGCCCGCGCCGATGCGAGCTGCGAAGATAGCTGCGACAGATCCTGCGAGGTGAGCGTCTGCTCACTCGAGATGCTGCCGTCGGCTGCGCCTCCGCTGCTTGCGCTGCCGGAGCCGGCAATCTTGATGAGGCCCTGGGCGCGAGCATACTCCGCCGCCTTGCGTTCGGAATCCTCGAGTTTTCCGCGCACCGCGTTGAGGCGGTTTTCCAGGAACTGGCGCGCATAGGCGGTAGCTTCGAATCGCCGGTTAAGGTTTTCCTCGATGAATTTCTCGCCGATCGCGTTGGCTACACGCGCAGACATCGCCGCGTTGGATGAGACATAGCGAACCTCGATGATGCTCGACATGCGGATCGGCGCGACGAGCGTGCCACCATTGACGATGCCGGTCGCAATCTGGAAGCGTTTCGCGCGTGGCAACTGCTTCAGATCGTCAAGCTTCCCGCGTGAATATCCCGACAGGAAATCATAATCGTCGGTCAGTCGCAGGTCCCGAACCACCGCTTCGGACAAAGACCGGCTTTTCAACAGTGAATATTGGGTCTGATAGAATTCCTGACTATAGGGATTGCTGCCTTCAGATTCGACCCCGCCGACCGATACGACTTTCGGGGCCTCGCGGTCGACCTGCAGCGTGACCGTCGACGTGTATTGCTTTTGAGTAAGCATCGCCATCAACAAGGCCAGCCCAACGCAGACCGCCGTCACGGCCAGGATCGCATAACGGCGCTTGAAGAAAATCCGCCAATATTTGCGCAGCGCGGATTCCTGCTGGACCGACTCGGTCAGCGAACTCGCTGCGAAACTGGTCGACAAGGCACGCGTATCAAGCGCCGGCAGCGAGGCAGGACCCATCGGGACGGGGGCGACGAATTCGTTCACGTGACGGCCTTGATCAGAGGATCGGGATAAAGGAGCCGACTGTCGGGAAAGCGGACGTAAAGTCCTTCAGGAAGCGCCGCGCTGCATTCTCGCCGACAATGACGATGTCGTTGCCGTAGATTTGAGGATCGGCATAGCGTCCCGAGCGGATGTCCTTGAGACTGAACAACGCCGCCATCTTCTTGTCATTGACGGTGCGAAACACCACGACCTTGTTGAGGTCGGCAATGTCTCCAGCGCCCCGAGCAGTGGCGATCGCCTGTTGCAGCGTCATCCGCCCGACCACCGGATAGACGCCGGGGTTGTGCACCGCGCCGTCGACCGTCACCGTCTGGGCGCGCGCTTCCTTGACGTTGACCGACACTTGCGGGTTCTTGAGATAGCGTCCGCGCAACGAGGTGGCGATCTTGCCGCTCAGTTCGCCCGGCGTGTTGCCACCGGCCTGGACGGTGCCGACCAGCGGCATCGAGAAATTGCCCGCCGCATCGACCGCGCCCGTTCGCGACAGTTCCGGTGCGCCGAACACATCGACCGCGATCGTGTCGAGCGGTCCGATGCGATAATTGCTGAAATCGATCGCGGTGATGTTGGCATCGGGCGCCGGCAAGCTCTGCGCGACGGTGACAGCGCGGCTCGAAGAATCGAGGTTGAGACTGCTGGCGCACCCGCCCAAGGCTAGCACAAGGCCCGCAAGCATCGGAAACAAGGAGCGATACGACATCACATTCTCCGCACTATGCCAGTCGTCTACCCCCCCTGGATGGACCCATGGCGCCGGTTAAGTGGCTTGGGGTTGAATGACAAGCAGGCAGGGGTCAACGACCAACGACCCGGAAGGGTTCATCGCCCGCTATTTCCGGCCATTGCATCCTCGAAACAACGTGCCAACCGCTCGCGGTCGGCCTCGGGTGTTAGCCGCTCCTCAGCCAAGCGACGAGCGCCGGCCCGCCACTCGCTGCGCTCTTCCGGCGCCATCGTGGCAAAGCGCCGGAGGAACGCGATCCACGGCTCGACATCGTCAAGCGGCAGGTCGGCCCCGGCCTTGGCCCCCGCCAGCCCCCGCCAGGGGGTCGTATCCGCGATCAGTACCGGCGTTCCGGCAAGAAACGAGTCGACGATCGCATGGCCGAAATTCTCGCCGCGTGTCGGGAGCAGCATCAGGTCGTGCTGGGCCAGTGTGTCCGGCACCGCGTCGGGGGGGATAGGGCCATGATAATGGCAGCTGACCATGGCGGGCAGGTCCGCGATGGCGGCTTGGCATTCCTCCCAATAGACCCGGTTGCTCACCGGCCCGTAAATGTCGAATACCACCGCGACGCCCGCCGCGCCCAGCATCCGCACCGCCCAGTCGAGGTTCTTCATATTGTCGATGCGGGCAAGGAAGGCGATCCGCAGCGGTCCTTCGACGGGCCCCGAGACGAACGGGGGCAGGGAGTCGAGAGGACGTAGGTTCGGGCCGATAACGATGCCGGCGACGGGCAATACCGCGCGAATGTTTGCCGCTTCCTGCTCGTCGGTCGCTTGCAGGGTGACGCGGTCGAGCAACCCGAGCATCCCGACCATCCGCAGATAAAACCGCTTGCGAAATGGCTTGAGCTTCAGCGCGGCGGCGGCGAACTCGCCCCGTGGAGCAACCAGCACCGACGACCGCAGCATGCCCAGTCGCTTCAGCAGCAAGACCGGGAGGGTCAGCGCGGGGTCGAAGAAACCGTTGCAGACGATCAGGTCGTGCGGTGTCTTGCGCAGCAGGCGGATCACGCCATCGACGAAAAACTTTCCTCTGCGCAGCGCCATTCGCTCGCAGCCGTCGAGAAAGCCCCAGCGGCCGGTCGCTTCGCCGGGATCGGCTTCGGCCACGAAGCGGAAGCGATAGTGGTTGGACAGGCTGGTCGCGACCCGCACCCAGGTGATGTTCGGGCCGCTCGCCTGAAAACCGGGACGAAAGCAGCCGAGGAGGACCAGGATCGTCGGCCGTTCGCTCACGCCGCGCCGCAATCGATTCCGTAGCGCTCGGACAGATGTTCGCGAAACGCATCGAGCCCGTGCGCGGCGATGAACGCGCGCGCCTCGTCGATCTTCGCGTCCATCAGGAAAAAATTCCAAAAACCCTGGAGCGTGTGGAACACCAGTCCCTGACGACCGTCGAGGAAGCCCAAGCGGAAGACATAACGCTGGATGAAATAAAGCATCGCGCGCAGATAAAGGGGCGAGCGGGCGTAGACGCCGTTGCGCAGGAAGCGCTTGAACCCGGCCGCGCGGGTCAGCGCGCCTTGCTCGACGGCGCGCGGCAGCAGCGGATATTCAAGATTGATGAAATCGACCATCTGGCGCGTCGTGTAGCTGTTGTGCTTGGCCGTCCAGTCGGTGATGTCCTTGAGATTTTCGTCGACCAGGTCGCCCTCGGTAATCCGCTCGATCCGGCCGCGCTCGACGATGATATGCTCGTCCATCCAGCGCTGCTCGATCCGCGCCGCGCCCGCACGCCAGGCACGCGTCAGGACGGTGTTGTAATAGCCGCCCCAGCGGATCCAGCGCCCACGAAAGATCACCTTGCGACGGATGTCGAAGGCGGCAAGATCCGGTCCCGCCGACGCAATCCGCCGGCGAAGCGCAGCGATGGCACGTTCCTCGAACCATTCATCGGCGTCGATCCGGACGATCCACCCGTCGGTCTGCTTGAGCTGGTCGAGCGCCCACTGATATTGGAGCGCGTAATTGCGGAACTCGTGCTGCCACACCTCGACCCCCGCCGCTTCCGCGATGGCGACCGTGGCGTCACTCGAAAAGCTGTCGACCACGATGATCCGATCGGCGAGCGGCTTCAGCCGCTCGATGCAGCGTCCGATGTGAACCGCCTCGTCGCGCGTCAGGACGATCGCCGTGATCCCGCCGCTCATCCGGCCAGCCCCAGCGTCGCGCGGCTGACCGCCGCGAGGGTCGCGAGCACGATCGGGGCGGACCCGCTCGCCCGCCCGTCGAGGAACGCCCTGACCAACGCCTTCTGCCCCTTGTCCTGCGCGCCTTTGGATGTTCGGGTCTTGCCGCCTTGGTGCACCGTCATCCGGGTGAAGTCGTCAATCACCAGCGACACGCCAGTGCCGATTGCCTCGATCCGCTCCTTGGGCATGCCCGGGTCGCCCGCGGGGGCGTAGAGAATCGTGCCGATCGACCCGTCGGCAAAGCGCAAGGCCGCCGCGATCGCGTCATCGACCGACGGCGGAGAGAGGCTTTCCCACGCCACCGGGTCGGCCCCGCACAGCGCCGAGAGTGTATCGACGAAGTGACACACCTCGCCGACGATCCGTCCGCCGCCCTCACGGCCATGGACCCAGCTGTCACGCGGGATGGCCCCGGCGTTGATGCGGTAGCTCATATATTTAGACCCCGGCGCACCGGCGAGCGCGGCCGCCGCCTCGACCAGCATCGGCGCGAACCGGCGGTTGAAGCCGACCGTCAACGTGCCGTGTGCCAAATGGGCAGCGACCAGAACTTCGTCGAGTTCCACTTCGGTCAGCGCCAGCGGCTTCTCGACGAACACATGCTTGCCCGCGTCGAGCGCGGCAATCGCCAGCCGCGCGTGGCTGTCGTGGCGCGTCGCAATGAAGATCGTGGAAACTGCCGGATCGCCCAGCGCCTCAGCCGCATCAGTCGCAGCCCGGGCAAAGCCAAGCGCTTCGGCTGAGTCCGTGGCGCTGAGCCCGCTCGATGTCACGACCGTCGACAGCCGCGATCCCTCGCCGGCCGCGATCACGGCGGGAAGCAGCACCGCCTTGGCGTAATTGCCCATTCCCAGGAATGCGATGCCGTCGCCGCTGACCGGTATGCGCCCCGCCACCGGCACCGACCGCGCATCCGGATCGCCCGCAGCGTCATACTCCAGCGTGATCGCCAGCGAGGGCGTTTCGCTGCTTAGCAATCGATAGGCATCAAGCGCATCGTCGAGTGCGAACCGGTGGGTGACGAGCGCTTCGGGCGTCACACTCCCCGCCGCGACGAGCTCGAGGAACGCCGCCATGTTGCGCTGCTCGGTCCACCGCACATAGGGCAGGGGATAATCGCGCCCGCCCTGCTCATAGTCGGCGTCATAACGCCCCGGCCCGGTCGACATCGCCAGCCGGAGGTCGAGTTCGCGCTTGTAGAAGGGCTCGCGGTCGAGCCGCATTCCGACTAGTCCGACGACAACAACGCGGCCCTTCATCCGGCTGATCGTTGCGGCCTGGTTGATCGGGTCGTTCGACGGGGTCGAGGCAGTCAGCAGCACCGCATCGGCGCCATGCTGCCCGGTAAACGCCAGCGTCGCTTCCTCGAGCCTCGACGAGACCGCCTCGTCGGCGCCGAGCGATCGGGCCAGCGCAACCCGCTCCGGGTTGGGATCACACCCCAGCACGCGGCAGCCATTGGCCTTGAGCAGTTGCACCGTCAGCAGACCGATCAGCCCGAGCCCGATCACCACCACCCGCTCGCCCAGCTGCGGATCGGCGATGCGAACCCCCTGCAACGCGATCGCCCCGACGGTAGCAAAGCTCGCCGCCTCGTCGCTGACCCCGTCGGGGATTCGAGCCATGAGGTTCTTGGGGACGACGTTGAACTCGGCGTGATTGGCGATTCCGGCGCCTGCGCACGCCACCCGCTCACCCACCGCGACTCCGCTCGCCGCGCCCGCCTCGATCACCGTTCCGGCCAGGCTGTAGCCAAGCGGAATCGGCACTTCGAGCTTCGATCGGACCTTGGCGATGGTCTGCATCACGCCCTCGGTGCGCGCCTTGCGGATTACCTGCCGCACCAGATCAGGCCGCGCCATCGCCTTGCCAGCAAGACTGGCCTTGGCGAGGTCGACGATCTGCTTTTCGGTCCCTGCGCTGATCAGCGACACTGAAGTGCGGACCAGCGCCGACCCTGCCGACGGCCGCGGCACCGGCACCTCGACGACGCGCATTCGCCCGCTGCGATAATGTTGTTCGATCTGCTTCATGCGCCGTTTCGCGATTTAACCGAGAGGAGGGTGTGGCAGGCCAGGCCAATGAGTGCCACGCGGATCCGCCTGGTCGGACGCTCGATACCCATGTCGGGCCACCAAAGCGCCGCCTCGATAGTAAGTTCCCCGTCAGTGGCAATGCGGCATGTGGCCGCGCTCGTCACCAGTCGCACGCCGCCCTGGTCCGCGACGACCTCGACCTCGGGCGCGAGGAGGAATGAAATAGCCGCGCCGGGAAGCGGTCGATCGATCACATCGATGATCCGGATCGACCCGCGATTGGCCTCGATTCGGCGGCGATGATGCGGCCCGCCGTTCTGCCCGACGAATCCGCCGTGCGCCACCGTTACCCCCAGCATGTCCGTCCCCGTTTCGACCGACCGCTCAACCAGCCGAAAGCGCGCGCCGAGCCGGAACGCGCCGAAGAAGTCGCCCTGGTCGGCCCCGGGTGCCGCCAGCGTGTTGTGGCACGAGGCCGATCGCGACTGATCGCGCGCTTCGCCCGCCACATAGGTTAAGACGCCTTGGTCAACGATCACGCGCTGCCCCGCCACGCTCCACTCGAATGATCCCATATCGCCGTGGATATGTGCGGGCAGGTCGGCGGGCGCGAGCGCGCCAGCATCGACCAGCAAGAGGTCGCGCTTGTGCCTCAATCCGGCATAACCGGCGGCGGGCAGGTCGAACGAACCGCGCGGCGCGTAGGACCGTCCGGTAATCGCGCGCGCCGCCTCGAGCAGCTCGCGTGGGCCGCGCGCCATCGACAGCCCCGAATCGCCGAACAGCGCGGTTCCGCCATCGGGATGCGTCAGATCGGCCAACACTTGCGCCGCTCGCCCGATGACCGCGTCGAGCTCGCCCTCGAACGGATCACGGCGCAGCGCGTGGCGGATCTCGAGCAGGTCGCCGAGGGTCTGCGCATGATAGGAGCATGACCGCTCGAAATGCATTCCGTCGGGCAGGAATTGCGCCAGCTCGCGGCGCAGCAGCTTCAACCCGAGCGTCCGCCAGCGTCGCGCGTCGCGTCCCGTCAGCGCCGCCGATCCCCACAGTAGAGCGACGATATTCTTGAGCAGATGATTGCCGCCAAGATCAGTTTCGAGGTGGGTCTCGAGATAGCGCAGCTGACGCGCGCACTGGACGGCCATCTCGCCGACCCAAACTGGATCGAGTCGCCCGCGCCGAGCTGCCAGCTGCTGCAACCACACGACCACGCGCAGCGACAGGGTATAGCTGTTCCACCCGTCCTGATCAGCGCCACGCGCCAGTGGCGGATTGGCCGCGACCCAGTCGGTCAAGACCGCGCGAAACGCCGTGTCGTCGATCGCTTCCGCCCATTCGAAATAATGGAGGTTCATCCGCCACAGCTGGTTCGCCGGACCCGCGCCGCCCAGCCGCCAGTCAATGGCGTCGCCCGGACACGTCTCGCTTCTGCCGATAAAGGTGAAGGACCAGCCCTCCTCCGCGTGGCGCGCGAGCCCGGTGCGCGGCGCGAACAAGGGCAGGGGAGCATCCTCAGCCAGTTTTGCGGGCGCGCTCGCTGGTTCCCAGCCCAACGCCTGCTCGATCTGCCGACGCCCCGCCAGCATCACCCGTCGGGCCATTTTCGTCGTCGGAATGTGCCGCGCGAAGGCGAACGACCGCACTGCCTGCGTGCGCCAACCGGCCCGGTCAGCCATTGCGCTGGAAATCGTCGATGACTCGCCGGGCCCAGTCGCGAGATCCGCTCCCATCGACCGAACCTTTGGCACCGATGGCCGTGTTCAGCGGCGTTGCGAAGCCGGACTTGGGACGGTTGACGATCTCGTCGGGGAGCGGTGGGGTGGGGACTCCCGCCAACGCCCGCTTGCCGCGCCTAGCCCCTAACCACGGTGACACGCTCGCGATCTTGCGTAGCGTCGGTACGTCGACGAACGGCACGCGCAACTCCAGTGTATGAGCCATGCTCGACCAATCGGCGTCGCGCAGCAACTGGTTCTTCATGTAATTGTTTGATTCGAGCGCGATCATTGCCGCCACCGTTGACGGCGGCATCGGCATGATCGTCTCGGCGACCCGTTCGACCGGCCGCAGCGCCGCGAGCCCGGCACGCATTACTTCCGCATCCATGACGCCACTCAGCCCCGACGGCATCAGCAGCGCGCGGCGGACGAAATAAGCGCCCGGCAAGGTCCCGCCATGGCGCAGCACGCCGCTCGCCTTGGGCTGGCGCTCGCCGAGCCGCTTCAACCCGTTCTTGAGCGCCCATTCAGCAATTGCCGCCGCGCCGGGGAACTTCGCCGCCAGTCGCACCCGCCGCTGCAGGGCCGGAACGGTGTCGAATGTGCTGTA
Source organism: Sphingomonadales bacterium (assembly GCA_038319435.1). GTDB lineage: Bacteria > Pseudomonadota > Alphaproteobacteria > Sphingomonadales > Sphingomonadaceae > Sphingomicrobium. The sequence goes on along the minus strand of JBBQDG010000015.1, from coordinate 30,950 downwards.
CCCAGCCAGCAGCTCGTCGGCGCCAAGCCCGCTCAGCGCCACCTTGAGTCCGGCGCGGTGCGCCGCGCGACTGGCGAACCAGCTGTTGACGCCGTCGATCGACGGCTGGTCCATCGATCCCAGGATATGCTCGAGATTATCCTCGATATCGGCGCGCGACAGGCGCTCGACGATGTGCTCGGCGCCGTACCGCTCGGCCACCCTCGCCGCGATCGGGACCTCGTCGAGCTGCGACCCGTCGAATTCCTCGAAGCCGATGGTGATCGCCTTGACCTTGCCGCCCCCGGCATTCGCCATCGCTCCGAGCAACGCGCCTGAATCAATCCCTGCCGACAGGAACAGTCCGACCTCGACATCCGCAACAAGATGGGCGGCAACGCTGTCGCGGATAGCTGCGGCGACGCGCGCCTCGGTTTCTTCGACGGGCGCCGGAACAGCGTCCGACAGGATCGCCGCCAGTGAGGAAAAGCGTATTGGATCGCCGACGGATGATTCACTCGCACGCTGCCAGTGCCCTGCCGGCAGCGCCCGAATCGCCCGATAAAGAGTAAACGGCTCGGGCACCGACCCCCACAGGTGGAATCCGGTCAATCCCGCCGAGTCTGGTTCCGACGAGATCGCAGCGACCGTTCGCAACGCCTTGACCTGGCTCGCGAACCAAAGCAGTCCATCGGCCTCAGCGAGGTACAAAGGCTTGATCCCATAGGGATCGCGCGCGACCGTCAGACTGGCGTCGCGCTCGTCGAAAATGGCCAGCGCGAACATTCCGCGCAGCAGAGCGAACGCTGCCGGTCCATCGCGCTCGAACAGCGCGAGGACGACCTCGGTATCACCCTGCGTGCTGAACTTGACGCCCTGTGCAGCAAGCTCGTCGCGCAGCGCGCGGTAATTATAAATCTCGCCGTTGCACACGATCGTCAGCGGGCCGCGGACCAGCGGCTGGTCGGACCGCGCGTCGACATCGATGATCGCGAGCCGGCGGTGGCCAAACATCGCACGCCCATTTGCAGAGCTCCAAAACCCGGCCCCGTCGCGGCCACGCGATGCCATCTGGTCGCGCACCCGGATCAGGTCGTCCCGGTCGGGCACTTTGCTGCTCGCGCGCCAGCCATAGACGCCGGCAATTCCGCACATGATCGATTCCTATCGAGTCCCGGCCCGGGTCGTAGCCGCTCCGGTTGAAGCAGGCCACAGCCGCACATCGTCGAACTCGGCCTCGACCTGCTGGGCATTCGGTAGCGACCCGAGCCCGATCCTCACGACCGGGCAATCGACCGGAACGTCGAAAGTGAAGCTGCGGCTGTTGAAACCCGACGCGACAAGTTCGTTGGGTGGGCTTTGCGCGATCATGCGCGTCGAGCAGTACAGGACGAAACCCACGCTCGCGGCGGCGTCCGCCGGGCCGCGCATCCGGTAGCTGATGACATAGCGTCCAGCGTGCAGAGCGGCGTAGCGGACGAGCGGCGACTGCGAGCTCGTGCCGTCTGCGCTAATCACCATCACATTCGTTCCTGCGCGATCGAGCGACACCGCGCTGCCGCCGACATCACCGATGGTCCAGTCGAACGGCGAATTATTGCCGCGGTAATCGACGTCGGATCTGTTGAACCCGCCATCATCGAGCAGCGACATCGGATCGGCTTGGCGCTGCCGCGCGAACGGCGCATCGAGTGCGATCGCCTCATTATAGCGCTCCAGATTGAGCAGCGCGAGGATCGTGTCGTGAACCTCGCCCCGGATCGGCGGCGACGAACTTCGCTGAAGCGCGGCGAGAAACGGCAGGACGCCGTTGAGTTCCCTCGCCATCATGGCTCGACCGGGGCTAAGCAATGCGCGTCGCCAGACGGGCGTAAACTGCGTCCGCGCAACCAGCGCGTCCCGCAACGCCGGATCGACCAGCCCTAGGCGGACGAGCGATCCAAACGGCCCATAGCCGCCGTCGAGCCGGAGCAGTGCGTCGGCGCGCATTCCGGCGGTGGCGAGTTCATGATCAGCCAGCGCCTGGCGCATCGCCCAATATTGTGTCGGCTGGTCGCGCCAGCCGAGCCCCGCTGCCGCTCGCCATGCGTCTCGCGCCCGGGACTGATGGCCAAGCTGCATTTCGGCAGAGGCGAGCGTGCGCACTGCCACCACCGACAGCGGAGTATCATTGATCGCCTGAAGCGCAATTTCGCGCGCTACGGCTGGCTGGTTGCCTGCGAGCATCGCCTCGGCAAGATAGGCTCGCGCAGATCCGTCGCGAGTTGCGATTGCCGCCGCCAAACCCGCATTGGCGTCTCCTGCGGCAACCTCGGCAAGCCGCAGCCTGATCGCCTGCCCGCTCATCGCCAGTGCCAGCAGGATCAACGCAGCGCTGGACCACGACAGTTTGCGGCGACGTTGACGCGCCGCAGTCTCGGGCGGGATCGCCGCGGCCTCGAGCGTTGGTGCGAACAATAGCGCCAGCGCAACCCCCGCGACCGCCGCCAGCGCGTCGGTACGCAACGGATAGTCGATTGCGCTGTGCAGCGCGAGCACCGCCAGCATGGCAAAGCCGCCGACCGCGCTCCACTTGCGCGACGGCGACCGCGACGATCGCATCACCATGATCGCGCGCCCGATGATCAGTCCCACCCCGGCGACCAGGAGCACGAGCCCGGCAAGGCCCATCTCGATGAGCCACTCGATATATTCGTTATGGGCGTGGTTGAGATAAGCGGGACCAAGCTTGTCGAGGTCCTCGATCAACTTATATTCCGCAACGAACGTGCCCGCGCCGGTCCCAATCGGCCACGCCTGTCGCAGCAGCACGACGAGATCGGGGAAGAATATGAGCCGAGCATCGCCTTGGCCGCCCTGGAAGATAAGCCGCGCGCGAACGACGTCCATCGTCGCCGAGGGGATCATGAAGGCGACTATTACCGCGATGACACCAAGGGCGACGAGCAGCAGCGCCCACGGCCGGATTGCCGCCGAGCGTGCGTTGCCACCAACGAGCGCGATTGTCGTCGATAGAGGAAGAATAAGCACAAGCAGGCCAATACCGGCCTTTGACGCAGCGGCGATCACCATCACTGCCAATAGCGGAAACAGCAACCATGCTGCATGTACCCGCCAGCGCCCCGCCCGCACCCGGAACGGCGATCGTTCATCATCGAGCCGTATCCACAGACCGGACGCGATCAGCCCGCATAGCAGGAACATTGCCTGGTGGTTGCGATTAACGAACAGACCGTCGGCGATCCCCGAATCAGGAAGGCCGAACGGCGACGACCACGCCGGGAAGCCGAGCGCGAGTTGGACCATCCCAAGCAGTGCACTTGCACCCGCCATCAAAGCGATCGAGCGAATCGCTAGAATCCGCCCGCGTGATCCGCTCGCCAGGGTCAGCAGAAACGCCACCAGCGGGACCGACAGCGACAGCGCAAACCGCGCGGTCGACGACGGGTCGAGCGACAGCGGCCGCCAATGATGTGCTTGCGGCAACAGCGCCGTCACCGCGTCGGTCGCCTCGCGGCCGGGTAGCGCGGGCCAGGGCAGGGGAACCAACTGGACAAGGAATGCCAGCAGCAGCGCCGCGAACATCAGCATGACGCCCTTCGCTTCATTGGGCAGAAAGGGCGAGTTCGCCTGCCTCACAGCAAGCGCGACCAGCACACCCAGCCCCACGCTTTCAATGAGCCCGTTGCGGATCGGCCCCTGGATATGCCCACCACCCAAGGCCACCGCGAGCAACAGGAAGCCAACAAGCAAAAGCGCCCAGCCCGTTGGGGGCTGGACGCTTGCTTTAGTCACGCGTCGGAGACCGCGACTAGGTCGCACGTTCCGTTACGCCTTGGTCAAAATGCGAGACTAACGGCTGACGCCGGATCCGCGACCACGACCGTTATGCTTCTCGAGGATGATCGCCAGAACAATCGCGGCAATGATCACGCCGATCGCCGGCCATGCCCAGCCACCGCCGCGAACGCCGTCATCGCGGTCCTGAGCGATGACCGCAGTCGACGCAGTCGGGACCGCAGCGGAAGGCCGAGTCGCGGCCGTCAAAGCCTGGACGGGCATGGCCAAAACTAGTGCCGCAGCGACGCCCATCCGCAATTTACTGATCACGCTCATAAAATACTCCCGTTCGTCTTACCCGTCACATATCAAATCTTGCTGACGGCTTCAAATCTTTTGCTCCATATACTTAACCCTGTAGCGGGGGTTTGGTTGCACTTTCCCCTAACGCGCTCCATTTGGTGGAAATTAACAGCTTATCTATAGATGTCAGTTAGTTAGAGCTTTATCACGGAAGCGTGCATGTTCGGTCTATTCAAACGAAAGAAAAAACCTGTCTCAGCTTCGCGTCTGATTCCCGCAGGCATGCGGATATACGCCATCGGTGATGTGCATGGATGCCGCGCCGAGCTCGATCGACTGCTCGATCTGATACAGGCCGATAACGCCGCATTTACGGGAAAAACCAGGTTCGTCTTCCTCGGTGATTTGGTCGATCGGGGGCCTGACAGCGCCGGCGTCGTCGACCGTGTGATGAATTTGTCACTCGGCCAGGAAAGTTGCGATACGCTGATGGGCAATCACGAGGAGGCCATGCTTGCTTCGCTCGACGCCACCGCCGACCCACGCGGCTGGCTGAGCTACGGCGGGACTCAAACCCTCGAAAGCTATGGCATCGCCCGTGCCGAACAATTTGCCTCCGGCTTCGACGTGGCGCGCCGAATGGCTGAGTCGATCCCGCCCGATCACATCGCCTTCCTCCGCCGCCTGCCCGATCACCTCGTCATCGGCGATTATCTGTTCGTCCACGCCGGCATTCGCCCCGGCATACCGCTCGAGCTCCAGGACGCGGCCGACTTGCGTTGGATCCGCAGCGGCTTCCTCGACAGTGAAGTCGATCATCAGCGCATCGTCGTCCACGGCCACACCATCAGCCCTGAACCCGAGCAACGCGCCAACCGAGTCGGTATCGACACCGGCTGTTATGCGGGCGGACCGTTGACTGCGCTGGTGCTCGAGGGAGCCACGCAACGCTTCATTCAGACTACCCCGGCCTGACCTGCGAACCGCTCGCGTAACCTCGCGAATGACCCGTCGTCGGTCAGGTCGAGCTGGAGCGGCGTAACCGCGATATAGCCTGCCGCGATCGCCTCGAGATCGGTGTCATGGCCCGGTGTCTCTCGCGCCGGCCCCAAACCGAACCAATAGTAGGGGAAGCCGCGCGGGTCGGTTCGCTTGACCACTTCGGCGCGCCCATAATCCCTGCGGCCCTGGCGGCATATCCTGATGCCGTTTACCGCCGCCGCCTCGCAGGCCGGAAAGTTGATGTTGACCAGCGTCCCCGGCGCCATCGTCAGATCGATCAACGGCGCCAGTACTTGGTGGGCCCAATCGCGCGCCGCGTCGAATGGCACCGCGCCGCCCATGCCTTGGCGCGCATAGGCCTGGCTCAGCGCGATCGCCGGGATACCCGCCAGCGCGCCCTCCATCGCCGCCGACACCGTTCCCGAATAGGTGACGTCCTCGGCCAAATTCGCCCCGCGATTGATTCCCGACAGGATGAGGTCGGGTTTGGCCTCCTTCATCAGTTCGCCCAGTGCCATCATGACCGAGTCGGTCGGAGTTCCGGTCACCGAAAAATGCCGCTCACCATGTTTGCGCAAGCGCAGCGGCCGGGTCAGCGTCAGCGAATGGCCCGCGCCGGACTGCTCGTCGGCGGGGGCGACTATCCATACCTCGTCACTCAAAGATGCGGCGATCTCGGCGAGCAAAGCCAGTCCAGGCGCCGCGACTCCATCGTCATTTGTCAGAAGAATTCGCATCCGCCGCTCTTGGCCGCGCTGCCTGCGCTCCGCAACTGGTTGCCGCTGCGACTAATCGGCAACATTGTGCCCATATTCGTGCTCACCAATCGCTGCGGTTCATCGGTCAGTCCTTGTTAAGCTAGCACAGGTTAATTATAGGGCCAGTCGGGGACTACCGACATTTGAGCTAAGGTTCGATAAAGTCAGAGTTTTCATCTTCAGACGCGCGGGTTGGCCCGACGTCTTGGGGGTGGGGTAGAGTGGGGAGAGACAGTATGGCGACCGCGCTCGTAGACCTGTATGAAACCGGCCCCGACCGGTTCGACGCGCTGATCCTCGACGACGACTACCGTCCGTCGGACTCCGAAGACTTCATGAACCCGCTGCAAAAGGCTTATTTCCTGCGCAAGCTTCGCGTGTGGAAGGATGCCATCATCGACGAGAGCCGCGCGACGATGGCGCAGCTTCAGGTCGAGTCGATGCGTGAACCCGATCTTGCCGATCGCGCCTCGTCAGAAACCGACTGGGCGATCGAGCTCCGCACCCGCGATCGTCAGCGCAAGCTCATTGCCAAGATCGACAGCGCGATTCGCCGCCTTCACGATGACGAGTTCGGCTATTGCGAAGTGACGGGCGAGCCGATCAACCTCGCCCGCCTTGATGCCCGCCCGATCGCCAAGATGACCCTTGAGGCGCAGGAAAAACACGAGCGAATTGAGCGCGTCAGCCGCGACGACTGACGCCCTATTTCGACGCGGCGTCGTCGCGGCGGAAGGCGACCGCTTGAAATTGTGTCGGAACCGCCACGACTCGACCTGATTTTGCCTCTCACTCGAAATTTCGGTCTGCGCCGCGAGGACGATGGCGAATCAGGCCTGACCGTCTAATTTATAGCCCGAGCATCACGTCCTTGACGCGCAGTTTCGCCTTTTTGAGTTCGTGGAGGCGGGTGTCATCGGGGTGGGGGCGGTGTTCCTCGTCGTCGATCCGAGCCTGGATCGCGGCATGCTTGCTGTTGAGCGCTTGGATGTGCGTGTCGACTTGGGCTTTGTCCATCGGTGAGGATCCCTTTTCGCTAGTCGTTGGGGAAGCCGAGTAAACCACAGTCGCGGCGACTTGTCCCGCACGATTGCATCGGCCCGCCGCCCGTCCGGGGCCGGTCGCCGCTGGTGACGCCCGCTCCTGCGCCCGCTATAACCCCCGAATAATGAACGACGATGATCCAGCCCAACTCCTCGCTGTCCTGAAAGCTGAGCATCGTCGCCTCGATGCCGAGATCGACGTGATGCGCGGTGCGGGCAATTGCGACCAACTCGAACTTGCCCGGATGAAGAAGCGCAAGCTCGGCTTGAAAGATCAGATCCAGGAACTCGAAGACGCGTTGGTCCCCGACATCCTCGCCTGAAACCCCGTCCCGCAGCGGGACGTTTGCGGCCGCGCACGGGGCATATCCGGTCTTAAGGGCGTTTCTTCTGCGCACGAGGCATGGCAAGAGAAGTCGATGAAGATGAGCGAACCCGACATCGAAGCCCATCGGGGCGCCCGCATTACTCCGCGGCTGATCGACTCGCTTTATACCGAGGCGATGCTGCTGGCCGATGAAGCGCGCTCATATTTCGACCAGGCGGGACGCGACGAGCGGCTCACCCTCGATCCGTTCGCGCGCGTCGGTTTCGCCTGCGAATCGCTCAAGGTCACCACCCGCGTGATGCACATCGTCGCCTGGCTGCTGACTCAGCGCGCGGTCGAGACCGGCGAGATCCCGGGCCACGAGGGCCGCCGCGCCGAGCGCCGCCTCGGGCACGCCAACGCCTCCGATGACGGCATTGTCGCGCTGCTCCCGCCCGCCGCCAAGCGCCTGATCGCGGCCAGCAGCGACCTTTACGCCCGGGTCCAGCGGATCGACGAGCATCAGCTGACCGACGAACCCCCGACCAGCCCGGCGCGTGCGCTGATGGGCCGGCTCGAACGTGATCTCGTCTGGATCCGCCACTGAAGACCCGCGCCGACCAGTTGCTCGTTGCCCAGGGGCTCGCCGAAAGCCGTACCCGCGCGCAGGCGCTGATCCTGGCGGGCAACGTCTTCGCTGGAGATCGCCGCATCGCCAAGGCCGGCGACCTTCTTGCCGACGATACCCCACTCACCGTCAAGGGCCGCGATCACCCATGGGTCTCGCGCGGCGGGGTAAAGCTCGATCACGGCCTGACCCATTTCGGCTTCGACGTCACCGCCGCCACCGCGCTCGATGTCGGATCGTCGACCGGCGGCTTCACCGATGTGCTGCTGACGCGCGGCGCGATGAAGGTCTTCGCGGTCGACGTCGGCACCAACCAGCTCGCGTGGAAGCTCCGCCAGGACCCCCGAGTTGTCGTGATGGAGCAGACCAACGCCAAACTCCTCAGCCGCACCTTGATCCCCGACCCGATCGATATCGTCGTGTGCGACGCCAGCTTCATCGGCCTCGCCAAGGTCCTCGGCCCCGCGCTTATCCTTGCTTCCCCCGGCGCGAAGCTGGTCGCTCTGGTCAAGCCGCAATTTGAAGCCGGTCAACAAGAAGTGGGGAAGGGCGGGGTGGTCCGCGACCCCGCGATCCACGCCCGCGTCTGCGCCGACGCCTCAGCCTGGGTAGCCGCACAGGGCTGGCGCGTAGTAGGGGTCGAGACCAGCCCGATCACCGGGCCCGAGGGGAATGTCGAATTCCTCCTCGGCGCGATCAAGGAGAGCGCAATTGGCGAGTGACGCATCATCCGACCGCGGCGTGTGGAAGAAAGCCGTCATCACGGTCCCCGCGATCGTCATCGTCGGCTTCGTCATGGGTATCGTCTCGAACAGCGGTTTTGCGAACGGCTGGTACGCCGACCTGCTAAAGCCTGGCTTCCAACCGCCCGGCTGGGCGTTCGGGGTCGTCTGGACCACGCTCTACACGATGATGGGTATCGCGCTCGCAGTGGTGCTGAACGCAGCCCCTTCGGCGGAACGCTCGCGCGGGCTTGCGTTGTTCGGCGCCCAGCTTGTCCTCAATTTCGCCTGGTCGCCGATCTTCTTCGGCGCGCACCGCATCGACCTCGCGCTCATCACCATCCTCCTCACCAGCGCCCTCGTCACCGCGACGATCATCAGCTTCTGGCGTATCCGGCCACTGGCGGGGGCGCTTCTGCTTCCCTATCTGGCATGGTTGTGCCTGGCGACCGCGCTCAATCACGAGACCGGCCGCCTCAACCCCGGCGCGGATTCGCAACCGCTCGGGCTGACAGGAGCGAAATGATGCAATCCGAAAACCGCATGTTCGATGATTTCGTGAAGATGATGAACGGTGCTGCCGGGACGATCGCCGGGATAGGCCGCGAGGCAGAAACGTCGATGCGCGAGAAATTCCGTGAAGCGATGGGCGGCGCCGATTTCGTCAGCCGCGACGAGTTTGAGGCGGTCAAGGCGATGGCCGCAGCCGCGCGTGACCACAATCAGGCGCTTGAAGCCCGCATCGCCGCGCTCGAAGCCGCCGCCAGGGCCAAATCCGGCCCCAAGACCAAACCATCGCCCGGAGCGCCGATCTGACCGACGAGCCCGAGAGCGACGACGGCGACGATGGCGCGCCGATCGAAGTGCTCGAACAATATTTCGAAGCGCGCGGCTGGGCCTGCGAGCGGACCGGAGACGGCGAGATCGTCGCCTCCGCGAACGGCAGCTGGGCGCAATATGAGCTGCGTGGCGTCTGGCGTCAGGACGACCAGGTGCTCCAGTTCCTCGCCTTCCCCGACATCAAGGTCGGACCCGAGAAACGCGCTGCGATCTACGAGACGCTCGGCCTGATTAACGAACAACTCTGGCTCGGCCATTTCGAACTATGGTCTGGGTCGGGCCTGATCGTGTTCCGCCACGCCGCGCTCGTCAGCGAGAGCGACGGCCTGACCTTCGAGCAGGCCGAGGCCATTGCCGAAGCCGCGATGGAGGAATGCGAGCGCTTCTACCCGGTCTTCCAGTTCGTGCTGTGGGGCGGAAAATCCCCTGCCGAAGCGATCGCCGCCGCGCTGATCGACACCGCGGGCGAGGCGTGACGTCATGACGCCACCCGCTTTCCCTGCTCCCGCATGGCTGGTCGGCTGCGGCAACATGGCCGGCGCAATGGTCGAGGGCTGGCGCGCCGCCGGGATCGACCTTTCCCCCGTCACCGCGATCCGCCCGAGCGGCACCCCGGTCGATGGCGTCCGCACCGTCACATCGCTCCCCGACGGCGTACCCCCCGCTTTCGTCATGCTCGGCTTCAAGCCGCAAAAGCTCGACGAAGTCGCCCCCGGCCTCGCCCCGCGCCTCGGCCCCGCGACGATCCTCGTCTCGCTCCTCGCCGGGGTCGAGGCCGCGACGCTGCGCCAGCGCTTCCCCGCCGCCCGCGCAATCGTCCGCGCCATGCCCAATCTCCCCGTCGCACAGCGGCGCGGGGTCACCGCGCTCTACTCCGAAGATTGCGACCCCGATGCGCTCGCCATCGTCGAAAACCTGATGACCGCCCTCGGCCTTGCCCCCATCGTTGCCACCGAAGCCGACTTCTCCGCGATTGGCGCCGTCGCCGGTTCAGGCCCCGCCTATGTCGCGCGCTTCGTCGATGCGCTGGCGGCAGGTGGGGAGGGGATCGGCCTCGCCCCCGATCTCGCTGCCCGGGTCGCGCTCGAAACCCTTATCGGAACCGCCGCGATGGCCACCGCCACCAGCCTCGCCATGCCCGAACTCGCCCGCCGCGTCGCCTCGCCCAAGGGCACCACCGAAGTCGGCCTCGCCGTGCTCGACGCCCCTGACGGCATCCGCGCGCTCATCGCCCGAATGCTCGCCGCCGCGATCGCCCGCGGCAAGGAGCTCGCCGACGCCGCCCGCCACCATTGATCGTTTCGCCCGGCTCGCCTATTCGCCCCCGCAGCAAAAGGGATGGCAATGGCTGACGACGCGACCTTCGACGACCGTGACGGCTGGATCTGGTTCGACGGCAAGCTCGTCCCGTGGCGCGAGGCCAACGTCCACATCCTGACTCACGCGATGCACTATGCGTCATCGGTGTTCGAAGGCCAGCGCGCCTATGGCGGCACCATCTTCAAGCTCGACGAGCACAGCGCCCGACTGCGCAACTCCGCCGAGCTGCTCGGCTTCACCCTCCCGTGGAGCGTCGAGCAGATCAGCGCCGCCTGCAACGACGTCGTCGCCGCCAATGGCCTGACCGACGCTTATGTCCGCCCGATCGCGTGGCGCGGGTCCGAACAGATGGGGGTCTCGGCCCAGCGCACCAAACCCCACCTCGCGGTCGCCGCCTGGGTCTGGGGCAAATATTTCGACCACGCCAAAGCCGCCAGGGGCATCCGCCTCGACATCGCCGAGTGGCGCCGCCCCGCGCCCTACACCGCCCCGACCAGGTCGAAGGCGGCGGGCCTTTACATGATCTGCACCCTGTCCAAGCACCGCGCCGAGGATCGCGGATACGACGACGCGCTGATGTTCGACTGGCGCGGTCAGGTCGCTGAAGCCACCGGTGCCAACGTCTTCTTCGTCCGTGATGGCGTGATCCACACCCCCACTCCGGACTGTTTCCTCGACGGCATCACCCGCCGCACCGTCATCGGCCTGGCGAAACAGCGCGGCATTGAAGTCGTCGAACGCGCTATCTGGCCCGAGGAGCTCGAAAGCTTCGAGCAGATGTTCCTTACCGGCTCGGCCGCCGAAGTAACCCATGTGTCGTGCGCCGGCCCGTGGAATTTCGAGGTCGGCGACCTCTCGCGCCAGCTCGCGAGCGACTACGACGACCTCGTCAACGGCCGAACGACCGCAGTCTAACCCAAACTCGTCATTTCGGACAAGAAATTCGACTGCGTTCCGGGCTCCCAATTCGGCCGCCCGGTGCCGTCCGCCGACATCGCGCGAACCCTGCCCTGCCAGAAGCGGGCCTAGCTCAAACTCGCCGCCGCATCCCGGCAGTCGGCCGCACATTCGCGGCAGATTTGCGCACACAACGTGCAATGCTCATGCTCATGCTTCTCGCATTCGACCGCGCACGCCTCGCACATCCGCGCGCACAGCTCTAACAGCTCGCGTAGCATCGGCTGGTCGTCGCCTGTTCGCCGCACCGCCAGCCGCCCGGTCGCCTCACAAATGTCCGAACAGTCGAGACACAGCCGAATGCACTGAGTCATGTCCATTTGCTCGGCCATGCAGGCGTCGGCGCACGACAGCGACATCTTGGCGCAATACATCAAATGATGCGCCGCCTCGGCCAGCGCGGGATTGGCCTTGGTCGTGGGGTGAAGCCCGATCATCTTGCGAATGGACATGCGTTCTCCTGTTTTCTTCGCCCCGGTGTGGCAGCGCGGCGGGGGTTGAGCAAGGGCGTTGCTTTGCGTAAGTTCGCGCTTCGTTCCGCGTTAGGGAGTAAGCATGGACGCCGCCGCCGTCATTTTCGTCATCGTCGCGCTGGCTGTTGGCGCGCTCCTTGGTTGGCTGATCGGCTCGCGCGCCAGTGCGGCAGGGCAGGGGGCAGTCGATTCGCTTCGTCTCCAACTCGACGCGGTACGCGAGGAGCGGGATGGCCATGCGAGGAGCGTCGATACGGTTCGGGGGGAGCGGGACTTGGCGTCGAACGATGCCGCCAGCCTTCGTCCGGTTGCGGAACGAGTGACGGCGCAGGAAGCCGAACTGGTCATTCTTCGCGCAGAGAAGGAACAGCTCGCGGCTGTAAAGGCGGCCTTCGAGCGCGGCGAGACCGAGCGGGGCGCCGCGTTCGACCGCCAGCTTGCCCAAATCAAGGAACTCGAAATTAAGCTGGAAACGCGCTTCGGCGATTTGGCAGGCAAGGCACTCGAAACCGCGCACGATGCCTTCCTCAAGCGCGCCGGCGAGCGGATGACCCTGGAAGGCAAGGAGAATGAGGCGAAGTTGAGAGCGCTCCTCCAGCCGGTCGAGAGCACGCTCAAACGCTACGAAGAGGGCCTTGCCAACGTCGAGAAGGAGCGCGTGGGCAGCTATCGCGAACTCAACAAGGCGGTCGAACTGCTCCACCTTAGCCACGGAGCCGTCAAGGAAGAAACCGCGCGGCTGGTCAACACGCTCCGCTCGTCGCCCAAGATGCGAGGTCGCTGGGGCGAGCAGAGCCTCGAGAACGTCCTTACCCAAGCCGGGCTGACGGAGGGCGTCGATTTCCACAAGGAAGTATCCGTCAACACCGATGACGGTCGTCTGAGGCCGGACGTGATCGTCAACCTGCCCGGCGGTCGCAAGCTGGTTATCGACGCCAAATGCTCGCTCAACGCTTTTCTCGACGCGGGCGATGCGGTCGACGACGCGGCGCGAGCGCTGCATCTCAAAGCGCACGCCTCGTCGATCCGGCGTCACACCGAACAACTTGGCTCGAAAAGCTATTGGCAGCAGTTCGGGGACTCGGCCGACTATGTCGTGATGTTCATTCCGGGCGAACATTTCCTGACCGCCGCACTCGATTCGGATAGCAAGATCTGGGAGGATGCACGAGCCAAGGGTGTCCTGATCGCAACTCCGACGACACTCGTTGCCTTGGCGCGGACAATCTCGACGATTAGGCGCGAGGAGCGACTTGCGGTGCAGTCGGCCGAGATCGTCAAGCTGGGCAAGGAATTGCACGCTAGGTTGGCCACCATGGGCAGCCACGTTACCAAGCTTGGCCGAAACCTTGAACAGGCAAACAACGCCTACAACAGCTTCGTCGGCAGCCTTGAAAGCCAGGTGCTCACTCAGGCGCGCCGCTTCGAGGCCCTCGAAGTGTCGAGCGGCACCAAGGAAATCGACGATATGCCGCTGGTCGAATCAAGCCCGCGTCCGCTGACCAAACTCACCGTCGCGCCACTGATCGCCAACGAGGACGACGCCGCAGCATGACGATTTTGCTGGCAAAATAGGATTTGCCCTGCGATAATCAAATCGTTCGACAAGCCCTTGATTCGTTTCACTTTGAAAGGTCAGGGCCGGCAAAATAAAATGCGATTAGCCCTAAACTTTGCCTAACCTTCCGCGGCTCAATTCGTCGTGATCGCTCCGCCGCATCCCCGGTATGCCGTGCCGTCGACGCCCAACTGGACGCTGTCGGAATAGACGCGATCGCTCATCCCGTCGCTGCAGCGGCCATGGACGACGTTCAGCCTGATCCGCTTGCCCTGCCAGATTTCGCCGGCGAAGCCGTGGATCACGCGCGGAGTGGGTTCGCTGACGGGACCTTGTCCATAGGGGCCCGAAAAATGCATCAGCCGTTCGCCGATGGTCAGCGTCCAGCCGGGCTCGGTCCCGAGCGCGTGGTAGGCATCTCGATCGACAGAGGGTCTTGCGGCAGGCACCGTCGTGCAACCCGCGAGTGCGGCGGTGGCGAGCAAAATCGTCGGCAGTCTCGTCATGATCATCTCCTTGGCCGCAATCCTAGTCGCGCCAGCTTGCCCTGACCTGAAAGGCCATCACTGCCGCCGCGACCGCCGCATTAAGGCTGTCGGCCCGCCCCAGCATCGGCATTTTCACGAGCAGGTCGCACTCGGTCTCATATTCGGACGGCAGCCCCTGGCTCTCATTGCCGATGAGCAGGAAGCACGGCTGCTCATACGTCGCGTCGAGATAGTCGGTCGTCGTCCTCAGGCTCGTCCCCACCAGCTGCCCTGGTCCCGCCCGGAGCCACGGTACGAACTCATCCCACCGCGCGGTTGCGATCCATTGGGTGAAGGCCGCCCCCATCGAGGCGCGGACGGCCTCGACCGAATAGGGATCGGCGCAATCGTCGATCAGGATCAGGCCGCCGGCGCCCGTGGCGTCGCCAGTCCTCAGGATGGTGCCGATGTTGCCGGGGTCGCGCAACGCCTGAGCGACGATCCACAAGGGCGAGTCCGAGCGATTGACCGCGGCGAGGTCGGTTGCGGGCTGGCGAAAGGCGCCCAGGATCAGGCCGGGATTATCCTTGCCACTCATCTTCGACAGAATGTCGGGGCTGGCCTCGATCGCGTCACCCCCCGCGGCCTCGGTCTCCTCGATGATCGCCTGCGCGAGAGGATGCGTGGCCCCGCCGGGAGCGAAAGCGATGATCTGGGGAAGCACTCCACTGTCGCGGGCTTCGGCCAGGATGCGCAGCCCCTCGGCGAGGAACAGGCCACTCTCCCGCCGCGCCTTCTTGTCGCGCAGCGAGCGGATCAGCTTGACCGTGTCATTGCCGAACGACGTGACGACTCGCGGCATCAGTCCTCGCCGAAGCGGCCCTCGACCAGCGCCACCAGCCGCTCAAGCGCCTCGTCGGCACCGGGGCCTTCGGCAGAAATGCGGATCTCGTCGCCCATCGCCGCGCCAAGCATCATCAGCCCCATGATTGAGGTGCCGACGACCTTGTTGCCGTCCTTCTCGACCTCGGTCGTGGCCTCGAGCTCGCTCGCCAACGTCACGAACTTGGCCGAGGCCCGCGCATGCAGGCCGCGACGGTTGGCAAGGGCGACGACCCGCGACGGCACTAGGCTGCGGCCTCGCCGAGAATTTCGCTGGCAACCGAAATATATTTGCGCCCCGCCTCGCGCGCGGCAGCGACTGCGGCGCGCACGCCCATGGCCTTGCGCGCTCCTTCGAGGCGGATGAGCATCGGCAAATTGACCCCGGCGATAACTTCGATCGAATCACTCTTCATCAGGCTGATCGCGAGGTTCGACGGGGTTCCACCGAACAGATCGGTGAGGATGATCACGCCCTTGCCGCGATCGACCTTTGCGATCGCCGTGGCAATATCCGCGCGGCGGGCTTCCATGTCGTCGTCGGCGTCGATGCAAATGCCTTCGATCGACTCCTGCGGGCCGACGACATGTTCCATTGCCGTGATGAACTCGGCCGCCAGACGGCCGTGGGTCACCAGCACCAAACCAATCATTCCGTCACCCGCCTACTCGCCTAACCTGGCCGGCCGCCAAGCAGGCCGTGCTGTTCCTCGATCATGTCGCTCGGCGGCGTGGCGAGGTCCCGGTGACGGATCATCGGCGAAAAGCCCCGCATCCGCAACCGTTCCGTCATTTCGACCGTCGCCGCCACTGACCGGTGACGCCCCCCCGTGCAGCCGAATGCCACCGTTAGATAGCTCTTGCCCGCGGCCCAATAGCGGGGAATGAGGTCGGCGAGAAGGGCCTCGATCCGGTCCATTGTCGCGCCCCATGCGGGGTCGGCGCTGACATAGTCCTGAACGGGCCGGTCCATGCCAGTGAGCGGGCGAAGCTCGTCGATCCAGTGGGGATTGTCGATGAACCGCATGTCGAACACCAAGTCGGCAGTGCGCGAGATTCCGCGCGCGAAGCCGAACGAGGCGATCGTCAGCACCGGCTCGTCGCGATCGCCGCCATAGCGCCGGCGAAGCTCGTCGCGCAGGTCGGCGGGCTTGAGGTCTGTCGTGTCGAGTACGGCGTCGGCCGCAAGCCGCAACGGCGCGGTCATCTCGCGTTCGCGCGCGATGCCGTCTTCGGCCGGCCGATCGGGAGCGAGTGGGTGGCGACGCCTGGTCTCTCCATAGCGGCGGATCAACTCGGTCCCGGCACAGTCAAGGTAGAGGATTTCCGGCGTTACTCCCTCGATGCTGGCAAGCAGCGCGGGCAGGGTGGCGACGTCGAAACCGCGACTGCGAACGTCCATGCCCACCGCGATCGGCATCGTCTGGCGGGCGTCCCGCTCGCCGGTCACGAATGACTGGAGGAGCGTCGCGGGCAAATTGTCGACACAGTCCCAGCCCAGGTCCTCGAGCGCGTCGAGCACGCTCGACTTGCCCGCACCCGACATGCCCGTGACAAGAAGCAAGCGCGACAGCTGGGGAGGCTGGCCGCGCCGGGCCACCCTAGGCCTTGAGCCCGAGTCTATCGAGTGCAAGCGCCACCTTCGACGCTGCCGAGGCGGTCATCGCATCGACGCTAACCAGCGGCAGATTTACGCCCAGGATGGGCCGCTCGCGGCTGTCATCGGGCAGGCGCTGGACATCGCTGGTCAGTTGAACCAGCAGCGCAACACAGACGTCCTTAACCGTCTCCATGTCAACGATCCCGACGCCGCGGATTTCGAGCTTGCCGGAAATCGTCGCGGGGGCCGAGGCGATCAGCTTTGCGCCCACCTTCTTGACGATCGTCTGGTCGTCGCTGACGAGGGTGAAGCCGCGGTCGAGCAGCCGCAGCGAGAGATCGGACTTGCCCGACCCGGAGATGCCGGTGATCAGCACCGCACGTCCGTCGAGCGCGACGCAACTTGCATGGAGCGTTTCGGAGGACAGCCGGATGCTCATTCGCGATCCGCCGCTGGCAGGCAAATGGTAAAGCGTGCACCCGAAGGTGCGTCGTCGCGGTCGGCCACGTCAATCTCCCCGTCATGGCCTTCGACGATCGCACGGGCGATCGCAAGGCCGAGTCCCGAATGGCGACCGAATTGCTCGGCCTCGGGCCTTACTGAGTGAAACCGGTTAAAAATTGCTTCGCGTTGTTCGGGTGGAACGCCGGGGCCTTCGTCGTCGATTCGAATGCGGACATCGTTGCCGACGCGAGCGGCGACGACCTCGACGAGGCCTGCTGACGGCGAGAAGCTGATCGCATTATCAACCAGATTGTCGATCGCGCGGGCAAGACGAGCAGGGTCGCCCAGCACCGCCGTGCTGTCCTTGCGCGGGCGAGCAAAGGCGATGCGGACGTTGCCGGTCGAGCGACGTTGTTCCCAGGCGGGTGTCATCTGCTCGATTAAATGGCCCAGATCAACCCGCTCGAACCTTGCGCGTGCCAATTCGGCATCGGTGCGGGCCGCTTCAGAAATGTCGCCAATCAGCCGGTCGAGGCGAAGGACGTCGTGGCGAACGACGTCAAGCAACTGGTTGCGAAGCTTTGGGTCGTCGATCCGCTCAAGACTGTCGACAGCAGAACGCAGGGAGGCGAGCGGGTTCTTGAGCTCGTGAGTGACGTCGGCGGCGAACGCCTCGATATTGTCGATTCGGGTGCGCAGCGACTGGCTCATGTCGCTGACTGCGCGCGCCAGCATTCCGATTTCGTCCCGCCGCGAAGGAAGACGCGGAACCCGTACCTCGCGCGCTCGACCGAGACGGACCCGATGCGCGGCGCGAGCAATCTGGCGCAGCGGGCTCACGATGGTGCGGGCGAGAAAGAGGGAAAGTCCGATCGACATCAGCGCGGCGGCCAGCATCGCGAACCCGAGCGACGCTCGTTCGGAGCGGATCAGCTTGGTGAAATTGCGGTCGTTGGCCATAACCAGGACAACCGAACCATCGTCGAGCAGCGCCGCGGCAGAAAGAATTGGCGTGAGATCGGGGGCCTCGCGGACCATCTGCTGCGGTTGATGCGTCAGCAGCGCGGCGCGCGCCTCGGGCCAGTTGTCGCGCAGGTCGTGCGCAGGCGTGATCAGCGGCGGCATATAGCCGTTACGTGTCAACGCATTAAAGCCGCGGTCGAGCAGCCGAGCAGCATCCTTGGTCCACGGCTGGCGGTTGGGATCACGCAGGACGAAGGTCGGTCCGGTGGTCGCCCAGCTATCGATCGCGAGGTTTCCCCGACGGTCGTAGAGCCGGAGCCGATTGCCGGTCACACGCCCGATGCGGGCCAGGGTCTGAACCTTGGCGGCGGGCGAATCGACGCTTAGCGCCTCGGCGGCAAAGCTGGCTTGCGTCGTGACCCGCTCGATCCGCTCGTCCAGCAACTGGTCGCGAAATTGGTCGAGTACGAAAATCCCGAACGCGACGAGCGCGAGCGTCAGCAGATTGGTGGCGAGGAGCCGGGTGGCGAGCGTGTGCCGACCGCGGAACGGCAGGCGGGGCTCGACGCACTCAATCCTCGAATCGGTAACCGACGCCATAGAGGGTCTCGATTGAATCGAAGGTAGGATCAACGGCGCGAAATTTGCGCCGAACGCGCTTGATATGGCTGTCGATGGTGCGATCGTCGACATAGGTATCGTCGTTATAGGCGATGTCGAGTAGCTGGTTGCGTGATTTTACGACGCCGGGGCGCTGGGCGAGCGCCTCGAGGATAATGAATTCGGTTACCGTAAGCGTGACTCCTTCCCCGTCCCACGTCACCTTGTGGCGGGCCGGGTCCATCGCGAGTTGGCCACGCTCGATCAGCTCGAGTTCGGGATGGTGCTGGGAACCATTTTCGGCGGACCCTCGCGCGAATTCCTGACGGCGCAGGAGGGCGCGAATGCGGGCAACCAACAGCCGTTGCGAAAATGGCTTGGCGATATAGTCATCGGCTCCCATCGCGAGGCCGAGCGCCTCGTCAAGCTCGTCATCCTTCGACGTCAGGAAGATGACCGGCATCGCGCCGAGCGTGCCGCCCTTCTCGCGCAGGCGACGGAGCAGCTCCATCCCGTCCATCTGCGGCATCTTGATATCGAACACCCCGAGGTCGGGTTCGCTGTCGACGAAAGCCTTCAACGCCGCACCGCCGTCCGAATAAACCCGCGTGACAAACCCCTCGGCCTGGAGCGCGATCGACACTGAAGTCAGGATATTGCGATCGTCGTCGACGAGCGCGATCACGGGGGTCATGGACGCTCCGGCGGGAAGGACGGCTAAGGCGAATACCGGGGTCGCGTTGCCGGGGCAAGCCAGCCCAGTAGCCGACTTTGACTCGGACGGACGCCCGACTATAGGCAAGCCTCATACGTATGCGGTGATGCGCCGACAAGTGCGCGACCCGCTGATTCTCAAGGAGATTACCGGTGGTTGAGCGCGCTTCTTCGCACGGACTGGAGGCCCAGGGAATCCGGACTGCGGCCAAGCTCCACTGGAACCTGACCACGGCGCCTTTGGTCGAAGCCGCGATCGAGCGCCACGAGGGACTGCTTGCCAAGGATGGTCCGCTGGTCGTCAAGACCGGCAAACACACCGGCCGCAGCGCGCAGGACAAATATATCGTCCGCGATGCCGAAACCGAAGACACGGTGTGGTGGGGCAAGTCGAACGCGGCGATGTCGCCCGACGCCTTTGGCGCGCTGAAGGCCGACTTCATGGCGCAAATCGCGGGAAAGACCGACCTGTTCGTCCAGGACCTGTTCGGCGGATCGCAGCCCGAGCATCGCGTCAAGGTGCGGGTGATCAACGAATATAGCTGGCACAGCTTGTTCATCCGCACGATGCTGGTCCGCCCGGGTGATGCCGAGTTGGCCGATTTCGTGCCCGACTATACGATCATCGACCTGCCCAGCTTTCGCGCCGATCCGACGCGCCACGGGTGCCGCAGCGAGACGGTGATCGCAGTCAACTTCACCGAGAAGCTGATCCTTATCGGCGGGACCGAATATGGCGGCGAGATGAAGAAGTCGGTATTCGGGCTGCTCAACTACCTCCTCCCACCGCAGGGCATCATGCCGATGCATTGCTCGGCCAACATCGGCCCGAAGGGTGACACGGCCATCTTTTTCGGCCTGTCGGGCACCGGCAAGACGACGCTGTCGGCCGACAAGACGCGCACGCTGATCGGCGACGACGAGCATGGCTGGTCCGACACCGCGGTGTTCAACTTCGAGGGCGGTTGCTACGCCAAGATGATCCGGCTCTCGGCAGAGAGCGAGCCCGAAATCTATGCGACGACGAAGCGCTTCGGGACGGTGCTGGAGAATGTCGTGATGGACGAGACGACGCGCGCGCTCGACCTCGACGATGCATCGCTCGCTGAAAACAGCCGCGGGGTCTATCCGATCGACTTCATCCCCAATGCGTCAGAGCGCAATATGGGGCCGGTGCCCAAGAACCTGATCATGCTGACTGCCGACGCGTTCGGGGTGCTCCCGCCGATCGCCAGGCTCACTCCCGACCAGGCCATGTACCATTTCCTGTCAGGTTACACCGCCAAGGTCGCCGGCACCGAGATTGGCGTGACCGAGCCCGAGGCGACCTTCTCGACTTGCTTCGGTGCACCGTTCATGCCGCGCCATCCGTCGGTCTATGGCAATTTGCTCAAGCAACGCATCGCCGAAGGCAGTGTTGATTGCTGGCTGGTCAACACTGGATGGACCGGGGGCAAATACGGGGTCGGCCATCGCATGCCGATCAAGGCGACTCGCGCCCTGCTCAACGCCGCCTTGGACGGCAGCTTGAAAGCCGGCCAGTTCCGCAAGGATCCGAACTTCGGGTTCGAGGTCCCAGTGTCAGTGCAAAGTGTCGACTCGACGATCCTCGACCCACGCCAGACTTGGCCCGACAAGGACGAATACGACGCTACCGCGACGAAACTGGTCAACCTGTTCGTCGACAATTTCGCGCAGTTCGAAAGCCATGTTGACGCGGGTGTCCGCGATGCCGCGCCGAGGGTCGCCGCCTAGCGGTACGGTCGAGTCACGAACGGAGGGAACGGGCGCGCATCGCCGATCATTGATGCGCGAAACCACGAAAGGACCCAGGACCATGGATCTCAGTTCAATACTCAACCAGGTGGGCGGCGCGGGCGCGATCGCACAGCAACTCGGCATCGATGAATCGACCGTGGAGAGCGGGGTCGGTGCGCTCCTGCCGCATGTCGTCAATGGAGTGGAGACGCAGGGCCTTCCTCCAGAATTAAGCGATCCACAGCCAATCAATCCTGCCGCGGGTCAACCAGCGAGCGGCGGCGGGCTGGGAGGGATGCTCGGCGGACTGCTTGGCGGTGGCGGCGCTGGCGGAATCCTGGGAAGCCTTGTCGGCGGAGGCATGGGCAACCAAGTCCTTGGCCAGATTTTTGGGTCCAAGGACACCAGCCGAGACGTTGCGGCCCAAGCGTCGCAGTCGAGTGGCGTCGATTCGTCCGTGCTTAGGAAGCTGCTCCCGATCGTCGCCGGCGCGGTGGCAATGCATTTTATCACCCACCGCGGGCAGGGCGGCGCAAGCGGTCAGCCGCAGCAGGGCGGACTAGGCGAATTGCTAGGCTCGGTGCTCGAAGGTCGCTAACTTTCGGGGTTCGGATCCGGGTCGACGATCAGGCAATTGCCGTCGACCCGGCGGACGATCACTATTTCACCAATTTCGGCAATCGATCCCCGAGCACTCCAGTCACTATCGCCCAAGCGAACTCGTCCGCCATCCTGGTCGATCGCCTGCGTGACCGTCACGCGACGACCGATAAGCTGCGCCGAGCGATCGTTGAGATGTTTGGCGATGCCCCCGCGCGGGCTGGCATAAAAGCGCCGGCCAGCGAGCACTGCGACTGCAGAATAGATCATGAACAGCACCAGCTGAAGTTCGATCCCGAGCCCGAATAGCAGCGCGAACAACCCCGTCGCCAGCGCCGCCGCGCCGATGAACACCAGGAAAAACCCCGGTGCGATGACCTCGGCGATCAGCAGGATGATCCCGCCAATCGCCCACCACCAGCCGGGCTCGATATCGGTCATCCGCGCGGAATTTGGACTGTAGGCACGGTCGGGACGGGCGCTTTGGGCTTGGCCGGTGCAGCGGGCGCCGAAGCCTCCCGAAACGCTTCCTTCGCCAGCTCGCCGATCCCGCCCAATGTCCCCATCAGCTGCGTCGCCTCGACCGGGAACAGGATCGTCTTGGCATTGGGCGACGTCGCGAAAAGACCGATCGCCTCGACATATTTTTGCGCGATGAAATAATTGATCGCCTGCGTGCTCCCGCCCTCGATCGCGTCCGACACCATCTTGGTTGCGCTCGCTTCGGCCTGGGCTGACCGCTCGCGCGCCTCGGCATCACGGAACGCTGCTTCCTTGCGCCCCTCCGCTTCCAGGATCTGTGACTGCTTTTGCCCCTCGGCGCGGTTGATATCATTTTGCCGCGCGCCTTCCGACTCAAGGATCGAGGCACGCTTCTCGCGTTCGGCCTTCATCTGCCGCGTCATCGCATTGACGATGTCTGCGGGCGGGCGGATGTCCTTCAATTCGACCCGGGTGATCTTGATCCCCCAGCTTTCGGTCGCATGATCGACCACAGCCAGCAGCCGTCCGTTGATCTCGTCCCGCTTCGACAGCAGTTCGTCGAGGTCCATCGACCCCATCACTGTGCGCAAATTGGTCGTCGCGAGGTTGAGGATCGCAAGGTACATATCGCTGACTTCATAAGCCGCCTTGGCCGCGTCCAGCACCTGGAAAAACACCACCCCGTCGACTGCGACCATCGCATTGTCCTTGGTAATGATCTCCTGCCCCGGAATATCGAGCACCTGTTCCATCACGTTGACCTTGCGCCCGACGCGATAGAAAAAGGCCGGGTAGAAGTTGAAGCCCGGGTGGGCGATGGCGATGAACTTGCCGAAATGCTCGATCGTGTAATTATAGCCCTGGTGGACGACTTTGATGCTGCTCATTACGAACAGCAGGACCAGCACGGCGACGAACAACAGGAAAATGGCAAGCATGGAAAATCCCCTCGGTTGGCGCGATGATGCGACGGCGCGGGCTCGAGCGGAAGGAAAATCGGCGTGAGCGTCAATCTGTTCGACATGCGGACGCTGCTGTTCCTCCCGGCGTCCAACTCGCGAGCGATCGCCAAAGCGCGGGCGAGCCGGGCCGATCTGGTCATCCTGGATCTCGAAGATGCCGTGAAGGAGGCGGACAAGGACGCGGCACGAGCAAATGCGGTCGAGGCGCTGGCCGAACCTTGGCCGATGCCAGTTGCGATCCGGGTCAACGCGCTGGGCACGAAATGGTGGGTCGAGGATGTCGCATCGCTTTTTGAGTGCGAAGTCGATTTCGCGGTTGCGCCGATGGTCGAAAGCGCCGTTGCGGTGAACGCGATCCGCGAAAACAGCGCAAAGCCGGTGATCGCGATGATCGAAAGCGCCGCCGGGGTGCTCGCCGCTTCCGACATCGCGCGAGCAGCGGCAGGACTGTTGTTGGGGGTCAACGACCTCGCTACCAACTTGCGGTTGCCGTCGGACGCGGGGAGGGGGCCGCTGAGCTTTGCACTGCAGTCTGTCATCCTGGCCGCGCGCGCCGCCGGCAGGCCGGTGTTCGACGGGGTATTCAATCGCCTCGACGACCCCGAAGGATTCGCCGCCGAATGCGCCGAAGCGCGGCGGTTCGGGTTCGATGGCAAGTCGCTCATCCACCCCGACCAGATCGAACCCTGCCTGGTCGCCTTCACGCCGACGCCCGTCGAAATAGCTCGCGCGGAACGCCTCGTCAAAGCGGCGGGTGGCGGCGCGGAACGGTTCGAAGGCGCAATGATCGAGGCGATGCACGTTGCGGCGGCGAGGCGGTTGCTTGCGCGCCTCTAGCCGGGCGCCCCTTGGCGAATCGCTTCCCGCCTGCCAAAGGCCCGCATGGCCGCTTCACTCTTCCCCGACATTCCTCTCGGATTGACCTTCGACGATGTGCTGCTCCAGCCGCTCGCTTCGAGCGTGCTTCCCAGCCAGGCGAACACGGCAACCTTCCTGACGCGCGAGATTCCGCTCGCCATCCCGCTGCTATCGGCAGCAATGGACACGGTGACCGAGACCGACATGGCGATTGCGCTCGCCCAGCTTGGCGGGATTGGCGTGCTCCACCGCAATTTCGATGTCGCGGATCAGGCGGCGGCGGTTCGCGCGGTCAAGCGGTTTGAAAGCGGAATGGTCGTCAACCCGATCACCATGACTCCCGACCAGACGCTGGCCGACGCGCTCGACCTGATGAAGATGCACCGCATTTCGGGCATTCCGGTGGTCGAGAAATCGGGCAAGCTGGTCGGCATCCTGACCAACCGCGACGTCCGTTTTGCCGAGAATCCGCGCCAGCCGGTCAGCGAACTAATGACTCATGACAACCTCGCGACCGTCCCGCTCGGCACCGGACAGGAAGCGGCGCGGCGGATCCTCCACCAGCGACGGATCGAGAAATTGCTCGTCGTCGACGGGGCCAACCACTGCGTCGGCCTGATTACCGTCAAGGACATTGAGAAAGCGGTCGCTTCGCCGAATGCCACCAAGGATGCCGAAGGGCGCTTGCGCGTTGCCGCCGCAAGCACGGTCGGCGACTCCGGCTTCGCGCGGTCCGAAGCGCTGATCGACGCGGGCTGCGACTGCATCGTCATCGACACCGCGCACGGCCATAATATCGACGTCGCGAGGGCGGTCGATCGCGTCAAGAAACTGTCGAACACGACCCAGGTCGTCG
Organism: Sphingomonadales bacterium; assembly: GCA_038319435.1. Taxonomy (GTDB): domain Bacteria; phylum Pseudomonadota; class Alphaproteobacteria; order Sphingomonadales; family Sphingomonadaceae; genus Sphingomicrobium. The sequence goes on along the minus strand of JBBQDG010000015.1, from coordinate 6,093 downwards.
CCGGCAACGTCGCCACCGCCGATGCCGCCAAGGCACTCGCCGACGCGGGTGCCGACGCGATCAAGGTCGGCATTGGGCCGGGCTCGATCTGCACCACGCGCATCGTCGCGGGTGTCGGCGTGCCCCAGCTGACCGCAATCATGAACGCAGCCTCGGCCGCCGCGAAGATGGGCGTGCCGGTCATCGCCGATGGCGGCATCCGCACCTCGGGCGACATCGCCAAGGCACTCGCCGCCGGGGCCTCGACCGCAATGGTCGGATCGCTCCTCGCCGGCACCGCCGAGGCGCCGGGCGATACCTTTCTCTACCAGGGCCGTGCCTACAAGGCGTATCGCGGGATGGGCAGCGTCGGCGCAATGGCGCGCGGATCGGCCGACCGCTATTTCCAGCAGGATATCAAGGACCAGCTGAAGCTCGTTCCCGAAGGCATCGAAGGCCAGGTCGCGTTCAAGGGCCCGGTGCGCGATATCGTCCACCAGCTCGTCGGCGGGGTGAAGGCGGCGATGGGCTACACCGGCTCGGCGACGATCGCCGATCTCCAGCAACGCGCGCAGTTCGTCCGCATCACCAACGCGGGCCTGTCCGAAAGCCACGTTCACGACGTGTCGATCACCCGAGAGGCACCTAACTATCCTACGCGATGAACGCTCATGACTCCCTCGGCGCGAGTGCAGGCGGGAATAGAATTGCTCGACGAAGTCATCGCGTCGGCGCGCGACGACGGGCCGCCCGCCGACGCGATCGTTGCGGCCTATTTCAAGACTCGTCGCTATGCCGGGTCGAAGGATCGCCGTGCGGTACGCGAACTCGTCTTCCGCGCGATCCGCCGCTCGGCCGAGGTCCCCGACAACGGGCGATCGGCGATGCTCGGGCTGTCGGCGGACGATCGCGAGATTCTTGATAGCTTTACCGGCCCACCGCATGGCCCTGAGCCGGTCGTCAAGGGTGAGAAGCGAACCCGCGCGAGCCTTATTCCGCAGTGGATTGAGACCGAGTTGTCGCCACTAGTCACGCGAGATGAGTGGCCTGCGTTGGTCGAGCGTGCCCCGCTCGACATCCGCGTCAACACCGCAAGGACGACGCGCGAGGCGATGATCGAGGTTTTTCCCGGCGCCGAGCCGACCCCGCTCAGCCCGTGGGGCATGCGCTTGCCGCCCGACACCCGCGTCGACCAGAGCGCCGCCTTCGCCGAGGGCCTGGTCGAAGTGCAGGACGAGGGCAGCCAGCTGATCGCGCTCGCCTGCGCCGCGAAGCCCGGGATGCGCCTTATCGACCTGTGCGCCGGAGCAGGGGGTAAGGCGCTCGCGCTCGCCGGCGCGACATCGAACGGGGCCGAGATCATTGCCTGCGATACCAACCGTCAACGGCTCTCCAAGCTGCCCCAGCGCGCCGATCGAGCGGGCGCGACGATCACCACGCGGCTGCTTGATGCGCCACGCGAAGCCGAGGCGCTCGTTGCACTTCGTCAGTCAGCCGACATCGTCCTTGTCGATGCACCCTGTTCGGGTAGCGGGACGTGGCGGCGCAGCCCCGAAGGGCGCTGGCGGCTGACCCGCGATCGGCTCGCACGCGTTGCGGTGCTGCAGGCGCGGGTGCTCGATCTTGCCGCTCCGCTGGTCAAACCGGGTGGGGCGCTGGTCTATGCGGTCTGCTCGCTGCTCAGCCGCGAAGGAATGGATCAGGTCGCCAGTTTCTTAGGGCGCCATTCAGGATGGAGCGTCCAGGACCCGTTCGTCGATATCGGACGAAGCGACGGAGCAGGGCGATTGCTGACTCCGGGTCATGATATGACCGATGGATTTTTCGTCGCGCGGCTTATCCGCTCGTGATAGGCTGAGCAGCTGGAATGGAGAGAATGATGGCTAAGCGGTTGATGCTGTTGACGTTGGCGCTGACGAGTTTGGCCACTGCGCCGCTCCTCGCGCAGAAGCCCGACGACCAGATTGCGCCGCTGTCAATCCAGCTTCAGAAGCAGGGCGAGACGCTGATGACGGCGGGTAATTTTACCGCCGCGGGCGACTCGTTCGAAACCGCACTCGCAGTTGACCCGCGCAATCGTGCCGTGTTCATCGACCTCGCCCGCGTCGCGACCCGCCAGAAGCTGTTTGGCAAGGCGGTGCGCTTTGCCAACAAGGCGCTGGCGCTAGAGCCGAACGACCGCGATGCGCTGGCGGTCCAAGGCGTGGCAATGGTTGAACTCGGTGCAACGCCACGGGCGCAGCAGAACCTCGCCAAGCTCCACGAGCTCTGCGCTAAGGGCTGCCCGCAAGTTTCCGAACTCGGCGCCGCCATCACTCGCGGCCCGACGCCGGCACCGATCAAGCCGGTGCCTGCTTCCAAGAAATAGGTGGTTGGCAATCTGAAATGGTGGACGCACTTGGGCTCGAACCAAGGACCCGCTGATATACAGTTAGTGAGCCAGCGAATACTCACCTCGACTGCTTTGCGCCAATAACACCGTCTGAGCGGCTGAATTCGATTTCGAAAGCCGCCGCTCGCGAGCAGCAGCGTCGCCTCACATGCAGCGTTTGGCGCCTGTGACCTAACGAACGCGTTGTTCTGGCCTCGCGAATTCCCCCCTCGCCATCGCCTGCCGCCGCGCCTAGCCTTGTCTCCGCAACCGGAACAGCCAGGGATTCAATATGAGGCGCTTGCGGATTTTTGTTTTTAACCTTTTCCTCGCTACCGCTCTCGCCCCACTCGCCGCTGCCGCCCCAATCGACCCGCGCCTCACCCAAGTCCTCCAGTGGCGCGAGCTAGGGCCATTTCGAGGTGGCTGGGCGTCAGTCGTGACCGGATCGCCAACCCGACTCGACACATTTTTTTTCGGCGCAGCGGGGGGAGGCATCTGGAAGACTGACGACAGCGGCCGCACTTGGCATAGCCTGTTCGACCATGGCCCCAGCTCGGCAATCGGCGCGATCACGGTCTCAGCGTCGAACCCCGATGTCATCTACGCCGGCGCCGGCCAGCCCGAACCCCGTTATGACGTGCAGTCGGGGAGGGGTGTCTATCGCAGCGGCGATGGCGGCAAGACTTGGTCGGACCTTGGCCTCCATGAGACCCGCTATATCGGCGATATCTGGGTCAATCCGACTAACGCTAACGACGTGGTGGTTGCCGCGGTCGGCCATTTCTTCGGAGCCAACGATGTGCGCGGCCTGTACCGCTCGACCGACGGCGGCAAGACCTGGGCACACGTGCTCGCGCCGGGCAGCTTTACCGGAGCGGTCGATATCACTGGCGATCCGGCCAATCCGAACACCCTGTTCGCCGCCACTTGGGAAGGGCGGCAATGGCCGTGGCAGAGCTATTTCACCGAAGCGTCGGGGCCGGGCAGCGGGGTGTGGCGCAGCGACGATGGCGGAACCCATTGGAGGCGACTGACTGGTGGCGGGTGGCCCGACGGTCCGATCGGCCGGATCAGCCTCGCGGCGACCCGAAAGGGCGGCGCGCTGCGGGTCTATGCGGTAATGGATTCGAAGAAGAACGGTGGGATGTGGCGTAGCGACGACGGCGGCGCCAATTGGCAACAGATCAACACCGAAAAGGCTTTTTCGTCCTATTATGCCAGCCGCATCACTGTCGACCCGCGCGACCCCGACGTAGTCTATACCGTCGGCCAATCGATCCGCCGCTGCGACAGTGGTGGGTCGCATTGCGACATCACCCGCGGTAGCCCGGGCGGCGACGATTATCACGACGTTTGGATCAACCCGCTACATCCCGAACGCATGGCCACTGCTTCGGACCAGGGGGCCGCAATTAGCGTCAACGGATCCGCTACATGGAGCGATTGGTATAACCAGCCAACTGGCCAGTTCTATCACCTCGCAACTGACAACCGCTTTCCCTACTGGATCTATTCTGGACAGCAGGACAGCGGCACGGTCGCCATCGCCAGCCGCAGTGACTATGGCGCGCCTAATTTCCGTGACTGGCACCCCGTGGGCGGCGAAGAGCGCGATTACGACATTCCCGATCCCCAGGACCCCAGCATTGTCTATGGGTCAGGCCTGGGCGGGCACGTCACCCGGTGGGATGCCACGACCGGTACCGTCACCGACATCTCGCCGTTCCCGGTGCCCAACTACGGGCTTCGCCCGACCACGGTCGACCATCATTTTAATTGGGTCAATCCGCTGGTCGCAGGGCGCACCGGGCCCACAGCGCTGTACCTTGGCGGCGAAGTCATCTTCCGTTCGCTCGATCGCGGCAACAGCTGGGCGGTGATCAGCCCCGACCTCACCGGCAAACGGGCCGATGCGCCGCGCTGCGTCGACCAGATAGCTATCCCCGACGCCGCGGCTTGCGGCTATGGCACGATCGTGTCGATCCAGCCGTCGCCGCATTCGGCCGACGAAATCTGGTCCGGCAGCGACAGCGGCGTGCTCAGCGTCACCCGCGACGGCGGGCGCAACTGGCGGTCAGCGCTGCTCCCCGGGATCAAGCCGTGGAGCAAGATTTCGAGCATCGACCAATCGGTCAGCGACCGCGCCACTGCCTATGTCGCGGTTGATGGCCAGCGGATCGACGATTTCGAACCGCACGTCCTGCGCACCCACGACGGCGGCGCGAACTGGCGCGAAACCAGCACCGGGCTACCCGCAGACCAGGTGGTCAGCGTGGTCCGGGCCGATCCGGTGCGCGCCGGCCTGCTTTATGCCGGTACCGAGACCGGCGTGTTCGTCAGCTTCGACGACGGCGACCACTGGCAGCCGCTGCAACTGAACCTGCCGACGGTGTGGGCGCGCGACCTGCTGGTCAAGGGCGATGATCTGGTCACCGCTACTCAGGGCCGCGCAATCTGGATTCTCAGCGACCTGGCGCTGCTGCGCCAGCTGCAGCCAGGGATGACCGGCGAGGCAGCGCATCTGTTCGTACCCGCGTCGGCAGCGCACGTCCGGTTCGACAACAACCACGATACGCCGCTGCCGCCCGAAGCCGCGGTCGGCCACAACCCACCGCAGGGCGCCGTGATCGACTATTGGCTCGGTGCCGTGCCCAAAGGGCCGGTGACGCTTGAGATCAAGGACGGAGCAGGCCATGTCGTGCGCCGCTGGTCGAGCGCCGATCACCCGCAAGATGTCGATGGCGAACGCTATTTCGCTGAGGGCTGGGCCGGTCCGCCGCCGATCCTGTCGGCCCGGCCCGGCCTCAATCGCTGGAACTGGGACCTCTCCATCGAACGGCCCAAAGCCGTCGAATATAGTTATACCATCGCCGCCATCTGGGGGGTGACCACGCCGCTGGTACCCCGCGGACCGATTGTCGCGCCCGGCCGTTACAGCGCGACGCTGACGGTCGCGGGGCGCTCGCAGACAGTGGCGATCGAGGTGACCGCCGATCCCCGGGTGCGCGGCGCCGATTATGCTGCGTCCTTGGATTTCTCTAACTCGCTTTACGCGCCGTTGGCCAAGGCATGGCGCGGATATGCCGAGACCGAGACCGTCCGCGCCGCGCTGACCAAGCGCGCCGACGCGCTGGGCAAGGGGCCATTGGCCGACGAGGTACGAGCGCTCGCCACCGGGCTCGAACCACCCACCGCGGCGACCGGCGGCTTCGCCGGCAGCAGCGCGGTCTTGGCCGCGATCGAGACTTCGGTCGAAGCCAGTGAAGAACCCCCGGCAGCGGCATTGCGATCGACCGCCGCTACCACAAGTGCGGCGATCGACACCGAGTGGACCCAATGGCAAAAGATCCGCACGATCAATCTTGCCGCGCTCAATCGCAAACTGGTCGCCGCGGGCCAGAAACCGGTGGTGGTCCCAAGCGAAGGCGAATTGCGAACCAAACCGCCCGTTGGCGGAGTTGATTTGCCGTAAAGGCGACCTGTCGACCATTAACCCCCGAACTGTGCGGCGGAGCGCTTAAGTTTTCGGCAAGCAGTGAAGTCAGGTCAATCGGGAATGGCCAATTCCGATTCGAAGGACGCGACGAACCGGCAGGAATGCGCCCAGTTCCCGACATTTAGCCCGAAATCGTCCGTGCTTGAAAGCCGTCGTTCGTTGATCGCGATTCATTGGCGCCAGGGATATCCGTGCAAGAGTTCATGCTGGTGGTCTGCCGCCGATCTGCTCTCGGCTTCTTCAG
>JBBQDG010000014.1:0-57074 GCA_038319435.1 Sphingomonadales bacterium | reverse complement strand
CGACGAATAGAGCAAACTTTGCTCTTGTTGGGCATCGAGCAGCGTTTCGGGTGGAACGAGCTCGAAAACCTCGAACTTTTCGCCGATCTCGATACCGTGGCTTCGGACGCTTTCGCGAAGCTCGGCGTTGGTTTCGGAAAGAGTTATGTAAAGCCCACGTTCGCCGGCCTGGGCACCAGTCAAAAGAAATTGCACGGCAATCGTTGTCTTGCCCGTCCCAGGACTTCCCTCCAGCAGGAAGACTCGCCCTGCAGTCAACCCCCCGCACATGATGTCGTCCAGTCCAGGCACGCCGGTCAGCGCTGGTTCCGGGTTGGAATTCACGTCCTGCTGTCCTTTCCGACCGGGGCTCGCCACCATCAAACCGGGTCATGCGTTACACAATTTCCTAAGGTACACAATTCGTTAGAGAGGCGAATCTGCTTTGATACATTGCGGCATCGGTGGCCGAGCAGAGGTTCTTGTGTCCCAGGACGAGAAGCTCGCCAGTGCTTAGTTTCGGCATGAAACGCATCCCTGAACAACGTAGGATCAGAACTAACGACAGCCGAGATAAAAAGTTTCTCCGTCTCAGCCGTGGCCTGGGGAGCGGTCGGATCGAGCCAGCGGGGATGATAGTAACTTAATATTTGTTCGGGTCGGTGACATTGCGGCGTCAAATTTGGAGCGACATCTGCAATGCGTCATCGACTTCGGCAGAATCGAACGCGCCGCCAACGCGACCGGGTATTAATCAATTGTTGCACTAACCGCTGCCGCCGCGATGCAGGGGCGTGGCGGCTGTGGCACTGCGAGCTTCAGCCACGTTCCCGACAGGATTGTTTAGGTACATCGAATCCGTCAGTGCCCTTGCCAACAAAAAAGCGTACGCCGAACCTCGGCGGATCAGCAGGACAAGATTGTGGGCGCGCCTAGAGCGACGTCAATAACAATCCCGTCACCGACCAACGCAGTCGCAGTTCAGAATAAGATCGGCCCGCCTTTTGACGGGCGGGACAATTCGCACTGACGTATCGATGCGCACCGTGAATTGAAACCAGATATGCCTTAATTTAATTAACGAACGAACGCGGCTTTGAACTGCCGGTTACGCTCAGGTGAGTCATTTTCACGATGAATTCGTAGCCAGGATGCTATCGCACCTTGTCGATCTCCCTAAGCTTCTCGGACCAGCCCGGGGGGCATCGATGATAGCTAAACCTGTTGTTGCCATGCTGCTGGTCTGCGGCACAACGTCAGTCGCTTTTGCTCAGAATAGCTTTCAGGCGCAAATGCTGATGGCGCACAATCTCGAACGCCAATCGTTCAGAGCGGTACCGCTCGTTTGGGATGCCCGTCTTGCGGCCGATGCCAGCTCTTATGCCACCGAGCTTGCGCAAACGGGGCGGTGGGGTCATTCGAGGCCCGATCAGCGCCTGGGGCAAGGCGAAAACTTGTGGACCGGGACGCGCGCGGCATTCGGCGTGATGGACATGATTGGGTCGTGGACTTCGGAGAAGATCATGTTTCGATCTGGCGTGTTCCCCTACGTCAGCCGGAGCGGGTCGTGGCATGACGTTGGCCACTACACTCAAATCGTCTGGCCGACGACAACTCACGTGGGCTGCGGGCTGCGCTCCTCCGCCCACTGGGATTATCTGGTTTGCCGCTATTCAAGTCCCGGCAACGTCATTGGCAATCGCCTTGGAGGCGCTCAACTATCTGCGCGTTAATTTCGCTTTCCGTTTCCCACCAATGCTTGGGCGACGCTGCGAAGCCGGCAACAAAAAGCCGGGACATGGCTCTGTCAGACTAAATGCACCGCATGTTAAGCAGGTGAGGGTAGATGCCATATAAAAGATTAATTCTTCCACTTGACGGCAGGCAAAGTTGGACAGGGTTATGTAGTTAGTCTACATAACGCATGAAACTGGGGTTCGAACTTATGCGATTGGCCGTTCGTCTCATTCTGCTAAGTGCTGTTGGATCGTGTGCCATTGGAACTGCGCATGGATCCCGCAGACATGTAGACCGGCGCGATCAACGCATCGATGCCTTGGAGCATCAGGTCCAGACGCTGACCGATATCGTCAATGAGATGAGAAGGGCTAAGTCGCCCGCCAACATTGCATTGCCTCCCGCTGAAGGAGCGCCGCAAGCGGCCCAAGGAACCTCGGTCCCTTCGACATTGGCAACCACGGCCACGCCGTCCCTTGGTCCCAACTTGGGAGGAGTAACGATCATTGCGGGCAAGCCCTCGCTCCAGAGCGGAGATGGGCGATTTGTCGCGAACCTGCACGGTGTTATGCAGTTCGATGCCGCCGGCTATCTGCAACGTGCGGCTGGGCCGATTGCGACGGACTTGCGCCGCGGCGGCGCAAGCACGGACACCCCGCATGCCCGCGATCTCAACAACGGCACAAACTTTCGCCGGGCCCGTGTCGGGATCGATGGCAAGGTCTTCGGCGATTTTGATTATAATCTCCTGTTCGAATTCGGCGGTGCAGGCGCGGAGGATGCCGGGCACATCCAGGAACTCTGGCTCCAATATTCCGGACTGCAACCGTTCCGACTGCGGGTCGGCGCCTTCCCGCCGTCGGTCGGACTGGAAGATCAGGGATCGACCAATGGCTCGCTCTTTCTGGAACGTCCAGCGATCAGCGATATTTCGCGCGGGATAGCCGGCGGCGACTTCCGCGAGGGGGCGATGCTCGTAGGATCTCGCAGCCGTTGGTATGCTGCGGCTTCGCTGACAACTCGAACGGTGGGCACGATCAACAGCACGGCCAGCGGCACGGCTCAGACCTTCGACCAAAGCTTGGGCGGAATAGTCCGGCTCGCCGCAATACCGCTGCAGGGCGACGATTGGCTGCTTCACGTGGGCGCGCATGGCAGCCGCGTGTTCTCCATCGCGGACAGCGGTGGCCCAGACGTTACCAGTGGACGCTACTTCGTGCAGTTACGCGAGCGACCTGAGTTGCGGGTCGATGGAACCCGTCTGATCGATACCGGGCAGATTGCCGCCAAGCATGTCACTGAAGCCGGGCTGGAACTCGCCGGTCAGAAAGGTCCGCTGACGCTGCTGGGAGAATATGAGACAATCAAGGTCGATCGTCTCAACAGCAGTCTGTCAAACCCCCGGTTTCATGGCTGGTATGCCGAAGGTGGTTTCATGCTGACGGGCGAACGGCGGAAGTATAATCTCGGCACTTTCGCCTTCGATGCGCCGCCGATCGATCATCCCTTTGATATTCACAACGGCACTTGGGGTGCGTTCGAACTGGCCGCCCGCTATTCGGTGGTAGACTTCAACTATCATCCTGGCTTGGCCGGGGCCGTCACTCCCTCCGATGGCATTCGCGGCGGCGAGCAAAGAATCGCGGCCGGAGGTCTCAACTGGTACCTCAACCCTGCCGTCCGCTTCATGTTCGAATATCAGCATGTGAAGATCGACCGACTTCCGCCCAACGCTGCGACCTATCTCACCCCCATCGGAGCACAGGTGGGCCAATCCTACCATACGATCGCGGCCCGATCGCAGATCGCTTTCTAAAAGGATATTATGGATGGTCCCCGCCTTCAAACTGATGCTTGCCCTTGCGGCCCTCGTCGAGCTAGTGCTGGGAGCTCCCGCTGTTGCCGCCGACACGCAGGTCGCCATTGCCGCGAATTTCACGCAGCCCGCCAAGGAGATCGCAGCCGCCTTCGCCAAGGCCACCGGACACCTCGCGATCCTGTCGTTTGGATCGTCGGGCGCTTTTTATTCACAGATGACACATGGCGCGCCATTCGAGGTGTTTCTGTCCGCGGATGCCGACAGGCCGAAGAAGGCGGAACAGGAGGGCGTTGGTGTCCCGGGCAGCCGGTTCACCTATGCCATTGGTCGTTTGGTGCTTTATTCCGCGAACCCCACCTTGGTCGATGCCGGCGGGGCTGTCCTCAAGCGCGGCAACTTCGAAAAACTGTCGATCGCAGACCCGATTGCCGCGCCGTACGGAGTGGCTGCTGTTCAAGTTATGAAGAGAATGGGGGTCTATCAGGCGATCGCTCCCAAGATCGTCAAGGGAACATCGATCACGCAGGCCTATGATTTCATTGCGACCGGCGCGGCGCCGCTTGGCTTCGTCGCCTTAAGTCAGGTTATCAATCAGCCCGGAGGATCGCGCTGGGTCGTCCCGACGAACCTCCATGCACCCATCGACCAGCAGGCGATCCTGCTTTGGACTGGTGCAAAGAACCCGGCTGCTAAAGCATTTCTGGCGTTCCTGAAAACCAATACGGCGATCGCGATCATCAAGCGCTACGGTTATGAGATCCGCTGATATGTCCTCTCGATAAAGGCATGGACTCTCCGATCAGCGTTGTGTTTGCGACCACGGCCGAACTGGCGTTCGTCACCACCATCCTGCTGCTGCTGACCGCGACCCCGCTTGCCTGGTGGCTGGCGCGGTCCCGTAAGTGGTGGAAGGAAGTGGCGGGCGCCTTGAGTGCCCTGCCGCTGGTTCTGCCGCCCACCGTCATCGGCTTCTACGTCCTGATTGCGCTCGGTCCTGCGAGCCCTCTGATGGTGCCATTGCACTGGTTCGGCGTCCGTACGCTCGCCTTCACCTTCACCGGCTTGGTCATTGGTTCGCTGTTTTATTCCCTTCCATTCGCAGTGCAGCCCTTGCGAACTGCCTTTGAAGCGGTTGGCGACCGGCCTCTGGAGATTGCCGCGACGCTCGGCGCGGGGCCGCTCGATCGGTTCCTAACTGTTGCTGTGCCCCTTTCGCGGCGCGGTTTCATATCCGCCGCGATTCTTGTCTTCGCTCATACGGTCGGCGAGTTCGGCGTCGTGCTGATGATCGGCGGGTCGGTGCCCGGGCAAACTGAAGTCCTCTCGACCCGCATCTATACTTTGGTTGAGAGCCTCCAGTATGGCGAGGCGCACCGGATTGCCGCAGGGCTGGTCGCTTTCGCATTCGTCTGCCTGTTCGTCTTATTACTGATTGAACGCCGCGCGGCGCGCATCTCCTTATGAGCGGGGAGGTTGAGGCAGGGTTCTGCGGCACGCTCGGTGCGTTCAGCCTAGACGCATCGTTCTCGGTTCCGGCGAAGGGCGTCACGGCGTTGTTCGGTCGCTCGGGATCCGGCAAGACAACGGTGCTGCGTTGCCTCGCCGGATTGGAGCGAATGAAGGGGAGACTGACTGTCGAAGGCGAGGTCTGGCAAGACAAGTCATCCTTCATCGCGCCTGAGCGCCGCCGTGTCGGAATGGTCTTTCAGGGCACAAATCTCTTGCCACACCTCACCGTTCGCGAAAACTTGGCCTATGCGGCGCATCGCGCGCGCGATGCTTTGCCGCTCGCGGACGTCTCGCAGCGCACCGGCATCGCGGCTCTTCTCGACCGCGTGCCTTCCCACTTGTCGGGCGGCGAAGGACAACGCGTCGCGATTGCGCGCGCTTTGCTGATCAGACCGAAGCTGCTGCTGCTCGATGAACCGCTGTCGGCGCTTGATAGCGAGAGCAAGGCCGAGCTCGCAGATTATCTGGCGGAACTGCTTCCGAGGCTTGGAATGCCGGTATTTTTTGTCAGCCATGAGGCCAGTGAAGTTGCACGCTTGGCTCACCGGCGCATTTTGCTTGAATCAGGGCGAGTGACGGCGATTGAGGCTCTTAGTCCGTCGCCAAAATGACATGGGAGGCCTTGATCAGTGCTTGAGCGGGCGCTCCGATCGCAAAGTTCAAACTTTCGCCGCTCTCGCGTGTGATGACCGCCGTCAATGTCTTGCCGTGCCCGAGATCGAGCACGACCTCATTGCTTACCGCACCTTGATCGTGGCGGATGACGGTTCCTGCAAGGCAATTGCGGGCCGATGTGTGCAGCGTATCGGCTCCGGGCGCCAGAAGCACGAAGCTCGACTTGACCAACGCCAGCGCTTCGCGGCCTGGCTCGAGAGCGAGGTCGGCGACACTGCCATTGGTGATGATCGCTACCAGGACGATACCGCCACCAATATCGAGCCTGACCTCCGCATTGACTGCGCCGGGCACTACCGACTGAACTGTTCCGCGAAAGGCATTGCGAGCACTGGTTTTCATACCCAATCTCCAGATCACCCCGGCCGGATACTCTCCTCCTGCGACGGCCGTGTCCAGCCGTTCGATCAACTGGGCGAGTCCCTCGTCGATCGCGCGATATGCCATGAGCACCGTGTCGCCGGCCGGAGTGATGCAGGCCGTGCCACCACTTTTGCCGCCCGGCCGGGCTTCGACCAATGGCCGTTCGAACAAATTGTTTAGCGCCTGAACTGCGTCCCATGCCGCCTTGTAGCTCAAGCCAATTTCCTTGGCGGCACCGGTAATCGAACTGTGGTTTTTGATAGCCGCCAGCAAAGCAATCCGGCGAGGACCGGCGTTTCCGGTCGTTCTTGTCAGCTGAAGCGAAGCGTGCAGCGAGCGTTCAATCATGTCTTGCCATACAACTCCGCTAAACTCGGAGGAAGGAAGTTGTACGTCTTAATCAATGAGGCGAACAGCTGAAGAATTCCATGTCGAAAGAAGAATTAACGGATAACCGGTTACAGAAGGATGAGCTTGGGTTGAGAAACAAGCTTAAGCGCGTTCTAAAAACGCGCGTTGAGCGTCACGCGGGCAGATCGCGACTCGATCGGGTGAAAATGGATATCGTTTTGTCCATCGGGCCCCTCGTTCGGCAGGCGCGATTGGTAATAGTAGTCGATCGCGGAGCTTTTGGAATTGAGGAGGTTAAAGCCTTCTAGCTCGACGCTGAGACCATGCCGGATCTTGTAGCCAACGCGACCATTGAGTGTGGTCGTCGATTTTGATCGAACGCTATCATCCTCGATCAACGGACGTGGCCCGAAGTATCGAAACTGGAGCGCGCCAAAATAAGGCCCGAGATTATCGACCGCGGCGGCGAGCGAAGCGACCCCTTCCACGGCGCCGGGAATGCGACGTCCCACCGGGTCCAAGTCGCGGAACTGCGCCTTGGCGTAGGCGATGTCGGCGTCGATCGTGAGCCAGTCCGTTGGCTTGTAATAGTTCGAGAATTCAAAACCGATCCGCCGGCTTGGTCGACCCGCAGACGTGGTGCCGGCATCGCCCTCGAAGATGAGCTCGGAGTCGAAGTCCAGACCATAGACGGACAAAGTGCTCTGCAGCCGGGGAATGATTTCCGTGCGGACTCCCGCTTCTGCGCCCTTGGCGCGAACCAGGCCCGGCACGCGGTCGGCGGGCTCACCAGATTTGGGATCGATCGCAATTACCGTGCCGCGCGCATCGTTGCTGTGGAAGCCCGCGCCCGCGTTCAGGTAGAATTCGGTCTTGGCCCACGGCCCGAAAATTAGGCTCAGCTTAGGACTGATCAGCGAGGCATGGGTCTTGCCAGAATTGGCCTCGAGCGAACTGTGCACGCTAAAGTCGTAATAATCCTCGCGAAGGCCAAGCACGGTTCGAAACTTGTCGGCCCAGTGAGTCGTATTCTCGAAATAGGCTCCCACGCTCGTTTCCTTGATCCGGTCCCGGCGCGTTTCGGAAATTTCCTGCCTCGCCTTCGTGCTGAGCAGGCCATTGCGGATGGCGTCGCGCTGTACTTGAATTCCGAGAGTGGTTTCGGACGGACGTCCGAACAGGCTCCCTTTCCACGCGTGACTGGCGTTCAGCGTCATGTCGGAGCGGTTGTCGGGCTGCGCGAACTGATCGCCATTGACGGGATCGTCGAGGAAATAGGTGAAATTCGAGTAGATGCGCAGACGATTATTGATGATGTAGGCATTGACCTTAGTGGCCGTGTTCTCGGTGCTGGCGTGCCACGCTGCCGAGAGACTGTAACGATGGACCTTGCCGCCATCGGTCGGGTCGATCGAGCTGAATCGGTTTAGCGTTCCGTTGTCGACGGCTCGTTTCGGGATCTGATCGGTCGCGTTGTACGTGGAATTATAGGCCATAGCGGTGACGTTGAAGCCAGCCGCCTCGGTTCCCCGGGAATAGCGCAGGACGCCGTTGATCTTGCGAAAATTGTCACCCTTGGTGAACGGCCCGTCATTATGAAACAGCTCGACGGCGTAGAGCAGGTTGCCGCCCGGTGCGCTTGTCGAGCCGGCAATCAATCTGCGTCGATAGCCATTCTCGCCCACCCCTAGGCTGACGAGCGTCTTGGGTAGGGTATCGACATAATTGACGCTAACCGAGCCTGCCGCGGCGAAGTCGCCATCTTCGGCTGAGTAAGGACCCTTATGATAAGTGAGCGTCCCCGCAAGCTCTGGAATGAGCCAATTCACGTCAGACCACCCTTGGCCATGACTGTGGCTCCGTTGATTGACCAGCATCCCATCGATTGTGGTGCGCAGGTCGGTGCCGTGATCGAGATTGAAGCCACGAAGGTAGAATTGGTTGGCCTTGCCTTCGCCACTGTGCTGGCTGACGATCAGGCCAGGGGTCACCTCCAGCAGCTCGCCGGGTCGGTAGACGGTTCTCGCGGCTAGCTGCTTCCCCGTGACCACCCCTGCGTTGGCACTATCGGCGATACCGAGCTGGCTAATGCGCGACCCGGTGACAATGATCGCGGCTGGCTGGCCTGGCGTCGAGCGCTCCACCACCTCCACATTGGAACGCGCAGGCGGGGTCGTCTGAGACAGGGCCGGGGTCGTCAGTGCGGTAAGCGACAAGAGCCAGCCATAGTTCGTCATCTACGTCCCCTTCGAAGTGCCCGTTGCGAGATGCCGTCACCACGAAAGTTATACGCGCCAGTTCCAGCGACAGACGCACGAATGCGTAACTTTCTTTCCGTTGTTATGAAATAGAAACGATGGGGATGCCAGCGAAGCCCGTCGGCTTGGCAATTATCGTTTGCTGTGGCCCAGCGCCCGAGGCACCTATAAAAGATCGTGACATCTGGTTGACAAATGGGATTCCGGCGGCATGCAACGCATCACAATATCGCTCGATGATCCGCTAGCCGGGGCGCTTGATGGTTTTCTTGAGGCGACTGGTTACCGCAGTCGTTCCGAAGGCGTGCGGGACATCGTTCGTGACGCCATTGGCCGACACAATAACGAAGTCGTTGCGCACAAGCACAGCGTCGCCAATCTGTCCTACATTTACGACCGCCGGGTGCGTCGATTGGCTAGTCGCCTGTCGGAGATGCAGCACGCCCATCATGATCTCATCGCGTCGGCTACATCGTTTCCGCTCGATCATAGCAGCAGCCTGGAAAGCGTAATGCTCAAGGGTCAGACGACGGCGCTTCGAGATTTTGCCGACAGAGTGCAGGCCGAACGGGGAGTTCGGTCAGTGCTGCTCAACCTGATCGGAGTTGATCCTGGCGACCAGCACGAGCATGCCCATGACCACAAGCACACAGGTCATGCGCATCTCTCGCCGACGGTTACGTAAGCGGTATCAGATACCCTTTCGACGAAAAGTGCCTTCACTTTCGAACTGATGAGCTCGAATGCGGCAACAGGGTGTTGTCAGACCAAATGCACCGATCGTTAAGCCGACAAGGGTAGGGCGCTGCCATGCTTCGCCCCCGCAAGCCCGCTTCGCCATTCCGCTACTTCAATTCTTCGCCGGAGGTGATCCGCCTGGCGGTGCTGATGTACGTGAAGTATACTCTGTCTTTGCGAAACGTCGAGGATTTGCTTCACGAGCGCGGTATCGACATTTGCCATGAGACGGTGCGCCATTGGTGGAACAGGTTTGGCCCGCTGTTCGCGAGCGACATTCGCCGGTCACGGATAAATCGGATGCGCGGTTTTCGCCAGTGGCGCTGGCATCTCGATGAGATGTACGTGAAGGTGAATGGTGAGATGCGCTATCTGTGGCGCGCCGTCGATCATGAGGGCGAGATCCTCGAAAGCTACGTCACGAGAACACGCGACAAATCCGCGGCTCTCACCTTCATGAAGAAGGCGCTCAAACGCCACGGCCGCCCCGAGGCCGTTGTCACAGACGGGCTCCGCTCCTATCCTGCGGCGATGCGCCAGTTGGGCAATCTCGACCGCCAGTAGAGTGGACGGTGGAAGATCAATCGAGCCGAGAACAGCCACCTTCCATTTCGACGACGAGAGCGAGCAATGCTGCGATTCCGACGAATGAAGACCTTGCAGAAATTCGTCTCAGTCCACGCCAACGTCCACAATCACTTCAACACTGAACGTCACCTCGTTGATCGATCGACCTACAAGCTCCTCCGCTCGGCTGCCTTGGTCGAGTGGCGCGGCCTGATGGCTTGAGCCGCGACCATCAAAGACCGGAATCGGCCAAACGGAGACTTGTGCGCATTGGTCTGACAGCACCGCCACCGGCCTCAAGCCAATGATTCATTGCAGTAGTTTAAGCGCCATAGTGGGGTCGGCAAGCGCAGCCCTCTGGGGGGTTGACCGCTGGACGACGAGGGCGCGGCCCTGGACATAGTCCTTGACCATATTGACGCAGTCCAGCGCGATGACGCGGCCGTGCCTGAGGTAGATCAGCGAGAAGCTGCGTGTCGCGGGGTCACCGCGAACCACGACATCGTCGAAGCCTGTCGACAGGCCGACGGTCTGGAGCTTGAGGTCATACTGGTTCGACCAGAACCACGGCACGGCATGATAGTCGCCGGGGTGGCCGGTGATGGCTTTTGCGACCAGCGTTGCCTGGTCGTTCGCATTCTGGACCGATTCAAGGCGGATCGTCGCGCCGTCGGCAAAACTGTTTGCGTGTGCCGCGCAGTCGCCGATCGCGAAAATGTCGGGCAGGCTGGTGCGGCACTGCGGGTCGACGGCGACGCCGTTGCCGCCTGTCGCTCCGGCGGCAAGCAGCGGCTCGACTGCGGGGATGATGCCGATGCCGACGATGACAATCTGCGCCGGGAGGGTTTCCCCGGTGACCAGGCGGACGCCGGTGGCGCGGCCGTCAGCCTCTTCGATGGAATCGACCGTGACGCCGAGGCGGACATCGACGCCATGGGCACGATGCTCGGCTTCATAGAAGCGCGAGAGGGGCTCGCCGGCGACGCGCGCGAGGACGCGGTCGAGCGCTTCGAGGACGGTGACATGCTTGCCGAGCTTGGTCAGCGCGGCGGCCGCCTCGAGCCCGATGTAGCCGCCGCCGATGACGACGACTTCGCGCGTGTCGCCGAGTTCGCCGATCATTCGATCGACGTCGGCGCGGGTTCGCACGCCATGGACGCCGATAAGGTCGTGTCCCGACAAGCTTAGACGGCGCGCGTGGCCGCCGGTCGCCCAGATGAGCTTGCCGTAGCCATATTCATCGCCGTTGGCGGTGCGCACGATATGGGCTTCAGGATCGACGGCGGTCACGCGCTCGCCAAGCAACATGGTCACGTGCCGCTCTTCCCAGAAGGCGGCGGGGCGGATGAGGATGCGATCGAATGCCTTCTCGCCAGCGAGGTAGTCTTTCGACAGCGGGGGGCGTTCGTAGGGAAGTTCGGGCTCCTCACCGACGATGGCGATGCTTCCGGCGAAACCATTGTGTCGAAGCGCGATCGCCGCCTGCGCGCCGCCATGCCCGCCGCCGACGATGAGCGTGTCGAAGTTGCTCAAGCCGTGAGCCGATCGGCGTGCCAGTCGAGCTGGTCGGCCATGAAGGTCGAGATGAAATAATAACTATGGTCATAGCCCGGGTGGATGCGCACGGTGAGGTCGATGTTCGCGGTTTTGCAGGCTGCCGCGAGGAGGTCGGGGCGAAGTTGCTCGGCGAGGAAATTGTCCGCCTCGCCTTGATCCACTAGGAGGGCTGGCACCCGCGCGCCATCCTCAATTAAGGCGACCGCATCATGCTTGCTCCACGCGGCGCGGTCCTCGCCGAGATAGCCGGCGAGTGCCTTTTGGCCCCACGGGACCTGGCTTGGAGCGACAATCGGGGAGAAAGCGGAGATCGCCTTGAACCGGTCGGGAAATGTCAGGCCGATGGTCAGCGCGCCGTGACCGCCCATCGAATGGCCCATGATCGACTGGCGCGCCGGATCGGCGGGGAAGTGCGCGGCGACGATGGCGGGTAGCTCGTCGGTGACATAGCTCCACATGTTGAAATGGCCCGCATACGGGGCCTCGGTGGCATCGACATAGAAGCCCGCGCCCTGGCCGAAATCATAGGCGAGGTCGTCCGCGACTCCTTCGCCACGCGGGCTGGTGTCGGGGGCGACGAAGATCAGGCCGTGCCTGGCGCAGGCGGCGCGATACTCGCCCTTTTCAGTGACGTTGGCGTGGGTGCAGGTCAGGCCCGACAAATACCAGACGACGGGCAGTTTCGTTCCGGGCGCATGGTCGGGGACGAACACCGAGAAAATCATGTCGGTGCCGGTCGCCGAGGAGGCGTGTTTATACACCCCCTGCGTGCCGCCGTGGGCGCGGACGGTGGACAGCGTCTCCACTAGTAGACCACCACCGAGCGGATACTCTCCCCGGCGTGCATCAGGTCAAAGCCCTGGTTGATTTCGTCGAGGGTCAGCGTGTGGGTGATCATCGGGTCGATCTCAATCTTGCCGTTCATGTACCAGTCGACGATCTTTGGGACGTCGGTGCGGCCCTTGGCCCCGCCGAACGCGGTCCCGCGCCAGTTGCGGCCGGTGACCAGCTGGAACGGGCGGGTCGCAATTTCCTTACCCGCCTCGGCGACGCCGATGATGATCGAGGTGCCCCAGCCGCGGTGGCACGCCTCGAGCGCCTGGCGCATGACGGTCGTGTTGCCGGTGCAGTCGAAAGTGTAGTCGGCGCCGCCATCGGTCAGTGCGACCAGGTGCGCGACGATGTCGCCGTCCACGTCCTTGGGATTGACGAAGTGGGTCATCCCGAACTTCTTACCCCATTCCTCGCGGTCAGGATTGATGTCGACTCCGACAATCATCCCCGCGCCCGCCATCCGCGCGCCCTGGAGGACGTTCAAGCCGATCCCGCCGAGCCCGAAGACGATGACATTGTCGCCGACCTGGACCTTGGCGGTGTTGACCACCGCGCCGACCCCGGTGGTGACTCCGCAGCCGATGTAGCAGCTCGACTTGAACGGCGCGTCGGTGCGGATTTTCGCTAGCGCGATTTCGGGCAGGACGGTGAAGTTCGAAAAGGTCGAGCAGCCCATGTAGTGAAAGATCGTCGCGCCCTTGTAGGAGAAGCGGCTGGTCCCGTCGGGCATCACCCCCTTGCCCTGCGTCGCGCGGATCGCGGTGCACAGGTTGGTCTTGCCGCTGAGGCATGACTTACACTGGCGGCATTCGGGGGTGTAGAGCGGGATGACGTGATCGCCGACCGCGACCGCGGTAACGCCGGCGCCGATCTCGCGCACGATCCCCGCACCTTCATGGCCCAGCACGCTCGGAAAGATCCCCTCGCTGTCGAGCCCGTCGAGCGTGTAGGCGTCGGTATGGCAGATGCCCGTCGCCATGATTTCGACGAGGACTTCGCCGGCCTTGGGGCCCTCGAGGTCGAGTTCGACGATTTCGAGCGGTTGTTTCGCTTCGAAGGCGACGGCGGCACGAGTCTTCATGGACTTCCCCTTTGCTTGCGCCCGCTATAGCCTTTTGGCCTCGCGATTGAAGCGGGTGCGTAAGCGAAAAAAGGGATGGGTCCATGCCGCATTACGGCGATTACCAGAACCTGATTTACGGACGGGGTTTACAGGGGGAGCTGCCACAAGTCCCGGTCGATTTCGCGACGCTGGAAGCGCAGGCGGCGGCGGCGATGCCGAAATATCTGCTCGACTATGTTCAGGGCGGGTGCGGCGACGAGGCGACGCAGCGGGGCAATGCGAGCGCGTTCGCCGACTGGGGGATGATGCCGCGGATGATGGTCGACACGCGCGAGCGGGACCTCTCGGTCGAACTGTTCGGGATGAAGCTGCCCTCGCCATTGTTCATGGCGCCGATCGGGATGACCGGGCTGGCGACCAGTGACGGGCATGGCGACATGGCGGCCGCGCGGGCGGCGGCGCGATGCGGGGTGCCGCTGGTCGCGAGCACCTTGTCGAACGATCCGGTCGAGGCGGTGATCGCGGCGGCGGGGGCGACCCCGAGTTTCTTCCAGCTTTACACTCCCAAGGACGAGGAATTGGCGCACAGCCTGGTCGCGCGGGCTGAAGGCGCGGGGGCAAAGGCGCTCGTCGTGACGCTCGACACCTGGGTCACGGGGTGGCGGCCGCGCGATCTCAACAGCGGCAGTTTCCCGCAACTGAAGGGCCATGTGCTGGAGAATTATTTCTCGGACCCGGTGTTCCAGGCGCGGCTCGGCAAGCCGGTCGAGGGTAACCGCCAGGAAGCGACCATGCTGTGGGCGAGCTTGTTCGGGAAGGTGCTGACGTGGAGCGACATCGGCTGGCTCAAGTCGCTGACCAGGTTACCGATCATCCTCAAGGGGATCTGCCACCCCGACGACGCGCGCCGGGCAGTCGACGAGGGAGCGGACGGGATTTATTGCTCGAACCACGGTGGGCGGCAGGCCAATGGCGGAATCGCGGCGATCGATTGCCTTGCGGGGGTGGTCGCGGCGGCGGGCGACGTGCCGGTGCTGTTCGACAGCGGCGTGCGATCGGGCACCGATATGATCAAGGCGGTCGCGCTGGGCGCGCGAATGGTCGGGGTCGGGCGGCCCTATTTCTATGGGCTGGTGCTGGGCGGCGACGAGGGCGCGGCGCACGTCCTGAACTGCATTCTTGCCGAAGCCGACTTGATGATGGCGGTCAACGGCTATCCGACGATTGCCGACGTGCGGCGCGAGGGAGCGACACGGCTGCGCTAGCTGGCGAAGAAACGCGGCTCGGTCGGCACGAAACGGATCGGGGCACCGTGGGTGACGGGGGCGTCGGCGGCAAGGTCGAGTTCGACCGGGCGGGGCAGGCCGTCGACCTCGGCCTCGACGCGGAGTGTGCCGGCGCGGGGGAGGATCAGGGTGACACGGCCCTCGAGGGCGCCCTCGGCCGATGAGGTGAGGCGGACTTCGTGGGGGCGGAAGCGGATTTCGGCGGGGCCATCGGGCGCACCGTCCACCTTGATCGCCAGTGGGCGACCCGCGAAACTGGCATGCCCGTCGGTGATCGTCACGGGCAGGCGGTTGCTGTCCCCGACGAAGTCATAGACGAAGGCATTTTCGGGCAGGTCGTAGATGGTGCGCGGGCGCGCGACCTGCTCGATCCGGCCATAGTCCATGACCACGACGCGGTCGGCGAGTTCGAGCGCTTCCTCCTGATCATGGGTAACAAACACCGAGGTCACCCCCATGCTGTCGTGGAGGGTGCGCAGCCAGCGGCGCAAATCCTTGCGGACCTTGGCATCGAGCGCGCCGAACGGTTCGTCGAGGAGCAGCAGGCGTGGTTCGACCGCGAGCGCGCGGGCAAGTGCGATGCGCTGGCGCTGGCCGCCCGAGAGTTGAGCGGGGAAACGATCGCCGAGGCCGCCGAGCTGGACCAGCTCGAGCAACTCTTCGACGCGGCGCTTGATCTCGGATTTGGGCGGGCGGTCGCGGCGTCTGCGGACGGCCAGCCCGAACGCGACATTGTCGGCGACGGTCATGTGGCGGAACAGCGCGTAATGCTGGAAGACGAAGCCGACGCGGCGGGCGGCGGCCTTGAGGTCGGTGACGTCTTCATCGCCGAAGAAGACGCTGCCGGTGTCGGGGAATTCGAGCCCGGCGATGATCCGCAGCAACGTGGTCTTGCCTGAACCCGACGGGCCGAGCAGCGCCAGAAACTCGCCGTCCTTCGCCTCCAGGCTGACGTCGTGAAGCGCGGCATAGGCGCCGAAGCTCTTCGAAATATTGTTGAGAATGATGCTCAATGCGCTGCCCCCGGCGCGTGGCCGTAGCGCCACTCGAGCAGGCTCTTCAAGCCAAGTGTCACGAGCGCAAGCAAGGCGAGCAGCGCGGCGACGGCGAACGCGGCGACATAATCATATTCGTTGTAGAGGATTTCGACGTGGAGCGGCATGGTGTTGGTGTGGCCCCTGATGTGGCCCGAGACGACCGACACCGCGCCGAATTCGCCCATCGCGCGGGCGTTGCAGAGGAGGACTCCGTAGAGCAGGCCCCAGCGGATGTTGGGCAATGTCACGCGGAAGAAGGTCTGGAAGCCGGTCGCGCCGAGGCTGAGCGCGGCTTCCTCGTCTTCGCGGCCCTGGCCCTGCATCAGCGGGATGAGTTCGCGCGCGACGAACGGAAAGGTGACGAACATCGTCGCGAGGACAATCCCGGGGACGGCGAAGATGATCTGGATGTCGCGTGTCCCGAGCCAATCGCCGAACCAGCCCTGCGCGCCGAACAGCAGGACGTAGATCAGGCCCGAGACGACCGGGGAGACCGACAAAGGGAGGTCGATCAGGCTGGTCAGCAGGCTCTTGCCAGTGAAGTCGAACTTGGTGATCGCCCAGCTCGCGGCGAGCCCGAAGACGACGTTGGCAGGGACCGCGATCGCGGCGACTAGCAGGGTCAGGCGCATCGCGGCGAGCGCGTCGGGCTGGCGGATCGCGTCGAGGAAAGCGCCGAGGCCGTTCGAGAGGGATTGCGCAAACACCGTGACTAGCGGCAACGCGAGCATCAACCCAAGGAACCCGAGTGCGAGAGTGATGAGCCCGGTGCGCGCGCCGCGCCCTTCGCCGACGCCGCGCCTCATTCGCCGCGCCCGCCGCGGCTGGCGACGAACGCCTGGTAAAGGTTGAGCACGACGAGCAGGCTGAACGACGCGAGCAGGAGGACGACGGCAATCGCGCTGGCTCCATTGTAATCATATTGCTCGAGCTGGGTGACGATCAGCAGCGGCGCGATTTCGGTCTTGTACGGCATGTTGCCGGCGATGAAGATGACCGAACCATATTCGCCGACCCCCCGCGCGAAGGCCATGGCGAAACCGGTAAGCAGCGCTGGGAAGATCGCTGGGAAGATGACCCGGTTGAAGGTCTGCAGGCGGGTCGCGCCGAGCGTGGTCGCGGCTTCCTCGACATCGTGGCCAAGGTCGGCGAGGACCGGCTCGATCGAGCGGACCACGAACGGCAGGCCGACGAAGGTCAGCGCGACGGTGATGCCGATCCAGGTGAAGGCGATCTTGACGCCGAGCGGGGCGACCAACGCGCCGATGAGGCCGTTCGGAGCGTATAAAGTGGTCAGCGCAATTCCCGCGACCGCGGTAGGGAGCGCGAAGGGCAGGTCGACGATCGCGCTGACCAGGCGGCGGCCGGGGAAGGAGTAGCGCACGAGTACCCAGGCGACGAGCGTTCCGAACACCGCGTTGACCAGCGCAGCGACAAGGGCGGCGCCGAAGCTGACCTTGTAGGCGGCGATGGCGCGCGCACTAAGCGCGGCTGCGGCAAACTCGTGCGGGCCCATGCTGGCCGCTTTCCATGCCAGAGCAGACAGCGGCAGGAAGACGATCAGCGACAGCCAGGCAAGCGTGATGCCCAGGGTGAGCCCGAAGCCGGGGATGATCGAGCGGCGGACGCGCGGAACCTCGAGGCGCGGCAGGTGCGGCGCGAGGACTGGCGGGATCGCCGCTGGCAAGGCCGCTAGCGCGCTCAGTGTGCCTTCTTCGCCATGATCGCGTCGAACAGCCCGCCGTCGGCGAAATATCGCTTCTGCGCGACCTTCCACCCGCCGAAATCGGCGATCGTCGCGAGCTTGAGCTGGGGGAAGTCGCCGGCGTGCCTTGCAGCGACGGCGGGATCGCGCGGGCGGTAATGGTTCTTCGCGATCAGTTCCTGCGCTTGCGGGGTGTAGAGGAAGTTCAGATAGGCATTGGCGAGCGCAAGGGTGCCGTGCTTCTTCGCATTCTCGTCGATCACCGCGACGGGTGGCTCGGCGAGCACCGAGATCGACGGCACGACGATCTGCACCTTGTCCTTGCCGAGCTTGTCGCGCGCCAGCATCGCCTCATTCTCCCAGCCGACCAGCACGTCGCCGATGCCGCGCTCGACGAAGGTCGTGGTCGCGCCGCGCGCACCGCTATCGAGCACGGGCACGTGGTTGAACAGGTTGCCGACGAAGCCTTGGGCCTTCGCCTCGGAGCCGAGCGTGGCGCGGCCCCAGGCGAGCGCGGCAAGCACGTTCCAGCGCGCCCCGCCCGATGATTTGGGGTTGGGGGTGATCACCTCGACGCCCGGCTTCACCAGGTCGGCCCAGTCGCGAATGTGCTTGGGATTGCCCTTGCGGACGAGGAACACGATGGTCGAGGTGTAGGGCGCGCTATTGTCGGGCAGGCGGGTCTGCCAATTGTCGGGGAGCTTGTGGCTCTTGGCGGCGATGGCGTCGATGTCGCCGGCGAGCGCGAGGGTGACGACGTCGGCGCCGAGCCCGTCGATCACGGCGCGCGACTGCTTGCCCGATCCGCCGTGGCTCATCTCGAACGCGACCTCCTGGTGGTGGTCCTTGCTCCACGCGGCGGCGAAGGCGGTGTTGATGTCCTTGTAGAGTTCGCGCGTGGGATCATAGCTGACGTTGAGCAGGCTGGGGCCCGAGGCATCACCAATCTTCGCGCAGCCGCCGAGCATCAACGTCGCCGCCACCGCCGCGCCGATCCATCTGATCATTGCCCAAAATCCCTGTTGATGGGGGCCGGTGGGCTCCCAAGTGTGTCGCTGGACCTGACACAGGCGATAAGCGCGGCATTTGGCAAGAGGTTCGCGGCAAAGAGCAGACGAGCGGCTGTCCGGAATCGCCAGAATGAAAGAATTTTGCGCGTAGGGGCGCGAAGTTAGACGGTCGCCTCCGCCCCCACCAACGCCGAATCGATTGCTTCCGCCGCCTTGGCGCGCTGGCGGAAGCGGTGGAGCAGGGGTTCGGTGTAGCCATTGGGCTGGGCAACGCCTTCGAATACGAGCGCGCGCGCCACCTGGTAGGCGAGGCTTTCGGGGTTCCCGGCCATTGGGCGGTAAAGCGGGTCGCCGGCGTTCTGTGCATCGACCTTGGCCGCCATGCGGGTGAAGGCGGCGTCGATCTCGTCGGCGCTGGCGACGCCGTGAAGCAGCCAGTTGGCCATGTGCTGTGAGCTGATGCGCAGCGTCGCGCGGTCCTCCATCAGGCCGATGTCGTGGATGTCGGGGACCTTCGAGCAACCAACCCCCTGGTCGATCCAGCGCACGACGTAGCCAAGGATGCCTTGCGCGTTGTTGTCGAGCTCGTCGCGAATGTCCTGCGGCGACCAGTTGTGGCCATGCGCGATCGGCACGTCGAGGAGGGCGTCGAGCGACGCGACCGGCTCTGCCTTGCGCTCCGCTCGGCGGGCGAAGACGTCGACCCGATGATAGTGAGTGGCGTGGAGGGATGCAGCAGTCGGGCTCGGCACCCAGGCGGTGTTGGCGCCGGTCAGCGGATGGCCGATCTTTTGTTCGAGCATGTCGGCCATGCGGTCGGGCGCGGCCCACATCCCCTTGCCGATCTGCGCCTTGCCCGACAGCCCGCAGGCAAGCCCGATCTGGACATTGCGATCCTCATAGGCCGCGATCCATGCGGAGTTCTTCATCTCGCCCTTGCGGATCATCGGCCCGGCCCGCATCGATGTGTGCATCTCGTCGCCGGTGCGGTCGAGGAAACCGGTGTTGATGAACACGATGCGGTCTTTGACGGCGGCGATACAGGCGGCGAGGTTGGCCGACGTGCGGCGCTCCTCGTCCATGACGCCGACCTTGATCGTGTGGCGATCGAGCCCGAGCAAATTCTCGACCGCGTCGAACAGGTCATTGGTGAAAGCGGCCTCATCGGGACCGTGCATCTTGGGCTTGACGATGTAGATTGATCCAGCGCGACTGTTGGTAAATTTGCCATGTCGCTGGAGGTCGTGGAGGCCAATCAGGCTGGTGACGATCGTATCGAGGATGCCTTCGGGGGCCTCGCTGCCGTCGGCGAGGAGAACGGCGGGGGTGGTCATCAAATGGCCGACGTTGCGGACGAACAGCAGGCTGCGGCCGGGGAGGGTGAGTTCGCCCCCGTCGAGCGCGGTGAAGTGGCGGTCGGGCTCGAGCGCGCGGGTCATCGTCGCACCGCCCTTGGCAAAGCTGGCGCTGAGCGTGCCGTTCATCAGTCCGAGCCAGTTGGCATAGGCCGCGACCTTGTCCTGCGCATCGACCGCGGCGATCGAATCCTCGAGGTCGACGATCGCGGTCAGCGCGGATTCGAGCACAACGTCCGCAAGACCGGCCGGGTCGCCGCAGCCGATCGGGTGGGCCTTGTCGATGACGAGCTCGATGTGCAGGCCATTGTGGCGCAGGAGCAGGCTGCCGCCAGCGGTGCCGACTAGTTGTGACTGGTCCTTCAGCGCGGGAGTTTCGCCGGTCCAGTCGGCCCATGAGCCGTCTGCGAGAGGCACCGCGTCGTCGAGGAAGGCCTTCGCCCAGGCGATGACCTGGGCGCCGCGTGCCGGGTCATAGCCCTTGCCGCTCGCCGCGCCGGCGAGCGCGTCGGTGCCGTAAAGTGCGTCGTAGAGGCTGCCCCAACGGGCGTTGGCGGCGTTGAGAACGAAGCGCGCGTTGAGTGCCGGAACGACCAGCTGAGGCCCGGCGAGACGCGCGATCTCGTCGTCGACGCGGGTGGTGGTGATGGCGAACGGCGCGGGCTCCCGGACGAGATAGCCGATCTCGCGGAGGAAGGCTTGGTATTCGGTCTGGTCGATGGGCTGGCCGGGGCGAAGCTGGTGCCAGGCGTCGATCCTGGCCTGAAGCTCGTAGCGGGTGGCGAGCAGCGCGGCATTCTTCGGCGCAAAGCGGGCGAAGATCGCGGCGACACCCGGCCAGAATGCGGCGGGATCGATCCCGGTGCCGAGAAGCGCCTCGTGCTCGAGGAAGTCGGCCAGCGGGACGGCGACCTGAAGCCCAGCTTTGTCAATCATGTCGCTCATGCATCCGCCTCGATTGGATAGCGTCGCGCCTTGCCCCGGCACGGGCGGCGGGTCCAGCGGGAATTGGGATCCCATCGGGAGCGACCGCCCAGCAAAAAGGGGCGGAGCTTTCGCTCCACCCCTTGTTGTTGTTGTCCGAAGTCCCGATCGCTTAGCCGCGCTCGCCCTTCGACGGCGGCGGCGGCGGCGGCGGTGGCGGCGGTGCCGCAACCGGGCAGGCTGCTTCGACCCCGATCACCGATCCGTCTTCGCAAGTCTGCGTGGCGGGGGGTGGCGGTGGCGGTGGCGGCGGCGGTGGCGGCGGCGGTGCAATCTCGGCAACCGCTGGGTGGCCCAGCGAGACGCGGAAACCAGCCGAGAAGCCATGGCTGGTCAGCCCCTTGCGGAAGCGTCCCTCATAGCCGGCGAACAGTGCCGCGGTCGGGCTGACGTTGAAGTTCAGCCCGGCATCGACATCAAACGCCGACCGGCCGTAGCCCGGTCCGCTGACGGTGAAGGTCGAGGCGCTGTTGCCATTGAACAGGGCCGTCACATTATTGTCGTGACGCTTCAGATCATAGCGATAGGCAAGCCGGCCGTAAGGCGAGATGCCCGCGCCCGGCGAACTCGACAGGTCGACCCCGACCAGCGCGTCGGTCCGCTTCGTGTTGATGCGGCTGACGGTCAGGTTGAGCGCGCCCGCACCGGTTTCGGTGAAGCCGTTGATGTGCCCGCTGCTATAGTCGATGCCGACGAACGGACGAAGCTTCATTCCACCCAGGTCGGCGTTGTAACCGACCGTGCCGATGACCTTGAACAAATTGCCGGTGAAATTGGCATCGGCAACGCGGTTGATCGTCGTGACGTTGATCGTGCGCGTGTTGCGATACTTGCCGTGGGCATAGGCTCCGGTCAGATCGACATCCAAGGCGCCGGCCGCATAATCGACGTACGCGCCGACCTGCCAGCTGTTGCCCCGACCCCGGCTGGTGCCGGCGCGATAATCGAACTTGTCGTGGCTGTAGCCGCCGGCGACGCCGAAGGTCAGACCATTGTTGCGGAAATCAATTCCCAGCGCGCCGCCATAGATCTTCTGGTCGGTGCCATAGTAGGTATCGCGGTTCTTGCCCTTGCCCCACGAGCCGTAGCCACGGCCCCAGATGCTGGGTCCGTCGACGTGCGACGGGGTGCCATGCATTTGCAGCGCGATCTGGCGCGTGAACAGCTCGCTCTGGTCGAGCAGGCCGGTGCCATAAGCGGCATAAGGCTCGGGACTGGTCTGGGTAAAGAAGGACTGGGCCTGCGCTGCGGTCATGTTGTCGACCGCGGTGACGACCGTTGCCGCATCGCCCGTGGCACCGGTGACGAGCCCTTGGAACCCGTTCGCCGTAGCGATCTGGTTCGGAGTGGCGCCGGCGCCGAGGCCAGTCGAGTAGTTGATGCGGGTAATCGTCAAGCGATAGGCCTGACCGCCAGTGACCGACACGATCCCGGTGGGGGTGAAGGTGATGAACGGCGAGATGACGTTGCCGGTGACCGTCCCGAACGCGCCCGTGACGGTCGTCGCCTTGACGATGTCATAGGTCGAACCCGCGACGTACAGCCCAGCCGACGGTGACAGCGCCAGCGTGCCCGCCAGCGCCGCCGAGCCCGGAGCGCCCGTGACCAGCAGCTGGTCATAGCCCGTTCCGGCCACTGCCGATGGCGTCAGGTTGATCGCCAGCGTTCCCGCCGGCGTCTGCACGAAATTGCCGTTGACGTTGAAAGTGCCGATCCCGGTGCCAGCCGGCGACAGCGTGCCCGAGTTGGTCAGCGTACCGTTAACGGTGCCCGTGCCCGACAGTGCGCCGGCATTGGCAACATTGCCGGTGATCGACCCGCCGAGGGTCGTGGTCGAGCCTGCCGCAGTGGTCACCGCGCCGGTCAGTGCGCCGCCGGTGGCGACATTGAGCGTCGCGCCCGAAGCCACACTGGCGGGGGTCGTGTAGGCGCCGGTGACATTGACCGTCCCGGCGTTGACGCCGAGGTTGCCGGTCAGCGTGCCCGTGCCGCCGAGCGTCAGCGCGCCCGTGCCGACTTTCGTCAGCCCGGTGCCGGCAAGCGTGCCAGTGAGCGCGGTCGATGCATTATTGCCGCCTGCGGTCAGCGTGAACGCCGCCGTGTCGACCGCGCCGGCGCCAGCGATGCTGCCGACCGTCTCGTTGCCCGACAGCAGCAGCGTCGCGCCGGTGCCGACGGTCACCGCAGAGGCGTCGCCGATGCCGGTGCCCGCAGCGACGAGCGTGCCACCGGTGATGGCGGTCGCGCCGCTATAGGTGTTGACGCCGGAGAGGGTGACCGTGCCCGTGTTGAGTTTGGTCAGCGTGCCGGTGCCTGAGACGTTGCCAGCGAAAGTGCCAACTGTCGTCTGGTCGAACACCAGCGCTGCGTTATCGACAATGTTGCCCTGAAGCGAGGTCGTGTCCCCGGTCAGCGTGCCCGCCGTAATGGTCGTGCCGCCAGCGTAAGTGTTGGCACCCGACAGCGTCAGATTGGCGGTGCCGGTCTTGGTCAGTGCGCCAGTGCCGCCGATCACGCCGCTGATCGTCGTCGCGGCACCGGCATTAACCGTGCCGCCACCGGCGTTGAGCGTGATTAGATTGGCCAGCGTCGTCGCGCCCGTCGTCTGCAACGTGCCGCCGTCGAACACCAGGGGACCAGTGCCGATATTGTTCTCGGACGCGATCGAAACGGTGCCGCCGTTGAGGTTGGTCGTACCCGTCAAGCCGACGTTGACGCCAGTCAGCGTCAGCGTTCCCGCCCCTGCCTTGGTCAGCGTGCCCGCGCCGGAGATGTCGCCGGCGAAGGTCCCGTTGGCCGGCTGCGTGAACAGCAGCGTGCCCGGGGCATTGACCACGATTGTGCCCTGCAGCGAGGTAGTGTTGCCCTCGACCGTACCGCCATCGATGATCGTCCCGCCGGAATAAGTGTTGGCGCCGGTAAGAGTGAACGTCCCAGTGCCCAGCTTGTTGATCAAGCCGACACCGGAAATCACACCCGCATAGGTGGTGTTGGTGCCGTCGACCCCAGTGCCCAGACCGGCATTGAGGATGACCGATCCGCCGTTGCCTGCGAGGCTGCCGATAAGTTCTGGCGCATCAATCTGAAGCGTGCCCGACGTCGTCGCGGTTGAATTCACGATCACCGCGGTTAGGTCGCCGATTGCCGCGTTACCCGTCAGAACGAGCGTGCCATTGTTGACGACCGCTGGCCCGGTAAAGGTGTTAGCGCCCGACAGGGTCAGCGTTCCGGTGGTGACCTTACCAATGCCACCCGCACCCGAAATCACGCCGCTGAAGGCACCGCTGCCGATGTTGAGATCGCCGCCCGACAGGGTAACCGTGCCGGTGCCGCCATAAATGAGGCCGTCATTGAGGCTGCCGATGGTCTCTGTCGCAGCGACGTCAAGTATGCCGCCGTTCGAGAGCTGGACATCTCCCGTGTCAGACAGTGCGTTGCCGCCGGTAACCTGCAGAGTCGCACCGTCAATGTAGGTGCCGCCGGTGTAGGAGTTGTTGCCTGAGAATGTCGAGACGGCCGTGCCGCCGAAACCAACATAAACAACGCCAGTTCCGGACATATTCCCGCTGTAGGTGCCCGCCTGGCCGCTCGTAAGATACAGTCCAGCTATCGTTGCCGGCCCTGCATTATTGACGATTGTGTTCGCTCCGAGCCACGAAGCATTATCAACGTTGAACGTGCCCGCGCCGAAGTTAAGATTGATCCTGTCGGCCAGCACGATCGGCGCAGTCAGGGTCCAGCCACCGCCGTTGACGTTGAGCACGTCGAAGTTCGTAACCGCGCCGACGGTGCCACCGCCCGTTCCGAGATTGATGGTGTTGAGGCTGGCTGCCGCCGCCGTCAGCGTACCGGTCGGGAAGTTGCTGCCACCGGTCGCATTGAACACGTTGGTCGTGCCGCCGCCCAGATCGACGTTGCCGGTCAACGTGCCGCTGTTGGTGACGACGTCGTTGCCCGCGCCGAGCGTGATATCACCAGTCAGCGTGCCGCTGTTGGTGATCGTCGTGTTACCGGCCGAAGTGACGTTACCCGTCAGAGTGCCGTCGTTGGTCAGAACGAACGTGCCGCCAGCCGAGTCGACATTGCCGTAAACGCCCGATCCCGCGGTCGGGTTGAGGAAGTTGTTGAGCGTGTTGGTCTGGCCCGTGCTAGCCGCGCCGAACAGGATGTCGCCGGTGATCGCGCCGGTCGCGGTCGTCGCATTGTTGACCGTGCTGCCGCCGCCCACGGAGATCGCGGTAGTGCCCGCCGGGCTGCCCGTGACGTCAATGTTGCCTTCGTTGTTGATGGTGCTGCCGGTGCCGGTCGAAAGAAGCGGTGCCGCCGTCACCAAGGTGGTTCCAGTGACGGTCGCAATCGGGGCGACATTGATCGTGAGGCCGTTGACAACCGAGCCATTGTAACCGTCGGTGTCCGCCGTAACGCAATTGACGACGAGACCGCCCG
This sequence comes from Sphingomonadales bacterium, assembly GCA_038319435.1. Classification (GTDB taxonomy): domain Bacteria; phylum Pseudomonadota; class Alphaproteobacteria; order Sphingomonadales; family Sphingomonadaceae; genus Sphingomicrobium. The sequence continues at coordinate 31,801 of JBBQDG010000014.1, read as the reverse complement.
CGTTGGGCAGGCAGTCGGCCATTGCCGCAGTCGGCATGACAAAGGCGCCAGCGCCGATGAGGGCGGTGCCGAGCAGCAATTTCTGCTTGGCATTCAATGGATTGATCATGTTTAGACCCCTTGTAGATAAATATTAGCGGCAAAGCGGCATCATTACGCTGGGAATTGCTCTAACCGGCGAAAATTCCTTGCGCAAGGTTATAGTTTTGACAAATTAATGACACGGCTCGACGCGCGGCGACTGCGGCTTCTTGCCGCCACAAAAGTTAAGAAAGTGGAAACGAACGGCGGGTGGCCGATCTGAGCGGGATCGAACCGCTCATCATGTCGTCAAACGAGATGAATGCAGTTGCAAGGGCAGCTGCACCATTTTTCTGAATGTCAGGTTTGCGGCGCACTCAGTAATTGGAGCAGCCGGTCATCCAGCTCCCGCGAACTGTAGGGCTTGGTCAAGCGTGGGCGATCGCGGTGCCGATCCTCGAGCTCCCAATCGCTGTAGCCGCTGCAAAAGACGAACGGAATTCCCCGCTCGGCCAGGATGTCTGCGACGGCATAAGAATCGCCACCTTGAATGTTGACGTCGAGAACCGCGGCATCGATCGATTCATCGCGTGCGAGCTGCAAGGCGGTATCGATGTGCGCGGCAGGGCCGATGACCAGCGCGCCGAGGTCGATCAACGCGTCTTCGATCATCAGCACGATGGTCATCTCGTCTTCGACGACGAGCACCCGGCGGCCTTCCGCGCTGCGCTGAGCAGCCATTCAGTCCCCCACCGAGTCTTGCGTGCGAAGCTCACCGACGGCTGCGGTTAGCGGAAGGTCGATAGTGCAGACCACGCCACTCGGAGCAAAGTTGCGTTCCACCTTCGCATTGAATTCAAAGCCGAGTGACCGTTCGATCAAGGTTGTTCCGAAGCCCCTTCTAATCGGCACTCCTGGAACGCGCGGACCGCCACTTTCCGTCCAGTCGAGCTTTAATCGGCGATCGGGCCCATTCGTTGCCACCCAGGTGACGGCAAGTTGGCCATTGGGATCGGACAACGAGCCATATTTCGCGGCGTTGCTGGCGAGTTCGTGGATCGCCATCGCCACCGAGAGGCCGGCCTTCGGGGTCAATACGAGGCCCGGTCCTTCGATCCGCAGTTCGCGGCCCCGGAAAGGCTCGAGTTCGGTCTCGACCAACTCGCGAAGGGTTCCTTCGCTGGCTGCGCCACGACTGGTCAGCAGACTGTGGGCGCGGGCAATCGCGGCGACGCGGCCAGCGATCGCCTCCGCAAACGCTTCGGCCGAAAGATTGGCCTTGAGCGTCTGCGAAACGATCGAGGAAACGATCGCCGGTATATTCTTCACGCGGTGGTCGAGTTCGCCCAGCAGCAATTCCGTCTGCTCTTCGGCGCGCTTGCGCTTGTCGATCTCCAACGTCACCGAGATGACCCGGCTGGGGCGCCCGTCAGCGTCGCTGAGCACCGAGACGCTGTCATGCACCCACGTCGCGGTCGACCCTGTCGGTCGCAAGAGGCGGTATTCGGACTCGAACGGTTCTCCGTCGTGGCACGCTTGATCGAAGCGAAGTTTGAGCGCGTCGGCATCGTCAGGGTCAATGAGATCATGCCGGTGAAGCTGCTTCAACTCATCCGCAGTTCGGCCAACCATCATCTCGAACGCGGAGTTCGTCAGCAAAAAGCGGCCGGCGAGGTCGGTTTCGGCTATACCCACGGCAGTCTGGTTGACGATCGCGGTGAAGCGGCGTTCGCTGACGCCTTGGGCCTGCTCGGCGGCCTTGCGAGCCGTCACGTCGACGAAGGTGATAACCACTCCATCGATCACTCGTTCGATACTGCGGTACGGCCGGATGCGCATGACAAAGGTCGAGCCACGGTCGTGCAGAACCAGTTCGCGTTCCAGGACGGTCAGCTCGCGCAACACCTTGACCACGTCCCGACTCAAATCATCATAGGCGAGCAGGCTGACGATTTCCGTCAATGGCCGGCCCCGGTCGCTTTCCCGCAGGCTGAAGATGTCCGCCATGCCCGGCGTGAAATTCTTGATCCGAAGTCCTTCGTCGAGGAAGATCGTTGCGATTTGCGTGCTGTCCAGCAAGTTCTGCAAATCGCTGTTAAGATGGGAGAGGAGGTCGTTCTTCGCCATCATTTCGGCGTTGACGGTCTGCAACTCTTCGTTGATCGACTGCATTTCTTCCTTCGAGGTCTGCAGCTCCTCATTGGTCGATTGCAGCTCCTCGTTGACCGATTGATATTCTTCGGCCGCGGACTTCATTTCTTCGTTCGCTGTTTCCAGCTCTCCGATCAATGTCTCCAATTGCGCTCGGGTCGTGCGGAGCTCCTGCTCGGCAGCCAGGGTTTCGCGGCTTTGCAGGCTCACGTCCGCAGCTTGAGATTGCTCCGTCGCAGTCGGGCGCACGTCCTGAAACGCGACGACGTACAGTCCTTCGCCGCGCGGGTCTTGCACCGGCTCGACGACGACGCGCAGCAAACATTGTTTGCCCTCGATCAGGAGAGACACATTGTCGACCGTCGCCCCTTCTCCCGTCTTGACGACAGTTTGCAGTGCCGTGCGAACGACAACCCGCAGCTTCTTCTGCAAATTGGAAACGAGACTAAGGTTTGCGGGGCCGGCCGTGGGCTCAAGATAGCGGGCAATTTCTCCCCCAGAGTAGCGCACGATGTTGCTCTGGCGATCGACGACGAGGAACACGGGCGAGTATTTCGCCAGCGCCGAGCGGACGGCGCGATCAACGCGGTCGCCGGATCCTTGATTAAATTCACCGGCAATACGATTTGCAGCGACCGGCACCGATAAGGGCACCGGCATTCCGGGGAATGCCGCGTCCCCGTCCAGTCTTTGGAAGATGTGAGCGGCCTTGTCGCGAAGCTTGAACAGCTTGGTGTGCCCGGTAACTCCTTCCGACAGTCCCAGAAACAGCAGGCCGTCGGGTTTCAGGGCATAATGAAACGTGCGCAAGATGCGATCCTGCAGGTCGCTGCCCATATAGATCATCACATTACGGCAAGAGATAAGGTCAAGCTTGGAGAACGGTGGGTCCTTCGTCACGTTGTGGACGGAGAAAACGCACATCGAGCGTATCTGTCGGGTGGGGCAGAAGTCGCCGCCTTCCTCGAAAAACCTTCGCTCTAGACGCTCGGGCGAGATTCCTAGAGTGCGCTGATATCGCCCCGCCCGGGCAAATTCGATTGCCCGGTCGTCAATGTCCGTGCCGAAAATCTGCACGTCCAGATCGACCCCGCGCACCTCGATCAATTCTTTGATGATGATGGCGAGGCTGTAAACCTCCTCACCGGTCGAACAGGCCGGCACCCACACACGCAGGGCTTGCCCTACGCCGCGTTCCAGGACGGCGTCGATCGCGACGCTTAGAGCGTCAAAGGCTTCCGGATCGCGGAAGAACTCGGTCACGCCGATAAGCAGATCCCTGAAAAGCAACTCCGGTTCGGCGGGATCGGTCCGCAACTGCTCGATATAGTCCGGAACGGTGTGGGTCTGCCGAACCTGCATGCGGCGCTGCACACGGCGCGTAACCGTATTTGCCTTGTATTTGGCAAAGTCGTGCCCGGTCTTCGCGCGAAGGACAGACAATACCGTCGCGAGATGCTCGGCGGCGTCGGTCCGCGTGCCGTCGCCGTCCTTGCGATTGGCCACGAGCGCCATATGATCACGGTATTCGATCAGCTTGGCTGGCATCTCTTCGACCTGCAGGACATAATCGACGAGTCCGGTCGCCGCCGCGCTTTGCGGCATCCCCGGCATGGCATGATGGTCGAACTCGGACTGGGCAATGGTCAGCCCGCCATTTTCCTTGACGGCGGCAAGTCCGGCCGACCCGTCGCTGCCCACCCCCGACAGGACGATCGACACCGCGTTGTCGCCCTGGTCCTTTGCCAACGAGGCGAAGAAAGTATCGATCGGTCGACGGCTTGACCGAGGGGGAGCAGGCTTGACGACGACCAGCCGACCGTTCTCGATCGTCAAGGTGGCATTGGGCGGGATGACGTAAACCCGGTTAGGCTCGACGCGCATGTGGTGATCCGCTTCGACCACCGGCAGCGGTGTGGCCCGACTCAAAAGTTCCTCAGCAAGCTCTTGTGATCGGGCGAGAGGTGCTGAACCAGCACAAACGCCATTCCACTATCGGGCGGCAAGTGCGCGAAGAACGATGTGAAGGCTTCGAGGCCACCTGCGGAGGCGCCGATGCCGACAATGAGTCCAGGAGGCGTTGGCTGTTCCTCTTCACGGCTCATTTCGATGCAACCCCTGCCCGACGCCCATGTTCCTGAACCACGCCTCGGGTTCACTCGCCCTATCACGAATGCTGCGACGCGCCGAGGATGATTGGCCACGTTCTAGGAAAAACGGGAAGCACACAAGCTCGACCGGATGTGACCTCGATTATGCTGGGTCGGTGCGACGTTGAACTATGCTGGCGATTGGCAAATATGAGAGAGCTCCGTCGCCGCTCAGTCGCGGCCGGTATCAAACGCTGCGAGCGGAGCGGATCCAGCACTATCCCATGCGAGTCGCCTGGTCAGGCGCAGGCCCTGGTTTGGTTAGGAAAATATTCTTTAGCAACGACCGGGCGTGGTGGAGCTGAGCGGGATCGAACCGCTGACCTCTGCAGTGCGATTGCAGCGCTCTCCCATCTGAGCTACAGCCCCGCGCCGTCGGTGCAGCGCCCATTAGCGGTGCTTGATCGCGCTGGCAACGCCCTCGTTTCGCTTCGCCGCCACTGTTGCTCCGCTGGCCTCGGTTGGGCCAATTTGTCGGTCCCAGGCAGGAACGCAGCGTGCCTGCGCTCGTTGAAACAGCTCGAACCAGAAGTGCGGCGGGGGCCGGTTCCTGGGAGACAAGACCATGGCTGATGATCAATATGAATCCCCGCGCGATAATCGATCCCGCGATCATGATCGCATCGAGCGGGAGCGGATGCAGCGTGGGCGGACTGGTACCGGCGACAGCACTGAACGCGGCTTTTTCGAGCGCGCCGGCGACGAGATTTCGAGCTGGTTCGGCGACGACGAGGCCGAACGTCGCCGCGAGGCTGACGATCGCACGGGCGGACCGGGCGGCCACTATCCGCAAAGCCGTCACGAACAGCAGCCGCCGCGCCGCGACTATGGCGCGTCCCCCCAGTCGCGCCAGCCGGAATGGGATCGCAATGAGCGCAACCAGTATGACCGCTCACAGGAGCATCCGCGAGACAACTATCGCCCATTCGCGGGCGACTATGGTCGTGGCAGCAATCCCGCCGAGCGTTATCGCGAGGAACGCGATCATGGCCGCGGCATCGGCGGCGCAATTGGCGCGGCGGCGGGCGCGATGTTCGGCGGCCCTTCGAACCCGCAGCAGCAGCGTTCGGCTGACCACGATCCGCACTTTCGCGAGTGGCGCCAGCGTCAGATCGACGCGATCGACAATGACTATGACGAATATCGCCGCGAGCATCAGTCGAAGTTCGACAACGAGTTTTCGTCATGGCGCGGTCATCGGCAGACCAAACGCCAGATCCTGGCCCAGGTGCGCGAGCATATGGACGTGGTCGGGTCGGACGATCAGCCGGTCGGCAAGGTGGACAAGGTGCAGGGCGACAAGATCATCCTGACGAAAGACAGCCAGGGCGGCGTGCACAAGTCGTTCGGCTGCACCGCGATCGACCGGATCGAAGGCGACAAGTTGATCCTCGCCCAGCCGAGCGACGAAGCGACGCGCCAGTTGGTCGAGGAGCGCGGGTTCGACGAGCGTAACGCCGGCGACGAGCGGATGATCCAGCCGCCGCTTAACCAGCGTTCCGAATCGCGCCACAGCGAAGGCCCGCACAATCTCGAGCGCAGCTTCTCGGGGACCTACCCACGCGAGTCGTAATCATCGAGTTTCCGGCCGCTCCCTCCACAGTCGCGGCCGGGACAAAGGAGCGTCGGCGGGGTCCCCCTCCGCCGGCGCTTTCCTTTTGCGCTTGCGCGGGGCAAAGCCGATGCAGCGAAAATCCTTGAACTGGAGAACAAAAATGGCACGCGCCTGGCATCTGATGAGCCGCCCGAACGGCATTCCCATAATGGACAATTTCGCGCTCAAGAATCTGGCGCAGCCCGAGCTTGGCGACGGCATGGTGCGGGTCAGGAACAGCTTCCTGTCGGTCGATCCCTATATGCGTGGGCGGATGAACGACGTGAAGTCCTATGTTCCACCGTTCCAGATCGACGCCCCGATGGAGGGCGGCGCGGTCGGCGAAGTGGTCGAAACGCGCGACGCCGGTTTCGTGGTCGGCGACAAGGTCGTTCACATGCTCGGTTGGCGCGACGAGGCCGTCGTCGCGGCCGCCGCGCTCAACAAGCTTCCCGACCTTGGCGTGCCACCACAGGATTTCCTCGGCAACCTCGGGTTGACCGGCGGGACCGCTTATTTCGGGCTGTTCGATGCCGCGCAGGCGAAAGAAGGCGACGTCGTCTTCGTGTCGGCTGCGGCGGGCGCGGTCGGGTCGGCGGTGGTGCAGATCGCCAAGGCGCGCGGGATGACCGTGATCGGCTCGGCCGGCGGCGCGGACAAGTGCGCCTTCGTTAAATCACTCGGCGCCGACGCGGTGATCGATTACAAGGCGGGCAATCTCGTCAAGCAGCTCGGCGACGCGGCGCCTAAGGGCATCGACGTCTATTTCGACAATGTCGGCGGCGGCCATCTCGATGCCGCCTTCGCTCACGCCCGCAAGGACGCGCGGTTCGCGATCTGTGGCATGATCGACAGCTATAATGGCGGCGAGCCCGCCCAATTCCGCTTCATCATGCGGGTTATCGCGATGCGCATCCGCGTGCAGGGGTTCATTTACACCGACTATCTGGCGCGGCTCGGCGAATTCTATCGCGACATGGGCGGCTGGATCGCCAGCGGCCAGGTCAAGAGCCGCGACACCGTCGTCGAGGGGCTCGAGCAGACTCCCAAAGCCTTCCTCGGCCTGTTCAGCGGGGCGAACACCGGCAAGATGCTGGTCAAGCTCTAGGCGTCATCCCGGCGGAATCCGCGATGACGATTAACTGGCCAACTGGCATTGCGCCGGATCGCCCGTGGTGAACCCCTTGCGCAGCGCAGCGACCCGCTGGGCGGAGGAGCCGTGGGTGAACTTGTCGGGCATCACCCGCCCTTGCGTCTCGCGCTGGAGCGTGTCGTCGCCGATCGCGTCGGCCGCCTTGAGCCCTTCCTCGATGTCGCCCGCTTCCATGATCGACTGGCCCTTGGGGTCACGGGCATTCTTGGCCCACACCCCGGCGTAGCAGTCGGCCTGTAGCTCGATCCCGACTTGGACCGCATTGCCAGCCGTGTCGCCCAGCCGCGACTGGGCGTTGTGCGCCTTGTCGAGCAGGCCCTGCATGTCCTGGACGTGGTGGCCGACCTCGTGCGCGATGACATAGGCCATGGCAAAATCGCCCGGTGCCTGAAATCGCTGTGACAGTTCGTTGAAGAAGCTGGTATCGAGATAGATCTTCTTGTCGGTCGGGCAATAGAAAGGCCCCATCGCCGACTGCGCCGCGCCGCAACCCGAATCATCCGATCCGGAATAATAGACCAGCTTGGTCGGCTGATAGCCGTTGATGAGCTTGGACCAGGTGTCCTCGGTCGAGCCGAGCACCTTGAGCGTGAAATGCTCGGTCGTCGGATCGAGGCTGCTCTTACCGGCTGGTGCGCTGGCCGACGAGGAAGGCAGGCCTCCTCCCCCGACCAGCCCGCCGCCGAACGATTGCAGCGCGCAATAGCCGAGCGCGAGGATGATGATCCCGACGATTCCAAAGCGGCTGGCGACGAGCGAGAAGATCAGGCCAAGGCCGCCGCCCCCGCCCCCGCCGCCGCCGCCAAAGCCCATCCCGCCGCGCCCGGTGTCGTCCTGGAAATTGCCGCTTTCGCGCTGGTCGTCGAGCCGCATGAAATCCTCCCTGTTTGCCCACTCAATGCGCAAAGGCCGTCACGGTTGCAAAACATTCGTTGGGGGGCGCGACGTTCCACCCTATGGGAGGCGCCGATGGCCGATACCCCCGCCCGCCCCAAGCGCGCCACCGCTGCTCACCGCCGCACCGCCTCGGCGATGCCGCTGCCCGACACGGTTGCGCTGGTCCTCCAGGGTGGCGGTGCGCTCGGCAGCTACCAGGCGGGCGTGGTCGAAGCGCTCGACGCCAACGGCATTGAGGTCGACTGGGTCGCGGGCATTTCGATCGGGGCGATCAATGCCGCGCTGATCGCTGGCAATCCGCTCGGCAAGCGCGTCGCCGCGCTTCATGCCTTCTGGGAAAAACTCGGGTCATGGCTGCCGAGTTTTCCGCTGTTCGGATCGACGCAGGAGCGCGAGGCGGTCCACGAATGGTCGGCCGGGTTTGTTGCGATGGCCGGGGTTCCGGGCTTCTTCCGGCCACGCCCGCTGCAGCCGCAATTCGCCGCGCCGGGCACGCCCGCAGCGCTGAGCTATTACGACGCGTCCCCGCTGCTCGCCACGCTCAACGAACTGGTCGACTGGGATTTGGTCAATGGCGGTCCGATGCGGTTGTCGGTCGGTGCGGTCGATGTCGAGACCGGCAATTTCCGCTTCTTCGACACGGCCGAAGACACCATCGACGCGCGCCACATCATGGCCTCGGGCGCGCTTCCGCCCGGCTTCGCGCCGGTCGAGATCGAAGGCTGCTGGTGGTGGGACGGCGGGCTGGTGTCGAACACCCCGCTGACCCATCTGCTCGATCACCAGCAGGGCGAAATGCTGGTGTTCCAGGTCGACCTGTTCTCGTCGAAGGCGGAGATGCCCAAGACGATCATGGACGTCATGGCACGTGAAAAGGAAATTCGCTTTTCGAGCCGCACGCGGCAGGTGTCGCAAACGGCGATGCGCAACAGCCAGGAACGCGCGATGGTCCGCGAGCTGCTCGACAAGCTCCCCCCCGAACTGCGCGAGGATCGCGCCGCCCGCCGCCTCGCGAAACTGTGCGCCGACCGGCCGCTCAATCTCGTGCAGCTGATCTATCGCGCCAATGCCTGGGAAGGGGGTGCGCGCGACTATGAATTCTCGACCCGGACGATGCGCGAACATTGGGCGGCGGGCCGCGATGCCGTGACCAACGCCATGGCCAATGCCCAGCTGGTCGCCGAGAATATCACCACCGGCAAGAGCGCCGCTTTCGACCTCGCGCTCAGCGCCGCCCCAACCGCCATCCCCCCACTCCCGTCGACGTAAAGGAAACATCATGATTCTCAAGGGCAAGAGCGCGATCGTCACCGGATCGACCTCGGGCATCGGCCTGGCCATCGCCAAGGCCTTCGCTGCCGAGGGCGCGAGCGTGACGATCAACGGCTTCGGCGACGCCGGTGCGATCGAGACCGAGCGCGCCGCGCTCGAGGCGACGGCGGGGGCCAAGGCTTACTACAGCAATGCCGACATGATGGACCCGGCGGCGATCGCGGCGATGGTCGCGGCGTGCAACGCGGCGACCGGAGGCCCCGACATCATCGTCAACAATGCGGGTATGCAGCACGTCGCACCAATCGAGGATTTCCCGCCCGACCAATATGAGAAGATCATCAAGCTCAACCTCTCGGCGGCGTGGTACCTGACGCGCGCGGTGGTGCCGATCATGAAGGGCAAGAAGTGGGGACGGATCCTGTCGACCGCCTCGGCCCACAGCCTCGTCGCGAGCCCCAACAAGAGCGCCTATGTCATGGCCAAGCACGGAATTGCCGGCCTTACCAAGACGATAGCGCTCGAAGTTGCGACCGACGGGATCACCGTCAACTGCATCTCGCCCGGCTATGTCTGGACCCCGCTGGTCGAAAACCAGATTCCCGACACGATGAAGGCCCGCGGCCTGACGCGCGAGCAGGTCATCAACGATGTGCTGCTGGCCGCGCAGCCGACCAAGAAATTCGTTACGCCCGAAGAGGTTGCGGCAGTGGCGCTGTTCCTGTGCCGTGACGAGGCGCGGTCGATCACCGGGGCGAACATGAATGTCGATGGTGGCTGGACGGCGCAGTAATGGCGGCTTGCCCGCGGGCTCGACGGCTTCTAGCCTGCCATGATGCGAACCAGACTACCATGATGCGAACCTTCCTGATCGGCGCCTTATTGACGCTCGGCGGCTGCACTACGGTCGGTCGGACGCTCGACCGCGAAGGCCAGATAATCGACAGCCAGGCGCGCGACTGGCGACTGGTTGCGACCGACAATGACCGCGCGAAACTGCGCGACTGGCGGTCGAATTTCGTCGATGCGCTGACGGCGGCGCGGCGGTCGGGGGCGGGTGCCAAGATCGATGTCGAGGGCGCGCTGCTGCGCCCTGACGCGGCACTACCGGGGCCGCGGCTGGCCAACGGGACCTATCGCTGCCGGACGACCAAGCTCGGTGCGAAATCGGCGGGGCTGCTCGATTATGTCGCCTATTCGCCGTTCGTGTGCCGGGTGCGACAGGAACGAGGTTTGCAGGGGTTCGCCAAGCTATCGGGATCGCAGCGGCAGGTCGGTCTGATCTTTCCCGGCGATGCGCTGCGCGACATATTTCTGGGCACGGTGATGTTCGGCGACGAGAATCGGGCAATGCAATATGGCGGTGATCCCGACCGCGATATCGTCGGCTACGTCGAGCGCGTCGGCCCGGCGCGGTGGCGGCTGATCATGCCGCGACCGACCTATGAATCGCAGATCGACGTGATCGAGCTCGTGCCTGCGGGCTAGTCACTTGCCTCGTCGAGCTGCTGGACCTGGCCTGGCGTCAATTCCAGCGTCATGCCGATCAGTTGTTCGTCGAGCTGGGCAAGGCTGGTCGCGCTGGCGATCGGCGCGGCGATCCCCGGCCGGTTGCGGGTCCAGGCGATGGTCACGGCGGCGAGCGGGGCACCACATTCGGCGGCGACGGCATCGAGCGCGGCGAGCACGCGCGGTCCCTTGCCCTCGAGATAGGCCAGGTTGCGGACCCCGCGAACCGATTTGCCGAGGTCGGACGCGGAACGATATTTGCCGGCGAGGAAGCCGTTGGCGATGCTGTAGAAGGAGAACATCGCGACGCCCTGCCCGGTGCAGATGTCCTCGATTGCGCCTTCATACTTGTTGCGCTCAAGCATGTTGTACCAGCCCTGGTAGGCGGACGGGACGGTGAGGCCGTTGTGGCGCGCGGCAACCAACGCGTCCTCGATCCGAGGCGGCTCGAAATTGGAGAGGCCGACGGCGCGGATCTTGCCGGACTTCACCAGCGCGTCGAACACGCCGAGGCTGTCGGCGAGTGGGACGGTTGGGTCGTCCTTGTGCTGGTAGTAGAGGTCGATGGTGTCGATGCCGAGCCGCTGGAGCGAGGAGTCGCAGGCGGCCTCGATGGTATCGGCAGCGAGGCCGGCCATCATTCCGACTTTGGTCGCGATAACGACCTTGTCGCGCTTGCCCGATTGCCTGAGCCACTTGCCGATGACGGTCTCGCTCTCGCCGCCCTTGTGGCCCGGAACCCACGCCGAATAGACGTCGGCGGTGTCGATCATGGTGCCGCCGGCGTCGACGAAGCGGTCGAGAATGGCGAAGCTTACTGCCTCATCGGCAGTCCAGCCGAACACGTTTCCACCCAGCGCAAGCGGCGCAACCTCGATTCCGCTCGATCCGATTAACCGCTTCTGCATGATTTTCTCCCTTGCGAACTCCCTGTGCGAAATGCCTCGGCGCGCCAAGCGTTCACCACTTCTTTGTAAATTATGCCGACAGTGGCGGCATGTCGGGTAATTTGACAGCCGGGCCGTTGCTGGCCTTCTGGACCCATGCGGTTGCGGCGGCTTGTTTCGCCTCGCTGCTGCTGTGGCGAATCCGAGCCGGGGTCGCCGAACGCGGCCGGGCGCTGCTACTCGCCGCTTATACGCTGACGGCGGCGTGGGCGTGGCTGGTGGCGATCGCGGGACCGCTCGCGCCGCTGCCGGTGCTCGCCGAAACGGTGCGCAACCTCGCGTGGATCGCGCTGCTTTATAATCTGTCGGGAGCGGAAGGAGAGCGCGCGGCGGCGGCACGCGGGGTGCGGCTGGTGCTCGGCGCGGTGGCGCTGGTCATCGGGCTGCAGCTGACCCTCGATCTGTTCGCGCTGTCGGGTGCCGTGACGAGCGATGTCGCGGCGACATTCGAGCAGACCTCGCAGCTGCTGCGGGTCGTCATGGCGGCGGGGGCGCTGATCATCATCCACAATGTCTATGCCCAGGCAGCGCCGTCGAGCCGCGGACCGATCCGGCTTGCCATGTTCGCGCTGGCGGCGACGTGGGGCTATGATCTCAACCTCTACACGCTCGCCTATCTCGGCGCGCCGCTCGCCGGAGACTTGTTCATCTGGCGCGGGCTGATCATCGCCGCGACGGTGCCGCTGTTCGCGATGAGCCGCGATCGCGATTCGGGGTGGCGCGTCCGCCTGTCGCACGCGGCGACTTTCCAGTCGCTCTCGTTGCTCGCCATCTGTGCCTATTTCGCGGTGATGGCGGTGCTGGCGACCGCTCTTCGCGGCAGTGGGTGGGACTGGGCGCGAGGCCTCAGCATGATCGGCATCGCCGGAATGACGCTGGCGACGGTGGTGTTGCTGCCGTCGTCACGGGCGCGAGCGTGGGCCAAGGTCAAATTGGCCAAGCATTTCTTCGAGCACCGCTATGATTATCGCGCCGAATGGCTGCGTTTCACCGGCACAATCGGGCGCAGCGGGGATGAGGCGGCGCCGCTCGGCGAGCGGGTGATCGAGGCGTTTGCGCACATTCTCGATGCGCCGGGCGGGATGCTGCTGGTTGCCGACGAAAGTGGCACGGTCGATCCGGCGGCGGCATGGAACTGGCCGGGATTGCGGCTGGCGGCTGGAGAACCGCGCCCGGCGGCCGAGTTCTGGCGCGCGGTCGAGGCCGAGAGGCGGATCCTCGATCTCGATGCGGCGCGGCGCGAGCGCGGGACAACCAAGGACAATGCGCTGCCGTTCCCAAATTGGATGCTCGGTGACCCGGCGGCGTGGGTCGGGGTGCCGCTGATCCACCATGAACGGTTGGTCGGGCTCGTGCTTTTAGCGGCGCCCGATTATCGTCGGCCCCTTGACTGGGAGGATTTCGACTTGCTGCGGACCGCCGGACGGCAGGCGGCGTCGAGCCTGGCCGAGGCGCACGGCCAGGAAGCGCTGCTTAACGCCCAGCGGTTCGAGGAATTCAACCGGCGGTTCGCGTTCATCCTCCACGACGTGAAAAATCTGGTCAGTCAATTGTCACTGCTCAGCCGCAACGCCGAACGCCATGCCGACAATCCCGAATTTCGCGCCGACATGGTGGCAACGCTAAAAGGCTCGGTCGGCAAGATGAACGACCTGTTGTTGCGCCTCTCGCCCCAGGCCGGACAGCGCGCCGAGCGGGTCGAGCCGACCCCGCTGCGCGACCTGCTGTCGGCTGCGGTCGCCGCCAAGCGCCGCAACCACGACATCCGCCTGCTGGGGGATACGTCGTTGTGGGTGCTGGTCGATCCGCTCGGGCTCGAGCAGGCGGTCGGACATTTGCTCCAGAACGCGATCGATGCCTCGGCCGACGGCGCGGCGGTGGTTGTGCGGGTCAGCGGTGACAACGCGGAAATTCAGATCGCGATCGTCGACAACGGCAGCGGGATGGACGCCGACTTCGTCCGGACTCGCCTGTTCCAGCCGTTCGCCTCGACCAAGCAGGGCGGGTTCGGGGTCGGCGCGTTCGAGGCACGCAGCCTGATCGCGGCAATGGGCGGGCGCCTTAGCGTCACTTCGGCGCCGGGCAAGGGCAGCAGCTTCGTCATTCACCTCGTGGCCGCGGCCGCTCCCCTTCAGCGGAAGATCGCATGACCGACCTGAACCTGCCCGTGCTGCTGATCGTCGAAGATGACGAGGGGCTGCAGCGCCAGTTGAAATGGGCCTATGAAGGATATCGTGTGATTATCGCGGGCGACCGCGCCACCGCGATCGAGCAGCTGCGCGCGCACGAGCCGGCAGTGGTCACGCTCGACCTTGGCCTGCCGCCAGATCCCGACGGGACGGCGGAGGGGTTCGCGACGCTGACCGAGATATTGGCGCTGAAACCCGATACCAAGGTGATCGTTGCGTCGGGGCATGGCGCGCGGGAATCGGCGCTGCGGGCGATCGCGCTGGGGGCCTATGACTTCTATCGCAAGCCGGTCGACATCGACGAGCTTGGGCTGATCGTGGCGCGGGCGTTCCATTTGCACGCGATCGAGCGCGAGAACCAATTGATGGTGGAGCAGGGCGGCGGCGGCACGATCCTTGGCTCGCTGCTGAGCGCGGCGCCCGAGATGACCAAGGTCGCGCGGACGATCGAGCGGGTGGCGGGGGCCGATGTGTCGGTGATGCTCCTCGGCGCGTCGGGCACTGGCAAGGAACTTCTCGCGCGGGCGGTCCATCAACTGAGTCCGCGCGGGCAGCGCGAATTTGTCGCGATCAACTGCGCGGCGATTCCCGAAAACCTGCTCGAGGCCGAACTGTTCGGCTATGAGCGAGGGGCGTTCACCGGGGCGGTCAAGACGACCCCGGGCAAGATCGAGCTGGCGCAGGGAGGGACGCTGTTCCTCGACGAGGTCGGCGACATTCCGTTGCCGCTGCAGGTCAAATTGCTGCGTTTTTTGCAGGAGCGGGTGATCGAGCGGATCGGCGGGCGCTCGACGATCGCGGTCGATACGCGGATCGTGTGTGCGACGCACCAGGATCTCGACGCGATGCAGGCGGCGGGGAGTTTCCGCGAGGATCTTTATTACCGGCTCGCCGAAATCGTCGTGAAAATTCCGACGCTCGCCGAGCGGCCGGGGGATGCGGTGCTGCTGGCACGGCATTTCGCCAAGAAATATGCGCGCGAGCTTAATCCGCAGGTGCAGGGGCTGGCGCCCGATGCGCTGGCAGCGATCGATGGATATCCGTGGCCGGGCAATGTGCGCGAACTGGAAAACAGGCTGAAGCGCGCGGTGATCATGGCCGACGGCAAGCTGGTCGGAGCGGGCGATCTCGACTTGCCGGGTGGCAAGGGGCCGAGCGAGCAGGAAGCCGATCTCGCGCTTAATTTGCGCGCGGCGCGCGAGGTGGCGGACCGCCGCGCGATCCGTTCGGCGCTGGCGCGGACCGAGCATAATATCTCGGGCGCGGCCAAGCTGCTCGGGATCAGCCGCCCGACATTGTACGATTTGCTCAAGCAATATCATTTGCAGACTTAGGGGTCAGCGCTTGCGGGACGGTGACCGACGCGGCTAGCCTGAGTCCCTGACCATCAGGGAATCGACCATGGACCGCCGCCAATTTCTCGCCACCAGCGGCGCCGCTGCGCTCGCCGGCCAGTCCTCGCTTGCCCAAGCCGCGGTCGCCAGGCGGGCCACCGGTCCCGGCGATGCCCGGATCGATGCGCTGTTCGACGGCATCTTCAACGCCCGCGTTGATCGCTCGCCCGAACTCGCCACCTCGCTCGGCCTCGACAAGGGTGCGCGGGCCGGGCTGAAATCGACCTTCGATCTGCGACCCGAAGCGGTCGCGCGCGCCGAGGATCTGGCGCGCGACCGCCGCGACGCCGCCGCGATCCGCGCCATTGCGCCCGCCACCTTGTCCGATGCGGCCCGGCTCAACCGCGAAGTCATTCTCTACCAGATCGACAGCGCCATGGTCGCCCCCGCGCGGTTCGGGATCGATTCGGCGCAGCGCCCCTATCCGATCACGCAGCAGGGCGGCGCCTATTTCTCGCTGCCCGATTTTCTGAACACCGCGCACACCATCGCGACCCCGGCCGATGCCGAAGCCTATCTGGCGCGGCTCGCGCTGGTCGGGCGGATGATCGACAACAACAGCGACGAACAGCTTGCACAAGCTGCGCGCGGCTTCCTTGCCCCGGACTGGTCGATCGACCTCGCGCTCGGCCAGATGCGCAAGCTTCGCCAGGTACCGGCGGGGCAGAACACACTGGTCAATTCGCTGGTCAAGCGCGCCGCCGCCAAGGGTATCGGCGGCGACTGGCAGGCGCGCGCGAGCAAGATCGTCGCCGCGAGCGTCTATCCCGCGCTCGACCGCCAGATCGCGCTGATGGAGCGTCTGCGTCCGACGACGCGCGCGGGCGATGGAGCGCAGCGGCTGCCCCAAGGCGAGGCGATCTATGCCGCCGCGCTTGCCCAGGCGACAACGACCAATTTTTCGCCCGACGAGGTCCACCGCCTCGGCCTCGCGCAAGTCGCCGAGATCAGCGCGCGGTTGGATGCGGTGCTCAATGCGGGTGGCTATACCAAGGGGAGCGTCGGCCAGCGCCTCGCCGCGCTCAACGTCGATCCGTCACAGCTTTACCCCAACAGCGACGCGGGCCGTGCCGACCTCATCGCCAGCCTCAACGCCGGAATCGCGAAGATGACCGCGCTTTTGCCGCGCGATTTCGCCACCTTGCCCTCGGCCCCGCTCGAGATTCGCCGGGTGCCGCCCGAGATCCAGGACGGAGCGGCCAACGGCTATTACAACCCCGCCGCGCTCGATGGCTCGCGCCCGGCGATCTATTTCATCAACCTCAAGGACACCGGCGACTGGCCGAAATATTCGCTGCCGACGCTGACGTGGCACGAAGGCGTCCCCGGCCACCATCTCCAGATCAGTCTGGCACAGGAATCGAAGGATATTCCGACGCTACGCAAGATCGGATTCTTCTCGGCCTATTCCGAGGGCTGGGCGCTGTATGCCGAGCAACTTGCCGACGAGCTTGGCGCCAATGTCGGACTCGAGCGCGCGGGGTTTTTGCAGTCGTTCCTGTTCCGGGCGGCGCGGCTGGTGATCGACACCGGGCTTCATTCGCAGCGCTGGACCCGCGAGCAGGCGACCGATTACATGGTCGCGACAACCGGGTTCGCGCGGGCGCGATCGCAGCGAGAGGTCGAGCGCTATTGCGTGTCGATCGGCCAGGCGTGCAGCTACAAGGTCGGGCACATGGCGTGGACTCGCGCGCGAGCGGCGGCGCAACAGGCGCTCGGGGCGAAGTTCGACCTCAAGCGGTTCCA
Source organism: Sphingomonadales bacterium (assembly GCA_038319435.1). Lineage (GTDB taxonomy): Bacteria > Pseudomonadota > Alphaproteobacteria > Sphingomonadales > Sphingomonadaceae > Sphingomicrobium. The sequence goes on along the minus strand of JBBQDG010000014.1, from coordinate 14,778 downwards.
CGAGGTGCTCAAGGACGGGGCGATGCCGCTGACCATTCTCGAGCGGCGCATCGCCGAGCGGACCCAGGCGCAGCTGCGCGGGTAGCTTCATCCGTGTAAGGCTCGTTATTCGAACGAAGGAAATACGCATGAAGACATTGCTGTTGATCGTCGGGGTGTTTGCGCTGCCGATGGGCATATTGTGGTTGGGGCAGGGCACCGGGGTGGTTCACTGGCCGGCGTCGAGCTTCATGCTCGATCAGCGGCCGTGGGCTCTGCGCGGGGCGATATTGGCGGTGGTCGGCGTGGCCCTGATCATCTTCGCGCGGCGGCGGTAGGGTCGGAAGGTTAGGCAAAGGTTAGGGCTAAACGCATTTTGCTTTTGACGGTCGTCGTCCCGGCGGATTCCGGGATGACGCGTGGAGTTTGACCGTTTGCCGATTATCGCACGATCGAGCCGCTGTAGGACAGCAAAATCGACGGTGCAGCACGGATCGAAAGCCGCCGCCGTGCGATACTACCCGCGAAGCTGTTCCGCCATTTCGACTACCTCCAGCCAGCGCTCCTCAGCGGCGTCCTTTTCGGCGCGTTTGAAGTCAATGGCTTTCGTCAGTTCGGCGAAGCGCTTGGGGTCGCGGGTGTAGAGGTCGGGGTCGTGGATGGCGGCTTCGGCTTCGGCGATCTCGCGTTCGAGGCGCTCGACTTCGGCGGGGAGACGGTCGAGGTCGCGCTGGTCCTTGAAGGAGAGTTTGCGCGCGGGGGCGGTGGTCTTTGGGGCAAGTGACCCACCCCCGCTCGCCCTTGGCGAGTCGCCCCTCCCTTTCAGGGAGGGGGTGGTTCTGTGCTGGCGCATCCAGTCTTCGTAGCCGCCGGCGACGACATCGACCTTGCCCGAACCGTCCAGCCCCAGCGTGACCGTCACGGTGCGGTCGAGGAAGTCGCGGTCGTGGCTGACGATGAGGACGGTGCCGTCATAGTCGGCGATGACTTCCTGGAGCAGGTCGAGGGTTTCGAGGTCGAGGTCGTTGGTCGGCTCGTCGAGCACGAGGAGGTTGGATTCACGTGCGAATTCGCGGGCGAGGAGCAGCCGCGAGCGCTCGCCGCCCGAGAGCGATCCGACCGGGGCTTCGCTCAGTTCGGGGGCGAACAGGAATTCCTTGAGGTATCCCTTGATGTGCTTCTTGACCCCGCGCACCTCGATCCAGTCGCCGCCCTCGGCCAGCACGTCGCGGACCTTGCGGTGGGGCTCCATCAGCTTGCGCTGCTGATCGATGACGATGCCGGAGAGGGTTTTCGCCAGCTTGACCGTGCCGGTGTCGGGCTTGAGTTCGCCGGTGAGGAGGCGGAGCAGGGTGGTCTTGCCGGTGCCGTTGGCGCCAACCAGGCCGATGCGGTCGCCGCGCTGAATGCGCAGCGAGAAGTCCTTGATGATCGTGCGCTCGCTAAACGCTTTGGTGACATGCTCGGCCTCGATCACGCTCTTGGTCTTCACATCGTCGCGGGCGAGGGCGAGGTTGGCGGTGCCGGGGCCGCCGAGCATCGCCGCGCGGGTGGCGCGCATCTCGTGCAGCTTGGCGAGGCGACCCTGGTTGCGGCGGCGGCGGCCGGTGACGCCGCGCTCGAGCCAGTGGAGTTCGAGCTTCAATTTGGCGTCGAGCTTGTCGGCGGCGCGGGCTTCTTCGGCGAACACCGCCTCGGTCCAGGCATCGAAGCCACCGAAGCCGATTTCGGCGCGGCGGATCGTGCCGCGGTCGAGCCACAGGCAGCTTTTCGTCAGCCGAGTGAGGAAGGTGCGGTCGTGGCTGATGACGATGAACGCGCCCTTGAAGCGGCCGAGCCACGCCTCAAGCCAGTCAATCGCGGCAAGATCGAGATGGTTGGTCGGCTCGTCGAGCAGCAGCACGTCGGGGTCGACGGCAAGCGCGCGGACGATCGCGGCGCGGCGTCGCTCGCCGCCGCTGGCGGTGGCGGTCGGGCGGGCGAGGTCGATGCCGATCTGGTCGGCGATGGCGGCGGCCTGATGGGGCTCGGGCGCCCCCTCGCCGGCCAGGACCCAGTCGCCGAGGGTGTCGTGGCCGGTGACCACCGGGTCCTGTTCGAGCAGCACAACGCGCGTGCCCGGCACGATCGACCGCTTGCCTTTATCGGTGTCGATCACGCCAGCGAGGCATTTGAGCAGGGTCGTCTTGCCCGCGCCATTGCGCCCGATCAGCGCCAGCCGATCGCGCGGGCCGACATGGATGTCGAGGCCGCGGAACAGCCAGCCTTCACCCTGGACGAGGCCGAGGTCTTCGAATGATAAAATCGGGGGAGCCATTGGCGCGGCCTCTAGCTTGCTGTGGCTTTCGCGTCACGTGCCATCGCCAACCGCTTGCTGAACCGGCCATTCATAAGGCATTCAATGCCTTGCCCTTACGTCGGGACTCGAAATGAGTATGCCCATGCGCCTGTTCCCGACCCTGCTTGCCGCCGCCCTTGGGTGCGTGCTGATTGCCGCCCCCGCGCAGGCCGAGCGGCCGCGCGACCAGGACCGGGCATTTCGCGCGACCCAGGACGGGCGCGCCATCCCGCTGCCGCGAATCGAGCGGCGGGTGGTGCCGATGATGGGCGGGGCCGACTATCTCGGGCCTGAATTCCGTGGCGAGACCTATCGGTTGAAGTTCGTCCGCGACGGCCGCGTGATCTGGGTCGACGTCGATGCCGCGACCGGCCGCGTGATTGGCGAGGCCGGGCGCTAGTCCTGGCCAGCCGGGAAGGCTTGACCTTCCCCCCTTCCCTCCCCAGCTTCGTTCCGGCCAAGCAACCGTTCAGCTTCGTGCGGGTTGGTGCGTCACAAGTTCAGGAACAGGATGACCAAATGCGCGTGCTGATCGTCGAGGACGAACCTAATCTGGGGCGCCAGCTCCGCTCAACGCTCGAGGGAGCGGGCTATGCCATCGACCTCGCGACCGATGGCGAAGATGGCCATTATCTGGGGAGCACCGAGAATTATGACGCGGTGGTGCTCGACCTCGGGCTGCCCGAAGTCGATGGGCTAACCGTGCTCGACCGCTGGCGCAAGGAGGGCAAGCGGATGCCCGTGCTGGTGCTGACCGCGCGCGATTCATGGTCGGACAAGGTCGCCGGGCTCGATGCCGGGGCCGACGATTATCTGGCGAAACCTTTCCAGACGGAGGAGCTGATCGCCCGGCTGCGCGCGCTGATCCGCCGCGCGTCGGGCAATGCCTCGAGCGAGCTGATCTCGGGCGACATCCGCCTCGACACGCGATCGGGCAAGGTCACCAAGGCGGGTGAGCCGGTCAAGATGACCGCGCAGGAGTATAAATTGCTCAGCTACCTGATGCACCACAAGGGCAAGGTGGTCAGCCGGACCGAGCTGATCGAGCATATCTACGACCAGGATTTCGACCGCGATTCCAACACCATCGAAGTGTTCGTGACGCGCATCCGCAAGAAGCTCGGCGCCGAGGTCATCACCACCATCCGCGGATTGGGCTATAGCCTCGAGGACGTTCCGGTTTGACCGGGGCGGCCGCCGAACCACCGGCGGCAAGTGGGGGGAAATCGCCGCGCGGCACCGGATCGCTGACCCGACGGATGATCGGGGTCGCGGCGCTGTGGATCGGGTTACTGTTGCTGATCGGCGGGTTCGCGCTCGATCGGGTGCTGTCGCGCTCGATCGTCGAGAATTTCGATGCACAGCTGACCTATGTCCTCAACGCGATGGTGGCAGCGTCGGAGATCGGCCCCGACGGCGAGGTGCGGTTCAACCGCCCGCCCGCCGACCAGCGCTTCCTCGAACCCTATTCGGGGCTGTACTTCCAGGTCAGCGGCAAGGGCGTGGAGACGTTTCCGTCACGATCCTTGTGGGACCGGCGGCTGCATGCGGAGGAACACAACGACATTAAGCTGCACGAATATGACAGCAAGGAATTCGCCGCCGAGCCGCTGCGCATCGCCGAGCGCGACGTGCAGTTGCCCGGATCGCCGGTGCGCTGGCGGTTCCAGGTCGCCCAGTCGCGCGACGGGATCGACGATCAGGTCAACGCGCTTCGCCGGACCTTGCTGTGGAGCTTTGCTGCGCTCGGCGCGGGGCTGCTGGTGTCGGCGGCGCTGCAGGCGTTTTACGGGCTGTGGCCGCTGAGGCGGGTGCGGCGGGAGCTGATTGCGGTGCGCGCGGGCCGGCAGCAGCGGATCGGCGAGGATTTCCCGACCGAGATCCATCCGCTGGTCCATGAACTAAACCTGCTGCTGGCGCATAGCGAGGAGCAGGCCGAGGAAGCGCGGCGCCATGCCGGCAATCTCGCGCATGCGCTTAAGACCCCGCTGACGGTCGTGACCAATGCCGCGACCGCGCGCGCTCCCGACCTTGCCGATACGGTGGTGCGCGAGGCGTCGGTGATGCGGCGCCAGGTCGATCATCACCTCGCCCGCGCCCGCGCGATCGGCCGCCGCGCCTCGGCCCAGGCGCGCGCACGCGTGTGGGAGAGCGTCGAGGCGGTCGAGCGGGCGGTCAGCCGGCTATATCCTGACGTAACCGTCGACATCGCCGGGGACCGTTCCGCGATGGTCAGGGTCGAGCGCCAGGACCTCGACGAAATGCTCGGTAATCTGGTCGAGAATGGCGCGAAATATGGCGGCGGACGGGTTTTCGTGACCGTCGAGAAACTAGTCGATGGCAAAGTCGCGATCTTGATCGAGGACGATGGCGCGGGGATCGCCGAGGCCGAGCGCGGCGCGCTGTTCGTTCGCGGCGCGCGGCTCGACACCGACAAGCCGGGCACCGGGCTCGGCCTCGCGATCGTCCGCGACGTTGCCGAAATCTATGGCGGCGGAGTCACGCTTGAAGAGAGCGAGGACCTTGGCGGGTTGTTGGCCCGGCTCACCCTGCCCGTGGCCTGACCTCGTTAGTTTGCGAGCTGACCGACGAGCGCGACCAGCGTGTCATTGTCGAACGGTTTGGCGAGTACCGGCGTGCCCGGCGCGGCGGCGGCGATCGCGTCGCTGTCCGAATAGCCGCTGACGATCAGGAAGCGGGCGTCTTCGCGAACATCGCGCGCGCGGCGGATAAATTCGGCACCGTCCATTGCTGGCATAGCGAAATCGACCAGCACGAGGTCGAAGGCACGCTGGCCAAGTGCGGCGAGTGCGGTCGGGCCGTCGCTGACTGCGTCCACGACATGGCCCTGCTCCTCGAGCGGGCGGACGATCGCCGCGCGCACCGCCGGATCATCGTCGATCACCAACAAGTGCAGCGAGCGCGCTTCCCCGACCTGCTCCGCCCGCGTTATTTCGACCCGCGCATCGGCCTCTTCGCAGCGCCGCAGGACAATCGTCGCAGTCGTGCCCACGCCCGGCGTGGAAGCGATCTCCAGACGCCCGCCCGACTGTTCGGCCATTCCGAACGCCTGGGCGAGGCCGAGCCCGGTACCGCGGCCGACCGCTTTGGTGGTGAAGAAAGGCTCGATCGCGCGCGCCCGCGTCGCATCGTCCATCCCCGTGCCCTGATCGGTGATCGCGATCGCGACTTCGCCAGTGGCAGGCTCGCCGATTCCAATGACCGCCACCGATATGGTCGTGCCAGGTGGCGACGCGTCGCGCGCGTTGATCATGATGTTGAGCACGGCGAGCTCGAGCTGGGTCATGTCGCCCAGCGCGCACAGCGACGGGTCGTCGGCAACGATCTCGAGCCGATGGCTGTCGCCGATCGACTGGCGGAACAGATCAGTGATTTCCTGGAGCATGGTCGAGATGCGGATCGGTTCGACCTTGAGCCGCTGGCGGCGCGAGAAGGCGAGCAGCTGCGCGGTGAGCTTGCCCGCGCGCTGCGCCGATCCGAGCGCGCCAAGCAACAGTCGTCGACTGCGCGCATCGGTGGTCGATTTCTTCGCGACGAAATCAAGCGCACCGAGCACCGGAGTGAGCAGATTGTTGAAATCATGAGCGATGCCGCCGGTCAGTTGGCCCAGTGCTTCGAGTTTTTGCGCCTGCTCGATCCGCTAACCGATCCGCCTGCGCTCTGCGACCTGGCGAAGGGCGAACCAGATGAGAATGGTGGCGAGCAGCAATGACAGCACAGCGGCAAGACCCAGCGACTGGAAGAAGCGCCGCGCGCGAAGGTCGATTGGGTGCGCCTTGAGCGCGACGTGGCTCGACCAGCCGCTGTTCGGCGATCGGCTGTAGGCGGTGTAATTCTCCATCCCCTCGAGCGTGAAGCCGCGATAGAGGCCGCTGCTGGCGTGTGATCGGGCAGCGACGCGAAGATAGGTCGAACCGAGTGTTCCGAAGCGTCGATCACCATCGAGCGAGCGCGCGATGAATCGTCCGTCGGGAGCGACGACGGCGATCACCGCATAATCGTCGTCGGATGGTGGCAGCATGTCGGCAATCTCGCGGTTACTGACGAACAGCCGCACCGTGACCGGCGTGTCCGCCAAGGTCGCGGCCCGCGTGAAAACGAGGCAGGGGCAACCCGCGCCGCGGGCATAGCCGGCGAGATAGGGTGGCTGGTTGCTGGTCGTGCGCGGCGCCAGCATCACGCTGCGCGATCCCGGTCCGATCTCGGCGAGCGGCGCGCCCGTCCCGGCGTCGATCAGCGACACCGCCACCCATCCGGGATTGAGCGTTATCAACTGGGCGGCGCGGGCGCGGAACGCCGACCTGTCGCCACTGCGAAGCGACGCCGTCGTCGCCAGCGCTGTAAGCCCGGCGAGGTGGCGCGCGATGACGCCATCGACGCGATATTGAAGCGTTTCGCTGGTCGCGAGCGCTCGGGCTTCGATCGCGCGCCGTTCCTCCCGGGCTTTGAACAGGCCCTCGATTATCCAGAACATCATCAGCGGCACCAGCGCCGCGGCGGCAATCAACCAGGCCAGTCGCCGCAGGTCACTCATCGCCTTGTCCTTACGCCAACACTTGAGGCGAACAAGCCCAACCATTGGATTAAAGCCCGATTCACGTGTCGGGGGAAGCGCTCAGCGGCGCCATCGACAACGATCCGGCTCTAGCTGGGCCGCCCGGTCAATCCCGCCGCAGACCGAAGCGCATCGCCGTCCATCAGCGCACCGTCGAGCACGACCTTGTCGATCTGGCGCAGCTTGCCCAGACTCTGTTCGACATCGCCATCGACAAGGATCAGGTCGGCGGTCTTGCCCGGCGTAATCGAGCCGACTCGGCCGGCCATTCCGGTCATCCGCGCGGGAATGATCGTCGCAGTCTGCAGCGCCTCGGCGTTGGTCAGCCCGGCCTGCTGGTAAAGCTCGAGTTCGCGCACCAGTTCCAGTCCCGAGCCGTCGGTCCCGGCGACGATCCGCACCCCCGCCTGGTGCAGGTGCCCGACGAGGCCGACCATCTTGGCGAAGCTTTTGCGGAAATCGTCGCGCGTGAGCCCGTCGAACAGCGGATAGCCGGCGATCTTCCAGCCGCGCGCGACCGATGGCGGGGAAATGCCTGCGAACGGCGCATATTCGGGCGAGAGCGCGCTCCCGTCGGAGGTCATCAGCACTTCCCACACGGTCAGGGTCGGGTCGACGATCGTGCCGCGCTTCGCCAGTTCGGCATAGAACGCCTTCATCGCGGGCGAATCGAGATCGACATCCTTGCCATACTTGGCCGGCCCCTCCAGCCGCGCGGCGGTATTGGCCTTGTCGACCACCGCCTGCGGCATTGCCTGCATCATGATGAAGTTGATGTGGGTGACCTCGTCATAGCCCGCGCGGACTGCGTCGAGCGGGCGCATGCCGGCGGGGACGTGGCCGTGGACGTGGAGGCCCAGCCGGTGGGCTTCGGCGGCGGCCGGGGCGATCCAGGCGGGAGTCATCGAGGTGTAGAATTTGGCGCCCCACAGCCCGGCCGCCTTGATCTTGTCGACCGCCGCAATCGCTTGTGCCGCCGAGGTGACGGTCAGCGCGCCCTGCGCGGCGAGCGGATCCTTGCGGTCAATGATCACCGAGACCTTGCCGTCGGGGGCGAGCAAGTCACCAGCGGCGCGGCGCTTGTAGATGCTCAGCGCATCGTCGATCTGCGAGCCGGGGCTGCGATAATTGGTCATGCCGGTGGCGACATTCTGGAGCAGGTTCCAGTCGTCGCCGCCGACGTGCTGGTGCGAGTCCCACAGGCCGGGGAGCAAGGTCTTGCCGCGCCCGTCGATCCGCGTGGTGCCCGCCGGCGCGCGCAGCGAGCCGCCCGCGCCGACCGCAGCGACCTTGCCATTGGCGACCAGCACGGCGCGGTCGGTGAGGTAGCGGCCAGCGACCGAATCGAACATTTTGACATGGTCGAACAGCGTTGGCTTGCGATGCGCCACGCTGAGGAAGCGGTGCGCGACATCGCGCACGAGCCCCTCGACGGCTTTCTCCTGGATGCCCTTGAGCTTGGGGCCGAGCGCTTCGCTTCCCGCCGGGAGGAGCGAAATTTGCCCGGCGCTGCCGAAGAATCGATTATCCGCGTCGAGCCACACAGGCGTCGGCGCGAAACTGGATCCTTCGATGAAGGCCAGCTTGAGCGACCTCGGACCGCCCGGCGCGGCGATGGTCATCGGCTGGCCGACCCGGATTCGGGAGTGGCCGCCAGGCAGCATGTCGATGCCCTTGTCGCCCGCCGCAATGAGCGCGGCGATGTCCTGCTCCCCCGCGAGCCATGGTCCACCGTACGTCGAGTAGCGCTTTGGCCCGAGCGGTGCCGATCCGCCGTCGACTGCGGTCTTCCACGTCGCGACGCCATCGGCGCTGACGCTGTAGTCCTCGGTCGCGTCGCCATTGTCGGTAAAGCCGCGCACCGCGATCCGCGTCGGCCGACCGTCGGCACCCGCCGTCACGACCTCGTCGTCCTCGGTGATCCAGCCGCGCAGCGACATCGACATGCGATAGGCAGTGCGTCCGTCGGGCAGCGTCCACGACCAGTTGTCGCCATGCTTCCCGGCTATCGAGCTGATGGTGTAATGGCGCGCGCCGGCCGGGGCGACCATCAGCTGCTCCTTGGTTGCGGGTGCCGCCATCAGCGCGGCGGGCGCGGCGGCAAGGCTGAGCGCGAGCAGCAGGCGTGATTTGGACATGCAGATTCCCCCGAAAACGTGATCGGGGCAAGTCTGCGTCGCTTGTGCGAAGCCCGCAAGGGCTAAGTTACGGCGTGAAAAAGGTCCGGAGGATTCTGTTGCCCGGCTCCTCCGGAAGCCGCTGGAATCCCCTTCTGTTGCCCGGTGGGGTCCAACCGCGCTTTTGTCCATATAACCTCAGGCCGTTAGGCCGTCAGTTACGCGGCAATCGCGAGTGCTACGTTATCGTTGGCACTTGTGGTTATGAACGGTTTTACGGCGCATTCAGGCCGGTCGGCAGTCAGGACTTTATTGCACTCGTCGATCCTATTTCGCCCCCATCAGCAACGGCGCTTTCGCAAGCTTCCGCCGCTGGTGGTGGAGGCGCCGGGGTACTGCCCCCCGGGTCCGAAATGCCTATTCCACCTAACAATCTACCGACATAGCCGGTTGCCCGGCACGACGTAGATAGGCCTCCGGGGCGAAAGTCGCAATGATTGACATCTTGATCGCCAACGGGAACTTTGCATGGACAGCCGACGTTGGGGCGGTCTGTGTTGCGACGGCGGCATTCGTCGGCGTGACCATAACCAGGGGATTTTTCCATGAACAAGTTTTCAATCGTCCTGCTCGGCGCCGCGGCGCTGTCGATGGGCGCATGCAACAAGAGCGCGGACAAGGTCGCGGCGGACAACGTCGAGGCCAATGTCGGCAACATGGCCGACAATTTGGGCGCAATGGCGGCCAATACCTCGAACGACGCCGCTGCCGATTCGCTCAAGAATCAGCAGGACGCGCTCAAGGATAATGGCGACAAGCTGGCCGACAATGTCGCTGCCGGCAAAACCACCGAAGCGCAGGCCAACAAGGCCGTCAACGCGATGTAATGCGCGTGGCCCTGCCTTGGGGCGGTGCCATGACAAACAGGTCGGTACCGTTCGCGGTGCCGGCCTTTTTTGTTGCGCCGTGATGACCTAGGCGAAGATCGATGACCGACCAGCCCGCCATTCCCGCCGCGACCCTAATCCTCGCGCGTGACATGGCGAGCGGGCCGCCCGAACTGCTGATGGTCGAGCGCGCCGCGACGATGGCCTTCGCTGCCGGGGCGATGGTTTTTCCCGGTGGACGGATCGACCCCGAGGATCATGAATTTGGCGAGATGCTGGACGTCGAGCATGGTGCAGCGATCGTCGCCGCCGTGCGCGAGACGATCGAGGAGACGGCGGTGCCGGTCGCGCTCGATCCGCTTCCTACGCCGGCGCTGGCGCTCGAACTCCAGCGCGCGCTCCTCGCCGGGACCAGCTTGGCGACACTGCTTGATAGTCATGGGCTGAACTTTGACGCCGGTGCGCTCACGCCTTGGGCGCGGTGGCTGCCCAATTTCCACACGACGCGGCGGTTCGACACGCTGTTCTTTCTCGCCAGCGCACCGCCAGGCGATTGGCTTCCCAATGTCGGCGAGGCCGAGAACCGCGTCGCCGAGTGGATTAGCGCGGCGGATGCGCTGGCGCGTCATGGCGCGGGACGCGCGAACCTGATCTTCCCGACGCGACGAAATCTGGAGCGGCTGGCGCGGCACGACAGCGCCGGCGCGCTTCACGATCATGCCCGCGCGCACCCGGTCGAGACGATCACGCCGTGGGTCGAAGATCGCGACGGCGAGCGCTGGCTCACCATTCCGGAATATCTTGGCTATCCGGTGACCCAGGAAAAGCTCGACGGGATGTGGCGTGGGTGAGTCGCCGCCATGAAAAAAGGGCCCGCGGTTTCCCGCGAGCCCTTCTTGTCCGTGACGGGCAGCGCCTATGCCTTGAGGTGCGCCGACAGATGCTTGTTCATCTCGAACATCGTGCAGCTGTCCTTGCCAAACACTTTCTTGAGCTTGTCGTCAGCCAGAATCTCGCGCTTGTTGGCGGGATTCTGCAGATTATTGTTGCGGATATGCGCCCACACCTTCGACACCACTTCGCTGCGCGGTAGCGGATCGGCGCCGACGACGGCGGCGAGTTCGGGTGACGGTGTTACCGGGCGAGCGAGTCCGCCCCCGGCCTTGCGCGGTGTCCCGGTCGTTGTTGCTTTTGCCATTCGGCCCTCCTGTTGATGACGGACGCGAGATAGAGCGCAATCCAGCCCCCCTTGCAAGAGCGGAGCGCGAGAGGCGTGATTAACTTGCGGCAAGTGGAAATGGGACGACCCGATTTGAAGCATCGTGACCGATGTCGGCAGGGCCGGCGAAGTCGATCCCCGAGCGCGTGCACCAGTCGCGGACGATGGTGTCCGCGTCGCCTTTCCACGCCGGCTCGTTGGCGGGAACGTCGCTGATCCGGCCGAGGCGCAGTCGGCGGACCGAGCGGATCGCAGGCGAGGCTGTGAGGTGGAACATCGTGCGGTCGATGCGGTAGAGATATTCGGCGATGTCCTCGATCAGCAGCTCGACGCCGGTGAAGTCGGGTTCGAGCGGGGTGCCGAGCAGATTCGACAGCACGGTCAGGTTATACGCCATCGCCGGGCCGTCGAGCCGCGGCTCGATCGCGGCGGGATCGCGGTGGATGAGCCAGTCGAGCGCGCGGTCGATCGCCGCCTCGCCCCCGGCGCGGTTGATGTCCTGGACCATCGGCCCGTGCGCGACCTCCAGTCCGGCCTTGTGGAAGCCGGCGAGGAGGAAGCCGGCATCGCTGTAGCCCAGGTAGGTCTTGGCCCGTGCCGCGTCCGGCAGGTCGGCCAGCGCGGCCTCGGCGATGCGGTTCGAGCCATAGCCGCCGCGGCCGAACCAGACGGCATCGAACGCCGGGTCGGCCATGACCGAACGCAGCGCCGACAGGCGGGCGCGGTCGTCGCCGGCGAAGTGGCCGCTGCGCAGGAAGCATTGGGGATGGATGACAAGCTCGGCATCGCCACGCGCCTCGACGATCGCGTGGACGCGTTCGGCGGCGGTCTCGCTTAACGTGGAACTGGGTGCGACGACCGCAATTCGCATTTGGCATCCCTATGCAATTGCCCGTCACCACAATAGGGCGACGACGATGACGAACCAATATCATTTCTGCGGGATCGGCGGGAGCGGCATGCTTCCGCTTGCGGCGATCGTTCGCGCAAGCGGGGCGCAAGTGACCGGATCGGACCGCGCGCTCGACGCCGGAAGGCTGGCGGCCAAGTTCGATTATCTGAAATCGCTCGGCATCGGGCTATTCGCGCAGGACGGGTCGGGGCTGAACGCGGGGGCGACGCTGGTCACTTCGGCGGCGGTCGAGGACAATATCCCCGATGTCGTGCGGGCGACGGCGATGGGGCTGGCGCACGTCACCCGGCCACAGCTGCTCGCGCAGCTACTCAACGCGGCCGAGGCGAGCGTTGCGGTCGGGGGGACGTCGGGCAAGTCGACCGTCACCGGGATGATCGGCTGGATCCTGTCCGCCTGCCACCGTCAGCCGACGGTGATAAACGGCGCGGTGATGAAGAATTTCGCGTCGCCGCAAGCGCCGTTCGCGAGTGCGCTGGTCGGCGATGTGGACCTGTTCGTCGGCGAGGTCGACGAGAGTGACGGGTCGATCGCGCTCTATCGCCCGACGGTCGCGGTGCTGACCAATGTCAGTCTGGACCATCATTCGCTGGAGGCGTTGCGCAGCCTGTTCGGGGATTTTCTCACAGTGGCCAAGCGGGCGGTGATCAACCTCGACGATCCCGAGGCGCGGATGCTGGCCGATGAAGTGCCTTCAGGCGCGCTGCTCGGCTATGGCTTTGACAGCCCGAGCGCGGCGTTCGCGGGGCGCAACCTCGAACTGCTGGCCGACGGGGTCGCCTTCACCGTCGACCATGGCGGCGAGCAATGGCCGGTGCGGATGACGGTGCCGGGGCGGCACAATGCCTCGAATGCGCTGGCGGCGCTGGCGGCGGTCCATGCGCTTGGGCTGCCGCTGGGCGAAGCGGTGACCGCGCTGGGGCAGTTCGCGGGGCTGCGGCGGCGGCTCGAGACGGTCGGGACCGCGGGCGGGGTGACGGTGATCGACGACTTCGCCCACAACCCCGACAAGATCGCGGCCAGCCTGGCGACGCTGACGGCGCAGCCCGGGCGATTGCTGGTGATGTTCCAGCCGCATGGCTTTGGCCCGCTGGCCAAGATGGGCGAGGAACTGGCGCAGACGTTCGCGAGCGGGCTGCGCGACGAAGACGAGCTGTTCCTGCCCGACCCGGTCTATCAGGGCGGCACGGTCGATCGCTCGCGCGGGTCCGACTGGCTGGCCGAAGCGGTGCGCGCGGCGGGGGGCACGGCGACGCACTTGCCCGAGCGGGCGGCGATCGGCGAGGCGCTGCTGGCCAAGGCGCTGCCCGGCGACCGGATCATCGTCATGGGCGCGCGCGACGATACGTTGAGCGAGTTCGCCACCGAGCTGCTGGCCCGGTTAGCGCCCTAGCACGCGGTGGAGGAAGGCGGCGCTGTCGGCGAGCGCCGGGGTGGTCGAGCGGAACGGGCGCGAGAGTGATTTGGCGAGGTCGACATGGCTCTTGCCGGGGTAGACTTTGAGTTCGACCGGCACGCCGTTGGCCTGAAGCTTCGCGGCGAGCGCCTGGCTGTTGCGCGGCTTGACGATGTCGTCGGCGCTGCCCGTCGCGAGCAGCATCGGCGGCGCCGAGCGGGTGACGAAGTTGATCGGCTGGGTCTCGGCCGGGCGCGGCCAGGCGCCGAGCGCATCGCGCCCGCGCTGTTCGGTGAATGGGTAGAAGTCGTAGGGGCCGGAGAGCAATGCGACGGCCCTGATCGTCCCCGCCGGAACCTCCGCATCGCGCAGGAAATGGCCGTCGAGCGCGAGCATCGCGGCGTTGTAGGACCCCGCCGAATGACCGGCGAGCGCGATGCGGTTGGGGTCGCCGCCATAGTCTGCGATATGCTCGCGGGTCCATTTCACCGCCAGCGCGCCGTCCTCGACGAACGCCGGGAAGCGAACCGAGGGGACGAGGCGATAGTCGGGGACGACGGTGACGAAGCCTTGGCCGGCATAGGCCGATCCGGCGAAGGCATAGCCGCCGCGCGACCCGGCGACCCAACCGCCGCCGTAGAGGAAGATGACGACCGGGAGCGGATGGTTGGCGCGGCGCGGTGACCACACGTCGAGCTTGAGCCCGCGATCAGGGGCGAAGCTGACGCCCTCGGCAACTCGATGCGCGCCACTGTCGCCGGGGACGAAATTATTGAGGCCGCTGAGCAGGTCGGGCGGCGAGCAGGAAGCGAGCGACAGCAACGCGGCGGCTAGGGCGGAAGTTTTCATATTCTGCGTAACGTCGCGACGCCCCGACTGGACGCATCGTCATTCGAGGAAGTCCCTAGCGGCTGGGCGCCTTCGGCCTTTCGCCAGCGATTGATGCTTGTTTTGGGGGGGCCGCAAAAGCTGGCTTAAGTCGGCTTTGGGTGGCTAGCTGCCATACCGATTGACGACGAAAGCGAGCGCTATCGGTGCCAGAACACCGATAAGTGCGAACACACCGGCGACGCCCCAGAGACGGCGCCTCAGCCGGAAATCGGCGATGATCTTGAAGCAGCAGTACGCTGCGTTGCAGAGAGCGAGAAAGCCAAGAATTAAAGGAAGGACAAGCCCCATATCGTCCGCTTAACACCAACCTGCGGTGACTGCTATTGTGAAGGATATCGGGCACCGGCAGGTGTACGATATCCTCCAAAGCAGGAAGCCGCGGTCCACGATCGGTGGCCTATGGGGAAAGCGGTTTTCGGCCGGTGTTCGAGCGAGCGCTACCATCGGCGATTTGCGCGTCGG
>JBBQDG010000013.1:0-59272 GCA_038319435.1 Sphingomonadales bacterium | reverse complement strand
CAAGCTCGGCGCGCGCGGCGATCAGGGTCTCGGGTTTTTCGCCGATCGACTCGGCCACCGCTAGGAGATCGGGCTCGTGGTTCTCCAGAAAAGCGAGGCAGGCCGCGAGCGTGCGGCGGTCGCCGAGCGCCGCCGCCACCGCAATCAGGTCGGGTTCGTGATTTTCGAGAAACGCGAGGCAGGCGGCGAGCGTATGCCGGTCACCGAGGGCCGTCCTGATCCCATCCGGAGACAGTCCGGTGATCGACAGGAACCGTTCCGCGCGCCGTTCGTCGGTGAGGGTCGCGGCGAGCGCGGCCAATGCCACGGTTTCGGAGTCAGGTGGAGAGTGGAGCGTCATCGCCTAGTCTATGCGGTATAAGGGAGGGGAAGCGGGTTTGGCCAAGATCCTTGTTGTCGAAGACAATGCGCTGAACATCAAGCTGTTCTGCGACCTGCTCGCGGCGCACGGCCATGAGACCGAGGCAGTGACCGACAGTCGCGAGGCGCTGTCCGCCGCGCGCGCATTTCGTCCCGACCTGGTCATCACCGATATCCAGCTGCCGCATGTCAGCGGGCTCGAGCTGATGGGCCTGCTGCGGGATGATCCGGATCTCAAGGCCGTGCCGATCATGGCGGTCACCGCTTACTCGGCCCAGGGCGACGACGAGCGAATCCGCGCGGCTGGCGCGCAGGCCTATGTCTCGAAACCAATCTCGGTCGCGAAGTTCGCGGCGACGGTCGATGAACTGCTCGCTCTGCCGGTCGCCGAGCCCCAACAGGAAACGGGCGCCGCCGCTGCTGCGGAGACGCCCGGTCAGGCCGATCGGGATAGCGTGCCGGGCGGAAGCGTGGATCCCGAACCGAGTTCGGGATGACGCGCGCCTAGCGCCGCGTCACTTGATCTTGGCTTCCTTGAAATCGACATGCTTGCGCACCACCGGGTCGTACTTGCGGAACGACATCTTTTCGGTCGTGTTGCGCGGATTCTTCTTCGTCACATAAAAAAAGCCGGTGTCGGCGGTGCTGACGAGCTTGATCTTGACGGTTGCCGACTTGGCCATCGAACATTTCCCAACGGGTGAAAATAATATGAGCGGCCGCTTGGCAAAAGCCCGGCCGCCCGAATGGCGTCCCCTTGGCCAGCCAAGGCGATTTTGTCAAGCGCGAGTGGCGATCGCTTGCCATCGCGCAAGGCACTTTGACTCGTCGTTAACCGAATCGGGCGACAAGGAAACGGTCAACGGAGAATCAAGCCATGGCGCCCGAGTCGCTCACCATCGTCCGCAGCCGCATCGGCGAGCGCATCGCCGAGATCGAGGCGCGCGTGCGTACGCTCAAGCCGATCGATATCCGCGCCAAGATGGACGCCATCCGCACCCTCGCCGCCGACCACGGCCTGGCCGCACTCGAGGGCCTCGCCGACTATGGCGCGCACCACGCGATGATGCCCGGCCACCGCGCCGCCACCCGCTGCACCCTCGACCACATGGACGCCGCCCTCGCCAGCACCTCGCCGGGCGACCGCCAGACCGTCCTCGCAGCAATGGCACTAAGGCTGCACTAGGGCTTCGACTGCTTACGACCCATTGCGAACACTAGCGGGGCTTGCAATGGAGGCCGATGAACTGGTTTGCGTTGGTAACAGCCGCTTTGTTTACGATGACGCTCTCGTTTGGGTTCATTACGGGCAGTATGCCTTCGCTAGGCCCATATTTGAGTAGCCCCTCTCGGGACGCTCAGCCGGTCTGGTTTTGGCTGTTAGTCGCGCTCCACGGATTCATGCTCGTAATTTCCAGTTTAGCAGTCTTCGGGCTGCTGAGGTGAACTCAGCTGTCATTCATGTATGTCCGCTTTCTACCAACTGCGGACGCTCACGAAAAAACTGTCCTACAGTCCCCGCGATGTGCTTGGGTTGCTTCGTGACCTCGCACGCCATGCCCAAACTGCGATCGGCCAAGTTTGTCAAAGGTCACACCGCCTTCAAACGCACGCCACATGGTCAACCGTGTCCACTTCGCTTCCATCTCCACAACGCGTCGGCACCGTGAACATTGTGAACAGACGGCTTGCCTCCCCTCCCTGCAAGGGAGGGGTCGGGGGTGGGTTTCTTTGTCCTCCCATGTTGGATTTACCGACAGAAGCTCGCGTCGCTCGCGCCCACCCCTCGGCCCCCTCCCCTGCAGGGCGGGGAGGTAATCGCATCCTTCACTGGCCCCAAGCATTGACCCAGCGATGCGCGCCTTCAGCCAGCTTCTCGACGACCTCGTCTACACCCGCTCGCGCAACACCAAGCTGCGGCTGATCGGCGATTATCTCAAGACGACCCCTGACCCTGACCGAGGCCTCGCCCTTGCGACACTAACCGGAACGCTCGACATCCCGGCGGTAAAACCCGCCGTCGTCCGCGCGCTCGCCGAGGAGCGAATCGACCCCGTCCTCCTGCGCATGAGCCGCGACTATGTCGGCGACATGGCCGAAACAGTGTCGCTGCTGTGGCCAGCGCCGGAAGGTGAACCGAGCGACGTCGACGACGGCACGATAACCGTCGGCGCGGCGGTCGAGCAGTTGAAAGCCGCCTCACGCTCCGACGCCCCGCGAGTCCTCGCAGCGATGCTCGATCATCTCGACGCCTCGGGCCGCTTCGCCCTGCTCAAGCTCGCTACCGGAGCCTTGCGCGTCGGCATCTCTGCCCGCCTCGCCAAGCAGGCGCTGGCCAACGCCTTCGATCTCGACGTCGAGCAAGTCGAGGAAGTGTGGCACGGCTTGTCGCCGCCCTACACCGAGCTGTTCGACTGGGGCGAAGGCCGCGCCGAGCAACCGAGCGCGAAAGACATCCCCGTCTTCCGCCCGTTCATGCTCGCCCATCCCCTCAGCGACACCAAGGTCGATCTCGCCGATTATGTTGCGGAGTGGAAATGGGACGGCATCCGCATCCAGCTGGTCCACGCCGGCGGCGACACGAGGCTATACAGCCGCACCGGCGATGATATTTCGGGCAGCTTTCCCGACATTGCCGCTGCCTTCTCGACCCGCGCCGTGCTCGACGGCGAGCTGCTCGTGCGCGGCGCGGGGCAAGGGGCCGACGAACATGGCGGCGCGGCGGCGAGCTTCAACGCGCTCCAGCAGCGCCTCGGCCGCAAGAACGTCTCGGCCAAGGTTCAGGGCGAATACCCCGCCTTCGTCCGCCTCTACGACATGCTGTTCGACGGCGAGGAGGATTTGCGCGCCCTCCCGTGGGCCGACCGCCGCGCCCGGCTCGAAGCCTTCGTCCCGGCGCTTGATCCCGAACGCTTCGACCTGTCGGCGACGATCGACGCCCCCTCGTTCGAAGCGCTCGAGGAGCTTCGCGCCGGCGCCCGCGACTCGGCAATCGAAGGCATGATGCTCAAGCGCCGCGACTCACCCTACGTCGCGGGTCGCCGCACCGGTCTGTGGTACAAATGGAAGCGCGATCCGCTGACCGCCGATTGCGTGATGATGTACGCCCAGCGCGGATCGGGGAAGCGGTCGAGCTTCTACTCCGATTATACCTTCGGCTGCTGGACCGAAGGCGGCGAGCTGCTGCCCGTCGGAAAGGCCTATTTCGGCATCACCGACGAGGAGCTCAAAATGCTCGACAAGTTCGTTCGCGGTCACACCCTCAACCGCTTCGGCCCGGTGCGCGAGGTCGAAAAGTCGCTGGTGCTCGAGATCGCCTTCGACTCGATCCACAAATCGACCCGCCACAAGTCGGGCCTCGCCATGCGCTTCCCGCGCATCGCCCGCATTCGCACCGACAAGCCGGCGCACGAAGCCGATCGCATCGACACGCTGCTCGCAATGGTGACTTGAAGCGTGTCGCCGAGCCGCTACGCTTCCTCGCAAACAAGGGGAGATTTCATTTTGCGCTACCTGCTCACCGCCGCCGCGATACTTGTCGCCGGGACTGCTCATGCCGAAACCTACGCGATCCAGGCTGGCCGGCTGATCATCGACGCCGCCAAGCCCGCGCTTGGCCCATCGACGGTGATCGTCACCGACGGCCGCATCACCGCGATCCAGCCGGGCGCAACCTCCCCTGCCGGAGCCATCGTCGTCGATCAGCGCGGCCGCACCGTGATGCCAGGAATGACCGACGTCCACGTCCATCTGACGATGAATTCGGGCGAGCCGTGGTACTCGGGCTACACGCGCAAATATTCGATCCCTTACGCCGCTACGGTCGGTCTGACCCACGCGCTGGAGATGGCGCGCGCCGGATTTACGACCGTGCGCGACCTTGGCGGCGACACGGCGGCGGTGCTGGCGCTGCGCGACGCGGTCGCCGAGGGCCGCTTCCCGGGGCCTCGGATCAAGGTGTCGGGCGCTCCTTTGTCGATGATCGGCGGCCATGCCGACCCGGCCACCGGCCTTCCGCCCGAATTGGCGGCGGCGATCGACACCGCCCACCTCAATACGTCGGTCTGCACCGGGGTCCAGCAATGCCAGATCGTCGTCCGCAAGCTCGCCGCCGCCGGGGTCGACGTGATCAAGATCATGGCCACCGGCGGCGTGCTCGATCCCGGCGCGATGGGGCTCGAACAGCATTTCACGACCGAGGAAATGCGCGGGATCGTCGACATGGCGCATTCGCTTCACCTCAAGGTCGCGGCCCACGCCCATGGTGCGCGCGGGATCGAGGCGGCGACGATCGCCGGGGTCGATTCGATCGAGCATGGCACCTTCCTCGACGAAGTCGGCGCCCGCGCGATGAAAGCGCACGGCACGACCTATTCGGCGACCCTGCTGGCGTTCAGCGGGGTCAAGGGCCTGCTCGGCACGGGCAAGCTCACACCGGAAATGGAGGCAAAGGCGCAGCAGACTTTCGCGGTGTGGGGCAGAGGCCTGAATCTTGCGTACCGCACCGGGATCAAGATCGCACTCGGCACCGATTCGGCGGTCGCGCCGCACAGCCGCGCAGGCGAAGAGCTAGGACTGATGGTGAGCAAGGGCGGGATGACCCCGCGCGACGCGCTGATCGCCGCGACCAAAGGCGGCCCCGACCTCCTCGACCTGTCGAGCGAGACGGGCACGCTCGATCCGGGCAAGTCGGCCGATCTGATTGCCGTCGATGGCGACCCGCTGACCGACCCGGCGGCGGTTACCCACGTCGGCTATGTGATGGTGATGGGCAAGCCGATCGCGATGAAAACAAATTAGGTGCTTAGGAGTTTTTCCAGGACGACGAACTCAAGGTCTTCGCGTCGCGGCTTACCGAAGCGAGGCTCTCCGAACGGAAACGGGCGGCGCTCGCCGGTCAGCACATAGCCGCGCCGTTCGTACCAGGCGATCAGCTCGGTGCGCTGGGCGATGACGGTCATTTCGACCCGGCTTGCGCCCAGGTAGGCAGCGGCATGGCCCTCGGCGGCGGCGAGCATCAGTCGCCCGAGCCCGATCGCCTGGCGCTGGGGATCGACCGTCAGCAGGCCAAGGTAGGCGAACCCTCCGCCGCGATCGGTAAGCGAGACGCACGCTACAATCCGCTCGCCATCGCGAAACACGAGCAAATGCTGCGCCGGATCGGCGTATGCTGCCTCGAGCGCCTCGATGTCGGTGCGCTGCCCGTCGAGCAGGTCGGCCTCATGACTCCACCCCGCGCGCGCCGAATCGCCGCGGTAGGCCGATTCGATCAGCGAATGCAGCTCAGGCAGGTCGTCGCGACTTGCGGGGGCAAGCTTCATCGGGTCACCACATCAAATGGCCCGCCCGGATCGCTCCGGACGGGCCATTGGTTAGCACAGGCGTAAGCGCTTACTGAGCGGGCGACAGGTTCACCGCGGCATATTTGCCGCGACGATCGACCTCGATCTCGAACTCGAGCCGGTCGCCTTCATTAAGTGTCGGCATGCCGGCACGCTCGACCGCCGAGATGTGAACGAACGCGTCAGGCTGTCCATCGTCGCGACTGATAAAACCGAAGCCTTTCATCGCATTGAAGAACTTGACCGTGCCGCTGGCCTTTTCGCCAGTCAGCTCGCGCTGGGGTCCGCCACGATCGCCGCCCGGAGCGCCGCCGAAGCCGCCTTCGCGCGGGGCCGCCGGAGCACCGGTGCGAACGACTTCCATCGGTTCGCCATCAATCCGCAGGTTGGTCGCAGAAATCCGCCCGCCGCGGTCGACAAGCGTGAACTCGAGCGGTTGACCGTCGGCAAGATCGGTCAGACCCGCCTGCTCGACCGCGCTGATGTGCACGAACACATCCTCGCCGCCGTCATCGCGAACGACGAAGCCGAAGCCCTTCTGCGGATTGAAGAATTTGACGATGCCCTTGCCTTCGCCAACGACCTGGGGAGGCATGCCGCCACCCGCACCGCCGCCGCTGCGGAAACCACCGCCGCCGCCGCCGGCTCCGCCGCCGCCGCTGCGAAAGCCGCCGCCGCCGCCGGGCGGGCCGCCGAAGCCACCGCCGCCGCCGCGATACCCACCGCCGCCGCCGCCGCCGCCGCCGAATCCGCCGCCGCCACCACGATCGCCGTAGCCACCACCGCCGCCGCCCCGATCGCCGAAACCGCCACCGCCGCCGCCGAAGCTGCTACCGCCGCCTTCATCACCACCAAAGCTGTCGCGCTTGTCGCGGCCGCGTCCGCCGCGATCCCCTTTACGCCCTCGATCGAAACCCATTCAAACTCTCTTCACGTGCCCCGTCAGAACGAAAAACCATCGCGCGGGGCCCAAGGCGCGACTGGTATGAAACACGAAAATCTCGCGCACACAGCGAATCGCATATCGCAAAAATGGCTCTGCTCCTAGTGATTCGCTTTATCGCCACTGGAACTTGGCGCGGATAAGCGCCTATTGCCCGCAATACCGGGCGTTACGACGGCGAACATTGCAAGGAATCACAGCGTTGGCGATCCATTTTCACGAAGAAGATTTGCCTGATGGCGTGACATTCGGCGATGGCCCGATTGCAGTCGATACCGAGGCGATGGGGCTGCTCCCCGGGCGGGACCGGCTGTGCCTCGTCCAGCTCAGCGACGGCGGCCCCGACGAGCATCTCATCCGTTTCGGCCCGAATAGCGATTATGCCGCCCCCAACCTCAAGGCACTGCTCGGCGATCCGAACCGCCTGAAGCTTTATCACTTCGGCCGGTTTGATGTGGCACTCATGCGTGCCTATCTCGGGATCATGGCCGGACCCGTCTATTGCACGCGCACCGCGTCGCGCCTGGTGCGGACCTATACCGACCGGCACGGTTTGAAGGAGCTGGTCAAGGAGTTGCTCGGCACCGACATCTCCAAGCAGCAGCAAACGAGTGACTGGGGCGGGCCCGAACTAAACGACGCCCAGCGCGACTATGCCGCGTCGGACGTGCGCTATCTCCATCGTCTCAAGGAAAAGCTCGACGAGCGGCTCCTTCGCGAGCAGCGAGTCGAACTGGCACAAGCCTGCTTCGATTTCCTGCCGCACCGCGCATTGCTCGACCTTGCCGGCTGGGCCGAGCAGGATATTTTTGCGCATGCCGGATAACACGCCGTCCGCCCGTGGGACGGCACCCCGATGGGCGCGGCCGGGAAGCTCGCACGACCGGTTCGTGCGGTTGCTCAAGTTTGGCCTGCCCGCGCTCGGGATCGCGCTGATCTTGCTGCTCGCGATCGCCCCGTTCAGCAAGCAGACCGAGGTCAGCTTCCTGCTCGACAAGAACAAGGCCGACAAGGCGCAGGAGCGGATGCGGGTCGAGGCCGCGCGCTACACCGGCGCCGACGACAAGGGCCAGCCGTTCGAAATCGTCGCCAACCAGGCGGTGCAGCAGTCGAGCGCGGTGCGCGTGGTCGACATCAACGGGATGAGCGCGAAGATCGGGCTCGACCGCGGCCCGGTGTCGATCGGCGCCGAGCATGGACGATATGATCTCGATGCGCAGAAGGTCGCGATCCCGGGAGCCGTGCGGGTGCAGGACCAGAATGGCTATCATCTCGAGACCAGCAACGTCAGCGTCGATCTCAGGTCGAAACAGCTCAGCAGTGGCGGGCCGGCCAGCGGCACGATGAAGCTCGGCCAGTTCAGCGCCGGGCACATGTCGGCCGATCTCGGTAATCGCACGGTGACCCTCAGCGGCGGCGCACGCTTGAAAATCGTCCAAGGGGCGATCAAGAGGAAATGATGCAGCGCACTCTCCCCCTGATTGTCGGCTTGGCTGTCCTCCTCGGATGCGTCGGCCTGGCCAGTGCCGAGCCCACGTCGGCGCTCAAGGGGCATGACAGCAACGCCCCGGTCGATGTCTCGGCCGATCGCATGGAAGTGCAGGACCGCGCCGATCGCGCGGTCATGGCCGGCAATGTCCACGTCAAGCAGCAGGAACTGACCCTCGACACGGCGCGTCTCACGATCGCCTATACCAATGGCGTCGGCGGGCTGAAGATGCAGCGTCTCGATGCGGCTGGCGGCGTCGTCGTCAAGAGCCCGACCGAAACGGCGCGAGGTGCGTTCGGCGTCTACGACCTCGACCGCAAGCTGATCACGCTCGTCGGCGGCGTCGAACTGCAACGCGAGCAATCGCGAATCACCGGCTCGCGCCTGGTGATCGATCTCACCACCGGACGCGCCGTGGTCGACGGCGGCGCACCGGGCCTCGACGGGTCGGGCGGCCGCGTCACCGGCCACTTCACCGTTCCGCAGCGTAAGGGCTGATGAACGACGCTTCGCTTCTCGACCGTTCGGCTAGTGCCGAGGTGGCGACGCCGGTGCGCGGGCTCGAGGTTCACTCGATCGCGAAGTCGTACGACAAGCGCGCCGTCCTCCACGACGTCAGCCTGTCGGTGTCGCGCGGCGAGGTCGTCGGGCTGCTCGGCCCCAACGGCGCAGGCAAGACGACCTGCTTCTATTCGGTGATGGGGTTGGTCAAGCCCGATGCCGGGCGGATCATTCTCGACGGGCAGGACATCACCAAGCTGCCGATGTACCGCCGCGCCGTGCTCGGGCTCGGATATTTGCCACAGGAGACGTCGATCTTCCGCGGGCTGACGGTCGAGCAGAATATCATGGCGGTGATCGAGATCTCCGAGCGTGACAAGGCCGCGCGCGGGCCGCGGCTCGAACAGTTACTCAACGAATTCGGCCTCACCCGGCTTCGTCATTCGGCAGCGATGGCCTTGTCCGGCGGTGAGCGGCGGCGCTGCGAAATTGCGCGCGCGCTGGCCGCCAATCCCTCGATCATGTTGCTCGACGAGCCGTTTGCGGGGATCGACCCGCTCTCGATCTCGGACATTCGCGATCTGATCATCGAACTCAAGCAGCGCGACATCGGCGTGCTCATCACCGATCACAATGTCCGCGAAACGCTCGACATCGTCGATCGCGCCTGCATTATTTACGGGGGTGAAGTGCTGTTCCAGGGCAGCCCCGAAGCGCTCGTCGCCAACGCCGATGTGCGAAGGCTCTACCTTGGTGAAAGCTTTGCGCTGTAAGGGTTGAGGCATGGGACTTGGTCCACGCCTCGACGTCCGACAGTCACAGTCGCTGGTCATGTCCCAGCAGCTGCAGGCGGCGATCAAGCTGCTCGCGCTGTCGAACCTCGAACTCGAAGCGGTCGTGGCCGAGGAACTTGCCAAGAATCCTTTGCTCGAATCAAGTGGCGGCGAGGGCGAGGGCGTTGTCATCACGATCGATCGCGAGATCGGCGACACGGCGGCCGACCCGAGCGGTGCCGACGAACTGCTCGCCAAGGGTGACGACAGCGGCCTCGACATGGACTGGCGCGAGGCGGCGCTCGACAATGACAGCGTGTTCGATGTCGGCGGCGTATCCGACGAGGGGTTCGACTTCGATCGGCTGGCGGGGTCAGATACCGGACTATGCGAGCATTTGATCGAGCAGTTGCACGGGGCAAGCAGCTTGGCCGAAGCAATCGTCAGGGAACTCGAGGAAACGGGTTATCTGACCACGCCGCTTGAGGCGATCCAGGCCGCCACCGGGGCCACCCGGCGCGAGGTCGCGGACGCGCTGGCCCTGGTCCAGTCGCTCGACCCGCCCGGAGTTGGCGCGCGCAACCTCGCGGAATGCCTCGCGCTTCAGGCCAGGGCTGCCGACCGATACGATCCGGCGATGGCGCGGCTGATCGACAATCTCGACCTCCTCGCGCGGGGGTCGATGAAGGATTTGAAACGCATTTGCGGGGTCGATGAGGAAGATCTTGCCGACATGGTGCGCGAACTTCGCGCCTATGACCCCAAGCCGGGGTGCCGGTTTGCTGATCGCGAACCCGACACTGCCCAGCCGGACTTGTTCGTCAGGAAGTCTGGCGCGGGGTGGAGCGTCGAGCTCAATGGCGCGACCTTGCCGAAACTGCTCGTCAACCGACGCTATCATCTCGAATTGAAGGCCGGGGCTACCGACAAGGCGTCGAAGGCGTGGCTGGGGGATTGCCTCGCCAGTGCACATTGGCTGGTCAAGGCACTCGACCAGCGCGCGCGGACGATCGTCAAGGTCGCGTCGGAAATCGTCAAGCGACAGGAGGGATTCTTCCTCAATGGCGTCGCGGCGATGAAGCCGCTCACCCTGCGCGAAGTCGCCGAGGCGATCGAAATGCACGAATCGACCGTCAGCCGGGTGACGTCGAACAAATATCTGTTGTGCGACCGCGGGCTGATCGAGTTGAAATATTTCTTCGGTTCAGGCGTCGGCAGCGACGATGGCGGAGGTGCTGCCGCAGAAGCGGTCAAGGCCGCGATCGGCAAGCTGATCCACGCCGAGAGCGATATCTTGAGCGACGACACGCTGGTCGACCTGCTCAAGGAAAAAGGTTTCGACCTCGCCCGGAGGACGGTGGCGAAATATCGCGAGGCCATGGGGATTGGCTCGTCGATCCAGCGTCGCCGCCAGCGAAAGATCGGGGGGCGCTAAGCGCTCAGCTTTGCCCACACCGGCAGATGATCGCTCGCCTTCGAGGCGGCGACGCTGTGGTGCACCCCGCACGCGGCGATCGTCAGGCCTTTCTCGACGATGATGCGGTCGAGCGCCGCGACCGGACGGCGCGAATGAAAGCTGAACCCGGTGTTGGCCACGCGATACCCGGGCGCAAATTCGCGTAGCACCCCGCCGCCTTTGCTCCATTCGTTGGTGTCGCCCATGATCACCGTCGGCATCGGCCGGTGGCGGCGTTGGATATGGTCGAGAATGCGCATCACCTGCCGTCGGCGCCACAGCCCCGACAGGTCGAGATGCATCCCCACCACGCGCAACTCCTGCCCGCGCACGACCAGCTCGGCGAGCACCGCCCCTCGCGGCTCGAGCTTCGGCAGGTCGAGCGCCTCATAGCCAGTTATCTCGACCTCGCGCTTCACCAATATGGCGTTGCCGTGCCAGCCGAGGTTCTTCGTGCCGAGCCCGAGCCTTGTCTCGATCGCCTCCCCGAACGGGATCGCGTGGGCAAAGCGCGAGTGGCTGACGCCAAATTCGACCGGCTTGTAGAGCCCGTGGCTGTCAATCAGCGCGTGCGGCACGGCCGAGGCACGGGTCCCGAAGCGCTTGTCCGCCTCCTGCAGCGCGACGATGTCGGCATCGATCTCCTGCAGCACCGCAAGCACGCGATCCGGCCGCCGCCGCCGATCGATCCCGATCGCCTTGCGCATATTGTAGGAGGCGACGGTGATGGTGGGGGAGGTCATCGTGGGGTCAATAGCGGGAGCGAGGGCAAGTTCCTTGCTTATTTCGCGCGCAACGCGTAGATACAATCGTATCGACGGAGCCACGCAATGAACCAGCATGTCAAGAAGTGGGGCAATAGTTTGGCCCTGCGCCTCCCGGCCCAGCTGAGCGCGTCTCTCGGCCTGAAGGAGAATGATAGCGTCGAGATGCGCCAAGAGCATGGCGGCGTGTTCATTCGCAAGGTCGAGGAAGAAACACTCGATGAGTTGATCGATCGAATCACGCCGGAGAACCTTCACGACCCGATCGATTGGGGTCCTCCAGTTGGCAAGGAAATCTGGTGAGCGAAGGGGTTCGCGGGTCGTCCTTTGTGCCGGACGAAGGCGACATCGTGTGGATTGAACTCAACCCGACCCTTGGGCGCGAGCAGGGCGGGCATCGCCCAGCAGTGGTCCTGACCAAGGCGCGCCTCAACGACCGCTCGAAGTTGATGATGTGCGTGCCGATGACCTCACAGATTAAAAACTATCCGTTCGAGGTGGCGGTCGGCAGTGGAGTCGCTTTGGTCGACCAAGCCCGCTCGGTTGACTGGAAGGCTCGCAAGATGACTCACAAAGGTAACGCCACCGCCGTCGAACTCGAGGCAGTGCGCGCAAAGTTGCGGAAACTGATCGGCTAAACGTCGAGATTGGCCACGCTCAGCGCATTGTCCTGGATGAATTCGCGGCGCGGTTCGACGACGTCGCCCATCAGCCTCGTGAAGATTTCGTCGGCGATGTCGGCTTGCTGGACTTCGACCCGCAACAGCGTGCGGTTGGCGGGATCGAGGGTGGTCTCCCACAATTGCTCGGCGTTCATTTCGCCCAGCCCCTTGTAGCGCTGGATCGAGAGGCCCTTGCGGCCAGCG
Source organism: Sphingomonadales bacterium (assembly GCA_038319435.1). Taxonomy (GTDB): domain Bacteria; phylum Pseudomonadota; class Alphaproteobacteria; order Sphingomonadales; family Sphingomonadaceae; genus Sphingomicrobium. The sequence goes on along the minus strand of JBBQDG010000013.1, from coordinate 46,778 downwards.
GCGAGGACAGCGTCGAGCAGCTCGGACGGGCGGGTAACGGGGATCGCCTTTTTGGTGTCCGCGGCGGTCTCTTCGACAGTGTCTTCTTCGCCTTCGACAGGTTCCGGAGCGGCCTCGGCTGGGGCGGTCGATTTGCGGACGGTGCGAAGAACGGCGGGCTTCGAGTAAAGCGCGCGTTGCTCGGACGCCAAGGCGTGCAATTTGCGCGCTTCGGCGGAGGCGAGGAAGGCCGGTTCGACGATGGTGACGTCGGTGACGCCGCGCCACAAGCGGCGCAGGAGATAGCCGCCCTCGGCCGCGATCTCGCCCGACCAGACGGCCTCGAGATCGCCCGCGCCCTGCCACTTGGCGACGGTCTCGATCATCGCAAGGCGGGCGCCGCGGTCGAGCTCGGGGTCGAGCGCGCCCGACAAAGCAAGCGCCTCGATCAGGGAGGGGTCATACTTCTTGGGGGCATAGCGCATCAGCGTGCGCATGCGGCGGCTGTGGTCGACCAAGGTGCGCAGGTCGGCGCCCGAACGCTGGCCCTCGGCGGTGTCGAGAACCAGTCCTTCGAGCCCGGCGCTGACAAGATATTCGTCGAGCGCGGGGTCGTCCTTGACGTACACTTCCGACCGGCCGCGCGCGACTTTGTAAAGTGGCGGCTGGGCGATGTAGAGGTGCCCGCCCGCAATAAGCTCGGGCATCTGGCGGTAGAAGAAGGTCAGCAGAAGCGTGCGGATATGCGCGCCATCGACGTCGGCGTCGGTCATGATGACGATCTTGTGGTAGCGCAATTTGTCGAGATTAAACTCCTCGCGCCCGATCGAGGTGCCGAGCGCCTGGATCATCGTCCCTATTTCCTTCGAGCCAAGCATGCGGTCGAAACGCGCCCGCTCGACGTTGAGGATCTTGCCCTTAAGCGGCAGGATTGCCTGGATATTCCGGTCGCGTCCTTGCTTCGCAGAGCCACCCGCTGAGTCGCCCTCGACGAGGAATAGTTCGCACTTGGCGGGATCGCGTTCCTGGCAGTCGGCGAGCTTGCCGGGTAGCGAGGCAATGTCCATCACGCCCTTGCGGCGGGTCAGTTCGCGCGCCTTTTTCGCCGCCTCGCGCGCGGCGGCGGCATCGATCGTCTTCTGGATGATCGAGCGGGCGTTGGCGGGGTTCTCCTCGAGCCACTCGGCCATCTTGTCGCTCATCAGGCTCTCGAGTGGTTGACGCACTTCGGAGCTGACCAGCTTGTCCTTGGTCTGCGACGAGAACTTGGGATCGGGCAGCTTGACCGAGACGATTGCCGTGAGGCCTTCGCGCATGTCGTCGCCGGTCAGCGTGACCTTTTCCTTTTTCAGCATCCCCGATTTCTCGGCGTAATTGTTGAGCGTGCGGGTTAGCGCGGCGCGGAACGCGGCCATGTGGGTGCCGCCGTCGCGCTGGGGGATGTTGTTGGTGAAGGGGAGGACGTTCTCGTAATATGAGTCATTCCACTCCAGCGCGACGTCGATGCCAATCCCGTCGCGGACCGCCGAGATGGTGATCGGATCGGGGAATAGCGCGGTCTTGGTGCGGTCGAGATATTTGACGAACGCGCCGATTCCGCCCTCGTAATAAAGCTCGATTTCCTTGCGCTCCTCGTGGCGCGCATCGGCGAGGACGACGCGGACGCCGGAGTTCAGGAACGCCAGCTCGCGGTAGCGATGCTCGAGCTTTTCGAAGTCGAACTCGATGATCTTGAACGTAGCGGGTGAGGGCAGGAAGGTGACCTTGGTGCCCTTCTTGCCCTCAGGCGCGGGGCCAACGACCTTCAATGGGGCGACCGCGTCACCGTAAGCGAAACGCATGAAATGCTCCTGCCCGTCGCGCCAGATCGTCAGGTCGAGGAACTCGCTCAATGCGTTGACGACCGACACGCCAACGCCGTGCAAGCCGCCCGAAACCTTGTAAGCGTTATCGTCGGACGTATTCTCGAACTTGCCGCCGGCGTGGAGCTGGGTCATGATGACCTCGGCCGCCGAGACGCCTTCCTCGGTGTGGATCCCGGTCGGGATACCGCGGCCATTATCTTCGACGGTGACCGATCCGTCGGGGTTGAGCTGGATCAAAATGCGGTCGCAATGCCCCGCGAGCGCTTCGTCGATGGCATTGTCCGAGACTTCGAACACCATGTGATGAAGCCCCGACCCGTCGTCGGTGTCGCCAATGTACATTCCGGGCCGCTTGCGCACCGCGTCGAGGCCCTTGAGCACCTTGATCGAGTCCGCGCCATATTCATTCTGATTGGGATCTTCTGCCATGTCCCCGATATAGGGATTCCCCATGCGGAAGTCACGCGCACGCGCGTACGCGAGGGGGCGAGAAAAAGGGGCCCGCCAATGTGGCGAACCCCCTGATTTTTCGAGTGCTCGACGTCCTAGTAAGCGGTGCGATGGCCGCCCGAGGGACGGCCCCCACCACCATTGGCGCCACCATTGCCGCCACGACCGCGATTGCCGCCATTGCCGGCGGGGCGCTGGCCCTGGGGACGCTGGCCGTCGCGCGGGGGGCGGCCGCCCTGGCCGTTGCCGGGGTTGGCGGCGCCGAATGCTGCACGCTGACCGTCGCGAACGGGGTTCGCGATTGGTCGAGCATGTGCCGTCACCGGACGAGGGGCGTGCGCGGGGCGACGCTGGGCGCCACCGGGCGCGCGCTCCTCGCGTTGCGGCATATCGCGGCGCGGGTCGTTGTCGCGGATAACGTCGCGGCGCGGATCGGCGTCGCGGGCACGACCGCGGTTGAGCTTCTGATTGTGGCGATGGCCTTCGTCACGACGCCCGCGCTCGGGCTCCGGCGCCGGACGAAGAGCGCGCATCCGCGAAGCCTCGGCGGCAAAGTCGGTCGGTAGTGGCGTGGCATCGATCTTCTGCCGCGTCAGCTTCTCGATCAGTTTCACGTAGGGCCGCTCGTCACCCGAACAGAAGGAAATGGCGATCCCGTCCGCCCCGTTGCGCGCGGTCCGGCCGATGCGGTGGACATATTGCTCGGGCACGTTGGGCAGGTCATAGTTGATGACATGGCTGACGCCGGTGACGTCGATCCCGCGCGCGGCGATGTCGGTCGCGATCAGCACCTTGACGCGGCCCGACTTGAAGTCGGCGAGCGCGCGTTCGCGTTGCGGCTGGCTCTTGTTGCCGTGGATCGCGACGGCGGGGACGCCCGAAGCGGCGAGCACGCGGACGATCTTGTCGCAGCCATGCTTGGTGCGGCTGAACACCAGCGCGCGCTCTACGGCTTCACGCTTGAGCGTCAGGGTGAGCAGCACGCCCTTCTCCGACTGGTCGACGAAGGTCACGCTCTGTTCGATCCGCTGGACGGTGGTCGCCGCCGGGGTGACCGAAACTTCGACCGGGTTCTTGATGAACTTGCCGGCGAGGTCGCGGATCGACGAGGGCATGGTCGCCGAGAAGAATAGGGTCTGGCGCTCGGCGGGCAGGCGCTGGCAGATCCATTTCAGGGCGTGGATGAAGCCGAGATCGAGCATCTGATCGGCTTCGTCGAGGACGAGGATCTCGGTCGCGTCGAGGTTTACCGCGCGCTGCTCGATCAGGTCGACGAGGCGGCCCGGGGTGCAGACGAGGATGTCGGCGCCCTTAGCCATATCCTGCTTGTTCTTGTAGATCGACGTGCCGCCGAACACGGTCGCGACATGAAGCCGCGAGCCGCGGGCGTAGAATTTGCCGTTCTCGGCAATTTGCGAGGCAAGTTCACGCGTCGGGGCAATGACCAGCATGCGGCAGCGACCGGGGGCGGCCTTCTTGCCGCTCGCGACTAGGCGGTCGATCGAGGGAAGCATGAACGCGGCGGTCTTGCCGGTGCCGGTTTGGGCGATGCCGAGCAGATCGCGGCCCGACAGCACGGTCGGGATGGCCTGCGCCTGGATTGGCGTCGGGGTGGTGTAGTTCTTCGACGCAAGCGCATCGAGGACGGGCTGCGAAAGCCCGAGGGTCTGGAAAGTCGTAATGGGAAATACCTTGCAATGCCGCGCGCACGGCGCCGGAATGGCGCGTGGGGGCGGCGGGGGTTTGGGGCGCCCCGCGTGATAGGAGAGCTTTAAGCGAATAATCGCTCGGGACACCGCCGGGGGCCACTTATCCTCAATGAGAGGTGGGTCCGATCACGCTGCATGTGTCCCGTGATGACGGCCAGATAGGCGCGCCCTGTGGAAAAGTCCAGTTTTTTGTGCGGTGCAGCGGGAATGGCGTCAGGTTGGGGTGATCCGACCGGCTTCGACGTGGAACCGCGCGGCACTGCCGACGCTCTCGAACAAGGCGGGTTCGGTGCCGGTCATCCAGACCTGGCCACGGTCTTCGAGGCGCTCGAAGAGGGCGGCCCGGCGGGCGGGATCGAGGTGCGCGGCGACCTCATCGAGCAGCAGGATCGGGGGGGTGCGGCGGCGAATGGCGACAAGTTCGGCATGGGCGAGGACCAGCCCGAGGAGGAGCGCTTTCTGTTCGCCGGTCGACGCGCGCGACGCGGGTTGGGCCTTTGCCACATGCGTGACGTCGAGGTCATGGCGGTGGGGGCCTTCTACGGCGCGGCCGGCGGCGGCGTCACGCCCGCGGTTGGCCCGGAGGGTCACCGCAAGGTCGGCGCCGGCCCAGCCTTCGAGCGCGATCGCCGCGCGTGGGAAGTGGGTCGCGGGCGAGGCGGCGATGGCCTCGGCGAGCGCGGCGACGGTGCGGGTTCGGGCCTCGGCGAGCGCTGCTCCATGCTCCGCCATGCCGGCTTCGAGCGCGGCGAGCCAGGCGGGATCGGCGCTGTCGGGCTCGGCGAGCAGCTTGTTACGCGCGCGCATGGCGGCTTCGTAGCGTGCGGCGTGGCTGGCGTGGCCGGGCTCCAGGGCGAGCACGAGGCGGTCGAGGAAGCGGCGACGGTCGCCGGCGCTCGCGGCAAAGAGCCGGTCCATGGCCGGCGTCAGCCACAGCACCGAAAGCCTTTCGGCGAGCGCGTTGACCGAGGCGGGGGCGCCGTTGATGCGGACTTGGCGCCGTTCGGGGGCGGCGGCGAGGGTGCCGGTGGCGAGATCGGTGTCGCCGACCAGCCGCGCGGCGATGCCGAAGCCCCCGGGGCCGTCGCTGCGCGCCATTTCGCCGAGCGCCGCGCCGCGCAGGCCGCGGCCGGGGGCGAGGAGCGAGACGGCTTCGAGGATGTTGGTCTTGCCCGCGCCATTGTCGCCGGTCAGCACGACGAAGCCGGGGCCAGGTTCGACGCTCGCCTCGCCGTAGGAGCGGAAGTCGGTTAGGGTGAGGCGGGCAATCGGCACGCTTCGTCCTAGCGCAGCACCGGAATGGCACAAGCAGTGCGCGAATTGCATGGACCCGGCACGACAAGTTGCTGGTTGAAACCGGGAAGAGAGTCTAGCCTCTTCGCCGAAGGGGTTGCTCGATGAATTTATTTTCCTTCTGGGCCGATATGATGAAAGCCGGACAGATGGTCGGCGAGACGCTCGACGCGTCGCATTCGGTCATCACCAGCCGCTCGGGGACGATCGCCGAGGCAACGCGCAATCCGCTCAAGGCCGACACGCGCGAGCTCAACATGATGGTCGCCGAGAAGAGCAGCGCCTTTGCCAAGTCGGGGGCGATCCTGGCGAGCGACTGGACCAAGCTTCAGGGCGAGATGGTCGCTCAGGCGCAGGCGCTGGGATCGCTATGGATGAGCGGCCGTCCGCCAAGCTTTGGCGCCGCCCAGTCGATCGCCGCCCGCTCGCAACGCATCGGCACCCGCGCACTGTCGAGCGGGGTCCGTGCACTTCGCCCGATCCATGCGACGGCGACGGCGAACAAGAAGCGGCTGGGCGGAGCCTGATTTGTGAATTAGCTGCTCGATTGCGCGCGCCGGTCGAGGACGTCGAAATGCGTCGCTTGTTCGTCGAAGCGGCTGAGCACGGCGCGTGCGGCAGGGGGCACATGGCTGACGCGATAATCTTCCCCCACAAAGCAGATGACCGACGCGAGGTCGTCGAACCACATCAGGGTCTGGAACTCGACTTCGCCATCATGGTCGCGCCGCATGAGGTCAATCTGCTGAAAGCCGGGAATGCCGCGCGCCTCGATGCCCGGGATGACTGACCCTCGCAGAACCGCCTCATAGGCAGCGGCGTTTTCCGGCGTGGTCCATCCTCGCCACAGTCGGCAGACAGCCATCGGTCGCGCCTTACACCCGCATCGGCATGATGACGTAGAGCGCGTCGCTCTTGTCGTTTTCACGGAGCAGGGTGGGCGCGGCGGCGTCGGCCAAGTGGACTTCGACGGTGTCGCCTTCGATTTGCGCCAATATATCGAGCAAATAGCGGGCGTTGAAGCCGATCTCGATCGCGTCGCTGCTGTAATCGGCGGCGAGCTCCTCGGTGGCGAGGCCGTTCTCGGGGCTGGTCACCGAGAGGGTGACGCGGTCGCGGTCGAGCGCGATTTTCACGGCTCGCGTTTTCTCGCTGGCGATGGTCGAGACGCGGTCGACGCCGGCCGCGAAGCTCTTGGGATCGAGCTTGAGCAGCTTGTCGTTGCCGGTCGGGATGACGCGAGTGTAGTCTGGGAAGGTGCCATCGATCAGCTTCGAGGTGAGCACGGCCGTGCCGAGGTTGAAGCGGATTTTGGTCGGCGACAGCGAGACTTCGAGCGTGCCCTCGACCTCGTCGAGCAGCTTGCGGATTTCCTGGACGCATTTTTTGGGGATGATCACGTCGGGCATGCCGTCGGCGCCGTCGGGCTTGGCGACGGTCACGCGGGCGAGACGGTGGCCATCGGTCGCCGCGGCCTTGAGCTTGTCGTCGGCGATGTGGAGAAAGATGCCCATCAGATAATAGCGGGTCTCTTCGCTCGAGATGGCGAAGCGGGTCTTGTCGATGATCTGGCGCAGCGTCGCGGCGGGAAGTTCGAAACGGGTCGGCAGCTCGCCCTCGGCGATGACCGGGAAATCGTCGCGCGGCAGGGTCGAGAGGTTGAACCTCGCCCGCCCGGCGACGACCTGCATCTTGCCGTCGGCGGCGGACAGCTCGACTTGCGACCCTTCGGGCAGTTTGCGGACGATGTCGAAGAAGGTGTGCGCCGAAACGGTGGTCGCGCCAGCCTGGCTCACTTGCGCCGGGACATGCTCGTCGACCTGGAGATCGAGGTCGGTCGCCATCAGGCGGATGCTGCCCCCTTCTTCCGCCTCGATCAGGACGTTGGACAGGATCGGGATGGTGTTGCGGCGCTCGACGACCGACTGGACGTGGCCGAGGCTCTTCAACAGGGTTGCCCGCTCGATCGTCGCCTTCATGATGTTCTTCGCCCCGTAGATTGCGCGTTTCCAGGGTCACTATAGCGGCGGGGATGGCGCGTGCCAGTGGGTGCGATGCGCTTTTGTCGGGGGGTTGTGGACGGCGCTGACGGTGTAGCGACGTTTTCAGTCTGGTGTGTCCCGGATGTCGAGGGCGCCGCAAGTGTCCAGCGTGTCAACCGCGCGGCCCCCACCGCACGGTCGCGGCCCAATTCCTCAGTCGCCTTCCATGCCGATCGGCATTCCGGGCGGGATGACCGGCAGGCGGGCCGGATCGGCCACCGCCTTGTCGAGCGCCTCGCGGTCGCGCAGCAGCTTGGCGAGGCCGTGGCCCCAGTCGTCGCGGCCGCGCGCCAGCTCGTCGGCGAGACGGTCGAGCCGTGCGGCGCCTTCGAGCGCAATGCTAGGGGACAAGCGCGGGTTGCGCTGAACCTGCGCCAGCGCGAGCACGGCGGTGGTCGCGATTCGCCGGGCAACCCCGCCTTTGGTTGTCCCGCCCGGAGTCGAGCCATCGTGGGTCGCCGCACCGACGGTTGCGGCGAGCAGGCGGTCGGTGATCTCGGCAGGCGCCGGGACGGCGGGATCGGCGCCGTGCTGCGCCTCGAGCCGGTTGAGTCGTTCGGGGGCGAGCAGGACGGCGAGCGTCTGGGCAGCGGCGGTTTCGGTGGCGCGCAGCGGGTCGAACACCGGACCTGCGGCGGAGGCAATCACTTCGATGCTGGTCTGCCGGTCGGCATTGCCGCCAAATCCCGACGACAGCCATGGCTGCAACCGCGCGGGGACGGTCAGGACGTCGGGCGCGAGCGTTGCGAGCAGCGCGGTGAGCGCCGCTTGCTGGGTCGCGCCGGGCACGGCCAGCGCCGGGCGCTGCTCCTGCGCGAGGCCATAATCGTAATCGATCCCGCCGAGCGATTTCGCCACCGCTTCGACCTGATAGCGGTGGATCAGCCACACCGGGACGAAGGCGCGACGTAGCTGTGACAGCGATTCATCGGCCGGGATCGCATCGACCCCGAACCGCGCCAGTGCGACGCGGCGGACCTCCATCACACGCGCCAGTTCGGCGACCGGCGACGGTCCGTCGTCCCAGATTGCGCCAAGCGGGTGGGCGGTGGCAAGCGATCGCGCGTCGTCATCGGCGACGAAACGCAGGCCGGTTTGCCGGGCATCGGCAACAACCGGAGCGGCCTCGGCGTCGGTGCTGGCACCGTAAAGCCAGCGCACGAGGAAGCGATCCCACGGGCCGACTCCGACGCCATAGGCATCGCGCAGGCCCAGCTTGTCGCCGCTGACCGTCACGCGCGGGGCGGGGTAGTCCATCACCGAATATCGTCCTTGCGTGCTGGCGGCGAAGTTATGCGCGAAGCCAAGCGCGTGGCCGACCTCATGCGCGCCAAGCTGTCGGAGGCGCGCGAGCGCGGCGGTAACCGGGTCGTCGGGATCGCCCGTGCCCGTCAGCCGCGCGCCGACCAGCGCCTGATAGATGATCAGGTCCTGGCGGACGCGCAGCGAGCCAAGTAGCACAGAGCCTTTGATAATCTCGCCGGTGCGCGGATCGCTGATCGGCGATCCATAGGACCATCCGCGCGTGGCGCGGTTGACCCAGTTGACGACGTTGTAGCGCACGTCGAGCGGATCGACTCCTGCGGGCAGCAGCTCGGCGCGGAAGGCGTCGATCAAGCCGGCCGCGTCGAACGCCGCGCGCCACCAGTTGATCCCCTCGATAAGGGTGGTGCGGACCGGTTCGGGCGCGGCGCGATCAACGTAGAAAATGATCGGTCGCTTGACCGGCGAGCGGGCAGCGGCGGGATCGACCTTTTCGAGCCGGAAGTGCGACGCGAGGTCATGGACCATCGACGCACCTAGCGGCGCCGAATAATCGACCTGTTGCTGGGAAATGCTGTAGCCGAAGAGATCGCGGCGCGGGGTGAAGCCGGGGCCCGGTAGCGCGATCAGCGAGTGGCGCATGGTGACGGTCAACGTCTGATTGTTGCCCGTGATGTTGGCGACCTCGTCCCTGGGTTCGTCAGCGCGAAAAGTCAGCCGCGCCTCAAATTCAACGTTGCTGGGAAAGGCTTTGACGAAATTGGGATCGGCGGCGCTGAGGTCGGGGATGAACTTATAGTCGCCGCCGCCGCCGCGCTTGATTGCGCCGGCCACGTCCATGTCGTCGCGCGCGATGAAGTTCGACAGGTCGACGGTGAACCCGCCATCGGGCCGCGTCGCGACGACATCGCCTAGCCACAGGGTCGAGCCGGCGAAGGCATGGCGCACGCCCTCGCGCTCGTCGGCGGTGCCGGTCGAGGCGACGAACCTGGGGTTCTCGACCTCGGCGGCGACCTTCTTGCCGATGCGGCGAAAGACCAGCAGGCGCGCCTCGCTCGGCTTGGCGCGGTCGATCCCGATCGGGGCCGAGCCGAGCGCGTCGTCAACCTGGGTGAGATAAAGATAGCGGGCCGAGATGCCGTCGGGGCCAGGAGCAGGGAAGGTGGCAATAATCTTGCCGGTCAGCCGGTCGGCCTTGACGGGAAAGAGCGCTGCCTCGACCGCGGCGACGGGAGCGGGAGGCCGCCTGACCGGTACCGCTGCCAGCGGAGCCGACACGAGCGAGGCCGCCACCAAGGTGAGCCACGGGGCGCCGCCGCTCAGGGCGAACATCTTCGGTCGGCCAGCCGTCATTCGTTCCCCCTGCTCGGTCCGAGCCTATTGCGCCAAGCGGCAGCTGTCGAGGAGGTGGCGATCTGGCGCGTTGTACCTAGGCAAGACCGGATGGGCCGAAGGTGACGGCACGTCCTCAGCGCAGGGCGGCGATGGCCTTGACGGTGCGGCGAGCCTGATCGTCGAGTGCGTCGATTTCGGGGAGGCCTGCCAAAACGGCGGATTCGATTGCGGCGGCGACATTGCCGAGCGCAGTCGCGCCAAGGTTGCTCGCGGCACCCCTGAGGCTGTGCGCTTCGGCGCGGGCGGCATCAAGGTCGCCGCGCTCGATGCATTGACGAATGCGCGCCGGACAGCGGCCGAGTTCCGTGACGAGCTTGTCGAGTAGCGCGCGTACCCGAACCCCGCCGAGCACATCGCGAAGTTCGTGGTAGCGAGCAACGTCGAGCAGCTCGTCGGTTGGGTCGGCCGATGCCGGGTGCTGCGCTTCCAACGGAGGCGCGACAGGCTGGACAAGGCCCATCGAGATCGCGTCGAGTCGCGTGGCGAGCGCGTGGCGATCGATCGGCTTGGTCAGAAAATCGGTCAATCCGGCACCGTCGTAGAAGCGGCGCCGCTCGGACGAGGCATCGGCGGTGAGCGCGATGATCGGCACCGCGCCATGGGGTGCGGGCAAGTTGCGGATGGCGCGGGTCGCGGCGAGGCCGTCCATCGTGGGCATTTGCATGTCCATCAGGATGGCGTCGAATGGGTGCGCCGAAGCAAGTTCGAGCGCGAGGCGGCCGTTCTCGACGCAGGTGACGCGGTGGCCAAGGCGGCGGAGGATCGCGCTGATGATCATCTGGTTGACCGGGTTATCCTCGGCAACGAGCAGGTCGAGCGGGCGCGGGGCGGGGACGGGTTCGGCGGGGAAGGCAGCGGCTTCAGCGCCACTGCCCGCGGGGAGCGTTATTTCGAACCAAAATGTCGAACCGCGGCCGGGGCGCGACCGAACCCCGGATTGCCCCCCCCATCGCATCGATCAGCCGACGGCTGATGGCGAGCCCGAGCCCGGTCCCGCCGAAGCGCCGTGACGTTGCCGCCTCGGCCTGGACAAATGGCTCGAACAGAGTGCCGATCTTGTCGGCGGCGATACCGATACCAGTATCGCGCACCTCGATCCGCCAGCGCCGGGCGGCGGAGCCCTGAGCGGATCCGTCCACGGCACCATCGGTCGGATCTGCCAAGAGCAGCAGGGTGACCCTGCCGATGGCGGTGAACTTGATCGCGTTGCTCAGCAGGTTGCTGACGACCTGCTGCAGGCGGACGGCATCGCCGCGGACACGGGTCGACGCGCCGCAGTCGATTTCGAGAGCGAGCAGGAGGCCCTGTTGCAAAGCGGCGCCATTAAACAAGGCGATGGTCGATTGCATCAATTCTTCGATGTCGAAAACGCGATCTTCGAATTCGACGCAGCCCGATTCGATTCGACTGAAGTCGAGGACGTCGTCGAGCACTGTCATCAGCATATCGGCAGATTGCTTGAGGGTGAGAAGATAGCGGTTGCGCTCGGTGACCGGCGGATTGTCGCGCAGCAGGTCGATCATGCCGAGCACGCCGGTCATCGGGGTGCGGATCTCGTGGCTCATGGTCGACAGAAAGTCGCTTTTGGCGGATGCCGCAGCCTGCGCTTCATTGCGAGCCCGGATCAACTCGGCCTGAATAAACTCATCCTCGGTGACATCCTGGATTACGCCGAACAGTCCAGTCAGCGTGCCGGCATCGTCATATTCGGCCAGCGCGACGAGACGGACGTGGCGTATCTCGTCGGCCAGAACGAGCCGTGCGCCATGCTGGGCCGGTTCGCGCCGGCGGCTGGCGGTAAGCAGGGTGCGGAGCAACGCGCGGCGGTCGGCGGGGTGGACGAGCGCGAAGATTGCGGCCGGGCCGAATGGCCGGTCGTCAGCGAGGTCGGTGATCATGTTGACCTGTGGCGAACAGTCGAGGCTTTGCGTCGCGACGTCGAACCGCCAATGGCCGACCTGGGCGACCCCTTCGGCGAGGGTCAGCAGACGGTTGGTTTCGCCGAGCTTGGCGGCAGCGCTGGCGGCGATCGCCTCGCTCTGGCGACGCGCGCTGATGTCGCGCAGCGACACGATGATCTCGACCGGATTGCCGGTGGCGGAATCGATGGTCGTGCGAGCGCTTGCCTCGAGCCAGACATAGTCGCCGTCGAGGCGGCGATGGCGAAACTGGGCGTCGGCCTCGCCGCGGTCGCTGTTGACGCCGGGGAACAGCGAATTGAAGGCATCAAGGTCGGCGTGGTGAATGAACCGCGCGAGCGGGCGCGCGACGAGGTCGGCGGGGGCGAGGCCGAACAGCCGTCTAGCGGCGCTCGAGACGTAGCGCGCGGTGCCGTCGAGGGTCAGCCTGACGATCACGTCCGAGCTGTTCTCGGCGAGCAGGCGATAGAGCTCTTCACTTTCCTGAAGCGCCTGTTCGACGCGGTAGCGGTGATCGACGTCGAACAGCTTGACGACATGGCCGAGCAGGCGGCCCCCCGTGCATTCGGGGTAGATGCTGAACTCGGCCCAGCGGACGGTGCCGTCTGGAGCGAAATAGCGGACGTCGCCGCTGGTCGGCTGATGAAGGGTGCGTGCACGGTCCCACGTGCTGCTGGCGGCGGGGCGGTCATCGGGCTGGATGGTGTCGAGCCAGGCGTCGGAAGCAAAACTCGCAGGCGCGCTGCCAGTCAGTTCGACCCAGCGCCGGTTGGCGAACGAGACGTTGCCGCCCAGCTCGACGTGGAGGATTCCCGCGGGGGTCGCCTCGGCAATGCGCTGGAACAGCCGCTCGTTCTGGTCGGCCGCGACGCCGAGCCGGTCGCGCTCGCCGATCACCGCGGCGACCGGCAGGACGAGCATGACCAGCGTCGCGAGGAACGCTTGGAGGATATAGATGCGCTCAACCGGGCTGAACGCCGAGGATGCAATAGGTCCGAGCCCGAGCGCGGTGAACAGGATCGAGCAGACGGCGATCGCGGCCATAGTGAGCATCGCCGGGAGCAGGCGAAGACGAAAGGCGCCGAGCAGCACGATCGGCGTCAGCAGGAAGAGCAGCGGCTTTCCGTCCTGGAAGAAAACGAACGCCGTCAGCGCGGCGGCGACGATCGGGGTCAGCACGGCTTCCCGCCGGGCGTGGCCGCCGGATCGGTCGCGGCGGATTGACAGGAGGATCGGCGCCACGATCATTAGCCCGAGTGTGTCGCTTGCGTACCAGCCGGCAAAACTGGCGAGGAACGGAGCGCCGTCGCGCCACGCGAACCAGGCAGAGCACATCAGCGATCCGGGCAGCGGACCGAGCAGCGCCGCCCCGATGAAACAGCCAATCGCGCTGCTTTCTAAGGCGCTGTCGGGATTGAAATCGCGCGCGGCGATCGCGACGACCAGCGCGATCTCGAGGCTGTTCAAGAGCGAGAGGAACGCCGCGGCGGCGAGCGTGTCGCCGGCCAGGAGATTGGCCACGACATTGCCCGCGAACCCCGCACCGACAAGCAAAATTCGGTCATCGCGCGGGCGGCGCAGGAGCAATGCGACAGCAAGCCCGTTGGCAAGCCACACCGCCGCAATCCGACCGCTGTAGCGGGTCATTACAATCCCAATCCACGCCACAACCCCGATGGCGAGCGCGAACAGCATGGCACGCAGTACCGCGCCCGGATCGGGCCGAGCGGGCTTCAGCGGAAGCACCACGTATCGCAGTGCGGCGTCTAGCCGTGTCGCCAATGAAATGCGGGCAGCCAGCACTTCATGAATCATGATCATCGTCCTCGTCGCCGAGCACTCCCGGTCTATCGCAGCACCGCAGCGCGCGCTCACGGAGTCAGGTCCGATATGGGGGGAAGGCTAGCCTTGGTCGGCGGGTACGACGTCGCGTTTGAGCCGGGTCGCGGCCAAGGCGCACAGCACGCCTGCGACAAGATAGAAGCCGACGCCGTAGAGCATCGCGTAATGGAGCGAGGCGGCACCGTAGACTGGCCTTAGCTGGTCCGAGAGATAGCCGAAGATGAACGTCCCGAAACCGATTCCGATGAGATTGTTGATCAACAAAAAGCAGGCCGAGGCGGTGGCGCGTTCGGCGGGGGGGACGAGTCGCTGGACCGCGCTGACAATTGGGCCAAGCCAGGCGAGCGACAACATGTAGGGCAGGGTAAACAGCGGCCAGGCGAGGCTGAGCGACGTAGTCGACATCGCGGCGACATAGAGCGGGGCCGTGAGCAGGAATGCGATCGCCGGGACGGCGGCGTCGGCGCCGATCGAGCGGTCGCGCAGGCGATCGGCGATGAGCCCGCCCAGATAGATGCCCGCGCACCCCCCGACGAGCACGATGCTCGCGAAATAAAGCCCCATCCGGGTCAGCGAGATGTGGAGGTCAGTGACGAAGTAGGACGGCAGCCAGAAGGCGAGGCCATAGCCGCAGATCGACGCGGATGCGGCGCCGAATGCGAGTAGCCAGAAGCTTCGTTTGCGCGCGAGGCGGGTGGCGACCCTGGCGAAACTGGCGGCAGCTGGCGCCTTGGCAAGACCGGGCGCTTCAGGGACGAAGCGGCGGATCGCCCACGCGACGGGCAGGCCGGCGATCCCGATGATGGCAAAGGCGTAGCGCCAGTTGAGGTGGACCGTCAGCCACGCGCCCGCGACGAGGCCAAGCGCCGATCCCAGGGGTATGCCGAGCGAGAAAATTGCGAGGCTGCGCGCGCGGCGTTCGGGGGCGACGCTGTCGGCGATGAGCGCGTAGGAGGGGGCGACGCCGCCGGCCTCGCCGATGCCGACGCCCATGCGCAGCGCGAACAATTGCCAGAAATTCTGGCCGAGCCCGCACAGCGCGGTGAACAGGCTCCACACCGCGACGGCGGCGGCGATGACGCGCACCCGACCCGAGCGGTCGGCGATGCGCGCGAAGGGAATGGCGAGGGTCGAATAAAGCGCGGCAAAGGCGATGCCGCCCATCAGGCCGAGCTGGGTATCGCTGAGGTGAAGCTCGGCCTTGATCGGGATCTTGAGGATCGCGAGCAGCTGGCGATCGAGGAAGTTGAAGATGTAGGCGAGGAGCAACAGCCCGACCAGCGGCCCGCTGCGGGCGGCAATCGCGGGTGCGCTGCTCCTCACCCCGTCGGTCAGAACTTGTATCCGACCGTGAAGAACAGCTGGCGCGGATTGCCGTAATAAGCCGTCAAAATGCCCTCCTTGCCGAGCGCCGGGCTGTTCCCCGGGGTCCCGTTCGCGTTGATGAAGTTGCCGGTAAAAGGGTTCTGGCGCAAGAAGTTATAGCCCGACGAAATATAGCGCTTGTTTGTCAGGTTGCGCGCGTGGACGCCGAACATCCAGTGATGGTCCGGACCGGTATAGACGAGGTTGGCGTCGAGCAGCGCATACCCCTTCTGGTCGAGACCGGGGATGCGCAATTCGAACTGCTGGCTGGAACTGCGGTAAGACAATGTCGTGCTGGCGTTTAATTCCTCGCCATTGCCGAACGGGCGGGTCAGACTGAGCGTGCCGCTGGCGGTCCATTTGGGGGTGTTCTGAATCTTGCGGAAGGCGGCAACGTCGACCGTCACACCGGGGGCAGGGATCGGGAGGCCGGTGGTCTGGCTGAAGACGACATCGGTCAGGAACTTCCTGTACTTGGCGTCGAGGTAGCCGACCGACCAGCCAAGGTTGAGCCGCGTTCCGGACGGTGCGCCGGCGAGCCTCGCATTGCCTTCCCACTCGACACCGCGGATGCGCGCCTTGGCGGCGTTGGACGTCGCCCCGGCGAATGTCGCCACGCCGTTGACAACGACGCCGACCGAGGCCGGGATCTGCACGTCCTTGAAATCGGAATTGAAGATGGCGAGCGCGGTGTAAACCCGGCGATCGAATAGCGATGCCTTGTAGCCGACTTCCTCGGTCGTGACCTTTTCAGGCTTGAACGCGAAGGTGTTGTAGATTTCGTCGTAGCTGCGGATGCCGTCGCCGTTGGTGTCCTTGGCGGCCGCCGAAACTCCGCGCGGATCGAACCCGCCGCCCTTGAAGCCCTGCGCGTAGCTTGCGTAGAAGGTGTTGTCGGCGTCGGGCTTGAAGCTGATCGAGACGCGCGGGGTAAAGGCGGTGTCCTTGCGCTTGCCCTGGAAATTCGACGAAGGCGCGCCGAAGGGAACGCCCAGGCCACCGAACAGCGGCGACCCACCGCCGACGTAATTCTGGCGGAAGACGGTCGAGTTGCGCCGATCGTCGGTGTAGCGGCCACCGAGAGAGAGCGCGAACTGCGGCGAGAAATTATAGGTGAAATCGCCGAACACCGCATAGGTCTTGGTGCCGACATTGCCCTGGGTGAAGGCGGTAAAGCCGCTGAAGGTCGTGAACAGGCGGACGTCGAAGGCGGTAAAGGCAGTGGCGTCGAGATAATAAGCGCCGATCAGCCCCTGGAGCGGGCCGCGGTTGAGCTGGAGCTGGAATTCCTGGCTGAACTGCTTGTTGCGATAGACGCCGGGGACGTCGACGTCGGCCGCGGGGAGCGCGTCGAAATCGATCGGGGTGGCGCTGTCGTCCTTGCGATAGCCGGTGATCGATTTAAGCAGCAGGCCTTCGCCCAACGCGAGCTGGCCGTTGACCGACAGCCCCTTTGAAACGACTTTCTGGTGCGGGCTGACGAGGCCGCCCTGGCTGGAGAACACGTTTGACAGGACGGGCGCGCCCGACTGCAGGCCGGGGATCAGGCGGTGTCCGCCGCGAGGCGCGCTGTCGTCACGCGTATAGTCGCCGCTCACGCGGAGCAGTGCGCTATCATCGCGTCCGATTTCGACCGAAACGCGGCCCGCCTTCACGTCCTTGTTGTAATTGTCGAGGCCGGTGGTGACGTTCTGGCCGAACCCGCCGCGGTGGAGGCGGGCGACCGACGCGCCGATGCGCAACGCGTCGCCGAGCGGGTAGGATGCGGTCGCGGTCGCGTCGAGCTGGCCATATTCGCCGACATTGCCCTTGAGGCTCAGCTCCGGCTTGTTCGACAGGCGGCGCGTGACGTACTTGATCGCTCCGCCGATCGTGTTGCGGCCATAGAGCGTGCCCTGCGGCCCGCGCAGCACTTCGATCCGCTCGACGTCATAGATGTCGAGGACTGCACCCTGAGGGCGGTTGAGGTAGACGTCGTCGAGATACAGCCCGACGCCCTGTTCGAAGCCGCCGACCGGGTCCTGCTGACCGACGCCGCGGATAAAGGCGCTCAAGGTCGAGTTGGACCCGCGCGCGACCTCGACCGTGACGTTGGGGGTCGTCTGGGCGACATCGGTGATGTCGATCGCGCCCGACTTTTCGAGCTGCGCGCCAGAGAAGGCGGTGACCGCGATCGGGACGTCCTTCAGCGATTCGGCGCGGCGGCGGGCGGTGACGATGATCGCGCCGGTATCGGCGTCGGCGGGGGAGGTCGCGGTCGCCGTGCCCGAGGTCGCGTTAGCGGTGGTCGAGGCGTTCGACGGCGGCGCATCCTGGGCGGTGATCGTCGCAGCGATACCGGGCGCGGCAATGGTGGCGGCGCTGGCCAGCAACAGGGTGCGTGCGAACGAAACAGAAAACATGTTATCCTCCCCTTTGGTGGCGCGCCCCTTGTCCGGTTGCATCGCCCTGTCGCTTGGCTTAGTGAAAGTTGAACCGGGTTTCAACTTCTATTGTGACGCGGTGGGGGGATGCGATGGGGATGACGGTCGAAAGCCCGGCGAGCGAGGGCAAGGCGCCGCGCACGGCGAGGGGTGAGCGCACGCTGCGGCGGATCCTCGATGCCGCCTTGCGGGAGTTCGGCGAGCGCGGGTTCGCGGATAGCTCGGTATCGTCAATCACCCAGCGGGCCGAGGTCGCGCTGGGCACCTTCTATACGTATTTCGACAGCAAGGAGGCGCTGTTCGCGGCCTTGGTACGCGACATGTCGGAGCGGGTGCGAGTGGCGGTCGCGCCGGCGTTCGAAGGCGCGAGCGACGCGCTAGACGGCGAGCGTCGCGCGCTTGGCGCCTACCTCGGGTTCGTTGCCGAGCACCGCGAAGTATACCGAATCATCGACGAGGCCGAGTTCGTCGACCCGGCGGGGTTCAAGACGCATTACCAGACCACTGCCAACCGCATGGTCCAACGCATCGAACGCGGCGTCGAACGCGGTGAGATTGCGGCAATGAGTGCGCTCGAGCGCGAGGTCGCGGCATGGGCGATGATGGGCATGAACGTATTCGTCGGGCTGCGCTTCGGGGTGTGGGGCGACGAGGACGGCGAGACCGTCGCGGCGGCCGCGAACCGGCTGCTGCGCGAGGGGTTGTCGGCCTAGCGGAGGGCGGCGGCGAGGGTCGCGAAGGCGGTGATATCGGACTCATCGTGGTAGAGGCCGAGGCCGATGCGCAAGACGTCGCCGCGCACGTCGGTGATGCAGCCTTCGTGGCCGAGCTGCTCGCACCATGCGGCGGCGCAGGGCGAGCGGAAGGCGAGGAAGCGGGCGTGGGGCCGGCTGTCGAGCGGGTTGAGCAGTTCGGCGGCGGCTAGCGGGATGCCTGCAATGGCGTCGAGCAGTTGCGCTTGAAGGGCGGCGACCCTGACCGAGATTATGGCTGTCGTGAGGCCTTCCGTTGCCAGCATCCGCTGAACCGCGTTGAAGCGGTATAATCCTGACGCGTCGAAGGTCGCGCCCATGAAACGCATCGCGTCGCGGGCGTAGCCGACGTGGCCCGGTGCAAGATCGAGCTCGTCGAACTCGGCGTACCAGCCGGTGAGCGGGGGGCGCGGGCCAAAGCCGGGGGGGCAGTGCATGAACGCGCAGCCCTCGCCCGCCATGGCATATTTATAGCCGCCGCCGAGGTAGAAGGCAGTCGCGCCGAGCGACGCGGGGAATGGGCGCTCGATCGCCATGAAGCTGTGATAGCCGTCGATCACGACCCATGGACCGTCGGGTCGACCGAGCGCGGCGACGGGGGCGATGTCGACCAATGTTCCGGTGCCGAACATCAGCTGAGAGACGAAGATCAGGTCGTGATTCGCGGCGTGGGCGATGATCTGATCGGGCAGGTCTGTCGCGACTGGCAGGCGCGTGACGATTGCCTCGCCGCTCTCTTCCCAGCGAGCGAGCTGGCGGCGGGCGCTGTGGAATTCACCGTCAGTGGTAAGGATGCGCAACCGATCCTTGTCGCGGCGCGGACAGGAAGCGGCCAACCGGATGATGAGGTCGTGGGTGTTGCCCGCGAAGACAATCGCCGACGGATCGTCGGTGCCAAGCTCCGCGGCAACCCGCGTCTGTGCTTCGGGCCAGACCTCACCCATGATCCGGTCCCACTTGCGGTCGGCCAGACGGGCGGCGACGTCCCAGCATTCGAGCTGGCCGTCGAAGCTCGCATCGGGCCATAAATGATGGCTGTGCGCCGCCATGTGGAGCCGGCCGGGAGCGGCGGCGAGGCTTTTTGAGAACAGGCGTTTCATAACAAGCTGCGCAGGTCCCACAGCGCGGGGAAAGCGCGCTTGGCCAGCGTCGAGGCGAGGTAGGAGGCACCCGCCGAGCCACCGGTGCCTGGCTTTCCGCCGATGATTCGGCTGATGGTGAGCAGATGCTTGTGGCGCCATGCGGCGAGCGCGTCGTCGATGTCGACCAGCTTTTCGGCGAGCTGGTAAAGGTCGAACCAGCGCTCGGGATCGCGATAGACGGCTAGCCAGGCGGCGGCGATGGCGGGGTCGTCCGACGTGTCGAACCCGGCTCGGGCGAGTGCGGCATTGGCCTCGTCCCACAGGCTCGGGTCGGCGAGCGCGGCCTCGAGTTTGACCCGCCCCTCGCTCCCGCCCTCGTGGTTGGCGAGCATGGCTTCGTCCTTGAGCCCGAGGCGGAATTCAAACTCGCGGAACTGCGCCGACTGGAACCCCGACGACGTGCCGAGCACATGGCGGAAAGCCGAATAATCGACCGGGGTGAGCGTCGCGAGTACATCCCACGACAGGGTCATCACCGACTGGATCCGGCTGACCCGCGAGAGCGCTTTATAGGCTTCGGCGAATTTGTCGGCGCGGACCAGGCTGACCGCGAGGCGCACCTCGTGGAGCATCTGCTTGAGCCACAGTTCCTTCGTCTGGTGAATGACGATGAACAGCATCTCGTCGTGCAGCTCCGATCGCGGATGCTGCGCGGACAAGAGCGTGTCGAGGCTCAGATAATCGGCATAGGTCATGCCGGCAGGGGTCGCGGTCATGAGCGAAACCCTAACGCGTCAGAGAGCGTCGCGCGAGCCCTACTGCCCGCCCGGCTGGCCGCCGGCATTGCCCGATCCGCCAAGCCCGCCCGAGCCGACCGTGCCAATGTTGCCGAAGATCTCGTCGAAGAAGCTGCGCTTGCGGCCGAGGGTCGGCGTGGTCTTGCGCAGCGGACGCACCGACGCGATCTGCTCCTTGCCGCTGCGATCGACCGCGGCGACGTTGCCGGCGGCGTCGAAGCGAACATGGAGCAGGTCCTGCTTGGTCGCATGCGGGCTGCGGAAGGCGAACGCCGAGGTGTCGCGCGACAGATAATACCAGTCACTATCGCTGAACTGGCCGGCGAAGCTCGGGCGGCCGAGCGTCTTCTGGACCGAATCCTTATTGTCGATCCCGGGCTGGATTGCCGACGCGATCGTCTTGTCCATGACGAAGCCGCGATGCTCCTTTAGCCCCGCGCATCCCGCGAGGAGGGTCGCGGCGGCGGCGACGGCGATCAGCGAACGGTTCATTTAATCTCCTTGGCAACGCTTGTCTCGCGCTGCACGGCGCGTGATGCTTGTTTCGCGCCGCACGGCGCGTGATGCTAGTTTCACGCCGCACGATGCTTGTTTCGCGCCGCATGGCGCGCGATGCTTGTTTCGCGTCGCACGGCGCTCAATATGCGAGAGCGCGCCAGTGACGCAAGGCGCAAAGGATTTTCCCATGCTTTCCCTCTTCAAGGCGCTGCGCTCCGCACCGTCGCTTTCGGCCCCCGCTTATGACGCTGCGGTGAACATAGCGCGGGCCAAGCAGTGGTACATCGCGGGCGCGGTGCCCGATACGATGGACGGGCGGTTCGCGCTGCTGGCGACGGTCGTCGCGCTGGTCACGCTCAGGCTCGAGGCCGAGGGCGACGCCGGGCGTGCGCCATCGGTGGCCCTGACCGAGGCGTTCATCGACGACATGGATGCGCAAATGCGGCAGGAAGGGTTTGACGCGACGCTGGGCAAGAAAGTGCGGCATCTGGTCGGCAGCCTGGCGAGCCGGGTCGACCGGTGGCGGCGGCTGCTGGCGGGTGAGGGGAGTTGGGACGAGGTCGTGCGGCGCAGCGTCTATCGCGATGAGCTGGCGGAGGCGGGGGCGGTCGCAACGACGGTGCGCGGGCTGCAGGAGTTGCGCGAGCGGCTGGCGGGCCTGTCGCTGGCCGAGGTCGTCGGCGGGGAATGGGCATGAGCGACTTCGCGCATCGTCTGCCGATCGACCAAATCCGCGATGGCGCGCGGATGGACCTTACCGCCGACGAGGGAGAGCGCGCGGCGGTGGCCGAGCGGCTGGGCCTGCTCGGGCTCGACCGGTTCGAAGCGCATGTTACGCTGCGCCGCGAGGGGCGGACGGTCGACTGCGCGGGAAGGATCAAGGCGCAGCTTCAGCAGTCGTGCATCGCCAGCGGCGAGCCGGTGCCGGCGGCGATCGACGAGGCGTTTGCGATCCGGTTCGTGCCGCCACCGGTAGTCGATGGCGCCGAGCCGGAGATCGAGCTGGGCGAGGCCGATCTCGACACGGTCATCCACGACGGGCAGACGATCGACCTTGGCGAAGCGGTCGCCGATTCGCTGGCGCTGGCGCTCAACCCCTACCCGCGCGGACCCAAGGCCGAAGAGGCGCTGAAGGCGGCGGGGGTGCTGAGCGAGGCCGAAGCCGGGCCGTTCGCGGCGCTGGCGAAATTGAAGGGCGGTTCTGGTGGCGAGTAAGTCGGGCGCGCGGCCACTGCTGATCACCGATTGCGACGAGGTGCTGCTCCACATGGTCGCGCATTTCGAGGCGTGGCTGGGCGAGGCGCATGGCATCGACTTCGATTTCGAGGGGGGCAAGTTCGCCGATGCGCTGACCGTGCGGGCGAGCGGGGAGACGCTCGGTGAAGAGCGGGTGTGGCCGTTGCTCCACCAGTTCTTCCGTGAGGAAATGAGCCGGCAGACCCCAGTGCCCGGCGCGATCGAGGCGCTCGGGCGGATCGGTGAGGTGGCCGATATCGTGGTGCTGACCAACCTTGGCGACGAGGCGCATGGCTGGCGGGTCGAGCAGCTGGCGAGCCACGGGATCAGGCACGAGGTGGTCACCAACCAGGGCGGCAAGGGCGTGCCAGCCCGGGCGATTATCGAACGCCATTTGCCCAGCGTAACAGCGTTCGTCGATGACTTGCCGGTGCACCACGGATCAGTGGCGAAACACGCGCCCGAGGTGTGGCGCGTACACATGGTGGCGGAACCGAGACTCGCGCCGAACGTCGCTCCGGCGGAGAAGGCGCACGTCCGGATCGATCACTGGGACGCGGCGAGCGCCTGGATATTGGACAAGTTCGAGAAGGGGCAGGCAGCGTGAAGACGGCATTTATTACGGGCGTCACGGCAGGCATCGGTGAGGCCTGCGCGAAGATGTTCGTTGCTGATGGGTGGCGCGTGATCGGCACCGGGCGACGAGTCGATCGATTGAAGTCGCTGGGCGAGGCGTTGGGCGAGGCCTTCACCCCGATCGCCCTCGACATGCGCGACACGGCGGCGGTGGTAGCGATGGCGCAGGAGCTGCCGCCGATCGACTTGCTGGTCAACAACGCCGGCTACGCGACTGCTGCGGTGCCGCTGCAGGAGGCCGAGCTCGACCCGATCATCGGGATGATCGAGACCAATGTCATCGGGCTGGTCGCGCTGACGCGGACGCTGTTGCCCAACCTGATCAAGACCAAGGGCGCGATCATCGACCTGTCGTCGGTGGCGGCGACTTATCCCTATCGCGGCGGGTGCAACTATGCCGGGACCAAGGCCTATGTGCACCAGTTCACGCTCGGGCTGCGGTGCGATCTGCAGGGGACCGGGGTGCGGGTGACCTCGATCGAGCCGGGGATGGTCGAGACCGAGTTCACCATCGTGCGCAACGGCGGCGACCAGGCAGCGAGCGATGCCTTCTATGGCGGGGTCGATCCGATGACGGCGCAGGACATCGCCAACACGATCCACTGGGTCGCGACGCTGCCGCCGCATCTCAATATCAACACGCTCGAGCTGATGCCGGTCAACCAGAGCTGGGCGGGATTTGCGATCGAACGGCCGCAAGCTTGACGGAGGGCGCAACAAACTGGCCGGCAGGCTTGACCCGAAGCGGCGGCAGGTGTTGAGGCGGGCGGCATGAACATCGACCAGCGCCTCGCCGAACTCGGCCTCGTCCTTCCCGTCGCCGCCGCTCCCGTCGCCGCCTATGTGCCGACGGTCGAAGTCGGCGGGATGCTTCATGTGTCGGGGCAGATTTCGTTCGCCGGGGATGGGAGCCTGATCAAGGGCCGACTCGGCGAGGACGTCGATCTTGACGGCGGGATTGCCGCGGCGCGACGGTGCGGGATCATGCTGCTGGCGCAATTGAAGGCGGCGCTGGGTTCGCTCGACCGGGTCGAGCGGATCGTCAAGCTGGGGGTGTTCGTCAATTCGACGCCCGATTTCACCGACCATCCCAAGGTCGCCAATGGCGCCAGCGAGCTGATGGTCGAAGTGTTCGGCGACGCGGGCAAGCATGCGCGCTCGGCGGTCGGAGTGGCGGCGCTGCCGCTCGGGGTCGCGGTCGAAGTGGATGCAGTTGTCGCCGTCAGGGGCTGATCCGCTCTCCCCCGGGCGGCACGGTTTCGCCCATCGCGGGCTTCACGGGCCGGGTGTTCCCGAGAACAGCAGGGCGGCGTTTCGAGCGGCGGTCGAGCTGGGCGCAGGGATCGAATGCGATGTCCGTCTGTCGCGGGACGATGTGCCGATGGTGTTTCACGACGCCGATCTCAAGCGACTGTGCAGCGAAGGCGGGTCGGTCGAGACGCTGAGCGCGTCGTCGCTGGCTGGGAAACGATTGCTCGGAACACGCGAGACGATTCCGCGA
Source organism: Sphingomonadales bacterium (assembly GCA_038319435.1). GTDB lineage: Bacteria > Pseudomonadota > Alphaproteobacteria > Sphingomonadales > Sphingomonadaceae > Sphingomicrobium. Next base: position 22,731 of record JBBQDG010000013.1, on the reverse strand, counting down.
CTGGCCGACCTGCTGATGAGTGCAGGCGGACGTGTGCCGTTGCTGATTGAGCTCAAGACGATGGGCAACGCGGCGCGGCTGGCGGCAGCGGTATGCCGGACGCTCGGGCCGCGTCCGGGGCCGGTCGGGTTAATGAGCTTCGATCCGCGCATCGGCCTGTGGCTGGTGGCAAACCGACCCGATGTGCGACGCGGGCTGGTCATCGGGGGAGACGAAAGCGCGGCCAGGCGTTGGAGCAAGGCTATGTTGGCGCGGCCTCATTTTCTTGCACTAGACAAGGCGCTGCTCGGGCGGGTTTCGACGCGGCTGCCGGTCTATAGCTGGACAATCCGCACCCCCGCCGAGCGCGCATCCGCCGCGCGCCATGCCGACGCCTCGATCTGGGAAGCCGATGGCCGACCGTGATTCTGAGATCATCGCGCGGTTGGCGCTATCGGTCGGGTCGGTCGCGGGGTGGGACGTGCTTGGCGGGCGCGATCCATTTACGAGCCGCGCATTTCTAACCTTGCTCGAGGAAAGCGGCAGCGTCGGCGGGCACAGCGGGTGGAGCCCGGCGCCGATCCTGATCGATGGCGCGGACGGTGAACTGGCGGCGGCGGCTCCGGCCTATCTGAAATCGCACAGCCAGGGGGAATATGTCTTCGACCATGGCTGGGCCGAGGCGTGGAGCCGAGCGGGCGGCGACTATTACCCCAAGCTCCAGATCGCGGTGCCGTTCACACCGGTGCCGGGACGGCGGTTGCTCGGGGCGAGGCCGCAAGCGCTGATCGCGGCGGCGGAGGCAATCGTCGTGCAGAACGGGCTGAGCTCGGCGCATGCGACGTTCATCGCCGAGGAGGAGGTCGGTGAGTTTGAAGCGCGGCGGTGGCTGGTCCGCGAGGGGATCCAATATCACTGGCATAATCGCGGCTATGCGAGCTTTGACGATTTCCTGGGCGCGCTGGCGAGCCGCAAGCGCAAAGCGATCCGCAAGGAGCGGGCTGGCGCTCGCGAGGGACTTGAATTTGTCGCGCTGCGCGGGGGTGAGATCGGGCGCGCCGAATGGGCGGCGATGTGGCGCTTTTATCAGGATACGGGGAGCCGCAAGTGGGGTCAACCGTATCTGACGCGCGAGTTCTTCGACGGACTGGGCGAGGCGATGGGCGAGGCGGTGTTGTTGCTGCTCGCGGTGCGGGAGGGGAGACCGATCGCGGGGGCGCTCAATCTTGTTGGGTCCGACACGCTCTACGGCCGCTATTGGGGGTGCGACGAGGAGGTGCCGTTCCTCCACTTCGAGCTTTCCTATTACCAGGCGATCGAGTGGGCGATCGCGAATGGGTTGGGGTCGGTGCAGGCCGGCGCGCAGGGTGAGCACAAGCTGGCGCGGGGGTATGAGCCGGTGGTGACTCGCTCGGCGCATTATCTGCCGAATGCGGATTTCAGGCGGGCGGTGCGGTCTTTCGTCGAAGGCGAGAGGGAGGCGATCCGGCATGAGCTGGGCGCGCTGAGTGCGATGTTGCCCTATCGGCGAGCGGGTTCGGAATAGACCGCGATTTCGCGGGCGCCGGGGGTAGCGCGAGCGCGGTACATTCCCGGCGTGGTGAAGCCCCACGCGGCCTCGCCCGAAGGAGCGACGGCGATCAGGCCGCCGTTGCCGCCGAGCGACGAGACGTCAGCGAGGACGGCGTCGAGGGCTTGCTGGAGCGTGTCGCCCGCGAGGCGCATTCTGGCCGCCAGCTCGTGTGCCCCGACGGCGCGGATGAAGGCTTCGCCGAGCCCGGTGGCGGAGACCGCGGCGCTGCGGTCGTCGGCGTAGGTGCCCGACCCGATTAGCGGCGAATCGCCGATCCGGCCCCAGCGTTTGGCGGTGAGGCCGCCGGTCGACGTCGCGGCGGCAACGTGGCCGTGCGAGTCGCAGGCGACCGCGCCGATCGTGCCATATTTGATGTCGGTGTCGAACTGACCGCCCGCCGCCATGATCTTGTCGAGCTGAGCGCGACGTTCGGGGATGACGAACCAGTCGTTGGCGACTTGCTCTAGGCCTTGGGCTTTGGCGAAGCGGTCGGCTTCGGCGTAGGTCAGGAGGATGTGCGGGCTATGCTCCATCGCCGCTCGGGCGGCACTGACGGGGGCGCGGGTCGTGCGCAATCCCGCGACCGCACCAGCGCGGCGGTCGCGGCCGTCCATGATTGCAGCATCGAGTTCGCACTGGCCCTGCGCGGTCATCACGCTGCCGCGCCCGGCGTTGAAGGCGGAGTCTTCTTCGAGGACACGCGCGGCGGCTTCGACGGCGTCTAGTGAGGAGCCGCCGTGCGCGAGGATGGTCTCTCCCGCGTCGAGCGCAGCGGCGAGGCCGGCGCGGGCGCGTTCTTCCTGTTCGGGAGGCAGCTTGTCGGGCCGCATCGCGCCGCAGCCGCCGTGGATCATCAGGGTCCAGCTCATTGGACCCCTATAGTGGCAAACGTCATCCCGGCGAAGGCCGGGACCCGGACCCTCACACAAAAAGGGCCCTTGCCTGCTGTCGCGCAGAGTCCCGGCCTTCGCCGGGATGACGAGGGCGGGTTGACTCGGCGTCGAATGATATTAAATTGATATCAATTAATGGGGAGATTGACGGTGACCGATTTGATTCAATCCAAACTCAATGCGAGCCAGGAACGGGCGGCGGGGACGATGAGCGGCTATGCCATGCTCGGCGCGCTGGCGCTGTTGATTGTCCTGCAAATTTTTGGCGTGTTCAACCTGGCGACCGAGCATTTCACGATGTTGCCGATCCTGTCGGTGATCGTGGGTCCGCTCGGGTTGCTGCTGATCGCGCCGGGGTTCTACATGCTCCAGCCCAATCAGGCCGCGGCGATCACTTTGTTCGGGTCGTACAAGGGGACCGACCGGGTGACGGGCTTGCGCTGGACCTGGCCGTGGATGGGCAAGAAGAAGATTTCGGTCCGCTCGAACAACGTCATTTCGGACAAGATCAAGGTCAATGATCTGCGCGGCAACCCGATCGAAATGGCGGCGCAGATTGTGTGGCGCGTGACCGACACCGCGCAGGCGCTGTTCGATGTCGACGATTACAAGGCGTTCGTCATGGTCCAGGTCGAAGCGGCGGTGCGCACAATCGGATCGCGCTATCCCTATGACGATTTCGAGCATCAGGAAATCACGCTGCGCGGCAATCACGACCAGGTCGGGATCGAGCTTCGCCAGGAGCTGATCAACCGGCTGGCGGTCGCGGGGATCACGGTCGACGAGTGCGGCTTCACGCATCTGGCCTATGCGCAGGAGATTGCCGGGGCGATGCTTCGTCGCCAGCAGGCGCAGGCGGTGGTCGCGGCGCGCAAGACGATGGTCGAGGGCGCGGTCGGGATGGTCGAAATGGCGCTCGAGATGCTCAGCGCGAAGAATGTCGTGGAGTTGGACGACGAGCGCCGCGCGGCGATGGTGTCGAACCTGATGGTCGTCTTGTGCGGCGAGCGCGATACGCAGCCGATCGTCAACGCTGGTTCGCTTTACCAGTAAGTGACTGAGCGGAAAGCCTTTCCGTTAAGGGTCGATCCCGCGCTATGGGCGGCAGTCGAGCGGCTGGCGGCGTGCGACTTGCGCAGCGCCAATGCCGAGGTCGAGTATCTGCTGCGCGAGGCATTGCGCGCGCGGGGCGTGAAATTGGGTGACCCGCAGCCGGTGCGGCGCGGGCGTCCGCCGAAGGAGGATGCAAGATGAGTTTGTTGATGGCGTTGATGATCGCGGGCGCGCCGATGCCTGCCGTAAAGCTCGAACGAATCGCCGCCGGTGCGCTGGCGGGTTCGCTGCTGCGGCCAGCGGGCAAGGCGCGGGCGACGGTGCTGATCATCCCGGGGTCAGGACCAACCGATCGCGATGGCAACAACCCGCTCGGGGTAAGCGCCGCGCCTTACCGGCTGCTGGCCGACGCCCTCGCCGACAAGGGCGTCGCCACGGTGCGGATCGACAAGCGGGGCATGTTCGGGAGCAAGTTGGCGGGCGATCCCAATGCCGTGACGATCGGCGCTTATGTCGCCGACACGGCGGCGTGGGTCGCGGCGGCGCGGTTGGCGACCGGGGCGAAGTGCATCTGGCTCGCCGGGCATAGCGAGGGCGGATTGGTCGCGCTCGCCTCGGCTCAACAGCCGGGGGTGTGCGGGTTGGTGCTCATCGCGGCACCGGGGCGGCCGCTCGACGTGATCATCCGCGAACAGGTCGCGGCAACTGCGGCGAACACACCGATCGTGGGACAGGTTGATGTCGCCCTGACCGCGCTCAAGGCAGGCAAGCATGTCGACGTGGCGGCGATGCACCCGGCACTGGCGAAGGGGCTGTTCAATCCCAAGGTGCAGGACTTCTTGATCGACGCTTTTCGCTACGATCCGGCCGCATTGGCGAAAGGGGCGAGCGTGCCGGTGCTAATTGTCCAGGGCGGCAACGATCTCCAGGTTTCGCGTGGCGATGCCGAGCGGCTGGCGGCGGCGCAGCCGAAGGCGAAGCTGGTCGTCGTGCCGGGGATGAATCATGTGCTCAAGCTCGCCCCGGCGGAGCGCAAGGCCAACGCCGCGACCTATGCCGATCCATCGCTGCCACTGGCACCGGGGCTGGTCGAGGCGATCACGTCGTTCGTCACGGGCGTGCGCAAGTGAGCGAGGGTCCCGAATGGTTCGCGCCGAAGCGCTATGGGTTGGGTTCGGGGCCGCCGATCAGCTGGCAGGGATGGGTGGTGACAATCGCGTTCGTTGCGCTCGGGATCGGCGCAGGAATGTTCTTCGCCGACCGGCCGCTCGTGGTGGTCGCAGTCCTTGTCCCAGCCACGATCGTTCTGCTTGTCATAACCGCGAAGACGACCCGCGGCGGGTGGCGGTGGCGCTGGGGGAGCAACGACTAACGAAGTGCGGCGTCGAGCAGTTTCGCCAGGCGCAGGCCGCCGGCGACGACCTGGCGGCGGGCGGCGGGGATCAGGCGCTGGACTATCACCTCGTCGACCACCGGGCGTTCGCCGGAGTGCGGTGCGCAGGGGTCGGCGAATAGCGAGCCGTAGACGGTGTCGCGCGAGACTTGCCAGCTGTCGCGACTCCAGTCGGTGACGTTGCCCGCGACCATCGCGCGGCGTTCTGACCGGGGAGTGGTGCGCAGCAGGCCGAGGGGGCCGCCGGGCGGGGTCGAGATGGCGCGTTCGGCGAGGTAGCCGTCCCAGATGCTGTGCAAGTTCGTGCGCCCCGCGATGACGCCGTAGTTCGCCTTGACCTTGTTGGCGCCCTGATCGTGATGCTCGCCGGCGTGGAGCGGCTGTGACAGGTCGCCGACGAAATGGGTCAGGAAGGCGAGCGCCTGGACGCGGTCCGCAAGGGGCAGGTGCCGATCGGCAAGGCGCGCCTGCTGGCGGACGATCTGGGTGCTCAGGCAATTGCCGTCCTTGCACGGCGCGGCAAGGTCGAACGGCTGGCACACGTCGACGTCCTGGAAGTGCCAGTTATAGGCGTAGCCGAAGCGCGATTTGCCGGTCGCCGGGTCTTTCAACGGCTTGATGCAATCGGCCCAGGTCGAGGCGCTCGCGATGTCGGTCACCGCGCATTCGGGTGTGCCGAGCAGGTCGCCGTGGCGCAGGAGCGCGGTGAGTTTCGCGCGGGTCGCCGGGCGGACGCTGGCGAAGGCGATCTTCGCGACTGTCTGGTGGCCATATTCCCAGTAGGCGGTGGCGGGGGCGGCGGCGAAGAGGGCGGCGGCGGCAAGCGCGGCGCGGACGATATGATCGAGCATCGTCGCCCCTTACCAAGGCTTTGTGACGACGGGAATTTCCCTTGTCATCGTTCAGGCCTATATGGGGCCCATGTCCTCGCTTCGTCCGTGGCGCCATATCGGGCGCCGAACATCCCGCCAGATCATGGTCGGCAGTGTCGCCGTCGGCGGCGATGCGCCGGTCACCGTCCAGACGATGACCAATACCCCGACGTCGGACGCCGCCGCGACGATCGCCCAGATCCGCCGGTGTGAGGAGGCCGGGGTCGACATCATTCGCGTGTCGTGTCCCGACAAGGAGAGCACCGCCGCGCTGCGCGAAATCGTGCTGGCGTCCAAGGTGCCGATCGTCGCCGACATCCATTTCCACTATAAACGCGCGCTGGAAGCGGCCGATGCCGGAGCGGCGTGCCTGAGGATCAACCCGGGCAATATCGGGTCGGCTGCCCGAGTGGCCGAAGTGGTTGCCGCCGCGCGCGCCAATGGCTGCGCGATCCGCATCGGGGTCAATGCCGGCAGCCTGGAAAGGGATCTGCTCGAGAAATATGGCGAGCCGTGCCCCGAAGCGCTGGTCGAAAGCGCATTGGACCATATTCGCATCCTCGAGGACCACGGGTTCCAGAACTACAAGGTGGCGGTGAAGGCGTCGGACCTGTTTCTGGCGGTCGCCGCTTACCAGCAACTCGCCGATCAAGTCGATTGCCCGCTCCATCTTGGCATCACCGAAGCCGGGGGGCTGATCGGCGGGACGGTCAAATCGGCGATCGGCATGGGCTCGCTGCTGTGGGCCGGGATCGGCGATACGATCCGCGTCTCGCTCTCCGCCGAGCCCGAGGAAGAAGTCCGTGTCGGCTATGAACTGCTCAAGTCGCTTGGCATCCGCAATCGCGGGGTGCGCGTGGTGTCGTGCCCGTCGTGCGCGCGGCAGGGGTTCGACGTGATCCGCACGGTCGAGAAGCTCGAACTCGCGCTCCAGCATATCCGCACGCCCTTGTCGCTGTCGGTGCTCGGCTGCGTCGTCAACGGCCCGGGCGAGGCGCGTGAGACCGACATCGGGCTGACCGGCGGCGGCAATGGCAAGCATATGGTCTATCTGTCAGGAGTGACCGACCATCATGTCCAGGACGAAGGCATGATCGACCACATCGTGAAGCTGGTCGAGGCCAAGGCGGCCGAGATCGAGGCGGGCGCCACCGCCGCCCCGGGAACGCCCGAACTCGCCGCCGCGGAGTAAACGCTAACGCTTTGGCAAGCATCGCTCCTTATTCCCGGACCGATGGAACGCTTCGCCTACGTCGTGCTGGCAATTGCGGTGGTCGCCGGGCTGGCGATACCAAACGGCAAGCCGAGCCAGGCCCAGCTCAATCAGCAAATCCTGATCAACTCGGGATCGTCATCGTATCGCGGCAGCTCGAATGACAGCGCCGCGGACGAGACCAGCATTTCCCCTTCTTACGGCGGCGAGACCAGCATCGAGCGCGGACCGGGCGGGCATTTCTACACCGACGCCAGTGTCAACGGATCGTCGATCCCATTCGTCGTCGACACCGGTGCGACGACGGTTGCGCTGACGGTCGAGTCGGCGCGGGCGGCGGGGCTCTATGTCGATCCGTCGAGCTTTACCGTGGTCGGCTCGGGCGCATCGGGGGCAACTCGCGGCAAGCTGGTGACGCTCGATCGGATCGAGGTCGCCGGGCGGACGGTCGAGAATGTCGACGCTGTGGTGCTCGAGGGGCTCGAGGTCAATCTGCTCGGCCAGTCGGTGCTGACCCGGCTCGGCAGCGTCGAGATGCGCGGCGACAAGATGGTGCTGCGCTAGCCTGATCGCGCAGATCGGGTAAGACGCGGGCGTGTCTCCGCCGCGCCAATCTCCCCTGCCCGCCTATGCCGCCGCGATCGCCGGGATCGGGCTGTTCTCGATCATGGACATGGTGATCAAGGCGCTGGTCATCGCCGGCGGCGCCTATGCGACGATGTTCTATCGCTCGATGGTCGGCCTGGGGTTGGCGGCGCTGCTGGCGTTGGTGGTCCGTCCGGGGCGGCCGAGTCGCGCGGCGATGCGATTGCACGTCATTCGTGGGATGATCACGGCGGTCATGTCGGTCCTGTTCTTCTGGGGCCTGGCGCGCGTGCCGATGGCGCAGGCGGTCGCGCTGAGCTTTATCGCGCCGCTGCTCGCGCTGGTCCTCGCCGCGCTGGTCCTGCACGAGCCGCTTGGGCGCAAGGCGATCGGCGCATCACTGCTCGCCGCGCTCGGGGTAATCGTGATCTTCCTGGGGCAGGCGCGCGCGCAAATGGGTCGCGACGCGCTGCTCGGGAGCGGTGCGATTCTCGTCTCGGCGGTGATCTATGCGTGGAATATCGTCATCATGCGTCAGCAGGCGCTGGCGGCGAAACCGGTCGAGATCGCGCTGTTCCAGAACCTCGTCTTCTTCCTGACCATGTTCGCCGCCGTACCCGTTGCGGGCATTCCGGCGCTGCCTTCGGGGCACTGGATCGAGCTGCTCATCGCCGCATCCCTCGCACTGGCGTCGAACCTGCTGCTCGCCTGGGCCTATGCGCGGGCCGGGGCGGGCTATCTGTCGAGCACCGAATATTCGAGTTTCCTGTGGGCGATGGCGCTGGGCTGGCTGCGCTTCGGCGAGGAGGTATCGCCGTTCACCCTGGCTGGTGCGGCGCTGATCCTGGCCGGCTGCTTCATCGCCGCAAGGGCGGTCGAGCATCCGACGCTGGAAGGCTCGGCCTAGCTTTTGCCCGCGAGCAAATTCACGGTCAGCGCGAACACCCCGACATTATAGATGAACGCGACGATGCTGTGCGCGGTGGCGACGCGGCGGATGTGGGGCGAGGTGATATTGGTATCGGCGGTCGACAGCGCGGCGCCCAGCGTGAAGGCAAAATAGACGAAATCGGAGAAGATCGGGGTCTTGTCGCCGCCGGGAAATTCGAGGCCGGCCTGGTCCTTCCCGCCATCGTCGCTGGTGTAATAAAGGTGCGAATAATGCAGCGCGTAGACGGTGTTGCCGAAGAACCAGCTGGTCAGCAGCGTGGCGATGGTGATGGCGATGTCGATCGGCGTGGTGTGGGTGTCGCTCGACATCTGGCTGCCGACCGCGACCAGGATTACCACCGCGAGCGCGAACGCGAGCAGGAGCAGAACGGTGCGATTGGCGTCATTGGCCACCGCGACCTCGCGCATGTGGACATGGTTCGAGGTGCGATAGAGCCGGATGCAGCTCAAGATGAACACCAGCGCCGACAGATCGAAGCCGAGCATCACCGACAGCCACCACGGCGTGACGATCGTCGCGAGCGCGACGCTGGCACCCAGCATCACGAAGAAAATGATGAAGCGCGTTGGCGCGATACGGTTGCCGAGGGTCTTGCGCGTCGCCATGGCGGGCACGATAGCGCTTGGCGACCTGACGTCCAGCGCGAAGGGGGCATGATGGCGTGGTTGCTGCTGATTGTCGGTGGGCTGTTCGAGGTAGGGTTCACCACTTCGCTGCGCTTTGTCGATGGTTTTCGCAGCCTGCTGTGGACGGCGGCGTTCCTGGTGTCGGTGACGCTGTCGATGGGGCTGCTCGAACGGGCGGCGCGGACGATCCCGATGGGCACCGCCTATGCGGTGTGGGGCGGGATCGGCGCGGTCGGCACGGTCGCGGTCGGCATGTTGTTCTTCGACGAGCCGACGACGACGGTGCGGATGCTGTTGATCCTCGTCATCGTCGCAGCGATCGCAGGGTTGCGGGTAACGGCCTAGCGTCGGCGGCCGAGCTGGCGCGCGATCTCCGGCGTCTCTTCGATCGAGCGCGGGAAGCGCGGTGCGACCAGCGCGTGGCTGGCCTGTTCATAGGCGAAACCGAACGAAAGGATGCGCGCGTCGCTCCATTTGGCGCCCATGAAGCTGAGGCCGACCGGCAACCCGCGCACCGCCCCCATCGGCACCGTCAGATGCGGGTAGCCCGCAACCGCCGCGAGACTGCCCGCGCCGCCGCCGCTGAACTGATCGCCGTTGACCGTGTCGATCTTCCACGCCGGGCCAACTGTCGGCCCGACCAGTGCGTCGAGCTTGTCGGCGGCGAGCAGTTTGTCGATGCCGTTGACCCCGGCGGCGGCGAGGCTGGTCGCGCGCGCCGCCTTGTAGGCCGGGTCCGCGAGGCCCGCGGTCTTCTCGGCCTCGAGGAATGTTTCTTGTCCGAATAGGCCCATTTCTTGCGCGGCGTGCGCTTTGTTGAAGGCGATGACCTGCGCCAGCGTTCGGGTCGTGACCGAAGCCGGGGTCGTCGCGAGATAGGCGTTGAGCCCTGCCTTCAATTCGGCGTTGAGCACCTTGCCCTCATTGTCGCCGATCGCCTTGTCGTCGAACTTCTTGATCTCGACCAGCGTCGCGCCCTGCGCCTTGAGCACGGCCAGCGCCGCTTCGAACGCCAGGTCGAGCTGGGTCGTCGAGGCAAAGCGCATCACGCCGAGCCGCGCGCCGCGAAGGGAATATGGGCTGAGCGCGGCGGCGAAATTGGCGCGATGGGAGTCGGCCTGGCGCGTGGCGGGGTCGGCAGCATCGCTTCCGGCGATCACGCTCAGCAGCTCCGCCGCCTGGTGGACGGTGCGAGTGATCGGGCCGGCAGTGTCCTGGCTGGCGCTGATCGGCACGACGTGAGTGCGACTGACCATGCCCACGGTCGGCTTGAACCCGACGACGCCGTTGAGCGAGGCGGGACAGGTGATTGAACCGTCGGTCTCGGTGCCGATGGCATAATCGACTTCGCCTGCTGCTACCGCCGCGCCCGATCCGCTCGACGATCCGCATGGGTTGCGATCAAGAGCGTGAGGGTTGCGCGTCTGTCCGCCGACCGCGCTCCAGCCGGAGATCGAGTGGCTCGAGCGGATGTTGGCCCATTCGCTGAGGTTGGTTTTGCCGAGGATGATCGCGCCGGCCTGACGCAGGCGAGCGACCAGCGGGGCGTCGCGGCCCGTGACGTTGTCGATCAACGCGAGGCTGCCGGCGGTTGTCGGGAGCGGCCCGGCAACCTCGATATTGTCCTTGATCAGGATCGGTACCCCGACGAGCGGACCGCGCAGGCCGCTGGCGTCGACGCGACGCGCCTGGGCGATCGCGGTGGGGTCGAGAGCAAGGACAGCGTTGATCGAGGGGTCGATCTGCTGGACACGGGCGATGGCGGCGCGGGTCGCTTCTTCGGCGGGGCCGGCGGCGCAAATCGGGGTGGCGAGCGCGGTGGCGAGCAGGCCGACAATCAGGCGGCTTTTGATCACGTCAATACTCCCGTTGGTCGAAAAGTTCGTTCTTGTCATGGCAGCTTCATCTTTGCCCCGCCAGTCACGGACCCAATCCTTTTCATGACTGTTTGGACTTCTCATGAACTTTCACGTCGCCTTGCTCGCCTCGACGAGCCTCTTCCTGCTTCCCGCACCTGCCCTTGCACAAGATGCGCCGATCTTGCCGCAGGCTGTCCAGCCCGCGACAACCGCCCCATCAGCACCGCCGACGCCCTCGGATCAGGCGGACCCGCTCGATAGCGAGGAGGGCGGCGATATCATTGTCACCGGGACGAGGCCGCGCGGATCGGTCGTTGGCGACATCCCGCCCGAAAATACGCTGTCGTCGCGCGACATCCGCGCCACGGGAGCAACGAGCATCACCGAGTTGCTCGCCGCGATCGCGCCCGAGACCGGTAGCGCACGCGGGCGCGGGGGTGGCGGCGGGCCGGTGATCCTGCTCAACGGACAGCGGATTTCGGGCTTCCAGGAAATCCGAGACTTGCCGCCCGAGGCGATCGAACGGGTCGAAATATTGCCCGAGGAAGTCGCGCTGAAATACGGCTATTCGGCCGACCAGCGGGTGGTCAACATGGTCCTTCGCCAGCGTTTTCGCTCGACTGCGGTTCGGGTTGAGAGCGAGCACGCCACGGACGGCGGCTATGGCACCGGCGAGGGCGATATATCGCGGCTGATGATCGGCAAGACCGGGCGCACTCAATTCAACCTTCATGCCGAGGGAAATTCGGCGCTCGGCGAAAGCCAGCGGGAGATTGCGCTCCAGACAATCCCGACCCAGCCGCTGCCTCTCGACCCGCGCGATTTCCGCACGCTGGTCGGGTCGCAGCGGCTGGTGCGCGGTGGGGTGGTGATCAACCGCAGCGTGCTCGGCGACGTGTCGGCCACGGTCAACGCCGAGGCGTCGCACACCGAAGGCCGCAGCCTGTTCGGCATCCCGACCGCGAGCGTGACCAATGGCGGAGTGACGACGTTGCAGGGCTTCCCCGCATTGGGAGCGCTCGCCCGCGACCGCTCGACCGACGCGGCGCACCTCGGGCTGACGCTCAACGGCCAGAAGCAGCGCTGGCGCTGGTCGGCGACGAGCATTGGCGATCTCAGCCGCAGCGTGACCAACAGCGACCGCGGTGCCGATTTCGCCGGGACCGCATTGCCGCGCGACGATTCGCGCGCGACGCGACAGTCGGCGGGGATCGACGGGACGCTCAACGGGCCGCTGGCGACGCTCCCTGCGGGGCGCGCCAATGTGACCTTCAAGCTGGCCGCCGATACGCTTCATCTCGACACGGTGGCGAGCCGCGCCGGGGTCAGCAACAGCGCGCAGCTGGGGCGGACCCACGAGGCGGCATCGGCCAGCGTCGATATTCCAATTGCGAAGCGGAACGGAGCGCTCGGCGCGATCGGGTCGCTGACGCTCAACGCCAATGCCGGGGTCGATCATTTCAGCGACTTCGGGACCCTGACGACGCTCGGCGCAGGAGCCAACTGGTCGCCTGCCCCGCGGCTCAATCTGATTACCAGCTTTACCCGCGAGGAGGGCGTCCCCTCGGTCAGCAATCTTGGCGACCCGGTCCTGACGACGTCGGGATCGCGGGTGTTCGATTATACGCAGGGGCGCACCGTGCTCGTCACCGCGACGACCGGTGGCAATCCGGGTCTGCTCGGCGATCGGCGCAACGTGTGGAAGCTCGGCGCCAACTGGCAGCCGTGGGAGAAAACCGACCTCAAATTGCGCGCCGACTTTGTCTCTTCGCGGCTGACCAACCCGGTGCAGACCTTCCCCGGGCAGAGCGCCGCGATCGAAGCGGCGTTCCCGGGACGGTTTACGCGCGATAATCTGGGGAATCTGACCGCGGTCGATTTCCGGCCGGTCAATTACGACAGCGCGCGCAGTCAAGTCGTCCGAATCGGGTTTGATTTCACCAAACCGCTCAAATCCGCCGCGCCGCCGCAAGCGCTGATCGACCAGTTCCGCCGGGCGCGCGAGCAGAGTGGCGGAAGCGGACGACCCGACGGCAGTAGACGCGGGGGCTTCGGTGGAGGCGGCGGCGGTGCTGGCGGGTTCGGCCAGCGCGGGCGGCTGACCTTCTCGCTGACCGACACGATTGCGCTGGTCGACAAGGCAGTCATTCGCCAGGGCCTGCCCGAGCTGAATTTCCTTTCGGGATCGGCGGCGAGCGGCGGGTCGGGCGGTGGCCGTGCACGCCACTCGGTCGAAGCGCAGGCGGGCTATTTCAACAATGGCATTGGCCTGAGATTCTCGGCCAATTACCGCAGCGCAACGCAGATCACCGGTGGCCCCAACGGCGACCTTGAGTTCGAGCCGCTGGCGACCTTCGACCTGCGTCTGTTTATCAACCCGGGGGACAATCTGGCGTTGCTGGCGAAGCACCCGTGGTTGCGGGGCACATCGATCCGGCTCGAGGCGAAGAATCTGCTCAACGAACGCCAGCGGGTGCGTGACAATTTCGGGATCGTGCCGCTGGGATATCAGCAGGATTTGCTCGATCCGATCGGACGGACGGTTGGGATCACCCTGCGCAAACTGTTCATCCCCAGCCGATTCTTCGGGCGCGGCGGGGGGGCAGGTCGAGCGGGCTAGCCCTTCGCCTGCTTCGCGCGCTCGATCGCCTCGATGATGACCCGCTTGGCCGCTGCGGCATTGTCCCAGTGGCCGATGCGAACCCACTTCTCGGGCTCCAAGTCTTTGTAATGAGTGAAGAAATGCTCTATCTGCTGGAGCACGATCCCGGGCAGGTCGGTCGCCTCGTTGATGTCGGCATAATAAGGGGTGGTCTTGATCTCGGGCACGGCGAGCAATTTCTCGTCGCCGCCGGCTTCGTCCTCGAGGAACAGCACGCCGACCGGGCGGCAGCGGATCACGCTGCCCGGCATCAGCGCCCAGCGGTTCATGACGAGGCAGTCAATCGGATCGCCATCGCCGCCCAATGTCTGGGGCACGAAGCCGTAGTTGGCGGGATAGCGCATCGAGGTGTGGAGGATGCGGTCGACGAAGATTGCGCCCGAAACCTTGTCGAACTCATATTTCACCGGCTCGCCGCCAATGGGCACTTCGATCAGCACGTTGATGCTGTGCGGCGGGTTGTCCCCGGCGGGGATGAGGTCGATATTCATGATGTGCGGCGCTCTAGCTGCTCGGACAGCCAGAGCAACCCCTTCATCTCGCTGTCATAACCCGATCAGCGCGGCGCGAGCAGCTTGTCGAGCGCGCCCTCGCCCGACCCGGCCTTGGTGAAGCGCGGATAGCGCAGCCCGCCGTAATAGGGCAGCGAGTAGGTCTTCACCTCGTCGCCGCGCTTGACGGTGAGGATGATCGGCGCGGTTCCGCCTTTCGCTGCGGTGACCGCATCGGACATGACTTCGTCGCTGTAGCTGTGGCCATCGACCGCGATGAGCTGAGCGCCATTGACCAGCCCCGCCTGGAACGCGGGCGAGCCCCAGCGGACGTCCGCCAGCTTGGCCTCCTTGCCGACCTGGAAACCGAGCGAATAGCTGAAGTCGGCGACCTTGCGTGACTTGAATACTGCCTTGGCCGTCTCGGTCGGTTTCTCGCCATAGGTCAGCCGATAGCCCGAGTTGGTGAAGCCGGCGAGCGGTGCGGCCGGGGCGACATCGTCAACTCGCGCTTTGAGGAACCCGGCCCAGTCATAGGGTTGCACCTGGTTGAGCGTGCGCACGACATCGTCATAGGTGTAGGTCACTTCGCCCCAGTCACCGTCGTTGATGCCGAAGAAGGCGTGTGCGAAATCGTCCATGGAGCGCTTGCCGCCGCTCTTCTCGCGGATGACCATATCCGCTTCGGTCCAGATCAATAGCCCTTCCTGGTAATAGTCGATCGCGCGCTGATAGCTGTTCCACGGCTCGGGGTGACGATTGGAGATGATTTCGTCGTTCGTCGTGTCGCCGAGTGGCCGCCAGCGCCGCCCCGGCTGGTTGTCGAGATTGGCCGCGGCGAGCGCGATCTTGTCGAGCACCTGTTGTTTGGTCGACATTCCCGAGCGCGCTTCGAGCACGGTCCCCCAGAATTGCGTCTGGCCTTCATAGACCCACAGCAGGCTGTCCTGCATCGGGGTGCGATAGTCGGGGGTCCACAGGTCGGCCGGACGACGGAACTTGCCGTCCCAGCTGTGGGTGAACTCGTGCGGCAGCAGATTATGGTCGGCGACGCTCGCTTCCCAGTCGATGAAATAACCCGGGTCGTTCTGGTCCTCCGAGCTCCGGTGATGCTCGAGCCCGATCCCGCCCATCCGGTCGGTGACCGCGTGGAGGAAGTCATAATGGTCGAAGTGGCGCGCGCCGAACAGCTTGACCGCCTGGTCCGACAGCGCGCGATGTTTCGCGAGGACGGCGGCGGGGACGACCAGTTCCTTGGCCGAATCGGCGACGGTGTTCAGCGTCACGCCGTGGCCGAGATCGTCGGCGCGGAAATATTTGCCCGCGAACACCGGCGAATCGATCAGCGTGTCATAGCTGACCTCGCCATAGGTAATGCGATTGCCGGGCGAGGTTGCGGTCGGACGGAGCGCGGTCGCCGCCTTCCACCCGGCCGGGATGGTCAGGCTGGCGATGGTCGGGATATTCCGCACGAAGGTGCCCGCTGGATAGAGCGACACCGCGTCCCACTGGATGTTCGACATTTCGCGCGTGACTACGATCCGCCCCTGGTCCTCGGCGGTCGGCGAGAGATATTGAAAGCGCACCTCGACGCTGGTCGCGCCGGCGGGAACATCGAGGTGGAAGGCGAACACGTCGACCGGGTCGCGTCGCCAGGCGAGCGGCTGGCCGTTGGCGGTGAAGGCGAAGCCGGCGAGCTTGTCGATCTGGCCGGTCGGGCCGTGGTTGCCGGGGAGCCATTTGGGCGCGAGCAGGACGAGCGGGCCGGGCGCCGCCGGGATCGTCTCGCGCACCTCGATGATGCCGCGATCGAGATCGGTCGCCGTGACGTCGAGCTGGATCGTTCCGGGGTACGGCACGTCGCGGGCGGTCGGGATCGTTTCGACGATCGGCAGTGACTGGGGCCGGCTGTTGGCGGCAAGAACGCTAGTGGAGAGGAGCAGGGCGGAGAGCGCGACGACGCGCGCGGTGAGGATCGACATTTGGCGAACCTAGCCAGCGCGACGGCGCGCCGCTAGTGGCGTTCGACCAATGGCTATATCCACTCCACAACCCGTTCGCGGAACGCAAAGCCTGATCGGCGAGGAGGCCGACCGCTTCGCGCACGTCGTCGCCACATTCGATCGCGTGCGGCGGCTGTATGGCTTCAAGCGCGTCGAGATGCCGGTGATCGAGCCTACGGCCGTGTTCGCCCGGACGATGGGCGAGGCGACGGATGTCGTGTCGAAGGAAATGTATTCGTTCGACGATCGATCGGGGGAGTCGATCACGCTGCGGCCTGAATTCACGGCGGGGATTTGCCGGGCCTATGTGTCCGAAGGATGGCAGCGGTTCGCGCCGTTGAAGGTCGCGACGCATGGACCGGCGTTTCGCTATGAGCGGCCGCAAAAGGGGCGGTTTCGGCAATTTCATCAGCTCGATGCCGAGGTGATCGGGTCGGGCGAACCGGCGGCGGATGTCGAGTTGCTGGCGTTCGGGGCGCAGTTGCTGAGCGAGCTGGGGATTGCGGGAGTGCGGCTCAAGCTCAACACGCTGGGCGATGCGGCGAGCCGCGATGCGTGGCGGGCGCAACTGGTCGAGCATTTCGCGAGCGTGCGGAGCGAGCTCAGCGAGGACAGCCAGGCGCGGCTCGACAAGAACCCACTGCGGATATTGGACAGCAAGGACCCGCGGGACCGCCCGTTCGCCGACAGCGCGCCGCCGATGGTCCTGACCGCCGAGGCCGAGGATTTCTTCGGTGCAGTGAAAGCGGGCCTCGACGCGGCGGGGGTCGACTACGAGATCGCCCCGCACTTGGTGCGCGGCCTCGACTATTACCGCCACACGGCGTTCGAGTTTGTCACCGACCAGCTGGGTGCGCAGGGCACGGTAATTGCTGGTGGCCGCTACGACGGACTGATCGAACAGCTCGGCGGCCCGCACACGCCTGCGGTCGGATGGGCGGCGGGGATTGAGCGGCTGGCAATGTTGATTGATGCGCCGGTGGCTGAGCGTATCGAGGTCGCTGTAGTTTCAGAAGACGAGCGGCGAAATGCAGAGGCGAGAGCTGCGGTGAGCGCACTTCGTAGTGCAGGACTAAGCGCCGAGGCTTTCGTTACAGGAAGTCCGCGCAAGCGGTTCGACAAGGCATTGAAAGCGAATCCGCACCAAACATATTCTTTTGGAGCTGATGCTGGCAGTTACAGTCAGCGTGGCTTTGGTGCGCAATTGACCGATTTAGATCGGGTGCGCGAGATAATCATATCGAGAGCGAGCCCACTCGCATGATCTCCTCCGAACGGATCGCGCTGATCGAGGCGAAGAAGCATGAGCTTGGCGAGGCGATGTCGGCGGGCAATCTTGCGCCCGATGATTTCGTCCGGCTGTCGAAGGATTATGCCGCGATCGAGCCCGTCGCGGCGGCCGCTCGCGAGGTCCGTCGGCTGCGCGCCGAGCGCACCAGCCTGGCGGCAATGACCAAGGATGCCGACGAGGAATTGCGCGCGATCGCGACCGAGGAGCTGGCCGAGATCGAGCATAAGCTGCCGCTCGCCGAACGCGCACTGGCGGTCCAATTGCTACCCAAGGACAGCGCCGACGAACGCGCGGCGATGCTCGAGGTTCGCGCCGGGACCGGGGGCGACGAGGCGGCGCTGTTCGCGGGCGATCTGCTGCGCATGTACCAGCGTTTTGCCGAGGAGCGCGGCTGGCGGTTCGAGCTGATCTCGGCGTCGGTATCCGACGTCGGCGGCTACAAGGAAGCCGTCGCCTCGATCAACGGCAACGGGGTGTTCGCGCGGCTCAAGTTCGAGAGGGGGGTGCACCGCGTCCAGCGGGTGCCCGCGACCGAGAGTGGCGGGCGGATCCACACCTCGGCGGCGACCGTCGCGGTACTGCCCGAGGCCGAGGAGGTCGACGTCCAGATCAACGACGCCGACCTGCGGATCGACGTCTATCGCTCGTCGGGCCCCGGCGGCCAGTCGGTCAACACGACCGACAGCGCGGTGCGGATCACGCATCTGCCGACCGGGCTGGTGGTCATCCAGCAGGACGAGAAATCGCAGCACAAGAACAAGGCCAAGGCATTAAAGGTGCTGCGCACGCGACTGTTCGAGCTCGAGCGGTCGCGGCTGGCGGACGCGCGAGCGGGGGCGCGCAAGTCGATGGTCGGGACGGGCGACCGGTCGGAGCGCATCCGCACCTATAATTTCCCGCAAGGACGGGTGACCGACCACCGCATCAATCTGACGCTGCACAAGCTCGACGCGATCCTGATGGGGCCGGGCTTGAACGAACTGACCGAAGCGCTGATCGCCGACGACGAGGCCGACCGGCTGGCGAGTCTGGATGAGGTGTAGTTTCCCCCTCCCTGCCAAGGGAGAGGCAACTCGGCGCAGCCGAGCGGGGGTGGGTAGCGAGCGAAGCGAGCCCTCCCGACCGTCGGACCGGCTCGCTTCGCTCGCTACCCACCCCTCCGCCGCGTTGCGGCTCCTCCCCTCCCTGGACAGGGAGGGGTTGTGAGCGCGCTCGCCAAGACGCTTGCTAGGGCGGCAGGCTCGCTGGCAGGGGTCAGCGATACCCCGCGCCTTGATGCCGAATTGCTGATGGCCGCCGCGCTCGGGATCGGGCGCGATCGGCTGTTGCTCGACCCTCCCGCCGGGGGGCCGCCGCCGGGGTTCGCTCCTATGCTCGAACGCCGCCTAGCGGGTGAACCCGTCGCCTACATCACCGGCCACCGCGGCTTCTGGAACATCGAGCTCGAGGTTGGCCCCGGCGTGCTCATCCCGCGCCCCGACAGCGAGACGCTGATTGCCGCCGCGGTCGAGCATTTCGCCGGCACGCCCGGACCGAAGCGAATTCTCGACCTTGGCACTGGCCCCGGCACGCTGTTGCTCGCCGCGCTCGACGAATGGCCACGCGCGACCGGCATCGGGGTCGATTTCTCGCCCAACGCGCTCGAATATGCGCGCCGCAATGCCGACCGGCTCGGGCTGGCGGGGCGCGCGAACCTCAGGATCGGCAACTGGGCGGAAGGGATTGACGAGTCGTTCGACCTGGTGCTCGCCAACCCGCCCTATGTCGCGCGCGATGCTGTGCTCGGGCCGGGGGTCGCCGAGCATGAGCCGCCCGAAGCGCTGTTCGCCGGCGATGACGGGCTCGATGCCTACCGGACGCTGGCGCCACAGCTCGCGCGGCTGATCGCGCCGGGTGGGCTGGCGGCAATCGAGATCGGCTTCGACCAGGGCGACAGCGCTGCGGCGGTGCTCGCGAAAGCGGGTCTTTCCAGTCGCTTGGCGTGCGATTTCGGCGGCAGGCAGCGCGCGCTTTTGGTCGCAAACGTATAAACTGCTTGCATATTTCGCGGCAACTCGATTAGATCGTGCGCAGGGACGGGGCCGCTCCAGACAGACTTGGGGCTCGCGCCTTCCCACCCTCCGACGACAGCGGCCGTTTCAGTGCTCACGCGCTTGGCCAAGGTCAAAGGCGGTTTCGCATCTGCGATCCGCTGGTCTCCCGGAGGGGCGGATTTCTTGCCGAAGGACAAGATCGGGTGCGTCAAAGCGCCGTGTGACAAGGACCTACTCTTTGATCAATAATCGTCAGAACGGCGTCGGTCGCCGTCGCGGTCGTGGTGGACAGCAACGTCCCCAGGGAATGTCGGGCAACAGTGGCGGGGGCAATGCCCGCGATCAGCGCCAGCGTGGCAATGCGGCGCAACTGCTCGAAAAATACAAGAGTCTCGCGCGCGATGCGCAGCAGGCCGGCGACCGGGTCCAGACCGAATATTGGCTGCAGTTCGCCGATCATTATTTCCGCGTGCTGGGCGAAAGCCGCGCGAAGTTCGACGAGCAGCGCCGCGCGCGTGGCGAGACTGTCGAAGACGATGGCTATGACGACGATAGCGATGGTTATGACGATGAGGGCGGCGACGACGACCAGCCTTTGCAGCAACAGCAACCCCAGCATCAGCCGCGCGAGCAACAGCAGCGTGAGCAGCCGCGCCGGCAGCAGGAGGGCGATCGCTACGAGCGCCAGGACCGGCCGCAGCAGCAGGATCGCCAGCAGCAGGACCGGCCGCCGCAGCAGCAGCAGCAGCGCAATGACCGCTATGAGCGTCAGGACCGCCAGCGCGCCGAACGGCCGCAGCGCGCCGACAATGATCGTCCAGTCGAACGGGTCGAGCGCCCGGCGGAGCGTATCGAACGCAGCGAGCGCCCGCAGCGGGCTGACATTGACCGGCCCGTCGAGCGTCCTGAACGCACCGAGCGTCCCGCACCGCGTCCGCGGCGCGAGCGTTCCGAGCCACAGGATGAACCGCGGATCGACTTCGCCATCCTGCCGCCCGCGATTGGGGTCACGGCCGACGCGCCAACCGCGGACTCGAGCGACGAAGTGGCGCCCGCGCCGCGCCGCCGCGTGCGCCGTGCTCGCCCCGAAGGCGAAGCGGACATCGCGCCCGCTGCTTGAGCGGAACGGGCGCCGGTCGTCATCCCGGCTTGCGCCGGGACGACGCGCGCGTCTCGGGCTCGTGCGGCAGGCTAACCCTGATCCACCGGCCGCGGTCGTGCCTGTTCGTCGATCGCGACAAAGGTGAACAGGCCGTTGGTCACCTTGACCTGCTCCTCGCCGCCGTTGCGGCTGGCGATGACCTCGATCCGGATCGCCATCGATGTTCGGCCGACCCGCTCGACCTCGGCATAGACCGAGATCAGGTCGCGCAGGTGGATCGGGCTGAGGAACTCCATCCGCTCGATCGCCACGGTCGCAACTGAACCATGTGCGCGGCGCGACGCGACGATGCCGGCGGCGATGTCCATCTGGCTCAGCACCCAGCCGCCAAAAATATGGCCGTTGGCGTTGATGTCGCTCGGCCCGGGGACGACGCGCAGGATCGGGTTGGGGGCGAGTTCGGTCATTCGTCGGGATCCTTCGGGGGGTAATGCGCCTGCTCATCGTGGCCGCTGGCGTCGCTGAGATAGGCCAGGCTGATCAGCGCGGTGCCGAGCAGGACGGTCAGCCCGACCCCCAGCGCCGTCGCAATCATCATGTTGAAATGCCATTCGGGGTCGTCGCGCGCGACGAGCCATACCGCGATGGCGGCGCAGGCGATCGACAGCAGCGCCATCCACCGCATCGTCCGCGCGAATCGACGAAGCGCCGTCGCGCGCGGGGTGGGAACGGGATCGGGTCGCGGCATATGCTTTCCTTTGGCGGCGGTCCATGAGACGATCAAGTGGGCGGGGACTCGCGCGGTCGGTCCGCAACAACAGGAGAGACATATGTCGATCGCGGCAATCCTTGCGAACAAGGGCGGCGACGTCGCCACGATCGATTCGGCGGTGCCGCTGTCCGAGGCAGTGACGCAGCTCGCCGAGCGGCGGATCGGGGCACTGGTGGTGACGACTGGCGGCGAGGTCGTCGGGATCGTGTCCGAACGCGACCTGGTGACGTGTCTTGGCAAGCAAGGAGCGAGCGCACTCGATAGGCCGGTCGCGGAGGCGATGACCGCCCCGGCGGTGACGATCGATCTCGGCACGCCCGTCCTGAATGCGCTTTCGACCATGACCCGCCGCCGCTTCCGTCACTTGCCGATCGTCGAAGATGGCAAGCTTGTCGGCCTCGTGTCGATCGGCGACCTGGTCAAGTATCGCATCGATGCGATCGAGAGCGAGGCCGCGGCGATGCGCTCCTATATCCAGGGCGCCTGACGCTGATTTCTCATCCGACTGTCACAAAAAATGCGGATTGTTCCGATTCGCAGGGTTGCGCCCCCCGCCAACAGGCCTATTAGCCCCTCCAGCAACGGGCAGCCGGCTTCGGCCAGTCGCTCGGAAGCGGGACAGATGGCAACGAGGGTCTTGCAAGAAAATTGCAAGAAAGGCGTTGACGGGCTGGGAAGCCTTCCATATATGCCGCTTCATAGCAGCGGGGACGGGTTCTATGAGCCGGTCGTCGTTTTGCGTCTCTTCTAGTCGGCACACCGATGCCCGGGCTCACAAGGACCGGGGGATGAGACGCGTCGCTCTTTGACATTGTTGGTTTAGATGAAGGGACATGTGGGCGGCGGCCTAGTCTCCTGGAGCCTCCGGGTTCAGGGTGACTAGTCAAATATAAGCCGTTCCTTAATGTGACCTGCCGTTGCGGTTCGCCGCAGTGGTTGGAAACAAATGTCCTAATACGCAAACACACCAGTTTGTAATATTTGTGCAGGAACGGCTCCCGGAGATACCGTTTCATTGGGTTATTCCACCTGATGGATCGGTCATCAACTTGAGAGTTTGATTCTGGCTCAGAACGAACGCTGGCGGCATGCCTAACACATGCAAGTCGAACGGACCCTTCGGGGTTAGTGGCGCACGGGTGCGTAACGCGTGGGAATCTGCCCTTGGGTACGGAATAACTCACCGAAAGGTGAGCTAATACCGTATGACGACGTAAGTCCAAAGATTTATCGCCTGAGGATGAGCCCGCGTAGGATTAGCTAGTTGGTGGGGTAAAGGCCTACCAAGGCGACGATCCTTAGCTGGTCTGAGAGGATGATCAGCCACACTGGGACTGAGACACGGCCCAGACTCCTACGGGAGGCAGCAGTGGGGAATA